>JAIRXU010000051.1 GCA_031268095.1 Oscillospiraceae bacterium | reverse complement strand
AAAAAGTGGCGCGGCATCGCAACACGATACGCGAAAAATTCCTCGTCCTTCCTTGCTGCTGTCCATATCCGCTGCTGGGCGCTTTGGCTCGGAATCTCGTGACTACAGAGTCTAGACCAAACTTTATATCCCGCGATTTTTACCCGCAAATCCATCCGCAAGTATGCGGGCATCCCCCTGACCGCCGAACAGACAAACGCCATCCGGGCCGCGATAGATCGGCTGAAACCGCTGCTCCCAGAGGAACCGTATGAACTGCGGCTGGAAGCGACAAAGGAGAGTGGGGTATCCCGGATCTATGGCTACTGCGCCAACACCGCTGCCGGGAATGTCAACCTGGGCTTTGTGCTTCAGCAATTGGACCTGACGCTCCACACCCTTGGGATTGGCCGCCTCTGGTTCGGGATGGGCCGAGATCCGAAGGATGGCGAGCCCCCCGCCGGCCTGAGCTATGCCATGTGTCTTAAGGCAGCCATACCCGGGGAACCCTTGGCCCGGCAGAGTCTTGCGGAGTTCGACCGCAAACCCATTTCGGAGGTTATTTCCGCGGCGAACTGGCAGCCGGTGCTGGAGGCGGTGCGCCTCGCTCCCAGCGCGACCAACTCCCAGCCCTGGTTCTTCGCCGCGGAAGGGGACGTCCTGTGCGCTTACTGCCGGCAGCTCGGTTTCCTCAAAGCGAAAATTCTCGGACGAATGAACCAAATTGACATGGGGATCGGGCTTTGCCACTTGGTGCTGTCTCTGGAGCATGCGGGCAAATCGGTCGCGGGATGGAACTTCCAGCCCCGGCAGGCTCCGGCCGGATACTACTCTGTCGCGTCCATACAAATGACAGCATAACAAAAGCCCGCCGGGAATATCCCAGGCGGGCTTTCTTGTCCGTGATCACTGTCTGTCAATAATTAAAGTCGCTGTAGACAATATGCACATTCGCGGAACCGGTCTGGTCTTTGACGCCCTGCCCGCTGGTCACGACCGTAACTTCACCCAGGGTGAATTGCTGATGATAATCCGCCGTCAGCCGGACCAGGTAGCCGCCACCGTCGATTGTCGCCACGAACTTGATCTGGTTGGTGATTTCACTGATGTCGATCGGGTCAACGAGTTTGCCCGCATTGGCTTTAATCAGGGCAAACACCCGGTCCGCCGTCATGTGGTCATACAACGAGCCGTCGCCTGTGGCCATGTGCAACGGGCCTTTGTCGATGGGCGAGTTGCCTGTAATTCCAGAGGAGAGGAACTTCTTCTGCTGGCGGGTGTTGCCGTCATTGACGGTGATGGTCACTATCCAGTTGGCGCCATCTTTGGCGTAGGTGACGTCCTTCAGATCGCTCATGGCCCAGGCGCTCTCGCGGATGATCTGGTTCGCGTACCCCTTGCTGGCCGTGGCCGTCTTCAGCCCGCCGCTGCCCAGGGAGCTGTTGAGCATGGAGGAAATATAATTGTTGACCTGATCCGCCGGGAGCGGAATCAGCGATTCGTAGCCGCCCAGCAGCGCCGGATCCAACTGCCAGGACCCGAAGGTAATGTTGTGGCTCTTGCCGAAGCCGGGTTTCTCCGAGACGACTTTCTTCACCGAGGCGTTGAAGACTGACAGGGCATTGTCCTTGCTGGTGATGCTAATCGGGTTGGGATAGACCTTCGTCGGCACGACGGGAGCTGTGGTAGGCTTGGTCGTCGCCGGCTTCGCAGTGGCAGTGGTGGGTTTGGTGGTTGTCGACTTGGTTGTCGCTGGTTTGGTGGTCGTCTGTCCGGGGGCTGCCGGCTTCGCGGTGGTGCCGGGGATGACGACAACCGGCGTTTTGGTGGTTCCCGGCGCGGCGGTGCCCGGCGTTTCGCCCGGCAAGGTACCGGCGTCCGAAGACGGTTCCGTGCTGTCCGCCTCGGAGGGGAACTGCGGCTCATCCGGCTGACTGGAGATCTCCTCGCCCCACCAGTAGGTGTTGGCTCCGTCAGAAACCCCCGTATTGGCAACCGGAGTTTCTTTGGCGCAGCCCGCCGCCAGCGCCGCCAGCAGCAACGCCGCCAGCAGGACCGCGATTCGTTTCAGTTTCATTAGAATCCTCCCATCATTCGAACATTGTGATGCCTGACACAAAAGAAGCCGCGCCTTTCGACACGGCATGCGGTTACAGAGGGGTATTTACACAAAGAGCTTAATCACATCGGTGAGGAAATCAAAGAAATCGACGATCCCATACGCGCCGGGGCGGCCGAAGCCTTGGAAAAACGACACGACATTTTCGCCAAACGACTGAATCCCGTTCAGCGTTGATTCGAGGTTCAGCCAGGCCAACAGCTTCTCGGCCAGGTCAAACACCCATTTTTCGAACCCCTGCATGTTTTCATACAAGGTTTCGGATTGGAACATTCCGTCAAACATACCTTCCTGCCTCCTTCAATGACAAATTCCGCGGAGGAAACCCCTCCATGATCAATACCATTATAGCACACCCAGATGGCGGAATAATTACAATAAAGAACAATAAGTAAAATACTTGCAAAAAACTTTTCCGAATTTCCAGGAATGGGAGGGCCGGAAAGAAATCACCCTGTTTTTCCCATCCGCGCCAGCAATGGCTTCCACCAGTCCTCATGAGACAGGTACCAGTCAATGGTCTGATCAATGCCGTCATCGAAATCGGTTTCCGGCAGCCATCCCAGCTCCCGGTGGATCTTCGCCGGGTCAATGGCGTAGCGCAGGTCATGCCCCGCCCGGTCCGCAACGTACGTGATCAGACATTCCGGCTTGCCCAGCTTCCGTAGGATGGCCCGTACCACCGTGAGATTGTCGCGTTCGTTGTGTCCGCCGACGTTGTAAACCTCCCCCGGCTGTCCGTCCTTCAGGATCCGGTCGATCGCCCGGCAGTGGTCATCCACATACAGCCAGTCCCGGATATTGGTCCCCGTTCCGTAAACCGGCAGCGGCTGGTCCGCCAGCGCCTTGGCAATCATCAGGGGAATCATTTTTTCCGGGAACTGATACGGCCCATAGTTATTCGAACAGCGGGAAACCGTCACAGGCAAGCCGTAGGTTCGGTGGTAGGCCAGGACAAGCAGGTCCGCCGCCGCCTTCGAAGCGGAATAGGGGCTGGACGTGTGGAGCGGCGTTTCCTCGGTAAAAAAGAGGTCCGGGCGGTCCAGCGGCAGGTCGCCGTAGACCTCATCGGTGGACACCTGGTGGAAGCGAACGTTCCCATGGGCGCGGCAGGCGTCCATGAGCACCTGTACGCCTAGAATATTGCTCCGGAGAAAAATATCCGGATGGGTAATGGATCGGTCTACAAAGGATTCCGCCGCAAAGTTTACCACCGCGCCGAAGCGTTCCGCCGCAAAGAGGTCCTCTACCAGCGCCCGGTCGGTGATGTCGCCATGCACAAATTGCACGTTTGGCTGGGTCAGGACGCCGTCCAGCGTCCCCCGGTTGCCAGCATAAGTCAGTGCGTCCAGCAAGATCAGCCGGTCCTCCGGGGCATGCTCCTGCCAATAATACGTAAAGTTGCTGCCAATGAACCCGGCCGCGCCGGTAATCAGCAAAGTCATCCTGACGCCCCCTTCCTTGATGGTGCTTGATGATGTAAGTATAGCAGATTTCTGGGAAAAACGCAAGAAACAAAACGCCGGTTTTTCGCCTTTTTCGCCGCCAATATATGAACATTTTGTGAACTCTGTGTCGATCTACCGAAAATCACTTGGCAAAAGCCGGATTTTATGATATACTATTAATAATATATAATAAGCCCAGTCGCCACCCGGCGGCGGAAAGGACAACAATATGATGGATGCCATGGAGGCATTGGCGGACCTGCTGCGCTTGATGGACGGCGCCTTGGGGGAGGCGGGATTCCGCGCGGCGGAAGAAACCCCGGACCCGGATGAAAAGAAAACCCGGCTGAGCTTCGTGGGGCAGGCGGGGTCTCTCCGTCTGGAGCTTTATGACGGCAAAGCCGCGCTGCTTTACTGCAACCGGCCGGCGGAGAACGCCGCAGACGGAGATTTCGGCCAGCTGGCGCTTTCCCTGCTGGACCTGCGCAACGCCGACGACCGGGATATCAAGTACATCGCTGAGGAGTTCGGCGAGGCCTTACGGGAGAAGTTCACCCCGCGCAAGGGCGGTTCCGCCGCGGCCAAGAAGCTGCCCAAGAGCATCTCCAAAACCGCTGTCAAGAACGGCGACGCTTACTACGACGCCTTTTCCTTCGCCAACAGCCTCACCGGGATTTTCCCAGAACTGCGCGCGGCGTATAAGGCCAATTTCGAAACATACGGCGAATTCCTGAGCGAAGAATTTTTTCAGCAGGTCGGCAACCAGGCCATCCATGAAACGATCCGCCGGAACGACCCGCTGCAAATGCGGCGCATGTTCAATCTTTTCAATGATGTGTTCGAAAACGGCGTCAACGAGGCCCAGAGCCTGATTGCCGTCACCATCCTGGGTTCGCTCGGGAACGACCAGACGCTGCTGGCCAACTGCGTTGACTACATGAGCAGTGACCTCGCGCCGGTGGTGATCCGGGTCAACAAAATCTTGGCTTCGCCGTCGGGAAACACGTTCCGGACGCGGCTGGCGCATCCGCCGCTCTATAAACCCAAGCGGGAGAAACGCCCCGGCCTGATGCAGCGCCTGATCGGCGGTCCGCCGCCCGGTTCGCTGGGCCAATAGCGATCCTATTTTTCATGGAGGTACGCCCTTTTGGAAGAACGAGACGACTTACAGGAACTTGAGCTGATACGCTTCGACGACGAGACCGAGTTGAATACAATCGTCACCGAAAAATACGACGAAAGCCAGATCCAAGTTCTGGACGGCTTGGAGGCCGTTCGCAAGCGCCCGGGGATGTATATCGGCTCCACCGGTCCGCGGGGATTGCACCATCTGGTTTATGAAATCGTCGATAACTCCATTGATGAGGCCCTGGCCGGGATCTGTACTGATATCAGCGTGGAGATCCTGCCGGGAAATATCATTTCTGTACGCGACAACGGCCGCGGCATTCCCGTCGGTCTCAACGAAAAATTGGGAATCCCTACGGTGACTGTCGTGCTGACGGTCCTGCATGCGGGCGGAAAATTTGGCGGCAGCGGATACAAAGTTTCCGGCGGACTGCACGGCGTTGGCTCCTCGGTGGTCAACGCGCTGTCGGAATGGCTGGAAGTGGAAGTCACATTGGACGGAAAAATCTACAGCCAGCGCTTTTCCCGCGGAGATCCGGAAACCGAGCTGATGATTCTCGGGAAAGGCGACGGGCACGGCACGCTGATTCGCTTCTGCCCGGACGCGGACATTTTCACCGAAACAACAGAGTTCGACTTCGAGACCCTGGAGCGGCGGCTGCGGGAATCGGCCTTTCTCAATGCCGGTCTGCGCATTACACTGGATGACCGGCGGAACGCCGAAGAACCGTTGCATCGGGATTTCTGCTACGAAGGCGGAATTTCCAGCTTCGCGGAATTCCTTGACAGTACCCGCGGCCTCACCGCGCTGCACGACACCCCCATCCATATCTCCGCCGTCAGCGGGGACCGGTCGGCGGAAGTGGCGATTCTTTATAATGATAGCTACAACGAGCTGCTGCTGTCCTTCGCGAACAACGTCCATACCGTGGATGGCGGTACGCACGAAACCGGCTTCAAGTCCGCCTTGACCCGCGTCTTCAACGACTACGGCCGCAAGTTCAAATACCTCAAAGACACCGACAAGAATCTTTCCGGAGAGGATGTCCGCGAGGGTCTGACCGCCGTTATTAGCGTCAAGCTGACCGACGCGCAGTTCGAAGGGCAGACGAAAGGCAAGCTGGGCAACACGGAAATGACCCCGATGGTTTCTTCCCTGGTCTACGAAAAGCTCATGACCTATTTTGAGGAAAATCCCGGCGTAGCCAAGGCTGTCTTTTCCAAGGCGTTGGACGCCTCACGCGCGAGAGAAGCCGCCCGACGGGCCCGGGACCTGGCCCGTAAAAAGAGCGGCGTAGACGGCGCCTCCCTCCCGGGGAAGCTGGCTGACTGCACCGAAAAGAGCGCGGAGAATACGGAAATCTATATCGTCGAGGGCGACTCCGCCGGCGGCAGCGCCAAACAGGGGCGTGATCCCCGTTACCAGGCAATCTTGCCTCTCTGGGGCAAAATGCTCAATGTTGAAAAGGCCCGGCTGGACAAAGTCATTGGCAACGAAAAGCTGCTTCCCGTGGTGACCGCGCTGGGCACCGGACTGGACGAAGACTTCGACATTTCCCGCCTGCGCTACGATAAAGTCATCATCATGGCCGACGCCGACGTTGACGGTGCGCACATCCGCACCCTGCTGCTGACGTTTTTTTTTCGCTACATGCGGCCGCTGATCACGGAAGGACATATTTACATCGCCCAGCCGCCGCTCTTTAAGGTCAGCAAAGGCAAGCGCTCCCGCTACACTTTTTCCGAAGAGGAACGGGACCGCTGCATTGCGGAACTGGGCGGGGACTGCGACGTTCAGCGATACAAGGGTCTGGGCGAAATGGACGCGATCCAGCTCTGGGAGACTACGATGGATCCCGCGTTCCGGACCATGCTGCGGGTGACGATGGACGATGCCATCACCGCCGACGAGACCTTCACCATCCTCATGGGGGACAAAGTGGAACCCCGCCGGGAGTTCATTGAACTCAATGCAAAGAAAGTCAGCAATTTGGACGTCTAACGGCCGGAGGTCCTCGGCCAAACGGTCGTTTCCGGTTTTTCGATCCCGTTCCCCGATATTGTTCCTAATTGAGATAAAGGCAGGTATCCACCTTGGCTTTCGACGCAGCCTCTCTGGAGGCACAAAAAATTGTACCGGTAGAAATCGCACGGGAAATGCGCAAATCTTTCCTGGACTATTCTATGTCTGTCATCACGTCCCGCGCCTTGCCGGACGTGCGTGACGGACTCAAGCCCGTGCACCGCCGCATTCTTTTCACCATGCACCGCAACGGCCTGACCCCCGAAAAAGCCTACCGCAAGTGCGCCGATACTGTCGGCGCGGTGCTGGGCAGCTACCATCCGCACGGAGACGCCTCCGTCTACGACGCGATGGTCCGGCTGGCGCAGGATTTTTCCATGCGGTACCTGCTCGTTGACGGACACGGCAACTTTGGCTCTGTGGACGGCGACCCGCCCGCCGCCTATCGGTACACGGAGTCCCGCATGAGTAAGATTTCCACGGAAATGCTGACGGATATCGAGAAAAACACCGTGAACTTCGTCCCGAACTACGACGACCGACTGAAGGAACCAACGGTGCTGCCTTCTCGTTTTCCAAATCTTCTGGTCAACGGTTCCACCGGCATCGCCGTCGGCATGGCAACCAATATTCCGCCCCACAACCTCGTCGAAGTCGTCGACGCGATGTGCTGCCTCATTGATCACCCCGACGCGACGCTTGAGGACCTCATGGAACACATTAAGGGGCCGGATTTCCCGACGGCGGGGATCATCATGGGCCGGGCCGGAATCCGCGCGGCCTACGGCACGGGCCGCGGGAAAATAGACGTCCGGGCGCGGGCGGAAATTCGAGAAAAAAAAGACGGCCGTTTCGCGATTCATGTTTCTGAACTGCCCTACCAAGTCAACAAAGCCCGGCTGCATGAAGCCATCGATCAGCTGGTCAAGGATAAGCGGATCGACGGCGTCTCTGGGGTCAACGACTATTCCTCCCGGGAGGGGATGGATCTGGTGGTGGATCTCAAACGGGAGGCCAACCCCCAGGTGGTTCTCAACCAGCTCTATAGTTTTACGCAGATGCAGGCTTCCTTCGGCACGATCATGATCGCTCTGGTGAACGGGGAACCGAAGCTCCTGACGCTCAAGCAGATGCTGGAACACTACATCAGATTCCAGATAGAAGTCGTCACCCGCCGCACGGAATATGACCTGGCCAAGGCCCGTGAACGCGCCCATATTCTGGAGGGGCTGCTGGTTGCCCTGGATTTCATCGATGAAGTGCTGGCACTGCTGCGCAGTTCGAAGAACATCCCCGAAGGCAAGGCCCGGCTGATGGAACGCTTCGGGCTGGATGATCCCCAGTCGCAGGCCATCGTGCAAATGCGGTTCGGTCAGCTAACCGGGCTTGAGCGCGAAAAAATCGAGGAGGAAATGCGCCAGCTGGCGGACCAGATCGGGGAATACGAGGCGCTGCTGGGTGATCCACAAAAGATGCTGACGCTGGTCAAGGCTGAAGTCTGCGCCATCAGGGATAAATTCGGCGATCCCCGCCGGACAGAAATCGCTGCCGTCAGCGGGGAAGTCGATATCGAAGACCTCGTTCCGCAGGAAGATTGCGTTTATACCATGACCAATCTGGGTTACGTTAAACGCCAGCCCGTTGCCGCCTACCAACTCCAAAAGCGCGGCGGCCGCGGAATCAAAGGCATGACCCGCCGGGAAGAAGATGTGGTCCAGACCATGTTCCTCGGCTCGTCTCATGATTACGTCATGATTTTCACCACCAAGGGACGCGTCTACCGGCTCAAAGGCTATGAAATCCCCGAAGGCTCTCGCAACAGCAAAGGCATGAATATTGTCAATCTTTTGCCCGTTGCCGGAGACGAGAGCGTTTCCGCGCTCATCCGCGTTTCAGCAGAGGATCAGGCCGCGGCAGAGGAACGCTTTCTCTGTATGGTGACCCGCCGGGGCACCATCAAGCGTACGCCCCTGAGTGAGTTCCGCAACGTCCGCAAAAACGGGGTTATAGCTCTGGGACTGGACGAGGACGACGAACTGGCCTGGGTCAAACTCACCGCCGGCGGAGATGATCTCATCATCGCCACCCAGCTAGGTATGGCGATCCGCTTCCGGGAAGGGGACGCCCGTTCTATGGGGCGCACCGCCCGGGGTGTCCGAGCCGTCAGTCTGGCGGACGGAGACGAGGTCATCGGTATGGACGTCATTTTGCAGGACGCCCAAACTATCCCGGAGCAGACCCGGACCATTCTCACCATCAGTGAAACCGGCTACGGCCGCCGCAGCGAAGCGGCGCAGTACCGCGTCCAGTCCCGGGGCGGCAAGGGCTTGATTAATTACCACACCAGGCGTTATGGAAATATCGCCGGTATCGCGGCGGTCGCCGAGGACGAAGACCTGATTTTGATTTCCTCCGACGGCGTCATCATTCGTATTCCTGCCGGGCAAATTAGCCTGCAAAACCGGCCTGCCAAGGGCGTACGGGTCATGCGAGCGACGGAAGGGGAACGGGTCGTCGGGTTTGCCTGCGTCCCCAAAGACGAAGAAACGCCCGCCGACGCTCTCCCCGCTGATGAACCAGAGGATGACGCAACGCCGGACGCCTGATATTTGATATCCCAAAATCTAGCAAAGGAGCTTACCAGATGAATATCGCCTTGATCGCCAATGACACCAAAAAAGAGCTGATGACCCAATTTTGCATCGCCTATTGCGGCGTATTCGGCAAGCATACCCTTTTCGGGACGGGGACCACAGGGCGTATTATCCGTGAAGCGACTGGCCTGCCGGTGCAGCTGCTCTATTCGGGGCAGGGCGGCGTGGAACAAATGGAATCCATGGTTTCCTGCGATGAACTGGATCTGGTCATGATGTTCCGAGACGGCATTAACATCGGGGAGTCCGACGAGGAAAACAACCTCCTGCGCTTATGCGACGTGCACAACATCCCTATTGCCACCAACATTGCTACGGCAGAAGCGCTGATTCATGCGCTGGAGCGCGGTGATCTCGACTGGCGGGAAATCGCCAAACAGAGCCAGCGGAAGCTGGAATGGTAAACGCCCTCCATATCGGATAGAAAGGTTTTTTATGGCACTGATTACCAAGGCGGTGCGCGGGACGCGGGATGTTTTGCCCGGCGAATCGCAAGAATTGCGCTGGCTGGAACGCGTCGCGCTGGAAACCGCAGAAGCTTTCGGATATTTTGAAATCCGGACGCCAGTTTTTGAGCATACCGAACTATTCGAGCGCTCCGTTGGGGATACCACCGACGTCGTTCAAAAGGAAATGTATACTTTCCGAGATAAAGGGGACCGGTCCATTACCCTGCGTCCGGAGGGCACCGCCGGAGTTGCCCGGGCTTGCCTGGAACACGGGTTGCTGGCCGAAGCGCTGCCCCAGAAAGTCAGTTATATTACCACCTGCTACCGTTACGAAAAGCCCCAGTCTGGCCGCCAGCGGGAGTTCACGCAATTCGGCGTAGAGTGCTTCGGCGCCGCGTCCCCGGCGGCAGACGCCGAACTCATCAGCTTGGCAACGACATTTTATGCAACCGTCGGCCTGGAATCCTATCGTCTGGAAATCAATTCCATTGGGTGTCCTGCCTGTCGAGCCCATTATTTGGACGAGCTGCGGAAGTATTTCCGTACCCGGGAGGACAACCTCTGTCCTACTTGCCTGGATCGCCTGGATCGCAATCCCATGCGAATCCTTGATTGTAAAAGCCCTATCTGCGCAGCAGAAGCAGCGCTGGCCCCGCGTATCACGGAATACCTTTGTGAAGAGTGCGCAGCACACTTCACCGGAGTAAAGACTCTCTTGGAACAGCTGGAAATTCCTTATATGGTTAATCCGCGTGTGGTTCGCGGCTTGGATTACTACACCCGCACCGTCTTTGAGTTCGTTTCCGAACTCCCGCAGACCGACGGTTTGGTCATCGGCGCGGGCGGGCGGTATGACGGGCTAATCGAAGAACTGGGGGGACAGCATCTGCCCTCGCTGGGATTTGGCCTTGGCTTGGACCGCAGTTGGATGCACTTGCGCGCGGCAGAAGCGGCCTTGCCGGAGCGGCGGCGCTGCGACCTCTTCTTGGCCACGCGGGGGGAAACTGCCCTTGCTGCGGCCGCGCGGTATGCTTTTGAACTTCGGGGCGATGGCGTGATGGCGCTTTACGACGTTACGGGCCGCTCCTTGAAAGCACAAATGAAGTACGCCGATAAAGTAAAGGCCCGGTTCACCGCAGTCCTCGGCGAAGAGGAACTGGCTTGCGGGACGGCAAAGCTGAAACATATGGCGGACGGCAGCGAAGAAACCATCTCCCTGTCCAACTTTGCAGAGGAATTGGAACAGCACTTGCTGCACAGTGAAGAAGCATCATTGTTCGAATTGTTTTCTGGCTTTGAATCGATAAAGGAGGATTCTTGATGGATACCATGGGCAAACGCAAACGGACGCATTATTGCGGAACGCTTCGCCTCGCGGAAGCAGGCGAGACAGTCACGGTTGCTGGCTGGGTCCAGCGGCGGCGGGACCTTGGGGCGTTGCTGTTCATTGACTTACGCGACCGCACAGGCCTCGTCCAACTGGCCTTCGACGAAACGGCGAGCGTTTCCCTGCGCGAAAAGGCAGCAAGTGTGCGCGGCGAATTCGTTGTTATGGCAACAGGCGTCGTGCGGGAGCGCAGCGCAAAAAATACAGGCCTTCCAACAGGCGATATCGAAATTGCGACGGAAGAACTCCTGATTCTGGCAAAAAGTGAAACGCCGCCCTTTGAGATTGTGGAAAATAGCGCTACCAGTGAGCTCACCCGTTTAAAGTATCGATATCTGGATTTGCGCCGCCCTGATTTACAACGTAACCTCTTGGCGCGTTACCACATCACCCGGATCGCACGTGATTACTTTGATGCGCAAGAGTTTATTGAAATTGAAACGCCTATGCTTATTAAATCGACTCCCGAGGGCGCACGTGATTATTTGGTGCCCAGCAGGGTACACCCCGGGAACTTTTACGCATTACCGCAATCGCCGCAAATGTATAAGCAACTCTCCATGGTGGCGGGGTTTGATCGTTATGTGCAGTTTGCCCGTTGTTTTCGTGATGAAGATTTACGGGCTGACCGGCAGCCGGAATTCACGCAAATCGATTTGGAAATGTCATTTATTGACATTGAAGATTTGCTTGGCAGCGTCGAAGGCTTGATTCGCCGTCTCAGCGACGAGCTGTCGTTGGATATTCCGTTCCCCTTGCCCCGCGTTTCGTACGCCGACGCGATGTCTCGTTACGGCAGTGATAAG
This sequence comes from Oscillospiraceae bacterium, assembly GCA_031268095.1. Lineage (GTDB taxonomy): Bacteria > Bacillota > Clostridia > Oscillospirales > Acutalibacteraceae > WRMQ01. Next base: position 4,795 of record JAIRXU010000051.1, on the reverse strand, counting down.
CCTGATACTCGCTATGGAATGGAGTTATTTGACATCAGCAATTTGGTGCAGAACAGTGATTTTGCCGTATTTTCTTCTGCCGTTCAGGGGGGGGGGGAGTGTCCAGGGAATTACAGCCAAAAATGCTTTTTCCATCCTTACCCGTAAAGAAATCGACCGTCTGACAGATTTTTCCAAAGGAAATGGTGCAAAAGGACTCGCTTGGATTCGCTGGGGGAATGATGACACCATTTTATCCTCTTTCGGAAAGTTTATTTCGCAAGATAGCATGCAAGCGATTCTTTCTCGCGCTGAAGCAACCTCTGGCGACGTTGTTTTTCTTGTAGCAGATGCAAAAAATGCTCTGGTTCTCTCCGTTTTGGGTGCGCTCAGAATCGAATTGGCCCGCCAACTGCAGTTAATCCCCAAAAATGTCCTACATTTTCTGTGGGTAACTGACTTTCCCTTCTTTGATTGGGACGAGGATAGTCAACAGTTTGTTGCCATGCATCATCCATTCACTGCGCCAACGCAAGAAACCTCTTCTTTGCTGGAAACAGATAAAGCAGGGGTAATTGCTCAGGCGGCAGACCTTGTTTTGAATGGTATTGAGTTGTCCTCCGGCTCAATTCGTATCACAGATCCAGTGCTGCAAGCTCGTATTTTTGCCCTGCTTGGCCTCACGGAAGAGGATATTGCGCGAAAATTCGGCTTTTTGATCAACGCTTTTCGCTTTGGCGCGCCACCGCATGGAGGAATGGGCATTGGCTTAGACCGTCTGATTATGCAGCTGCTTGGCTGCGAGAGTCTGCGGGATGTCGTCGCGTTCCCCAAAGTGCAAAACGCAACGGAACCAATGACGAATTGCCCCTCTGCTGTTGACACCACACAATTGTTCGACCTTGGAATTCAGTTGCTCGATATGGAATGAATAAATATACGGAGAAATGTATGAAGCAGATGCCTGTTTTGATCCAAGTTTCCGACATTCAGGAAGTGAATGGTCAAACAGAGACCATTGAATTGTTTTCAAACGGCCTTTTTTCTCAACATGAGGCGGACAGTAATACGTGGAGTCTTTGTTATCATGAACATGATGATGAGCATTCTTGTAACAAAACGACGTTAACCAATCATAACGGGCAAATAATGTTGTCCAGGGAAGGGGATTTTCCCTTAGCGTTTATCTTTGAAGAAGGCATTCGGCATAATGGTATGTATCATACTCCATATGGTCCTGTTGATTTGGGCATATATTCCAACTCTGTGGCTTTTGTCTCTGACGATTGCGGCGGTGTGGTAACTATTGCATATACAGTGAATATCAATACAGATCTGCTGTCCATGCATAAGATGATTATTTCCTTTCATTACCTTTCACGTTGATAAATTTCTATGAAGAAGAGGGTTATTCATGAAGCATGTTTCTGAGACGGCGCGTCAGCAAATTGCAGATGTACTGCGTCACTCCGCTGACATTGCAGTGGAATTTGGCGAGTTTTCCTGTCATCCGTCTGATCCTTTCCAGGTTGAAATTCCCGCAAATCCTCAAAATGGAGATTTTTCTGCGAATGTTGCACTGCTTTGGGCCCGTGCGCTGCATCAATCGCCCCGGAAAATCGCCGATATTTTGTTGCGTCACATCAAAACAGAGGACACATACATTCAGCGCTTTGAAGCAGCAGGTCCCGGGTTCTTGAATTTTTTCCTTGGACCCAGCTATTATGCCGATGCGTTGCTGGATATATTAAACAACGGGGATGTTTACGGCCGCTCTTCCTTGGGCGAAAGCAAGCGAATTTTGGTAGAGTTTGTGTCCGCCAATCCCACTGGCCCTATGCATATGGGCAACGCCCGGGGCGGTGCTTTGGGAGATTGCTTGGCCGCCATTTTGGAGACGGCAGGTTATTATGTGGAACGAGAATTTTATGTCAATGATACCGGCAACCAGATCGCAAAATTTGCCCTTTCCTTGGACATTCGCTATCAACAGCTTTACCTTGGTGAAGATGCTATTCCGTTGCCCGAAGACAGTTATCATGGAGACGATATTTTGCAGCATGCGAAAGAGTTTGCCGCTTTACATGGCGACCAATACCTTTACGCATCAGAGCAGGAACGCCGTAATGCTTTGGTCTCTTACGCGTTGCCACAAAATATATCCTCCATGCAAAAGGCGATGGATCATTATCGAATTGCCTATGATACCTGGTTTCACGAGAGCAGTCTTTACGAAAACGGGGAAGTAGACCGCGTTGTCGAGTTGCTTCGGCAAAGCGATTTTACGTACGAAAAGGACGGTGCGCTGTGGTTTGAAGCTGGCGATTTTGGCTGCGACAAGGACTTTGTACTTTTGCGCTCTAACGGGCTGCCGACTTACATTGTGCCGGATATTGCCTATCACTACAATAAACTGGTAACGCGCGGATTTGATCGTGCAATCAACATCCTCGGCGCGGATCATCATGGCTACACCATGCGTCTGCGGGCCGTATTGACCGCGCTGGGGATTGACGCGTCCCGGCTGGATTTTGTACTAATGCAGCTGGTTCGCTTCACCCAAAATGGCGAAGTTGTTCGCATGTCAAAACGCACAGGAAAAGCGGTTACATTGGTGGATTTGTTGGAGGAAATTCCAATTGACGCCGTTCGCTTCCTTTTTAATATGCGAGAAGCGAATACGCCGATGGATTTTGACTTTGATGCTGCGGTGCAGCAAACAGCGCAAAATCCGGTTTATTACTGCCAATATGCCCATGCACGGATTTGCAGCATCCTTCGGAAACTGGAAGAGGAAGGGATTTCTCCGCGCCCGTGCAGCAAAGAAGAGTTGATGTTGCTTTCGCAGAAAGAAGAGCTGGAGTTAATTCAGCAGCTTACCTTGTTGCCTGATGAAATCATTGCCGCAGCAAAAGGATATGATCCCACCAAGGTGACGCGTTATTGTGTGGATGTAACCTCTCTGTTTCATAAATTTTATAACGCGCACCGCGTCAATTGCGATGAGGATTCCTTGCGGCAAGCCAGGCTGGCGCTCTGCATCTGCGTGAGGAACACGCTGGCGAACATCTTGCGAATGTTTAAGATTTCCGCGCCGGAGCGGATGTAGTTTTTATTGCATTCTATCAAAAACCAGAGCAGACGGCCTTGACAATCCTTAGATTTGATAAGGAAGGCGGTCTGCTTGTTGGTGTGTACTCGTATCACTGTTTTGCTTTGAGAAATTTGATGTCAAGTATGGTTTTCACGCTCTTTTTGCCAAAAATCCAGCCGCTCCCTCGCACAATACGGAATGATCAAGCGCGTAACTTTCTCGGCGGTAAGACCTAAATTGCATTGACCCGGATAATGACAGTTGCGATAAATATCACACGAATGGTAGTCGCCGCATTTCGCGCAATCGGTTTTTCCCATGGCTTTATGGCAGGAAGATAACCGGCAAACCTTCGTCGTCCTTGTTTCGGCGCAACCGGGGCAATTCCAAACACCGTCAAACCGCTCTATATTAACACCCGGAACGCAGTTGTGATAGCACAGAAAGTTTATATAACCGAAATTCTCGCTTGGCGAGAATTTGTTGGGATCGCTGTTTTTACTGCCGAGGCACAAATCACATCGATAACCGCAGTGAAATGCATTCGGACCGCTCAAGTTGACGGTGAGCTGATCTGCCGGACGGCATTGATTGGGAGTTGCGTTCTTCTTTATCGCTTCATATGCGGTTTCCAGCAAACCTTCATCAGCAATTGGGAAATTCTCTCCCGCGACATTGATGTAAAAAGCGCCGTCGTCAAGTTCGACAGCCATGAATGGTTCACCGTTCGTTTTAAAAACAAGTGAAGACTTTCCGTCCCAAATTTCATCCGCAACATAAAAAAAACGAATATGTCCGAGCAATTGAGAAAAAGCCAAGAAAGCTCCTTTTAGTAACGTCTCTAATTCTTTCGGCGATGTTAAAATTCTGCCGTCGGCGGCGTAGATGTGCTTCACCTTATAACCTCCAGCATCCGGCGAATGTCGTCAGCAACCGTATCTCGCTTGAATGGTTCGATCAGCAGATTTTTGCCGGTCATGATGTAGGAGGGCAGTACCCGGATCCCCCCCATAATCATCATTGCCGCGAATTTTGTAGGTGGATTCAGAGGGAATGATATTCTTTTTCGTCCGCGCCTTTTTGATCATGTTGACAGCTTTTTTTGCTACATCGCCCATTAGCATGATAACCTTCAAATGCGGGAACAGGGCAAGCTCTAGGGGCAGTTGTGCCTTGATGACCTCGGTACTCACCATGTAGCCGCTTTTGGGCGATTTGACCGCCGTGGTGATGTAGATGCCCAAGTCCAGAATATCCTGAATGTTGCCGACATGCACCCCCGCCGCCGCAAACAGGCCAAGGGTGGACTTCACGTATTCAGAACTTTCGGTTTTGCTATAAAAGCCCTCGTTCGGGTCGGCAGGCGGCGCTTCACTGATCATGACGACCTTCATTGGGGCGGGATCCATGTCGCCGGTTGGGGAGTTGCAGCGACGCAAGAGGCAGACCGCTTTGCGCGGCAACGTCAGAAAGATGCGTTTTTAATATTCATTGTTTGCTCTCCCGTCCCAATCAAAAACTCACCTCATATTTCACTCCGCAACAAAACAGCACCCCGTCTGACAGCCGAATGCGTAGAATACAAGTATTCGGGTCATTTTCGTTTATGACCTGTAACTTACCTCCGAAACCCCTTGACAGCACAGAAAGAACATGCTAAAATAGGAATATCAAAGCAAGGAGGGTGTCAGCAATGGCGAAGCAAGAGGAACTAACTCTGCT
>JAIRXU010000039.1 GCA_031268095.1 Oscillospiraceae bacterium | reverse complement strand
GCCACTCCCGCCGCCTTGCGAAAGACTTCGAAATCTCCGTTGAATCCGCCGAAACCATCGTTCGCATCTCCCATCTTCGCACCCTGCTGCGTCGGTCATAGGGTTGAATACAGGTTCTTATTATCAAGCAAAGTTAAACGAAGGAGGTAGTTTGAAATGAAACTAAGCAAGAACAAAAGGGAAGCCGCTTTGACTTTGCAGTATGGTTGCACCGGGTCGTGCGGCGAGGAGATCATTTTTGACCACGTTGGCGCTGGCGGCGGTGTTTGTAACGACGCGAGCGGTTTTTTCAAAGGCACATATGTATCAACAACTTAAGGCGCAAAAGTTAGAGAGTGACTTTAACCGAATGCTCAAAGTAGCCGCACTTTCTCAACTCCTATAAAATCGTTAAGAAAGAAAAACTGTGCTGCGGATATTTTCTTGAAGAGAATATATTCGTGTGATTCTGAGAGAATAGCCCATAGTTAAGGAAAGTGCAACAAAGGTCATTGGTCTAGGGCCTAAACACTAACAACACAAAATAACCTACACCTTGCAAAACTCGCGCGTGTCTTGAGCGTCCAATGAAAGGAGGTGTTCTGGTGAAACTAAAAAAACATAAAAACGAGGCCGCTCTAATCTTGCAATTCGGTTGCGTCGAACAATGTGGTGAAGAAATTATCTTTGACCATGTTACTGGAGGGGCTCCTCCCCAGTGCACAGATGCCAATGGGTTCTTCAAGGGCTACTACGTGTCAACAAAGTAGTTAAGGCTTAAGGTGTAGTAAGCATAAATGTTGTTAGTGATTTTAAGCATGGGCATAGGGGATCTATGATTCCTTATGCCCCAATTCATTGAAATTTTTCCGGAGGGTAACATATGTGTTTTGATATTGTGGTTATAGATTGTGGTGTAGACATTCGCCATCCTGCTTTATCTTCTTATTCTGATATATATTGCACATACCTTCCTCCACATTCTGACAAACTTGTTCCAGATGCGATTGATATTTTCGGACACGGAACAGCAGTGACAGGTATAATCAAGGCAATCCGTCCCCAGACCACTATCCTGAGCTTGCGCATTTTTGATTTATTGGATGGCAATCCAATAAGCAGTGAGTCGCGCCTGATTAGTGCCTTACAGTATATTGACAAGCATATTGAAACTAAAGTAGTGAATATTTCCAGCACAATTGTTGCCCCTACAAAAATGGAAGGTCTTGCAACGATAACACGCCAATTGACCAAAAAGGGTGTTGTGCTTGTTTCTACCTTTGAAAATGATGGTGCACTCACATACCCCGCCGCATTTGAGTGGGTCATTGGTATTGCATCTGACCAGTTCAGGACTCCGGGCGCAGGCTTTGCGCTTACCAATGATCCAGTGATCAACATCATTGATTCTAACCAAAGAATTTAGGTTCCATGGAAAAACGGCGATTATGCAGTACACAGTGGCGGCAGTTTTTCCTGTGCACGTATTTCAGCGCTCTTTTTGTCCTATATGGAAAATTGTCCCAAAAGCATGGGTGAGGTATTAGAATGTCTTGAAAAGGATTATCCAATTATCGAAACCAATCATGACAATGCCAGACCAACTATGCCTCCTTTTCGCATTCAAAAAGCAGTTGTATTTCCTTGCAACAAAGAAGTGCATAGCGTTATTCGTTATGCAAAAGATTTGACGTTCCAGTTGATAGACGTATACGATGTGAAACAGACATTCCGCGTTGGTCGCTCGACCATCAATATTCTCGACGATGTAACCATTCCAAATTATATTGTTAAAAATATTAATGATATTGAGTGGAACTCCTTCGATACCTTGGTTCTAGGTTGTGTGTTTGAACTTATCAATTTATTAAAGGGGATTCATTGGCTAAAAAAACTGCTAAATGAAGCGCTTCAGCGCGGGAAATGCATCTATGCTTTTGAAGAGATAGGCGAATTAATTGAAATTGACAAGTATCCGGGGAAGGTTTACTACCCTGCTGTTTTGCAAGAAAATGTTCCACCTTATCGAGGCTTTCGTCTTTTCAGAACTGCTATTCCGATTGTTGGGGTATATGGAACAAGTTCGCAACAAGGAAAATTTACGGTGCAGATGCTTCTGCGCAAAGAATTTCAAAGAATGGGATACAGTGTTGGCCAAATAGGCACAGAGCCGAGTGCGTTACTCTTCGGAATGGATTATATATTTCCTATGGGGTATCATAGTTCCATTCACATCGGTGAGAACGATCAAATGATTTATGCCAACGATTTATTGCGAAGGCTGTGCGAGCGCAATCCCGATATTGTTTTCGTTGGATCACAAATGGGAACAGTACCGTCTGATTTCGGAAATTTGATATATTACTGCAACAAAAGCTATCCTTTTCAGGGTGGAGTTAAACCAGATTACGGCATTGTCATGTTGTCTCTATCCGATGACAACAATTATATCAGACGAACAGTTGATTTTTTGCGTGCATTTACTGAAACAGAAACGCTAGTTTTTGTGTTGTTCCCCTTGTGCAGCATTGATTCAAATAGAGAAACATTGCCGCACAAGCGCCGCGTTTCTGCTGACGAATATTCTCTGTTCAAGAAGCGCGTCGAAAGTGCGTTCGAAGTCCCGGTGCTTTTTCTGGATAGTCAAATGCTTGCTACGGAATTGGCGCAAATATTGCTTGACAAATTCATCTGATCCTGCTATAGTATATAATGGGATTTATAATCACCTTATCACAAGATCACAAGGAGGCATGTTGTAATGGATGAAAAAGAACTCAAAGGTCTTGCCAAATTGCGATATATTTTTTTCTTGCTCAAGCCCTTTTGGAAGTACGGAAAAACATATGTTATCGTTACAGTTCTTATGTCCGCATTGCTGCAGCCATTGGCTACCTATCTCACGACGCTTTTGCCAAAAGCAGCCATTGATGGGGTTGTTGCAGGAGTTCAACGGCAGGAAATCCTGATGACGATCGGATTTTATACAATCGGAATTGCTGTGATTGCACTGGCACAAAAAGTCGTAGAATTGACATATACACAATTAGCCCAAACAAAAATCAGCAATAAAATCAAGAATGACGTGAACGAAAAAGCATTGTTTACAGATTTTAAATATTATGACAATCCAGAATTTTTCACAAAATTTGTTTTCGCACAACAACAGTATCCTATGCAATCTCACTTGACAATGCAAATGTTCCCCCAGGTTTTGCAGGGAATCGTCACAATGGTTGCTATGGGATCCATCATTGTATCCGCAGGCCCTATGCTATTGTGTGTTACAGTTTTTTTCGTCATTCTCAATGCATTGTTGGGAATCCCAACGCTGAAGCCGGAGGCGGATTTTCAAGTCAAGTACACAGAAGTTTGGCGTCCGTTTTATTACGTAACACAAATTCTTATGCAAAAAGAAAATGCTGCTGAATTACGGTCTTCCGGCGCAGGACAAAAGATGTTGCGTGTTTTTAATACGGTTACAAAAAATTTCTATGATATATCCATTCGTTTTATAAAGAAAACAATCCCATTTCGGTTAGCGCAGGGGCTGATTTCTCCAATTCAACTTTCATGCGTTCTCGCTTATATCATAATTTTTGTGATCAATGGCGATGTTTCAAAAATCGGTCTGTACGCTTCCCTTACAGCTGCGTCTTCGGCGCTTGTTTCCAGTCTCGATTCCGTATACTCCACGATCAATAATATGTTACGAAATGCGTTATATGGCGAACGTGTGGCAGCTTTTTTTGAGGCCAAATCTGAGATTGAGCCAATTGCATTGGGGAAATTGCCCCCGCCGAAAGGAAGTTACGAAATCGAACTTCACGATGTCTCCTTTCACTATGAGAATGCGGCATTTGCGATTGAACATCTAAATCTGCATATTCAAGCAGGCCAGCGGGTGGCTATTGTTGGTGAAAACGGTGCGGGGAAATCGACGTTGACCAAACTACTGCTGCGGCTCTATGATACAACCGCTGGTGAAGTGTTAATTAACGGAAAAAATATTAAAGAATATGATGTGCACGCATTGCGGCTGCATATTGGTGTTGCATTTCAGGATGTGCGTATTCTGGCTATGAGCCTACGCGATAATTTAACGGTTTACCATGATCTTCCAGATGACCAGCTGATGAAAGTGATTGAAAAACTCGGCTTGGGGGCCGTTGTGGAAAAAGCGGATGGAGATATCTCCAAAATGATTTCTCGAGAATTTACTGAGGATGGGATTGTGCTTTCTGGTGGCGAAGCACAGCGTGTCACTTTGGCACGGCTGTTCACAGGTTCATTTGGATTACTAGTGCTAGACGAACCGTCCTCCGCACTTGATCCGCTGGCGGAACACAAATTAATGCAAAATATTTTAGATGCATCAAATAGTGCGACAACCATTATGATAGCGCACCGCCTTTCTACTGTACGCGATTTTGATACTATTTATCATGTGGAAAATGGGAAAATTATTGAAAGTGGAACGCATGACGAACTCATGGCCTCGCACAGCAAATACTACGAGATGTTTATGCGTCAAGGCCAAAATTATCAGGTTAGCGAAGTCAACGAATGAGCAAAATGTTAATACAAAACCGTGAGCAGAAAAACGCTGAAGAGGAGTAGTATTAGAAATGAATTCGATAATTCTTCCTTTCGACCCTAATCCTTCGATTAATGTTTTTTCTTTTTGGAGTAATTATCTGGGGATACTGAGCGGTGCAGGGTATGATATGCGGGGCGTGTTGTATAATAATTATATAACACTAATATACGCGATTGCTGCGGATCATCTTGGTTTTATTGGTGGATTGCGAGCCAAGTGGTCTTTTCGTCACAAAATTGTTTTTTCGCCCCCAAAAGATCCGATACGCTTTATGGAACAGACTTTAAGCGAAAAGAAATATATTACAATCATGTTGAACTCTTTACATTTAAGCAGTATATCATCCAATCATGAAGGGTATCATGACTGGCTAATATATGGATATGATAGTGAAGAAAGAAAGTTTTATGCCGCAGGCTATGTTCTGCAGAGTGATTATTCCGTGTTCACTTATGAAACAATTCAATTTTCATATGAAGATTTCATCTCCGCCTTGCCCCCAAAAGGAAAAAAGGTGCGTAAAATTTTATTGTCTTGGTTGCCCTCAAGATATCATGTTCAAAAATTTAGTCTTATCAAGCTATATATTAATCTGATTTTCTATGCCTATAACGTTTTGCCAACTTTGTTTAATGGACGTGTCTATCCTGTATTCATCAAACGATTTGAATGTAGTCATTTTGGAAACGATTATCCTTTTGATCTTCGTCCACTAAAGGTTTTAATAGAGCACAAAAAGCTTCTGCTTCGAATGATGGCTGAGCTAGTTCCTGATGGTTTAGCAATTGTTGAATTCCGAGAGATTCTCAATCTTGCGGAGAAAGTTCTCATGGTTGCGCTTAAATATAATATAACAGGCAAAAACAAACAGCAGAAAACACTTGCTATTTGCAACGCCTTACGTGAAATAAGAAATAGAGAACCAAGAATTCTACGACGCTTTTTTCATGAACTTATTGATATGGGAGTTGTCGGGGCTCATCAGTCAGCAGCAGCTGATCCGCATCAGCTACACGCGCAATGACGGCACGGCGCGCACCCCACCGTGTGAAGCCTGTCGGGATCATGTTTTCGGAATTCTATTTCTATCTGATCACCTACATGGACGGCAAGGATAACCCGACGGTTTTTCGGATTGACAGGATCAAGTCATACGCATCAACGGACGAGCATTTTCATGTTCCATATGCGCGGCGCTTCAGCGAAGCAGAATTCCGAAAACGTGTGCAGTTTATGTTCGCAGGGGATTTGCGGCGGGTAAAGTTTGTTTACAGAGGAGCTCTGGAGGCGGCGCTCGATAGACTTCCCACCGCAGAGGTCGTCGGCAAATCAGACGACGGGTTCCCGATTGTAACCGCCGAAGTCTTCGGGACAGGGATTGATATCTGGCTCAGGGCACAGGGCAAATTGGCAGAAGTGCTGTAAATCAAATCCTCCCAGTGTAAATGATCCGCAATCCAAGGAAGCGCAACAGGTAATTCAACATTGTCGGTCAATCAAGGATGTGCTGACTGATCTTTAGAATAGCAGCAAGCGAAATCCTCCGGGGTTCGAAAATATTGTTTGCTAACTGACGGGAGGAGAGAAACCAATGATCAAAGCAGAGTTGTCCTACAATCCCTATTTATTGGAGACCGCCGTAAAATTTAACGGGAGCGCCCCTAAAATCAATAGCCTGGTGGAAAAACACCTCACCGGCATGCTGCAAAAATGGGTTGGCAGAATCCCAGCCATCTTCTATGACGAAATGAATGGCTATGGTTTTGATTTGGAGTTCACGGGGACAATCGCTGATTTCGAAGCGCTGCAAGCCACGTTTGACGCCCAGCGGATCAGCCGGGAGTCCGTGCGCTTAGTCCATAAAAACGAACTGGAAGACGCTTATCGGAAAAGCGAAGAGCTGGACGGCCTGCTGGACTGGCTGCAAAGCCACCCCAACCGGCGTTTTGACTATCCGGCGTTCCGAGATATGCATACGGCTTTATTGGATACGGATTATGAATTCGTCGTTATGCAGGGCGGACAGTACGCATCCCCCTTTCCGGATGTGGCTGTAGAAACCGTGTCCGGCACAGATGAGCTGGCGCAAACAGACTTGGAAAACACGCCGATTTTGTTCTGCGTCAGCGAGCAAAGCCGCGCGGCCTTTGAACGGAACCTGAGCGCGGTGCTTCGCCGCAACGATGTCACCCGGGAGCAACTGTTTTTTCTCATTGACCAGTTTCCCGACCGTTTCCGTGTAGAACGCTTCCTTGCGGATTCCGGCATAAAAGAGCCGCAGTTTGTTCGCGGCCCTGACGACGAACGAATCAAACAATACATTGCGCGTTATCCCGTGACGGAGTATATCCGCCAGGCTATTGCAGTTTTCCGGCGGCAGGAAGAAACGCTGAAGGATATTTTGCGGGACGAAGACCAGCGAAGCATGCAAACCAACGGTGACCTGCAAGAAAAAATAGAAGCGCTTGACCGATGCATCTGTCTGCTCAGGGCTGCCCATGAGCGTATTGTGCAAAGGGACTACTATCATTGCCCGGACGCTTTGACCATAGCGAAGGCGGCATGTTTGACAAGATTGCAAGATTGGCGCAAGAAGAAGATCAAGATGACGGATGACGCCGAGGCCGCCCGCGCCGCCGACGCCTTTGAGGCCGAAGCCCAAGCCGCTTTTGCGGCGTTCGTCGCGCGGGCGTGGGAAATATTTTTCTCCTGCACCGATGGAATCCGCTTCGCCCTGACGCAGATATACGCATCGGCGGAATATGATGACGAGTACAACACGTCCGAAGGCTGCGGAATAGACCTGACGGCCTTCCATATCCCGGAACTTGCGCCCAGCCTGCTGACGTTATTCACCGAGCAATACGCCGAACCCAAGAACGCGGCGGATTTTCTGGGCAGTATCCTGAAAAACTTGCCCGTTGCGGCGCAATCCAAGCAAAAGGAGCCCGTCCGGCTGGTCTCTTACCTGTATAGCGATTGGCGGCAGTATACCGCGGACATGCTCGCCCCCGTATTGGACGACGTGATAACGCGCGTGTTTGAAACGCTTTCCGCGTACTATACGCAGGTGGCGGCGGACTACCTTGGCCATCTGGATACGCTGGTGCGACAGCAAACCAATGCCCGCAGAAAAACCGCCGCGCAGCTGTCGGACGACGAGCAGAAACTTCATGCGGATCATGTGTGGTTTACAGCGTTTCAAGAAAAACTGCGTGAGATTGAGAGGGCTTAAGGGATGAACGACTTGACTGTACCGCCGGAAGAAACCAATGCTGAGATCATGTACAGCGATTTATCTGACAAGCAAAAGCTGGAAGTCCAGTTGGACATCATCGACGAATCCATCCGCCGCAGGGATTTGTCCCGGCTGACGGAGATGGAGATTGTTCCCGCGGACGGTTTCCCGCCGCTGGAAGAAGACATCATCGACAATATCCGCCTGTTTCGCGTCACCGAAATGGTCTATGCCACAGACGAGCAGAGCACCGATAAGTTCACTACAGTGTTCAACACCCTATCCACTTACCGCGCTTCCTGCTTTATTCTGATTGACTCCGACGGCAGCAAAACGTCTTTTTATCTTGGTGTGCGTTCCAACGGCGATAACCGGTCTACCGTTACTTTGAGCGACACGTTAAAGAACACCCTGATCGGCCATTTTCCGGGGGCCAAAATCCAAAACGAAGACAGACAGGGCATCGCCAGAATTTCCGAAAAAATAGCGCGGATGCAAAATGTTTCCTCGGTCAGTGTCATTGGCAACGAGAAATCCGAGAACGGCCGCCAGCAGGGACAGTTTGTGCAGGGAATGGAAAAACTGATGCTTGCGCTGCAAGGCAGACAATACACTGGTATCATTCTCGCCCAAAACCGTACGCCCGCTGAGGTGCAAGTCCTGCGCAAAGGCTACCAAAAAATCTATACGAAGCTGTCTCCTTTGCAAAAAACGCAGTTGCAAACCAGTACGTCCAGTTCCAAAAGTCAGTCGTTTTTCGAGATGACTCCTAAACAAAAGGCCGCCATGATTGCGGGGAGTGCTGTGAGTATTGCCGGAGCCGCCATCGGATTTGCGGCGGGCAACATGCCCGGAATGATGTTGGGCGGACAGATTGGCAACTCCCTGGGCGGGCTGTTCAGCTCGTTCGCTCCGGCGGAACAAAGCAGCCGCAGTGATTCATCGTCCACGACGCTGGAAAACAAATATGTCACGGATATGCTCGAACTGCTTGATGACGCGCTGGGGCGCACGAAAGAATTTGACAGCTATGGCATGTGGAACTTGGCGGGATACTTCATTTCCGACGACATGTCCTCCGCAGAAATCGCGGCGAGCAACTACCGGTCGCTGATGAGCGGCGAGTATACCGGGCGCGAGGTTTCGGCGATCAACTCCTGGCGGGGCGGCTTTCCCTGCTTCGATAACCTGACGGCGTGTCTTTCCCGGTTTACGCATCCGCAATTCGTTTATGGCGGGGATTTCATTACCAGCGCGGCAACCGCCGTCAGCGGAAAAGAGCTGGGACTGCATCTCGGCTTGCCGCGCGCCACGGTGCCGGGACTGCCCGTGATTGAACACGCACAGTTCGGCAAAGAAATTCACTCAGGCCAGCTGATCGCGAAAACCGCCAGCGACAGCCCCGAAGACAGGATTACCCTTGGCAGAGTGTTTGACCTGGGCCAGGTGACAAACCAGCCGGTGGAACTTGAAAACCGCAGCCTGAACATGCATACCTTCATCACCGGCTCCACAGGGTCAGGCAAGAGCAACACGGTCTACCAAATCCTGATGGAGCTGCGGCAGGATCGGGTGCCGTTTTTGGTGATTGAACCCGCCAAAGGGGAGTACCGGGATGTGTTCGGGCGCCTACCCGACGTGCGGGTGTTTTCCACCAATCCCAGCATTGCCCCGCTGATTCATATCAATCCCTTTATGTTCCCGGATTCCATTCATGTGTTGGAGCACGTTGACGGGCTGGTTGAAATTTTCTGCGTTTGCTGGCCGATGTATGACGCGATGCCCGCTTTTTTCAAAGACGCTGTGCTGCGCGCCTATGAGGCGGTGGGCTGGGATTTGGGCACCTCCGGCTATGACGGAGACGCACCTGAATACCCGGATTTCGAGGTTTTGGCTGAGCAGCTGGACTACTTGATTGAGCACTCCGGCTACCATTCCGACATCAAGTCTAACTACAAGGGCGCGCTGCTCACCCGTGTACGCTCCCTGACCGTAGGGCTCAACAAATATATTTTCACCAATGAGCAGACGCCCTATGAAACGCTCTTTGACCAAAACTGCATCCTGGACATCAGCCGCGTAAAATCCGGCGAAACCAAAGCACTCATCATGGGCATGGCTGTTTATCTCCTCAACGAATACCGCGTACACCAAAAAGCGGAAAGCAATTGCGGCCTGCGGCATGTCACCGTTTTAGAGGAAGCGCATGCCCTGCTGAAAAACACCGCGCAGGGAACGGACGCCGGCCTGGTCGGCAAATCCGTCGAAATGCTGACCAACACCATCGCGGAAATCCGCACCTACGGCGAGGGCTTTGTCATCGTCGATCAGTCGCCGTCGTCCGTTGATATTGCGGCGATTAAAAACACCAACACAAAAATAGTTCTGCGCACACCGGAGGCCAACGACCGTGAAGCGGTCGGGCGTTCCATGGGCCTGACAGACGAGCAGGTCAACGAGATCGCCCGCCTGCCCGGCGGGGTTGCTGTTGTGTATCAAAATGACTGGATCTGCCCTGTCCTGGCCATGATTGACAAAGCCGCCGTTACCGAAAGTACTTATGTACCACCCGCGCTGACGGAAATCCGGCCCCTGAAAACAGCCCGGACAGAAATAATCCGCGCATTGATGCAGCCGTGGATTCCGTACGCCGGTTTCCAAACATCGGACCTGCCGCTGGACTTGAAAGCGCTTGATGTTTCGCGTCAATGCAGAAATGTCCTGCGGACACTCGTTGACGACTATATCTGCTACGGTGGTAAGCTGGCATGGGCGGTCGCAGACATTCCAAAGCTGCAGGCAATCCTCATTGAGGTCCTTGGTGTAACGGAGGATGCTGCCAAAAACGCCGCCACGCTGCGCGGCTATGTCGCCGGAAAAACCAGCGGGTTTTCTGAGAAAGACATCGAAGAGATCTGCTATATTTTAACGGAGGAGGCAAAACCATGACTGTTGAACGCTTCGACGCCGTGGAAGAAGCCATCCTCGACCCGGTCAAACAGGGCGTAATCGGGGCCCTTGCGGGGCTGCACGGAAATTTTAGCAGCGCGGTGAAACCGGAGGACGGGGTATTCGGGTTCAAAGAAGTGATCAAAGACAACGGCCAGGTGACGCGCACTTGGAAAACAGATCAGGGTACAACGGTCAGAGAATACCTGCAAGGCGGCAAACTGCTGCAAACAAAAGAAGCCTTTCCGAACCGCACGGTTCTTACAACAAAATATGACGACAACGGCACGGCGTATTTCACAAGCAAAGCCACGGCCGGAAAGCAAGTAGTCGCCGACAGAGTCAATACCCTGACCGCCAACACTGCCATTGTAAAGGGCAATGTGACAACCTTAACGGACGCCTACGGCCGTCCTGTTTCGGCCAGCGTAAAGAATCTGGTGCTGAAAGAAGGCGCACGCGAATCCCTCGGTTCGATCAGCAGAGACGGCAGCTTCCGCCTGCTGGACGACAAGGGGCACTTGATCCCCGACAGTTTTGGCAGCGCCGCCAGCCCGGAAAATATTCGCCCGCAGTTATCCATCGTAAACAGAGGATTGGTCAAGCAGGTGGAAAATATCGCGCGTCAGCTCAAGAAAGACGGCGCGACTGTTGACTATGAAGTAAAGGTCAACTACTCAGGGAAAAGCCAGCGCCCCTCCTCGTTTGAGATTAAAATCACCGCAGACGGAAAGCCCGTTGCGCTGCCCAAAGAGTTGGTAAAAATCTACAACACCGAAAACCCAAGTGGTTGGACAAAATTCACCACAACCGTCGGTGAAAAATTCGGATTGGCCCACGATGCCGGCATCCAATCCGGCTTGACGGCAGCCACACTAACCGCCGCAGTCTCCACCGTGAATAATGTCAGCAAAGTGATAAGCGGGGAAATTGCGCCGCAGGAAGCCTTCTTGGACGTCGCCAAGGACACAGGTATTGCCGGGGCGCTGGGCTATGGAACTACTTTTGTCAGCACAACGGTTGCGACAGCAATGAAAGCGTCCAGCCATACGCTGCTCAAATCAATGGGATCGCTGGGCATACCCTCTGCCGTCATTTCGTTCGGCGTGGCGTCGTTTGATTCCGTTGTGGATTTTGCGAAAGGCGACATTGACGGAAAGCAACTCGCGCTTGCATTGGGGGAAAGCGCTGCCAGCGTGGGCGGCGGCATGGTCGGCGGCGCGCTCCTGACGGCGGGCGTTGCGGCCGCTGTCGGCGTTACTGTTTCTGCGCTTCCGGCCGCCGCTGGCATTGCGGCCGGACTTGTGGGCGGCATGGTGGGCTGTGCCCTGGCAAGTGAAGCCTACGCAACTGCCGTCGAAGTCGTGCCAGAAATCGCGGACGCCTTGAAAGAGAAGGCGCAGGCAGCCGCAAACGGTGTTGCAGACTTGGTTTCGAACACCATTCCGGAAAAACTGGAGGATGTGAAATCCGCCGTCAATCATTTTGCTGCGGAAAATGATCTGCCGATTCGTTTATAAAATCCGCCCCCAAATTTATAGGCGCTTTACGCAGCAACGGAGGAGGCGACCGGTGACCGCACGCGAAATCCTAAAGCAATACTTTGGCTACGACGAGTTCCGCGAAGGACAGGCCGCGTTAATTGACGCGCTCTCCCATGCAAGGGACGCGCTGGGCGTGATGCCAACAGGCGCAGGAAAATCCCTGTGTTATCAAGTTCCAGCCATGCTGTTGCCCGGCATAACGGTGGTGGTCTCCCCGCTGATTTCCCTTATGCGCGACCAAGTGCAGGCGTTGGTCAAAAGCGGCGTCCCGGCGGCGTTCCTCAACAGCTCGCTGACCGAAACGCAGTGGCAAAAGGTGATGAGCAATATCCGCGCCGGACAGTACAAAATCATTTATATTGCCCCGGAACGGTTGCGCGCGCCCTCTATGCTGGAGCTGGCGCAGAGCTTGTCCATCTCGCTGATTGCCGTGGACGAGGCACACTGTATTTCTCAGTGGGGACAGGATTTTCGCCCCTCTTATCTGGACATTCCAAGATTTGTGGCGCAGTTGGCTGTCCGCCCCGTGTTGGCGGCGTTTACGGCGACGGCGACGCCGCGTGTGCGGGAAGATATTTTCGCCACACTGGAACTGCAAAACCCGCTCACCGTCGTGACAGGCTTTGACCGCCCCAACCTGTATTTTGAAGTCAAGCAGCCCAAAGATAAATATGCCGCACTGACGGAATATCTCAAGGAAAACGCGGGGAACGGTATTGTCTACTGTTCCACCCGTAAGGAAGTGGAAGGTGTCGCCGCGCGGCTGAGGGCAGACGGCTATGCGGCGGCGCGGTATCACGCCGGGCTGCCGGACAAAGAGCGCAGTCAGTCACAGGACGATTTTTTATACGATAGGGCGAAGATCATTGTGGCTACAAACGCTTTTGGCATGGGCATCGACAAGTCAAACGTGCGGTTTGTCATTCATTACAATATGCCGCAAAACGTGGAGAGTTATTATCAGGAGGCCGGACGCGCCGGGCGGGATGGCTTGCCCGGTGACTGTATTTTGTATTACACCCGCAAGGACGTGAACACCGCGCTGTTTCTCATCAATCAGAGTGAAAACCCCGACGAAATCGTCCGCAACAAGCAGCTTCTGAATCAGATGGAACGTTACTGCGAAACCGCCGGTTGTCTGCGGCGGTTTATGCTGCACTATTTCGGCGAGAAAACAGCAGAAGACTGCGGCAACTGCGGCAATTGTGTCGGCAATTTTGACGAGACCGATGTGACGGTGGACGCGCAAAAAATTCTCTCGCACATCCTGCGGCTGAACAAAGCGGGCAAGCGGTTCATGTTTACCCACACCGCCGATATCATTCAAGGCAAAAGCGAGGATTTTACGGACCTTTCCACCTTCGGCATCATGAAAGGCGTCCCGCGCCGCTATGTCCGGCAACTGACAAACCGGCTCACCGCTCTGGGGTACATTTACGACGACGGCTACCTCAGCGCCGCACCAAAGGCGAGCGAGGTCCTGCGCGGCGGTGTTCATGTGACCATGCGCGGGCGGGCGCCCGAATCAAGCGAAAAAACACGCAAAGAAAAGCACCGCGCCGAAGCGCAGAAGCATACCATTCCTGAGGAACTTTTTGCCAAACTCAAGGTGCTTCGGCTGGAAATCGCACGGGAAGAAAAAGTCCCGGCTTTCGTCATTTTTTCTGATGCGGCACTGGTGGATATGTGCGCTAAACGCCCGCGCACGGAGGGCGAATTTTTAGACGTGAGCGGTGTTGGCCAGGTGAAATTGGAGCGGTACGGCGAGCGATTCTTGGCGTTATTGCGGCAGGAGGAGCCGTCTTCGGGGCAACAGGAAAACCCTCCTGTGCTTACGGCGGATTTGTTCCGCGGACAGGTGAAAACCGAAGACTCGCTTATAGATCACAACAGCCCCAACGCCCGATGAATATGATCTCCGGCGCCGCCGGGCTGACCGGCGCTGCGGACGGCGCGTACGCTTTGCAAAAAGCAGGGGGGTATGTTCCGATTTTTACAATCCCCGCCGCCCTTCGTGTGCTATAATAACACATACAGACAATGGGGTCTGGCAAAATCGCCGGGCCCTGTTTGCGTTGTCTGCCGGGTCCGCGCGTAACAAAACAGGAGGGCGAAACAATGCATACAAGGGTTGATTTTCTGTACTTGAACGAGGCGGATATGATCAAAGCGGGCGTGACCGATATGGCGGCCTGCGTGGAGTGCATGGAGGAAATGTTCCGGATCCTCAGCGTTGGCGATTACAAAATGGCCGGGCAAAACGGGAATTCTCACGGGGCTATGGTCACGTTCCCCGCAAACCCGCCCTTCCCCAACATGCCCAAGGACGGCCCCGACCGTCGGTTCATGGCCATGCCGGCTTACCTGGGTGGCAAGTTTGATATCGCCGGCATGAAGTGGTACGGCTCCAACGAGGAAAACCGCGAAAAGGGCCTGCCGCGTTCCATCTTGACGGTGATGCTCAACGACAAAAACACCGGCGCCCCTCTGGCGCTGATGTCCGCGAATTTGCTCAGCGCCTATCGTACAGGCGCCGTGCCGGGCGTTGGCGCGAAATATCTTGCCCCGAAAGACGCCCGCATGGTTGGTGTGATTGGCCCAGGGGTAATGAGCAAAACATCCGTCGCGTCGTTCGTTTGTGCCTGTCCGGGGCTGGATACCGTGCTGGTGAGCGGCCGGGGCCAAGCGTCGATTGACAGCTTCATCGCTTTTATCAAAGAAAATTATCCCCAGTTCAAAACCATCACGGTGGTGGACAGCATGGAAGCCGCCTGCTACGGCGCGGACATTGTCACCATGGGCACGTCCAGCACCTTTGGCATGGAAAATTACCCCTTCATCGAAGAAAAGTGGCTCAAGCCCGGTATGCTGCTTTCGTGCCCCGCGTGTGTGCGTGTGGATGACGAATTCATGGCCAACCGCGCCCGCAAAGTGCTGGAGCACTACGCCCTTTACGAGGCCTGGGCGGACGAATACAGTTACCCGTCATTTGATTCCCTGGGCATCATCGGTGTGCGCTATCTTGATCTGATGCGTGACGGGAAGATCGCGCGGGAAGATATCGTCGAGCTGGGCGACGTGGTCAGCGGCCACGCCCCCGCCCGCGAATTCGAGGGTCAGATCGTGATCAATTCCGTGGGCGGTATGCCCGTGGAGGACCTCGCCTGGGGCCATACAGTCTACCAAAAGGCCAGGCAGCTGGGCCTTGGGGTGAGCCTGAACCTTTGGGACACACCATTTTTGGCTTAAAGGAGAATTGCTTTATGCGCATCACAGAACACCCCATTCTTGACGCGCCCGCATACGGGCCGCTGGTGCCCTTCACGCTGGACGGGCAGGCGATGGAGGGTTACGAGGGCGAACCCATCGCCGCCGCGCTGAAAGCTGCCGGGCATACGATCCACCGCTACACCAAAAAGCGGCACTGTCCCCGGTGCGTGTTTTGTGCCATCGGCCGCTGCACCGACTGTGTCATGGTTGTGAACGGGGAACCCAACGTGCGCGCGTGCGTCACGCCCCTGGCGCGCGGCATGCGAGTTCAGACCCAGCACGGCGTGAGCGCGCGGAAGGAGGACACGGAATGAGCCATTACGACATGATCGTCGTTGGCGCGGGACCGGCCGGGCTTTCGGCGGCGGTGCAAGCCGCTTCTCACGGGCTGCGGGTGGCGGTGTTCGACGAAAACGCGCGGCCGGGCGGCCAGCTGTTCAAGCAGATCCACAAATTCTTCGGCTCAAAAGAGCACATGGCGAAGACGCGCGGGTTCAACATCGGCACGGCGCTGCTGCAAGAGGCCCGGGATACTGGCGTCACCGTGGTGCTGGACGCCGTGGCCGTCGGGCTTTACCCCAACCGGGAAGTGGTGGTGCGCGCGGGGGGCGCGGTGCGGCATTATAAAGCCGATGCCGTGGTGGTGGCCGCCGGGGCCAGTGAGAACACCGTGGCCTTTGAGGGCTGGACTTTGCCGGGTGTGATGGGCGCGGGGGCGGCGCAGACGATGATGAACATCAATCGTGTGCGGCCCGGCAAGCGAGTTTTGATGCTGGGCAGCGGCAACGTGGGGCTCGTGGTGGGCTTCCAGCTGTTGCAGGCCGGATGCGAGCTGGTGGCCGTGGCGGACGCGGCGCCGCGCATTGGCGGCTACGGCGTACACGCGGCCAAGCTGGCCCGGTGCGGGGTGCCGTTTTACCTTTCACATACCATCCTGCGCGCGGAAGGGACCGGCCGCGTCACCGGTGTGGTGATCAGCGAACTGGACGCCCAATGGCGGCCCAAATCCGGCAGCGAAAAACATTTTGACGCGGACACCATTTGCCTGGCCGTCGGGCTTTCTCCCATGAACCAATTGCTTCGCATGGCGGGCTGCGCCGTGCGCGAAAACGGCGACGTGCTGTGCTATCCATTCGGCGAAACCTCCGTGTCAGGGATCTATGCGGCGGGCGATGCCGCCGGGATCGAAGAGGCCAGCTCGGCGATGATTGGCGGGCGGCTGGCAGCCATTGGCGCGGCGCACCGGCTGGGATATCTGGACGCGCAAACCCTTGCCGCCGAACAGGCTCGGCTGGAAGGGATGCTGCAAAGCCTGCGCCAGGGCATGTTCGCGCCCCAGAACCGGGGCAAAGCCGCGCAGTCCACCGACGAGGGCTGTCCGCTGTCGTCCAGTCTGCTGGGGCAGGGCTATTTACGGGATGACGAGATCGCGAATTACCCGGGCTGCAAGCAGGCCAAGGGGGTGCACCCCGTGATCGAATGTACGCAGAATATCCCCTGCAATCCCTGCCAGGACGTTTGTCCGAAAGGCTGCATCCGGGTGGGAGCCAACATCGTGGCGCTGCCGGTTGTGGACAAAACGGCAACCTGCACGGGATGCGGGCTGTGCGTGGCGGCATGCCCGGGGCAGGCGGTTTTTTTGGTGGACGAAGACGCGGAACCGGGTTTTGCGCTGGTGACGCTGCCGTATGAATTTTTGCCAATACCCAAAGCGGGCGACAAGGGCACGGCCCTGGGCCGCGGCGGCCAGCCGGTTTGCCCGGCCGAAGTCGTGCGCTGCAAAAGTGCGTCCGCCTACGACCGCACCAGCTTATTGACCATCCGTGTGCCGAAAGAAATGGGCATGCGGGCGCGGTTTTGGAAAGGAGGCGCCGCATGAGCGCAACAGACTGGAACGACCGCATATGCACCCTGGGCCCATTTGAACCCGCGCCGGGCGACGGATTCATTGTCTGCCGCTGCGTGGAAATCACGCAGGGCGACGTCCGCCGCGCCGTGCACGACGGAATGTTCACGCTGCACGAGGTGCGCCGTCTGCTGCGCTGCGGCATGGGACTTTGCCAGGGACAAATCTGCGGGCGGCTGGTGCGTGGCATTGTCGCAAAAGAGTTGGGTGTGTCCCCCACCGCGCTGGAAGAGGTCACGGCGCGCGCTCCCATGCGTCCCGTGGAGATGCGGGTATTCGGCAGTGAGGAGGCAGGCGCATGAATAACACGGCGGATGTGATTATCATCGGCGCGGGCGTGATCGGCAGCGCGACTGCGTATTATCTGACGCGAAAAGGGCATTCGGTCATTGTGCTCGAGAAAAGCCCTTTCCTCGGCGACGGCGGCTCGTCCCGCAACGGCGGCGGCGTACGGCAGTCCGGGCGCGACCCCCGGGAACTGCCCCTTGCCATGTACGGCGTGAAACACCTGTGGCCCGGGCTTTCGGAAGAACTGGGCATGGACGTGGAATACTGCCAGAGCGGTAATTTGCGCTTGGGCAAAACGGAGGAGCACCTTGCCATTTTGCGGGGGCTGACCGACCGTGCCGCCGCCTGCGGGCTGGGCGTTTCAATGATTGACGCCGCGCAAGCGCGTACCATTTGCCCCTATCTTTCGGAAGAAGTGATCGGCGCCAGTTGGTGCCCTACCGACGGTCACGCCAACCCCATGCTGGTCACGTTGGCGTATTACCGCAAGGCGCGGGCCAACGGCGCGCGGTTTATCACCGGGCAGCGTGTGCAAGCCATCCAGAAGGTGCGGGGCCAGGCGCGGCGCGTGGTTTGCGGCGACGAAACGTTTGAAGGCGATACGATCGTACTGGCGGCGGGCTATGGCAGCCGGGCCATCGCCGCCGGGCTGGGGATAGACTTGCCCATGAACACACTGCTAATGGAAGTGCTTGTGACCGAGGAGCAGCCGCCTATGTTCAGCCAGATGCTAGGCACAGCCATGGCGGATTTTTACGGCCACCAGAGTAAGCATGGGTCGTTTGTGTTCGGCGGGTCGTCGGGTTTTGAGGCCCACAACCGGGACGACGGCCGCCCGGTGAACCACAGCATCACCGCGCCGTGCATCTGCCGGGGGGTGATGGGATATTTCCCCGCGCTGGCGGGCACGAAAATCGTGCGCACGTGGGCCGGCTGGCTGGACGAAATGGCGGACCACATTCCGGCCATCGGGCCGGTGGCGGAAGTGCCGGGGCTGCTAGTGGGCTGCGGGTTTTCGGGTCACGGGTTCGGTATTGCGCCCGCGGTGGGCACCGTTCTGGCCGACCTCGCCGCGGGCGACACCCCGCCGCTGGAAGTTAGCGCGTTCCGATACGACCGATTCAAGGCAAAACTGTAAAATTCTTTCTTTACATCACTTTACAACAGCGGAAAAGTGTGTTATAATAAAATGGCAAAGGCGCACGTGTGGGAACACATGCGCCTTTGACTTGTTTTTTTGAGGTGAAACGCCATGGATCTGGTGCAACCGTTTTTCCCCGTGAACACAAGCCGTTATTACAAAACCACCGCGCCGGGCTACCCCATCGCCCATTTTTATACTTATCAGGCCGACGCCGCACAAATGCGCCGCACCCACGTTATCCCGGACGGCTGCGTTGATCTTTTGTTTGAGCTGCGGGATGGGCAGGCGGAAGGCTGGGCCTACGGCACCGTGACGCGGCACTGGGAGCTGCCTGCGGCAGCGGGGTGCGTCTGGTTCGGTGTGCGGTTTCAGCCGGGATGGCTGCCCGCCGCGCTGAGCGTTTCGTGCGCGGAACTGGTCAACACGAGAACGCCGCTGCGGGACTGCAAAGGCGGCGCGGCGCTGTGCGAACAGGTGGCGGCCAAGGGATTCCGGGAGCGCATTGGCCTGGTGCTGCGCTATGCTGAAGATATGCGCGGCCCGGGCGAACCGCTGCAATCTATGCTCACGCTGATTGAGCGGCACACGGGCAACGTGCGCGTTGGGCAGCTGGAGGCCGAAACACACTATTCCAGCCGCTATATCCATCAACTATTTCGACGACAATTGGGTATTTCCACCAAATCATTTGTCGATTTCATGCGGTTTCAGTTGGCGGTCATCCGCTTAAACGCGCAGCCGGGTAAAAATATGGCTGAGCTTGCGGTTGAGGCCGGCTATTTTGACCAGTCACATCTGGTAAAAGCCTTCCGCGCGTTTGCGGATTTCACCCCCGGCGGCTATGCCGCAGCAGTGGATTTGCCGAATTATTACAGGAAGATTGTGCAGGTGTAGGCGAAATGATTGGAACGCCGGCTTCATTTGCGGGACTGTTATTTTGCCGTCCCTCTCCGGGAAACACCAAAGGACCTGCCGAAAAACGCGTTTCAGCAGGTCCCCGCATTTTCTGGCGGAGAAGGTTTCGGCGGGGATGTCTGGGGAGATAAGGCTGCGTCGCGCTTGCGCATTCAAAAAAACTCACAGTTTCTCGTACACGATTTTGCGCACCCGCTCTCCAGACAGGCCATATTCTTCCGCCAAGGCGTCAATTTTCGCGCCCCGGCGGAATTTTTGACGAATCTCGTCGTTGCGCTCGGCGTAGTACCGCCGTGCGCCGGACCCCTCACCCCAGATTTTGCGCTCCCCTGCCTGAGGAATATAGAGCGCCTCGCCCTGAGCGTAGCGCTGGAGCTCCCGCAGCAAGGGATCGGGCAGAATTTCACCGGCATTGCGGTATTTCATGGGTTCTTCTCCAAAAATTCTTCGAACGTGGCGTGGCGTTCCAGGGGCTGGCCTGCGTCCGCGAGGAAGGCAGCGATTTCCTCTTCCGCGCGGGTTGCCTGCCCGGCCAGGGCCGCGAGGTTGTCCGGGTCGAAGTTCCCTAGGATATCCATCTCCGGCAGGCCGAATTCCTCGGCGACGTCGTTGCACTCGCTTTGCAGCGTGCAGGCGTCTACGAACGCCGCGTCGGCGTTGTTTTCGCCGCAGAAGAACCGCAGCCGCCGCCAGGTCAGGCTCATCTCCAGGTACCAGTCGGCCAGCCAACGGATATCGACCGGGCTGACGGGCTCTTCTTTGGCCGAGCGGTGCGCCGCGATAAAATGCCGCGCCGTCTGGATGAGCATGTGGGTGATGCTGCGGAGTTCCCCGGCGGTTTTGGCCTGCAATAAGGCGCTGTAGTACGTCTCCACATGGTCCGGCAGCGCGCCGCCCGCGGCCATGGCCCGCCGGTGTCCGTCGTGGGGCCGGCGGTATTTCCCGTTCAAGTACAGCGCGGCGTCCAGCAGGCAACGGAACGCATGGCCCGCCGCCATGCGCAGTTGGCACAGGCGCTCCTCGAAGAGCATGTTGCGGTAGATGTCCATGGCTTCGTCCAGGCGCTCCAGCGCCTTGCGGTACATGAATTCCGGGTCGGTCAGATGGTCCTTCGCCCGCTGCCGCAGAGCCTCGAAGCGGGCCGCGTCCGCCGGGCTGCGGGCCCAGAGGATTTCGCCGTCCGCCAGGCAGAAGGTGACCCTGTCCTCGAAGTCGGCGGTTCGCTCGCAGCGCGCCCAGTCGCGGGGATACAGGTCGTGGTTGATCCCGCCAATGTGGATTTCCCGCCCCAGTTCGTTGCCGCGCTCCGTCGCCGGGACAAAGTAGTCGAAGCACTCGCCGTGGCCGGAACCGTCCCGGCAGCCATGCGCAATGCCGACGAGCAGGGCAATGTCTTCCGGGTAGTCTCTCTGGATTTTGTCCGTGGCCCAGCGCGTGAGCTTCGGGCCCATTTCGGTGGTGTAGTTCATCCGTTTCTCTCCGTTTCGTCTGCGTATTCGTAAGCTTATCTGTTATTATACGCCAGCCGGGCGAAGAACACAAGGGCGGGAACTGTTCCAAACAAAAGGTGTCCCCGCCTCTTGCAAAATCAGCTCCAACCAGGTATAATGAAGGGGCAGCGAAGGGAGGGGTCTTTGTTTTGCAGACGATTTATCACGTGGAGGACGATGACATGATCCGTGGCATGGTATGCTACGCGCTGGGGTCGGTCGGATTTGCGCCACAGGGCTTTCTGGATCCGGCGGCGTTCTGGGAAGCCTGCGAAACCGCGCTGCCCGCGCTGGTGATTTTGGACATCATGCTGCCGGGGGAAGACGGGCTTGCCGTCTTGCGGAAGCTCAAGAGTAACGCCGCAACCAGCCGTGTGCCCGTGATCCTGCTCAGCGCTAAAGGCGCGGAATTCGACCGCGTCAAGGGGCTGGACCTCGGCGCGGACGATTACGTTACCAAGCCGTTCTCTGTGATGGAGCTGATCTCCCGGGTGAAGGCGGTGCTGCGCCGCTGCGCAGAACGGGAGGAGGACGTTCTGACGGCGGGAACGCTGTCTGTATGCGTGTCCCGGCGCAAGGCAACAGTTGACGGTCTGCCGGTCGCGCTGACCTACACGGAATTTGAGCTGCTGTGCGCGCTGCTTCAAACCGGCGGCCGGGCGCTCACCCGGGACCAGCTGATGAAGGATGTCTGGAGGCTGGAAGCGGAGCAACCGGAGCTGGAAAGCCGGACCGTCGATATGCACATCAAGGCCCTGCGGCAGAAACTCGGCGCTGCGGGCGGGATGATCAAGACCATTCGGGGCATCGGCTACCAATGGGAGGCCACTCAATGAAACGATATATCATCCGCCGGCTGAAGCTGCGGCGGGAATTTTCCGCCAACGTATCCCACGAACTGAAAACACCGCTGACGGGAATTCTGGGTTACGCCGAAATGCTGGCCGGGGGCATGGTTCAGCCCCGCGACGTACCCGCCTTTGCGCGCAATATCAAGCGCGAGGCGGAGCGGCTGTTTCTGCTGATCGAAGACATCATCATGCTCTCCGAGCTGGACGAGACCGACAGTCTGCCGAATATGGAACTGGTGAATCTGGCGGAAATCGCCGCCAACGTTGCCGAAACGCTGGCGCAAAAGGCGGAGCGGTACGCCGTCGTCCTGCGCAGCGAGACCCCGGACGTCTGGGTCAGCGGAAGCCCCTCGCTGCTGCATGAGCTGCTGTTCAATATCGTCGATAACAGCATTAAGTATAATAAGCGCGGCGGCAGCGTCGTTGTCTCCCTGCGGGAGGAGGCAGGGCAGGCCATGCTGACGGTGGAAGACACCGGCATCGGCATCCCCCCGGAGCACCAGGAGCGGGTGCTGGAACGCTTCTACCGGGTGGACAAGTCCCGGTCCAAACGCACGGGCGGCACGGGCCTGGGCCTGTCGATCGTGAAACACATCGCCGCGGTGCACGGCGGAACTGTGGAACTGCAAAGCCGCCCCGGATGCGGAACCACCGTAACCGTGCGTTTCAAGGCCGCACCACCTCCTTGCAATCCCGCCGAAGCCGTGGTATAATAACAACACAAAATGAAAGAAGGAGGCTTCCCCATGAAAGAATCTAAACTGATGCTGTCCGTCCTGGTCGGCGGGCTTTTGATCAGCATCGCCATTGTGATTGCCGGCAATTCCATCGGTGACCGGCTCTCAGCCGCCCGCTCAGCCATATCCTTCCCCGGCTCGCTGCAAGTGCAGACATTCAGCGGTGACAACGCCAACAGCCCATACCTCCACACATGGGAACTGAGCGATTATTTGCATGTTGATACCGGTCTGGACTGGGTCGCCTACCTCCAAAGCGGCGGCCTGCCAGGCACTTGGATGAAGATCAACGATGATTTCTGCATCAGCAAGGCGAAACTCGACGCCTACCTGGAAGGCCTGACCGCCGAGGGCAAAACGCTGGAAGGACTCCCTCGCCTAACAAAAGAGGAATTTTGAGGAGACGTCGTTTGTCTGTGGGAACTGAGCGACTATTTGCATGTTGATACCGGTCTGGACTGGGTCGTCTACCTCCAAAGCGGCGGTCTGCCAGGTACAAGGAAATGCTCGGGATCTCGGTCTCACGGCGGCAGTGAGACCGGCAACAAAAAACAACCCTCCTGCTCAACCAAGAGGGTTGTTCTTATATACTCTACATTATAATATGCTTACTTGAAATACAGGAAATCAATGGTCTTATCCTTACCGCCCATGCCCTTCCCGCCGAAGATACCCAGCAAGTATTGCGACTCGTTGTCCATGAGATTCAGCTTATTGGTGTTGGAATTGAGCAACTGCGGCGCTTTGGTGTTGGGGTTGAGGGCGTTGCCAACGCCGGCAAGATAGAGGTAAGCGCAGTTGCCGCCATTGATCTCCGCGAGGGTCTTCGCCCCGTAGGCCAACAGGACCTGGATCATGTTGTCCCGAGACATAAACTCACCGACGCCCAACAGATAATGGGTCTTATCGATCTGGCCGACAAAAACGAACGGCTCGTCCCCCGCGTCGTGATAGACAAAATCCACTTTGCCGTTTTTGACCGGCACCATTTGATCCACGATATTGAATTGCAGGCCCGCGCCCAATTGCTTGGCGACGGTGCCGCTGTTCACGTCCTCGTATTTCCAATCGCCGTTCCGATAGACGTTAAGCACCGGCCAGCTTTGGGATCCGGTAGCGACGACTTTCCCCTCCCGGACCACCGGCATCTGCACCGTATACACGGGGAACGCGCTCTCGTGCTGATTCGAATAGGACAGGCCCACAGCCACCAGCGCGCCCTTCGCCTGCGCCAAATCTTCCACCGTCGCGCAGCCCAATTCCGGGAACACCTGCGCCGCCGTCGCAGCATGAACGCTTTCCGGCGAGGCGGTGACAACCGCAACCGTGATGATTGGCTGCACAGTGGCCCGGTTCGCACTGCCGGAAGTGCCGGAAGTCACACGCTTCGCGCCGTAGCTCAAGCGGTGCGCTTCCACCGAAACTGTGCCCCGGCTGGCTTTCCATGCCCGCAGGACGGTCGCGCCCGCTGCCTTTGTCTGCACGGATGACGCGTCAACCTCCCACTTGGTCTTGCCGGAAACCGGCGCTTGGGTGGGTTTTGGAACCGTTGTTTTGGTGGTCTTCGGTGCGGCGGCCGCCGCGGTTGTTGCCGCGCGCGCCAAAGGTGTGGTCTCCGCTGCCGGGGCGAATGCCGTAAGTGTTGGCGCCGCCGTCGTCGGCACGGTGGATTCCGACGCCCGCGCAACGACCGCAGCGGCTGCGCTCTCGCCTACCGCTGCCGGATCCGCCGCCGACACGTCATCCGCCTTGGTAGAAACAGCAGAAGCAGGGTCACCCGCCGGCTGACCCGCGCACCCGAACCCAACGGCCGCAAACAACAAAAGACAAAGGCTCAAAGCCAATCCACGCTTCATGAATCATCCTTCTTTCTATGAATTAAATCTTACTAGCCGAAACCCCTCTAAACCTCTTATTTTCTCGCTTAAATATGATAGCACAATTTTCGGTAAACCGCAAGCATTTTCTCGAAAATTTTTTTGCCGTATTTTTTCCTCGACGGAACCCTTTTCCCTGCCGCCGCATAAGATACAGTACCAAAGAATTTAAGTATATCAAAAAATAATAAACGGAACGGAGGTTCGCTATGCCATCCAACCCAGCGGCGCAGCGCACACGCGCCCCCTCTCCCTTCGCCTCTTTTTCTGCTCTTTCTCCGCTTGCGCCCTTCGCGTCTTTCAGCCGGCCGGAACCCCGCCAGCGGCCAGCCAGCACCCCCGCCGCCAGCCCGGCTCCGGCCGCCGCGGCCGCCCTGCCGCGGGAAGACCACCGGAAAGGCGCCTACATCACGGGGCTGGCGGAAAACTTTTTCCTTGCCGCCGGACCGTCGCTCTTCCCCTTGCTCCCGCTGGAGCTCCTGCGGACGTCCGGCATGGCGGACGACGGCAGCGGCGCCTTCCTCATTTCCGATGAAGGGTACTATCAGATCATCTGGGACCTTGTCCTCAGCGAAACGGCGGGCGACCCCAGCCTCTATCTAGACGTCAACGGCGACCGAATCCTGTTGGCCCACTTGCCGCAGCCCGCATCTGACGCAGGGAGTCAGACCGCCTGTTTTTCCGCCGGGGACCGGATTTCCCTGCGCCTGGGCGCCGAATCGGACGGCCAGGCCGCCGGCCCCCGCGCCCAATTGGTGCTGATCAAACTGACTTGATATCTCTTGGCGCTCCGCAAAGCCGCGGCGCGGCAGCATTTCTGCCGCACACATATTCGCTTTCCCTATCTCATATCAGGATGTTATGATTCCCCGTCCGGCCCTGCGGCCGCGGCGGGGTATTTGTGTGTATTTGCAGGATGAATCGCCTCGCGCTGCAAAAAAGTGTTTCTGTTTTGATTTCCTCCGCGAAAGTTCGACAGCAAATTCCCCCAAGCTTTTCCGCTGTATGCACGGGGTATCCAACCTAAACAACTGACTTTCGGACGTTAACAGTGGAAAACCCGGTGGAAAATGTGCATAACTCCCCGATTTTCGCGCCTTCCTCCTATGTCTATCCTGCCGCCGCCCATTTGTTCGGATTTCTTCCTTCGGGAAATATACATTCCATGATTTCCGGTGCCGCAAGATTTCCTGCAAAAAGAACAGCCGGATCAGGTTGTCTGATCCAGCCAAGTCCCCCGCAGCATCACGCGGCGGAGCTTCCATTCTTCGTCCAGCAGCAGCAGGTCGGCCCGCTTGCCGGGACTTAGGCTGCCGACTGATCCATCCGCGCCCACTGCCCGGGCCGGGTTGACGGTGCAGGCCTTCAGCGCGGCCCGCACTGAGATTCCAAAGCGCAGGAGATTCCGGAAGCCGTCGGCCAACGTCCCCGCGCCTCCTGCCAGCGTCTGTCCGTCCTCCAGGTAAACCGCACCGCCCTGGCAGCGGAATCCCTGTCCGTTGATGATGTGGCTCCCCTCGGGTAAGCCCGCCGGAGCCACCGCGTCGCTGACGCAGACGGCTCGGTCCTCTCCCAACAGACGCAGCGCCAGGCGCAGCATCGCCGGGTGGACATGCGCCCCGTCACAGATCAGTTCTGCCGTGGCATGCTCATCCTCCAGCAAGGCGGCCGCAGCGCCGGGAGCCCGATGGTGCAGCGGCGGCATGGCGCAGAAAAGATGGGTCCCATGGGTGAATCCGGCAGCCAGCGCCGTTTTGGCGGCAGCGTAGTCCGCCGTGGTGTGGGCGATGGACAGGCGGAAGCGGCCCACCGCCGCCCGGGCAAACGCCAGCGCTCCTTCCGTCTCCGGTGCGAGGCTGATCAACGCAATCGGCGCGATGGCCGCCAGCGCCTCCGCCTCCGGGAGGGAAGCCGAACGCAGGTAGCGGGGATCCTGGGCTCCGCGCTTTTCATAAGAGAGGTATGGCCCCTCCAGGTGCACCCCCAGGATAGCCGCGCCCGCTTCCCGCCCCAGACAGGCGGCGACGGCCCGGACGCAGCGCTCCAGCCAATCCGGCGGAAGGGTCATGGTGGTGGGGCAAAAAGAGGTGACCCCCGCCCGCGCCAGGCGCAGGGAGAGGGCCTGGACGGCGCCCGCGTCCGCCTCGCTGATTTCCCGCCCCGCCCCGCCGTGGACATGGACATCCACAAACCCCGGCGTCAGGCGCAGCCCTTCCGCGTCCAGCACTTCTTCGCCCGGCAGGGGAACGAGCGTATCCCCGATGGCGGCAATGGTCATCCCCTCGGTTCGCAGACCGCCCCGCCGGGGCAGAAATGTGTTGTCATAGAAAATTGCATTTTGAATCAGCACTGTATTATTCTCCCTGTTCTCCTCTGGCCGCCCGGACAAACGTCCGCGCCAGCGCAGTGATCTTCGCAAATTCCCCGGCAGCAATCCATTCCCGGTTGACCAGGTTCCCGCCGACGCCGAAGCCCTCCGCCCCCGCCGCCAAGAAATCGGGGATATTCCGCTCATGGATTCCGCCCACCGCCAGGAAGCGCAGATGGCTCAGGGGAGCCCGGATGGCCTTCAGGTAGTCCGGACCCAGGTGCCCCGCCGGGAAGAGTTTGATGAAGTCCGCTCCCGTGGCGTGGGCAGCGGCGCATTCCGTGGGGGTCATGGCGCCCGGCATGGAGACCAGGCCCAGCCGCCGCGTCTCGGCGATCACCGCCGGGTCCGCGTTGGGAGAGATGATGTATTCCGCGCCAGCCTCTGCCGCCCGGCGCGCCTGCGCAGCGGACAGCACGGTTCCGGCCCCGACGGCGACGCCGCCCGGCCCGCCAAAGGCTTTGCGGACCGCGGCAATCGCCCGGGCCGTTTCCGCGAAGCGCTCGGGCTGTTTCTGCGGAAAAGTGACCTCCAGCATGCGGATCCCGCCCGCCGCCAGGGCCTCGGTCAAGGGCAGCATGACGCCCTCCCCCTGCCCCCGGACAATACAGATCAGTTTTTCCCCGGCGACGCGCCGGAGGATATCGGCTCGAGACATACGCGTTCTCCTTCGTATCTGCAAATTTTACAAATTTATTTTTGGGCTGGGTTCGCCTCCGCTTTCGCCCCGCCTTTTTTCCGGAAGACAAAAAGCTTGCTGAAAACGTAGTTGAGGATAACGGTGATCACGGAAATGACGCAGACCTTAATCACCATGCGGTAGAGGCTATCGACCCGCTCGAAGGTAGCCCAGGCGGGCAGGGGCTGAAGCTTTTGGAGCACCCAGAAGACGGCCCGGCCCTCCAGCCAGCTGAAGAAGACGATCATCAGCCCCTGCTCGATTCCCAGCGTGGCCAGCCGGGAGGCGAAGAAGCCCCCCGCTTCCTTGGCGATGGTTTTGGGCTTTTTGCTCTTGTGTTCGAAGACGAACCACTTGTTGGTAACAAAAGCGAACACCACCGAGAGGAACCAGGCAATGGGGTTGCTGAGCCAGTAGCTCCGCTCCCCCAGGATCGTCTTGGCCAGCGGCTCCAGCACCCAGAAGGCGCCGAAATTCACCAGCGTAGTCAACACGCCAAACAGAACATATAGAAGAAATTCCCGGCTGGTGAGCAGCTTCCAAAGTTTTTTCATGCGCGTTCTCCTGTCGTTTCTGGCTGAATGGTCCCCACCCGTACAGGGATTTTTAGAAACCCTCCGCCGGCCGGCGGAGGGTCGTGCGCGGGATTATTTCGCGATTTCGCTGGCGCGGCTTTCGCGGATGAGGTTCACTTTGATCTGCCCTGGATACTCCAGATCCTTCTCTATCTTCTGGGCAATCTCTCGGGCCAGCAGAGCCATCTGGTCATCGCTGATCTGCTCCGGCTTGACGATGATCCGCACTTCTCGGCCTGCCTGAATGGCAAAGGAACGCTCCACCCCGAGGAAGGACGTCGCCAGTTCTTCCAGCTTCTCCAGCCGTTTGATGTAGCTTTGCAGATTCTCCCGCCGGGCGCCGGGCCGGGCCGCCGAAATCGCGTCCGCCGCCTGCACCAGGCAAGCTGTGATGGTCTTCGGCTCAACATCTCCGTGGTGGGCCTGGATGGCATGCAGAACCTGCTCGTTTTCCTTGCACTTCTTGGCAAAATCCACACCCAGGTCCACATGGGACCCTTCCACTTCGTGGTCCAGGGCTTTGCCGATGTCGTGCAGCAGCCCCGCCCGCTTGGCCAGCTTGACGTCTGTGCCCAATTCCGCCGCCAGCAAGCCGGCAATGAAGGACACCTCCAGGGAGTGGTTGAGCACGTTCTGGCCGTAACTGGTGCGATAGCGCAGCTTGCCCAGGAGCTTGACAATCTCCGGATGGACGTTATTGACGCCCGCTTCAAGCAGGGCGTGTTCGCCGGTCTGCTTGACGGTGGTGTCCACTTCCCGGCGGGATTTTTCGTGCATTTCCTCGATCCGGGCCGGATGAATGCGGCCGTCGATGATCAGCTTCTCCAGCGTCAGGCGGGCAACTTCCCGCCGCACCGGATCGAAGCTGGATACCGTGATAGCTTCGGGCGTGTCGTCGATGATCAGGTCAACACCGGTGATGGTCTCCAGTGTGCGAATGTTGCGGCCCTCGCGGCCGATGATCCTCCCCTTCATTTCGTCGTTTGGCAGGGGCACGACACTGACAGTGGCTTCCGCCGAATGGTCCGCTGCGCAGCGCTGGATGGCGGTGGCAATGATTTCTCTGGCCAGCGTATCGGATTCTTCCCGTGTGCGCTGCTCAAAATCCATGACCTTGACGGCTTTTTCGTGGGTGAGGTCCGCTTCCAGCGAGTGCAGGAGGTGATCCCGGGCCTGCTCCGCCGTGTAACCGGAAATGCGTTCGAGCATATCGAACTGGCTCTTTTTGACGGTCTCGATTTCCTCCAGCCGGGCGTCTGCCGCCTTGATTTTATCCTGGAGCGCTTCCTCCTTTTTCTCGAGGTTATCGGACCGCTTGTCCAGTGTTTCTTCCCGCTGGAGGATCCGGCGCTCCTGGCGCTGGACTTCCGTGCGGCGTTCGCGCAGTTCCCGTTCGGTCTCGGTGCGCTGCTTGTGGATTTCGTCTTTGGCCTCCAGGATTGCCTCTTTCTTTTTGGATTCCGCCGCCGCGATGGCGTCGTTAAGCAACTGCGCGGCGCGGGTTTCCGCCGAACCGATGGCGGCCTCCGCGACCTGCTTGCGGTGCTGCTCACCCCGCCGGAATCCAATCAGCGCCGCCGCGACGATTGCCGCCGCCGCAACACCGATAACAATAAATAATATCCATGCATGTATCATCTTGGGCTTTTCCATCTCCTTAATTCTATTTTGAGTAGCAAGTATTGCCGCATCCCTTCATATGTCGATCAAGATCGCCAAAAAACGGAAACAAAACGGCCCTCGTTTTCCGCTTCAGGGCAAAAGGTGAATAACATACTCATGATATTCTACCGCATGTCCGGGCATATGTCAAGGAAATTCTGTTGTTTTTTCGGAAAGATCCAGTTTTTCCCCGAAGTTGGAAGGCGCGGCCATCTTGTGTTCTTCGCGAAAACGTGCTATACTTGTCGCACTTTCTTTTCTCTCTTTATAATTAAGCACATAAAACAGTTGGCTGTATTTTTTGCCCCCGCGGCAACACTTTCCCCCGGTTCCGACTCTCTTTCCATAAGGAGGGCTGCACATATGGCGTACGACATATCCCACCTGAGCTATCTTGTCCAACAGGCGCAGGCCGGCAGCACCGAGGCCTTCGGCACGCTGTACGATTCCCTGGCGCGGGAGCTTTACCGCTACGCGCTCTATTTCCTCGGGGCGCCCGGCCCGGCGGAAGACGCGGTGCAGGAAGCGGCGCTGTCGGCCTTCCGCAGCGTCCGTGCTCTGCGCGACCCGGCGCGGCTGCGGCCCTGGTTTTTCCGGATTTTGGCCAATCAGTGCAAGCGGCAGCTGCGGCAATCCGCCTGTGGCGGCGAGACAACGTCCCTGGAAGAGCTCTTCGGGGAACTGCCCGCCGCGGACGCACCCCTGGGCCGCGCGCTGGAGGTGCGGCAGGCTCTGGCCATTCTGCCCGCGGGCGAGCGGGACGCTGTCCTGCTGCACGTCCTGGGCGGCTTCACGGGCCGGGAGATTGCCCAGGCCTTGGGCTGCCCGGCAGGCACGGCGCGGGCGCGGCTGTCCCGCGCCATGGCGAAACTGCGAAAGGAGCTAGAAGAACATGAAATATGATCCTCATCCCCAAGATATCCAAGATCTGGACACCCTGCGGGAGGCCCTGACCCCTCTGGACAGGCGTTGCCCCTTGCCCGCGCGGCTGGAGGCGCGGCATATTGCCGGTCGATTGCCAGCCGGGAAACCAAAGATCCCGCCGGCGCTGATCCTGCGCCGGGCGGCGGCGCTGGCCGTGGCTGTCGTGCTGACGCTCACCGGCGCCGTCATTTCCGACCGGCTGAACCTTTTCTCCGGCCGATTGCTGCGCCTCCCGGCGGAAAGCCCTTCCGCCTTTGGGGACAGCGGCGGAACGGACTTCGGCACCAGCTACTATGACCTCGAGCGGGCCTTCCTGCGCCTGCAAAAACGGGTGGCCCGAGAGAAGGTCAACGGCTTTTTGGAAGATCTGGCATCAAGAAACTGGGGGGCTAAAGCAGAAATGGCCGCGCCCGGAGAACTGTTTGAGGCTGAACTAAGCGACACCGCCGGCAAGACTGGGCACGGCCAGACCAACAACCAGGTGCAGGGCGTAGACGAAGCGGATATCCTCAAGAACGACGGGACCTATCTTTACTACGTGACCAACAGTTTGAATACGGAAGCCGGGGGCGTCGGCCGCCTGGTGATTCTGCGGGCCAAACCGAAGCTGGAAGTGCTCTGCACCATCTCCCTGCCGGACTACCGGTCGGATGTGGAACTCTACGTCCAGGGCGACCGCCTGGCGCTGCTATATACGGAATACCCCCCCGGAGGCGACTCGCTCTCCAGCGTGCGGATCTATGACGTCACCGACCGGGAAAACCCCTTGCTGGTCAAAACCTTTTCTCAGAAAGGAAAAGTGCTCAGTTCCCGGCTCGTCGGCGGACGGCTTTACCTGCTCTCCACCGAATATGTCTACCTGGATTTCCGCGTGAAGGGCGGCGTGATTCCGGAAGAGGAGATCCTGCCGGTGGTGTATCACAACAGTGAGCCGCAGACCCTTCCCGCCAGTAAAATCGCCCTGATGCCGGACGCGGAGGAACCCAGTTACCTGCTGATCAGCAGCCTGGATCTTCAGAGCAGCAAGGCGGAATCAGAGAGCGCCGCGATCCTTGGCGCGGGCAGCCAAGTCTACTGCAACACGGAAGCCCTCTTCGTCGCCTGCCAACAGTATGATACCACCGGCGGCCTGATGCGGCGCTGGGGCGTGGCGGCAAAAACACTGATTTACCGCTTTGATCTGCTGCCCGGCGGAACGGTCAAGGCCGGGGCCGGCGGCGAAGTCCCCGGCGCACCGCTGAATCAATTCTCCATGGACGAATACGGCGGGTATTTCCGCATCGCCACCACCGGCAACCGGGAAAGCGACAAATCGTCCGAGATCGTCAACTTCGTCACCGTGCTGGACAAAGACCTGCAAAAGGTCGGGGGGCTCGAAAACCTCGCGCCGGGCGAGCGGATCCAGTCGGCCCGGTTCCTCGGCGGCATGGGGTATCTCGTCACCTTCCGCCAGACGGATCCTCTGTTCGTGATCGATCTGACCGATCCGAAGGCCCCAAAGGTCGCCGGAGAACTGAAACTGCCCGGATTCTCGGCCTACCTGCATCCTTGGGGGGACCGGTACCTGATCGGGATCGGCCCGGACGGCACGGAGGACGGCACGACGGACGCCACCAAGATATCCTTGTTTGATATCAGCAACCCCGCCCAGCCGAAGGAAATCAGTCGGCTCGTGGCAGAGAAAACCTGGACGACGATCCAGCAGGACCACAAACAGTTTGTCGTCTGCGGAGAAAAAAGCCTGTTCGGTCTCCCGCTGCAAAACTACGAGAGCTACGACACAGACCGCCAGGGCGGAAGCAGCAGCTTCTTTACGTTCCGCGTCAAAGACGGCCAGCTGGTGAAAGATTTCCGGCTGGAGACCGTCGAACCGATTGAACCGATCCTTGATTCTTGGGGGGGTAAGTACTATTACGACAGCAGGACTGTTTTCCGGGGGACTTATACCGGCGACCAGTGGTTTATCTTCAGCGGCGGCAGTGCGGCGGCCTATGGCATGGCAGACGGCAAGTTGGCTGACAGCGTGACATTCTGAAAATTCTCAAAACAACCCCCGGGCCCGACCGCTGAATCAGGCCCGGGGGTTACTTCACCCTCAAAAATGGAACCGTGCCCTGAGCTCTTCCCAGAGTGCGCGGCCGCAAAACGCGCCCAGCGCAATCAAGTTGATCAGCGAAAGCCCCAGCGCGCAGGCGGACAGGACGACATACGCCGGGTGCGCATGCCCCTCCCGCAGCGCCGCGGCGAATTCCGCCGCCCCGAGGACCAGAAAGATCAGCAGGAACACCAAATGGCGCTCCCGGTTCTTTTTGTGCACCAGAGTATCCAGAAAGAGCACCGACACCGCGCCGAGGGTCACAATCGCCACCCCCGACGCCAGCGTACTGGTCATCGGCAAGCGCTGCATCCGCCCCACCCAAAACAGCAGCAGAGAAATCGTGAAGAGCGCGCCCAGCAGGAAATTCCCGGGCGACAGACTGCGGTTCATCCGGGGACGGATCACCAGCGCCCAAACACAGGGCACCAGAAAGGCAAGGTACGGCAAGTAATGCAGGCGGCCCGTCAGCAGCCGCTCCAGCAGCGCCAGCGCCACAAAGACCGCAACAGAGCCGCAAAAATACACCAGCGAAAGATTCCGCTGAAACCGCCGGTATTCGTACGCGGGATAGTCCTGGTAGGACACGTCCCGGATCACCGGTTCCGAGGTCTCCGCCAGCTTGCCGCAAAGCGGGCAGCGGCTGACATTCTCATTCAAATCCACCTGGCAGTCCGGGCATTTCATTCCACATCTTCCTCCTCCCGGATGTTGCATTCCACCCGCGCCCGGATCCCCTCCCGCGCCAGCAGACGGAAAAATTCCCGCTGGACTTCCGTGCGCTTCGTGTCGCCGCTAAAATAAATATGCAAGAACCGTTCGTCGGAGATCATCGCGCAGTTGATGCGTTTTTGGGCGGACCCGCCCAGGATGCCTTCGACCTGCTCTACATGCTCCGCCACGCCGGGAGGCAGGGTTACCCGGCCCAGGTTGGTCATGGGGGTCGTGAACTTATTTTCTCCCGCCAAAACGTAGCCAATCTGCAACACCCGCCGTTTGAGCACATTGGGAATCAGGCGGACCAGCGGATTTTGGATCATCGCCACGTTCGAGCTGAGCAGTTTCTGCATGGCCTCCTTCGTCTTGGCGGCAGCAAGTTTGCCTTTGACAGCTTCCAGAACGTCGTCAAACGAAAAATCGGCTTTGGCGCGGGGATCAAAACCGATATTGGTGAAAAGCGAAAAATTGCGCAGCGTCTCTGTGGGGAAAAAATTGCGCAGGGAAATGGGGACCGATACTTTGATCTGCCTGCTGCTGCGCCGGGACTTGGGCACGGCAAGGTAAAACGCGTAGAGGTAGACGGCCATCAGATAGTCCGTCAGCGTGATGCCCCGGGCCTTCGCTGCGGGCAGGACGTCTTCCAGCGGGAGAATGCCGTGAATAACCTTCAGATAATTGAGGACCTGCGGCGGACGGTACTGCCAGGCGTTGGCGTCCGGCGCAGGCTTGCCCACTTTTTTAACGTAGAATTCCCGGTAACTGTCGGTCAGTTCCTCCGGTTTGGGCGGTTCTGTCAGGTCTGTCAGGCCGCTGTCCGGGGGAATCTC
Source organism: Oscillospiraceae bacterium (assembly GCA_031268095.1). Taxonomy (GTDB): domain Bacteria; phylum Bacillota; class Clostridia; order Oscillospirales; family Acutalibacteraceae; genus WRMQ01. The sequence goes on along the minus strand of JAIRXU010000039.1, from coordinate 27,087 downwards.
CTTCCCGGTCAGCTGAAGGTAGCGAGCCAGCAGCGCCTTGGCCATCGTCAGCGTCGCGCCGCCGTCGGCTACGCAGTGGGCGATTTCCAGGCAGAAGCGCCGGTGATCGTAAAGGATCCGGATGGCGGGGGATTGCCGGCTGAAAATGTTCATCGGACGGCAGGGATAGGTGCTTTCTCTGCGCACAATGTCGAGGTTTTCCATGCGCTCCAAGTAGTACCAGAACAGACCGTTGCGCACCCCGACGAAGAAAGACGGAAAGCGGGAGTGGATATCCTCCAGGGCCTGGCGCAGCAGGCCGGGATTGACCTCCTCCTTCAGCAGGAAGCCGCTACGGTAGGTGTAATTCCAGTTCCGGGTCCGGGCGGAAGGGTAAATCGTCCCCGCCACGTCCAGGGGAAACCAATGGGGAATCTCGGAGCCGCGCTTCATTTTAGGCAAATTGACCGCCTCCTTCCCAAATTAGCTTGTCTTCCTTGGTTATTATACCATGCATTGTCCAACGGTAAATGCCTGCCAAGCACCATCCCAAATAATTGTGTGACAATTTCCCAAAAATGTCTGGTAAACCGCCGCAAAATATGTTATACTAGCATAGCATATTCTATTTTTTATTGCTGAAATGGAGACGATTCTCATGAAATCCCGCAAAATTTGGTCCTTGCTCCTCTGTTTGGCGCTCCTGTTCGGTTGCGTTTCCTTCGCCGCGCAAGCCGCCGGGAGTGACGGCCGCACCCCTTCCCGGGTGGTTTGCACTTTCTACGGTGACGCCGGCACCACGCGGGCATTCCACTGGTTCACCAAAGAGGCCTGCGCCAGCCAAGTGAAAATCGGCGGCCGTGTGGTCAGCGGCACGGCCGGAAAAGCATTCCAGGGCGGCTATGCCCACGCGGTGGTGGTGGACGGGCTAACGCCCGGCGCAAGCTACTCCTACCAGGTCGGCGACGGGACCAGCTGGAGCGCCGAAGGCCAGTTCGCCGCCAGCGCGGGCGCGGGCGCCTCGTCCGGATTTGTGGCGCTCGCCGACGTTCAGGCCAGCACTGCCGAGGAATTCACGGACAGCGCGAAACTGTTGGGCAGAGCCTGGGCCCTGCTGAACAACGACAAAGGATTTTATGTCCATCTGGGCGATTACACCAACAACAGCGACAACACCGAATGGGACTATTATTTCCAGGCTTTCGCGCCCTATGCCACCCAGATGACCCACGCCCCTGTTGCCGGCAACCACGACGGGGCACTCAAGTGGAACTGGTTTGCCAACATGTTCACCCTGAAGCAGCAGCCCGGCAGTGTTAACCTCACTGGAACGTATTATTCGTTTGACGACGGCGACGCCCACTATGCCGTCCTCAATACCAACGACATGTATCCCATGAGCATGCAGCAATATAACTGGCTCCAAAACGATCTGCGGCAGAGCGGCGCGAAGTGGAAAATCCTCTTTCTGCATAAAGGGCCCTTTTCCGCCGGAAACCATGTCCAGTCTTCGGACGTTGTCGTTCTGCGGAATATGTTGCTGCCGCTGATCGAGTCGCTGGGCGTTGACTTGGTCATGTCCGGCCATGATCACGTATATTATCGCAGCGAACCCACCGCCGGCGGCAGCCTGGCCGGGGCGGAGCGCCGCACCACCGCTGATCTGCCGGGCGGCGCAGCCCTGCGCGCAGCCCTGGGCGGGGGCGGAACGGCCGTATCCTACCAAAATCCCCGAGGGCCGATCTTTATCCTCCCCGACGCCGGCGGCCCCAAAAGGTATCAAATAAACAGTTCCCTCCCGTCCCTGATCCGCACCGCGGCGGCGGAATGCTTCCAGCCGGGCCAGTCAGTTTATACGACCGTAACCATCCAAGGAAATGACCTGACCTACCGCGCCTACGTATTCGACGCGGCAGCGGACAAGGACGTGCTGTTCGATCAGATTACCGTCACCAAAACGGCGGCCCCGGCCGCGCCCGCCGGCGGGAAGCTGCTGCCCACCGATTATATCACCACCCTGCCGCTTCATCTTTGGCATATCGTCAGCGCCATTTATTGGCTTTTGGCGGGCGCGGTCGACTAATCCAAGACCCTCTTCTGAATCCTGCCGGACAGGCCATCTTGTCCGGCGGGATTTTTTGTATTTTCTGCTTGCGCGCAGCCGGAAATTGTGCTATAATTGGCGCGGAATGGGGGGATTTTTTGTGCTGAAATTCCATTTGATTACCGACACGCACTATTATGCATACGAAAAGCTGGGATTTTCGGACCACATGGACCAAGTGACGGTCAATGAAAGCGGCGCCATAATTGATGCTGTCATCGACAAACTCCTGGCCGAGACGGACACAGACTTGGTGCTGCTGGCGGGCGACCTTTGCACCGGCGGGGACAGAGCCAACCACGAGGGCCTCCTGCCCAAACTGCGCAGGCTGAAGGATGGCGGGAAGCGGGTTTTTGCCCTCACCGCGTCCCATGATTATTTTCGGATGGACCACCGGGAGGACGGAGACGAAGGCCCCCGGTCGGACATGGTCTACCGGGAGGAGCTCAGCGCGCTCTACTGGGATTTTGGCCGCGTAGACGCGGCCGCGCGCTACGAACCTGACCCGCTCTCCTACGTCGCGCAGCTCGCGTCCGGCTACCGTCTTCTCTGCCTGAACACGGACGGGAGCGGCAGCCACGAGGCGCTCTACGACTGGGCCGAGGCAGAAGTCCGGCGGGCGCTGGCGGAGGGACAGTTTATTTTCGCCATGCATCATTATCCGGTGCTGGCCCCCTCCCCTGTGTATCCCCTCCTTGCGCCGGACGCCCTGGACAACGGCGCGGGCATTCGCGAACGGCTGGCGGACGCGGGGCTGCGCTTTGTTTTCACCGGCCATACGCACATGCAGAACATCAGCTGCATGACCACCCCCGCCGGCAACCGGCTCTACGACATCAATACCGGCGCGGCTGTGGGCTATAACGCGCCCATCCGCACGGTAACAATTCACGGCGGGGAAATGACCGTCACCACCGGCTCCATCGATTCCTTCGCCTGGGACCTCCAGGGAAAATGCGTCAGCCAGTATCTGTCCGACAGCTTCGACCGGATGCTGAACAGCATTTTTGAGGCCGCCAATGCCGATATTGCGCGGATGCTGGATATCCTGAACGGCGAATTCCGCGTCGATAAAGCGGCTCTGCTGAAATACAAGCCTTTGCTGTCCCTGGCCGGGAAGTTTCTTTATCGGCTGACGTTCGGCGGGGCGGGAACGCTGCTGGGCTGCCGGCGCAAGATCCCAAAAACGGTGCGGAACGTCCGGGTGAAAGATTTCATCATGGAAGTGGTGCGCAATATCTATGGAGGCGACGAAGCCTATTCCGCGGATACACCGCAGGGCGCGGCAACGTTTGCCGTCATGGGACGGCTGGAGAAACTGGCGCGGTCGTTCCTGAAAAATGCGGATCTGCCGTTCGACAGCTTGCAGCGCTTCGTCATGTCGCTGCTCTACGACGGCGGGCTGCCGGATAACAATGCGGTGCTGCCGCTGGAAAACGACGCTGCCGCCCCGCTCAAAAGCGGGCAAAATAAGGGAGGTTAGGGCATGGCGAAATTCAACGCACGGGAATTCGCGGGCAAACTCAAGGCCAACTGGAAGCGGCCCAACGAAGGAGAATATCTGTCCATCAAGGAATTCATGTTCTTCGGCTTGGGCGGCATGGGGATTTATACCCTGACGGACGTGGTCGGCCTGCTGGGTTTTTCGGGCACGGCGATGGTCACGGGCATGATCTTTCAGATTTCCATCATGGACACCTACGTCATCGGCATCATCGGCACTGTCATCGGCTTCCTCACCATGCCGCTCAACGCGCTGATCACCGACAACCTCGGCATGCTCTCCCCGCGGCTGATGAAGACGATCCACATCGTTTCCGCGGCGCTGACCGCCGCTTCGTTCGTGCTCTGGCTGCTGCCTTCCGCTGGGCTGGACTCCGTCCTGAAGGACCTGTTCAAGCATGTTGCCATCAAGATTGTCTGTACCATTTCCGGCATTTATCTGTCCATTTACGTTCTGAAATTCTTCGCGAAAAAATACGGAAAATTCAAGCCGCATATGGTGCTTTTCGGCCTGCCCATGCTGATCCTGGCGACACTCTTCGTGTTTCTGCCATACAAAGACATGCGCTACGCCACCAAACTGATCCTGACGCATTTGGTCACCAACCTGATTACCACCTTCAGCGGACCTTACGGCGGCAACGTCGAGAAGATGCAGGGGCTGCTGACCCCCAACCCCCAGGAGAGGATGCGGATTTACGCCATTGCGCCGATGCTGCTGGGGCTAATGCGCTCCATCTTTGGCATCGTCTTCCCGGTGATCGCCACGTTCTTTGCCGACGGCCAGCTCAACATTGCCACTTACCGCCTGATCATCCCCGCCTTCGGCCTAGTGGGATTGCTTCAGGGTTTTCTGGTCATCAAGGCCAAGGAACGGGTGATCCAGCCGAAGGACTTCAAGCCAAAAGTCAACATCGGCAAGGCGCTGAAGGAAGTTTTTTCGAACAAATACCTCTGGATCCGCAACATCTCCAACCTCTTCGGCGTGTTTGCCGGGATGTTCCAGGGAACGCTGGGATGGATGCTGCTCTATGGCACACGGCTGGAGTGGATGACGGGGATCATGCTCAATCTTTCGTACATCACCACCACCCCCGGCCAGCTGATCGCCCCCTGGTTCACCAAGCGCTATTCGAAGCGCGCCAGCATCCTGGGCCTGAAGGGCGTTGTCCTGTTCTTCCAGCTGGGCTTCCTCGCGATGATTTTCTTGCCGGGCGACGTTACCAAAATCATCATTTTTATGATTTTCAGCCTGATCACGTCTTTTTTCAACTCCACCCAGGGCGTCATCAGCGCTTCGCTGCTGCCTGATATCTGGGATTATCAGCAGTGGCGCAGCGGCGAACGGATGGAGGCTTCGACGGACCTGTTCGGCTACATCACCACCCCGCTGGGGCTGCTGCTGGGTTACGTTACGCCGTACATGCTCAAGCGGGTCGGCCTGGTGCGGGACTGGGATATCCTCTATGACGACGGCATCCGCAATCAGGTCATCATGCTGCATATTATTGTCTCCATCATCGGCGCTTTGCTCATGACCCTGCCGTTCATTTTCTATGACCTTACGCCCGAAAAGCATCAGCGGATGATTCGGGAACTCCGGGAACGGGCGGGAGAAGATTCCGGCGCCCCGGAGGCACAGAACGCGGCCGCCGAAGGCATCCCGGCAGAAAAGGAGGCGCAGGCATGAAAAGCCAACGAACCCGCCGCGCCGCGCTCCCGCCGGCACTGCTCCTGTTGCTGTTGCTGCTTCCTTCCTGCGGATTCTTCGGCCGGGAAAAAAGCGGCAATCTGGAATTTATGCTGGACGAAGAAACGGACGCCTATACGCTGGCGTACTACACGGATACCAGCAAGGTCCGGGAACTGGTCATCCCCGATACCTTCCGGGGCAAGCCGGTCACCGCCATCGGCCGGCTGGCCGTCAGCTCCGCCGACACGCTGGAAAAGATCGTGATCGGAAAAAACATCACGGCCATCGACAGCTGGGGCATCGTTGACTGCCGCTACCTCAAAGCCATCGAGGTCGCCGGGGACAACCCCGCCTTCCGCTCCCTGGACGGGGTGCTCTACACCAGGGACGGAACCAGGCTGATCACCTATCCGAACGCCCATACGGCGGCGTATTCCAGCAGCGGCAAGCTGCTGCGCAAGGCATCCTATGCCGTCGCTCCCGGAACAAAGGTGGTTGGCCACTGCGCTTTCTATAAGTGCTACGGGCTGGAAGCAGTGGAATTACCGGACAGCGTTGAGATCATCGAGGAGCGCGCGTTCCATAAATGCGACGCGCTCGCCGCCATTCAATTTCCGGAGGGGCTGACGTCCATCGGCAAGGACGCGTTCCTGGGGTGCGAAAGCCTGACGTCAATTACGCTGCCTTCCTCCATCCGGGAAATCGGCACCTTCGCGTTCTATAACGCAAAGAACCTCCGCACCATCTCCATCGGAGCGGCGGAGGCGGATGTGACGCTGGGGGACAAATGGTATCCGACCGCAGCGGGGCGGAAAATCCCGGTGGACATTATTTGGGCGAACGGGCAGTAACACTGCCGGCTCAAAAAAACAACGGTCCCCAGTCGTTCCCGGGGGCAGCGACAACAAAAACAACGTGTGCGGAATGCAAAGCTGTTGTTTTTGTTGTTTGTTTTTTATCTGTCAAGGCAAATTAAGCCTAGCCGCATGCTGCACCAGCTCCAACAGGACCCAATACCCGGCATAGAGCACAACGAGTTTTTTGTAGTTGAAGATGATCGCAATATACTCGCGGACAAAGGCGGCGGGAAGGTAATAAAACTTGGTTCTGCCGCCGAGTCCCTGCGCGTTCAGCCCTTGGTTTTTCGCCAGGATGACGGCGCGCAGGACATGGTAGTTGCTGGTGACGATCGTGCAGCGGTATCCCCGCTTCGCTTCCTCCATCAGCTTTTTGGAGAAGCGAATATTTTCCGCCGTTGTGGTAGAGCGGTCCTCCAGGATGATCTTTTCTTCGGAAATGCCTTTCCCCAGAAGATACTGCTTCATTCCGAAGGCTTCGGAATTGCGCTCGTCCGAACCCTTGCCGCCGGACACCACAAACGTCGCTTTCTCTCCGTCCGCGTGATAGGCCCGGATGGCTCGGTCCAGCCGCCCCGCCAGCAGCGGCGTCACCGTGCCGTCCTTTTTCAGTCCGCAGCCCAGCACCAGAAGGAAGTCGCTGTTTTTCGGCTTGGGCTTCGCCGCGTATAGCAGAGATTGCAGCAAAAACGCCGCCAGCATGCCGGGAACATACAGAAAACTTCTCCATAAAACCGTAAACAGCTGCATGGTTACGGCATGATACGGGATTACCGCCATCCCAAAAAACATCACCGGCCATGTCATGCCGATCAGGCCGAAAACCAGCGGCAGCGTGTGCGCCAGGGACAAACCCTCCCGCCGGATAAGCTTTCCGCCGTTGACGCAGAGCGCGGCGCCGCCCAAAAAACTAATGAGTATAAACACAAAGAAGAGATTCATTTGTATCTCGCTGCCGGTGCCGATCAGCATCGAACCATCCGCAAGATACGTATTGGGTCTCCATATCTGTAATCCGCCATTCACGCCAAATACCAGCGCCAGCATCAGAAGGATGCCGCACAGAATCCTGCGGGGTTCCTTGTGGAAGAAACAGAAAAACAAACCGCAGCAGCTCAGCCCGGCGGCAAATTTCACAATATTAAATATAATTTCGTAGGTCTGGTATGCCATCTACCGCCGCCTTTTTGGGGTCCTATCCATTTCAAAAGTAGTATACCATAACTGTTCGCGCCCTGTCAAGTGATTTTCCACCGAACGCGCCAGCGAAAAAAATCTTGCCATATCCCCTGGTACATGGTATAATAAAGTAGTATAAAATTTTATTTTGGGAGGCAGTCTCATGTTAACCATCCGGCCATATGCAGAAACCGACGAGATTTTCTTGTGTCAAATGACGCGGGATGCGCACGAGGATTTCCGGAACTGCCGCAGAAAAACGCTCTTGCTCGCGCTGTGGGACGGCGTTCCTGCGGGGTACCTGGACGCGCGGATCGCACCTAACAACTGTCAGATCCGGGTTTTTGTGGCCGCCGCGTTCCGCCGCCGGGGAATCGGTTCGGCGTTGGTCCGGGAAGCCGAACGTACCTGCCGCGCCGCCGGAGAATCGGTGTGGTGGGGATATTATTATGACCGCGCGGCGGCGGGCGCTTTCGCGGAGACGCTGCGGCCCGACTACACCAGCAGCACCGCCTACATGACCTACGGCGGCGAACTGCTCCCGGAGAATTGCCTGCGGACCATCCGCCCCTATATGCCGGACGATTTTTTGTCTTGCTACTGGATCTGGTGCAACGGACACGCCGAACTGAATCGCCGCCTGGGGTTCCCCGCGCATCTTTGCCAAGTGCATGAGCCGACGGAGGATATCCGCCGGGAATACGACGAGGACCTGATCGGCGGATCCTTCGTCACGGAGGCGGCCGGGCGCGTCGTCGGCTTCGGTCACATTGACGACGAGTGTCTTGGGTCGCTGGCGGTGGACGCCGCGTTCCGGGGGCAGGGCTTTGGCTCCGCGCTGGCTGTGCATCTGACCAACGAAATTCTGCGCAGAGGATTCCCGGAAGCCGCGCTCTATTGTGAGGTCGGAAATGACGACGCACGGCATATTTACGAAAAAATCGGTTACCGGGAACAGGAAGTCAGCCATACGGTTTTCAGGACCGTGGCGGGATGACGGCGCACGGCGAGGCTGTTGTCTGTTGTTTTCTGGGCTCCGTCGTTGTTTTTTGGGGCCTGTCTGTTGTTTTTTGTTGTTTTCTTTGAAATTCATCTTGACATTCCCTGTGGAATTTTGTTATTATATCATTGGAAATGTCGTTAGACGGAACGAAAGGGATGGTGGGACATGTTGCTCGAATACATCCGTTTTGGCGGACGCGAGGATGTTTTGCTGCGCGCGCAGGATACCATTGGCGAGGACGCGGTGGTATGGGAATTCCGCGCCGAAGACCCCAGCCGCTTGGTGCTGGCCTTTCTCAACCAGGATTACGCCGGGCTGCTCACCGAAGAAAACGCCGCTTTGCAGGCAGCGCAGCTGGCCTACCTGGAGGAATCCATGTCCCGGGGCGGCTGTCCGTCTCTTCGGCACCTGATCGATCATGTGCTGGTCTGTACGCAGGAGGCCGGGTTTTCGCCCCCCCGGCGGCTGGCGGCCTATCAATTTGTCGAGAGCGTCTTCGACGTCTCCCGCCTCACCCGGTATGCGGAAAAAGCAGCGCTGGAAGCAGCGCTGGCGGCGCCGGAGGAGAACGCCGCGCTGACCCGGCACTGGACAGCCCTGCTCCGGGAACAGGGGGGAGACGCGGTAGACGAGTCCGCTCTGTTCGAGGCGCTGCTGGCGGACGCAGAGGCAGAAAAATACCCGCTGCATCTCCGCTTCTGTCGGCAGTATACTTCCTTTGCCAATCTGCTGAAGGCCTGCGCCGCAGAGATGATTTTTGCCGGGGAATTGCTTAAGCGCTGTCAGGCCTGCGGTCGTTATTTCCTGGCGGAGGCGTCCGACTCCGGTTACTGCACCGGCCCCAGCCCAACCCAGCCCCATGCCACTTGCCGCGAGGCAGCCAAACCCGCCCCGCCCCAGCCGCTCCCCCTGGCCGAGGACATCGCCCGTTTATATAAGCAGATCTATAACCTGAAAGCCAACCGCGCCAAGCGAAGCGGCGAAACGCGGCTCGCCGCTGAGCTGGAGGAGTTCAAGGCCGAGGCGAAGCGCTGGCGCAGCGACCTGCGCGGCGGCGGCTGCACCCAGGAGGAATACTACGCCTGGCTGCTCCAATTGAAATAACCGAAAGGAAGGGCCTTGTCCATGGCAGAAACCGCGCAGGAAGACCACACCGGAACCTTCGTCAGTTTCGTCCTGCTGGAGGACGCGGCCATTGATCTGGACCGGCTGCGGCAAACCCTCCGGGAAGATTGGGGTATGGATCTTGCCTCAGAGAACAGCAATGACGACAGTCTGGTTGCCGAAACCGATGGAATGATGATCGCCGTCAGCCTGATGCCCGCCCCCGTCCCAAACGGGGAGGCCGTCACAAACGCCAAAACCAATGACCGCTGGCCGGAAGCCGTCGCCGCCGCCGAGGCGCACCGGGCGCACATTATGGTTGCCGTCCTGCGCCGGGAACAGCCCCTGCTGGACGGGGCGGTGCTGTACGTCAAGCTGTGCGCCAGCTGCCTGAAGCAACCCGGCGTTCTCGGGATCAATACCCTAGGCAGCGTCCTTGCCCCGGATTTTTACCGGGAAGCCGCTCTGGCATACCTTGCGGCAGGCCAATTCCCTCTTTTGAACCTAGTATTCTTCGGGCTCTATACCAACGACGGGCAAACCTGCTGCGGCTACACCTACGGGATGGACGTCTTCGGCAAACAGGACCTGGAAATCCTCGACAGCACACACACGCCCGGGGAGGTCAATCGCCTACTGATGGGCGTCGCGTCTTATGTCATTGAAGAAAACGTCACGCTGCGGGACGGAGAAACCATCGGCTTCACTGCGGAACAAAAGCTCCCGATTACCGCGTCGGCGGGCGCCGCGCTCGATGGCTTGACATTGAAAATCGGCTACTGAGGCCGCTATTTTGGGAGCGCGGTTCCAAACCGCGCCGCGAGCTCCCGTTCCGCCGTTCAAGGTTATCCGCAGTAAAAAACTGGAGGGATGCGTCCGTGTTTCTCTGCTTGGGTCCGTCCGCCGTGGTGCGCATGGACGATCTGGTCGGCGTCTTTGACTTGGACACGACCACGGTTTCAAAGGTCACGCGGGACTCCCTGGCCGCCGCCGAGCGGCGGGGGGAAGTGTGTTCCGTTGGCGGCGAACTTCCCAAATCTTTTCTGCTTGTGCAGTCTGTCCGGCCCGTTTCACTGATCCAGAGCGCGCGGAAAGCCGCCCCGCCGCGGATCTACCTTTCCTCCGTCAACGTCCCAACACTTATCCGGCGATGCCGCATGGTGGTTGGATAATACAGTTCCATTGAGAATACATGATTTTCCCCGCCGGCAGGCGGGGTTCTTTTTGGGTTGCAAAACCCCCAAAAATATGATATGATAATACCATCACAAAATGATGGGGAGAGGATCATATGTCCAAAGCTGTCAAACACGCAAAAACGGCGGTCGGCCAAGTGCCCGGCCGGGAACGGCGCAGCTACTATCTCGGCGCCCTGGGGCAAGGGATGCTCTACGCCTGCATGTCCTCTTATATTTCGGATTTCTACCTCAACGTCATGCTGCTGACTTCCGGGTTTGTCATGGCGCTGACGCTGGTCTCCCGGATCTGGGACGCGGTCAACGACCCCATCATGGGTGTGCTTATGGACAAAATCAAACCGAAAAAAGGCGGCGCGATGGTTCCTTACCTGTTCTATTCCCCCGTGCCCATCGCCCTGCTGACGCTGCTGCTGTTCATCGTCCCGGGGATCTCTCCGGAAATGAAGATGATTTACGCCGCCGTAACGTATGTGGCCTGGGATTTCTTCTATACCATCGGCGACATCCCCTTCTGGGCCCTGCCCAACGCCATGACCCCGGATCCGGCGGAACGGGCCCGGATCATCTCCATCAGCCGCACCACCAACGGCATCGGTTCCGCCATCCCTATGGCGCTCTTTATGGGGCTGGGCTTCGTTCTGCCGAAGTTCGGGCTGGAGGGCGTGGGGCTGGAAAAAGTGAAGTATCTCGTCATCGCGGGGATTGCCTGCGCCGTTGGCGGCAGCCTGTTTTACCGGACCGCGTTCCGTGTCAAGGAGCGTGTTCCTATGCGCAGCGCCGGACAGGAGGCTGGGGACGCCGGCGCGCCGAACCCCATCGGCCTGGTTTTCCGATGCAAGCCCCTGATGCTCACGGTGCTGATGGGAATCCTGGCCAGCGGACGTTATCTTTTCCAGGCCGGGGCGGTTCACGTCGCGCGTTACGCCTTCTACATTGGCAAGGACACGGCCGGGCTCTCGGGTCAGGCGCTGGAAGATGCCCTGCAAAGCAGTATCTCGACGGTCAGCACGGTAATGATGGCTGTAGCGGCGGTGGGGATGTTCGGCTCTATGGTGCTCATTCCCACTCTCATTCAACGCTTCAGCTACAAACAGCTGATTATGGTATCCGCGCTGGTGGGCAGCGCCGCCTGCTTCGGGATGTATTTCGCGGGGTACCAGCGCTTCTGGCTCTGCGTACCGCTGCTGCTGGTCGCCTGCTTCCCCCTGGGGGTAATCAACGTCGTATCTTTCGCGATGGTCGCCGACGCGCTGGACTATATGGAGTGGTCTTCCGGCTACCGTCAAACGGGGCTGGGTCAGGCCTGCCAGACCTTTGTCTCCAAGCTCAGCAACGCCCTGGCCACCGCTGTGATCACGCTGACCTATACCCTCATCGGCTTGGATCCCAAGACCCTTTCCGCCGGCGGAACCGTCAACCCGGCAAACCTGGACCCAGGCATGCGCGGCGGAATCTTTTCGCTGGTGTCCCTGGTCCCGGCCATTTCTCTGCTGCTGTGCACAATTCCGCTGTTCTTCTATGACCTGCACGGCGAAAAGAAAAACCGCGTCACGCGGGAACTGGCCGAGCGGCGCGGCGCGCTGGCGCCGGCGGAGGAGGGATGACGTTCCGGCATCATTTCGCGGCCGAGCGCAGTGCATTGTCGTGCGGGCCCACCAAATCCAATGGTGCAGCCCCATCTGAACGGTGAGCGCCGGCGGTGTTTGCCCGGCGGCGGTCCGCAATCAGATAAAATATTTCTTTCCTGACGATCAGTACGATCCGTAGAAAAAGGTGGTTGTCGCATGAACAGGCACGAACTCAAGCAGGCCTTCCAAAGCGGGCGGCATGTTTATGGTACGCTGGTGGCCTCGCCCTCGCCCAAGTGGGCGGCGGAGCTGCCAAAGGCAGGCCTGGACTTTGTCTTTCTGGATTCCGAACACATCCCCATGGATCCCCTGACCCGCAGCTGGATGCTCCGCTGCTATCGCGCCATGGGTCTCGCGCCGATTGTCCGGATCTCATCCTGCGTCCCGCAGTGCGCGCCGCAAGAGGCTTTCCAGGCGGTCGAGCACGGCGCGGAAGGCGTGGTCGCGCCCTATATGGAGACGCCGGAAGAGGTCCGAGCCCTCATTGGCGCAGTAAAATACCGGCCGCTGAAGGGGGAGCGCCTGCGCGGTGTTCTGGACGGCAGCGCGCCGCCGACGGAACGGGAAGCGGATTACCTTCGCCGCTACAATGACGGTAATCTGGTGATCCTCAACATTGAGAGCCGCGCGGCGGTAGACCGGCTGGAAGACTTGCTGCTGCCGGAAGTGGACGCGGTTTTCATTGGGCCGCACGACCTGTCGATCAACCTGGGCGTTCCGGAAGACTACCGTCATTCCCTGTTTCTGTCGTGCGCCGAACGGGTTATCCGGGTATGCCGGGAAAAAGGCGTCGGCGTCGGCTGCCATGCGTCCTGGGATCTGAGCGAGCAGATCCGCTGGGCGAAGCAGGGCATGAACATCGTGATCTGGCATTCCGACGTCGGCAAATTCATCGGCGGGATTTCCGCCGACTTCGCGTCGGTCCGCGCAGCGCTGGGCGAGGATACCACCGGCCCGCAGCCGGCGAAAGAACCGGAAGTTACGATATAACCATCGCAAAATAGCGGGAGGCGGCATTTATCCGCCTCCCGTTTTCTATTTTGATGCGGTTTCCTGCTCCTCCCGACGATAAAATCTCCAAAAAGCCTTGATAGTGGATTTTAGGGCAACGGGTAAAAAGGAACATCGGATTATTCCGTCTTTATCTTCGCCATTCCCGCCAGATCCTTCCACTTCAACCGGCTGCCGTAATGAAGCACCGAAGCTGCATAGACGCGAATCGACAGGAAAGCCACCGCCGCGATTCCCAGCAGCAGGAACAGAATGGACAGCAGAATGTCCCCGGTAGACAGGTCGCCGTTGAGCAACTGGTACGGCACCGTAAAGGGCGCAGAAAAGGGCACCAGCGCCGCTATGCGGCGGACCGCCGCGCCGGTCCCGGGAACCAGGTTTGAGATATAGCCGGTATAGAAGGAGACCATTGCTACAAGCATGGTGGGCATCATGGCAGATTGCAGGTCCTCAATCCTGCTGACCATCGCCCCGCAGACGGAATTGAGCATGGCATAAATGGCGTAGCCCAGCAGGAAATACACCATAACCAGCGCCAGTTTCCCCAGCGTGAAGACCGAGAAGTCCAGCGATTCGCCGAAAACCGACACGCCTTGGGGGAACAAAAAGTGGGTGCAAAGCCAGGAATAGAGCATGATACCCACGAACTGAAGCAGCCCCGCCGTCCCCATGGCCAGACACTTGCCCAGCAGGATTCGCGACGGCTTCGCTGAAACGATCAGCGTTTCCATCACCCGGGAGGTTTTTTCCGTCGCGACGGACATGGCTACCCCGTACCCATAATAATATACCACAAAGAAGACGAGCACCATCAGCAGGATCCCCAACAGGTAGTTGGTGAGATTCAGCGTCCCCGCCGTTTCCGTCGCCAGAGGCAGGCTGGTCATCGCCGCAGCCGCCGCGTCGTCCCCATAGCCCAGTTCATGCAGGGCGTTGAGACGGTAGACCTGATTGAGGACCTGCCCGATCACGTCCGCCGGGAACAACGACATAAAGTCCTTTGAGATCACGGTAACGCTGGGTACGGCTTCCGTCCCAATCAACACGATTGCCACGCCGCCGTCCTCTTTGACCTTCTGCCGGTAATCCTCCATCAGCGAAGGGGTGCCGTCCAGCACGGCCATAGAGGGAAAAACGCTTTGCAGCGCGTCCCGGGCGCCCGGCAGCGCGCTGCTCTGGTCCACGACATAGCAGACGCCGCTCTGCGTGTTTTCCGCTGGCTGGGTTGGATCCTGCGAAGCGGATCCGCCTGTCAGCCGGGGGATCAGGCAGAGCACCGTAATGACCAGCATGATCAGGATATTCGAAATCAGGAAGGCCTTTTTGCGTACCGCATCCCGCAAGGTAAAAGCAAAAACCGTTTTAATCTGACGCCAGGCGTTCATGCCGCGCCTCCTCCTTTCTTTTGCTGACTGACTTCTGCCGCTTCCAGGACTTCCTCCTGGCCAACCTTTTCCAAGAAAATCTCATGCAGCGAGGGTTCCCCCAGCTCGAATTTTGTTGGCACCGCGCCTCTGTCCAGCAGAACCCGCAGCAAAGCGCCCGCCTGACCGGCGCCCTGCGAGGGCACCGCGTATACCGTCTCGGCCGCCAGCCTCTCCTTCGGCAGGAAACCGAACTGTTCCGCCAGCGCGTCCTGCGCTTCCCGGTCCAAAGTCCCTTCGTCCAAAGAAAGCAGCAGCTTCGTCGGGCCGTACCCGGCCTTGATCTTCCGCAGGTCGCCCTGGAGCAGGGCGTCACCTCTGTGCAGCAGCGTGATTTCCCGGCAGAACTCTTCCACCGTGGACATTTGGTGAGAACTCATGATGATGAACTTCCCCTGCCCCGCCAGTTCCGTAATCAGCCCCCGTAGCAGTTCCGTATTCAGGGGATCCAAACCGCTAAAGGGTTCGTCGAGGATGACCAACTGCGGGTCGTGCAGGAGTGTGGCAATCAGCTGGATCTTCTGCTGGTTGCCTTTCGAAAGCTTCTCCGCCAGCGTGTCGGCATACTCCGTCACGCCCAGCCGCTCCAGGTACTTTTTGGCGGCCGCCGCCGCCGCGCTGCGGGACATCCCCCGCAGCTGCCCGAAATAGACCAGCTGCTCGAGGATCTTGGTCTTCATGTAGATGCCGCGTTCCTCCGGCATGTAGCCATACCGCAGGCTGCCCCGGGAGATGGGTTTCCCGTCCCAGGTGGCTTCGCCCCCGTCCGGCCGGAGGATGCCCAGCATCATCCGGATGGTGGTGGTCTTGCCCGCGCCGTTGGTGCCGATCAGGCCGTAGATGCCCGGCTCGTCCATGCGGAAACTCAGATCCCGCACAGCGGTTTTTTCGCCGAACCGCTTGGTCAGGTGAGATACTTGCAAGCTCAATTGACAGACCTCCTTATAAAACATCATCTGGGTTACAGTTTTTTCCGGTAGATACTGCGGGCCAGCAGCACGGCCCCTATTTGGAGATAAACGACGGCGAACAGAACCCACATCTCCCGCGTCCGCCCCAGGAAGCACAGAACCAGAACCAACGCCATTTGCAGCACAATCCCAATGAAATACCCAACACGCAGCGCCTTGCTTTGGATGAGCTGTTCCCGCTCGTCCTCTTCGCGGACTTCTTCGTCAGCCCGCTCCGCCGGGGTCAGCCGCCGCTGCCGGAGGGTCAGGCCGATTCCGGCTCCCAGCACACCCGCCCCGAAGCCGCACCACATTCCCGCCAGGCGGAAGACGGCAGATTCCCATGCCGCCGGGACCGGAAGCCGCCAGGCGAGGAAACCGACGGGAAGCCCCAAAGCGCCGAAAACGATCATCGCGATTTGCAGACGTTTGCGGCCCTTTTTGCTCAACTTCATTCGTCTGTCTCCTCCCAAAGAAAGATATCCTCCACCCGGAGCTGATAGTAACGGGCCAACCGCAGCGCCAGCGTCAGCGAGGGATGGTACCGCCCGCGCTCCAGTGACCCGATGGTCTGCCTGGTCACGCGCATTGCCTGGGCCAGATCCTCCTGCCGGACGCCTCGTTCCCGCCGTAACTCCTCCAGCCGATTTCTCACACGACAATCCCTCCTCCCCGCAAACTGCAACGTGCTTCGGAAAGCTTCCTTTCCATCACAGTATAGCACAAGGCTGCTGAGATGTCAAGGAAACTTTCCGTCAGAGGTGAATTTTTTTGATGCTCCGCGCACTCTCTCTTGCGCTCCCGCACCTCATGTGATATAATGATAAAAAACAGGCAAGGAATGCGGTGGTTTTTATGGAAAAACGGTATGTCCTCGCATTGGACCAGGGGACGACAAGTTCCCGGGCAATCCTCTTTGACCGGGACGGCGGCATCGTCGCCAGGGCACAGAAGGAATTCGAGCAGCATTATCCCCAATCCGGATGGGTGGAGCACGATCCGATGGAGATCCTCTACAGTCAAATGAACGCCCTGGAACTGGTTCTGGGTTCCCTGGACGGGCGGGTCGGCATCGGGGAGATCGCCTGCCTGGGGATCACCAACCAGCGGGAGACCACCATTCTCTGGGACAAGGCCTCCGGGCGGCCCGTCTACCCCGCCATCGTCTGGCAGTGCCGCCGGACGGCAGAGCTCTGCGAAGACCTCAAACGCCGGGGCCTGGCGGAAAAAATCAAAGAGAAGACCGGCCTGATCCTCGACGCGTATTTTTCCGGGACAAAGATCAAATGGATCCTGGACCATGTTCCCGCCGCGCGGCAGTTGGCAGCCCAGGAACGGCTGCTGTTCGGGACGGTGGAAACCTGGCTGATCTGGAACTTCACCGGCGGGGCCTCCCATGTCACGGATTACTCCAACGCCTCGCGGACCATGCTCTTCAACGTAGACCGCCTTTGCTGGGACGAAGAGCTCTGCGCGCTGCTGGAAATTCCCATGAGTATCCTGCCAAAACCCGTGCCTTCCGGCGCGTTTCACGGCGAAGTCGTGGCGGGGCTGATCGGACTGCATGAAATCGCAGGCCTGCCCATCACCGGGGCCATCGGCGACCAGCCGGCGGCGCTCTTCGGCCAGGCTTGCTTCCGTCCCGGCCAGGCGAAGAACACCTACGGCACCGGCTGTTTTCTTCTCATGAACACCGGAACCCAGCGGGTGAAGAGCGAACATAACCTCCTCACGGGCGTGGCCTGGGGGTTGGGCAATGAAGTGGAGTACGCCATCGAGGGCAGTGCCTTCAACGCCGGGTCGGTGATTCAGTGGCTGCGGGACGAACTGCATCTGATTGATTCCGCCGCCCGCTGCGATGAGTTGGCCGAAAGCGTTCCGGACAGCGGCGGCGTCTACCTTGTCCCGGCCTTCACCGGCCTGGGCGCTCCCTACTGGGATATGTATGCCCGGGGCACCATCGTGGGCCTGACGAGGGGAACCAGCCGGGCCCACATTGCGCGGGCCGTCGTGGAATGCATTGCCTATCAGGTGGGCGATCTGCTGGAGGCCATGAGCGCCGACGCGGGGATTTGCTTCCCGGAACTGCGGGTGGACGGCGGCGCCAGCGTCAGCAACATCATGATGCAGATCCAAGCCAATCTGCTGCAAACCGCCGTCAACCGTCCCAGGGTGGTGGAAACCACGGCTTTAGGCGCAGCGTATCTGGCCGGGCTAACCGCCGGGGTCTGGTCCAACAAAGACGAGCTCCAGCAGAACCGTCAGATTGACCGCGTTTTTGTCCCCGATTTGCCCCGGGAGAAACGGGACCGCATGGTCACGGACTGGAAGCGGGCCGTGGAACGCAGTTTGGAATGGGAGACACCAGGGTGATTTTTTCGGCCGGATGAGGGAACGGGCGCAGCAAACCGCGCCGGATGGAGATCTATTGATTAGGGAGAAGCCGCGCGGGCGGCTTGTGTGGGGGAACGTTGTGGAGAATCAGAATATAAAACGGGGGCCTGGCCTGCTGGCCTTGCTGGTCTTCGTCGGCGCAATCGTCGGCATTGTCTATCTGTCTAAATTGCCGGCGGCGCCGGGGGCCGCCAAACCGCCCGCCCTATCCGCATCCGTCACCAGCGAATCGTCTTCGAGCGAGTCGTCTGAGGACGAGTCGTCTGAGGACGAGTCGTCTGCGGGGGAACCATCTGGGGACGAACCGTCTGAGGACGGTGCACCTGACGGCACGGCCGCCGGAAAATCCTTGGGGGATTATTTCGACGGGGCCAAGACCTGGGTGCTGGGGCTCTTGCACGGCAAAGCGTCGCTGACCCAGGAAACCGTGACGGTCACCGACGTCTACGAATTCTATGATGCCCTCGGCAGCGGAAAAATCATCGAATTTTCCGGACTGATTGCCCTGCGGGAGGCGGACCCGCCGCCGGTGCTGGGGCACCGGGAAATTGCGTTCGAGCAGCACGGGCTGAACTATACACTGGTGATCCGGAATGTCAAAAACCTGACGATCCGGGGCATTGGCCCGGCCGGGACGCTGGCCAACGTCCCGGGCCTCACGCCGGCCAGCGGATACCTGATCCGCTTCGAGAACTGCAAGAATATCACGTTAGAAAACCTCGCCGTCCGCCGGACGGACCGAGACGTTCCGGGCAAGAGCGCCGGCGGGCTGATCGCCTGGACCGACTGCGCGGAAATTACGCTGCGGAACGTCGCGTTCTCCGACGGGCAGCAAGGCCTGAACCTGACCCGCGTCGCGTCGCTGACAGCGGAGAATTGCGTATTCGGCGGCGAACGTCCGCTGGAACTGCATTTCGCGGGCGGCAATGCAATGCAGTTCCGGCGCTGCCGCGCGGCTGCGCCCCTGCTCTTCGTTTCCTCGCCAGACATCAGCAGCGGAGGGATTCGCTGGGAGGATTGTACGTTCGAGCAAAATTCCCGGGAGGACCTCAACCGTGCGGACCTGGATTTCCGCTGCGACGGCTGCCGGTTTCAACCGGATATGACCGCCATTCTTCCGGAAGAGGAGGCAACCCCATGACTGTTACCGCGCACGCAGGCGCGCTGGGCACCGAAGCCAACACCTTGCCTTCCGTCGCGGCCGGACTCTGCTGCGGCGCCCAGTGCATTGAAGTAGATATCCGCTTCCGCCGGGACGGTATCCCCGTCCTGTCCCACGACCCCTTCCATCTCGACGGCG
Organism: Oscillospiraceae bacterium; assembly: GCA_031268095.1. GTDB lineage: Bacteria > Bacillota > Clostridia > Oscillospirales > Acutalibacteraceae > WRMQ01. The sequence continues at coordinate 7,759 of JAIRXU010000039.1, read as the reverse complement.
CGCCTACCCTGGCGGAAGCCTTCGCCTTGGCGGGAAGCGGGACCGTCGGCTGGAATCTTGACCTGAAAGAATGCGGCGCTTTCCTGGCAGATCTCCCGCCGCTCGTTGAGCAATACGGCCTGCGGGACCGGGTATTCTTCACCGGCGTCGGGCGGAACGATATTCCCGCCGTCCGGACCCTGGGCATCCCCTACTACCTCAACTGCGGCTTCGCCTTCTGGTTCGCGCGGCGGCCCAGCCTCCTGCGGCCGTTCGCTGCCGAGGCCAAATCCCTGGGCGTCCTCGGCCTGAATCTTCCCTACCGCTGCGCTTCGCCGCAGCTTGTCCGCGCCGCCCACGCCGCCGGGCTGCTGGTCTCGGTCTGGACTGTCAACCGTTCCCGAACCCAGGCGCGCATGGCCCGCCTGGGGGTGGATAACATGACCACCCTGCGCCCGGACTTGGCGCTGCTGCTGCGCAAACGCAGGCCCTGACCCTTGGCCTCCGCGTCAATTTCTTTTGGTCTCTCATTCGATCCGTCCATAAGTATTTCCATATTTTAGAAAAGGAGGCTCCCCCATGAAAAAAACGACCCAATCTCCCTTCGCCCACCCCTTCCGTTTCCCCCGTGCCGCTTTGGCTCTCTGCCTGCTGGCGGCGGTTCTGCTGCTGGCCGGGTGCGCAGTCCAAAAATCAGATGAATTCGCGCCATCCTCCGAACTCACCGCGTCGGCCGCCCCGCCGGAAGAATACGACAACCTCTCGTATACCAACTATTTCGACACCACAAACGCGTCCGCTGCTGACGGCCAGCAAAAGGCCTCTCAGCCCGCCGACCGCGCCATCATCACCACCGTCGCCGCCAATGTCCAAACCAAGACCTACGACACCTATACTGCCGCCCTCAAGGCGAAGCTGACCTCTCTGGGCGGACGCATCGACAGTTCTCAGCAGTACAATTACGAGTACGCCCGGGAAGCTGCCTGGACCATGCGGGTCCCGTCGGAGCAACTGGACGCGCTGCTGGAGGCGCTGGAGAAAAACGGCACCGTCCTCAGCCTCGACAAGCAGACCTGGGACGCGACGGACGAACTGCTGGACGGCGACAGCAAGCGCAAGGCTTTGGAGGCCGAGCGGGACGCGCTGCTGGCGCTGCTGCAAAAGGCCGGAAGCGTCGAAGAGATCATCAAGGTCCAGGACCGGCTTTCTACCGTCCGGGGCGAGCTGGAAGGCTATATCGCCAAGCTCCAAAGCCTGCGGGACCAAGTCGCCATGAGCACCGTCACCGTCAACATCCAGGAAGTAGACCGGGTGACGAAGGTCAACACCCGCTTCGGACCCCAGGTCAAGGACGGCTTTCTCCAGAGCCTGCGGGACATCGGCCAAGGCTTCCGGAATTTCGCCCTGAACTTTCTCGTTGCCCTGCCGTACCTGATGCTGCTGGCCATTCCGACGGTGCTGACGGTCCTGCTGGTCCGGCGGTTGCTGCGCAAGCGCAAAAAGCGCCAAGCCGCCCCTGTCCTGCCGCCCCCGCCCCTCCCCCCGACGACCAACGTATAACCATCCTCCCGTTTGCGCCCGCAAACAGGAAATCATACAAAACCAATCATAGGAAGGACATCGCTATGCCATTTTCTCATCCTACCTTGGCCGGCCGGGTGGCCGTAGTCACCGGCGGCGGCGGGGTGCTTTGCAGCGGGTTTTCGAAGGCCCTCGCCGCGCAAGGCGTGAAAGTCGCTGTGCTGGATCTCTCCGAGGCAGCGGCCCATGCCGTGGCGGAAGACATTGTCGCCGCAGGGGGGGAAGCCATCGCCGTTCCCTGCGACGTGCTGGACAAGGCCAGTTTGGAGGCCGCCCGGGCGGCGGTTGGCGCGGCTTTCGGGTCCTGCGACCTGCTCATCAACGGCGCGGGCGGCAACCATCCCAGCGGGACCACCTCCAAGGAAACGCTGGAGCCCGCCGACCTTGCCAACGCCAGTTCAGGCGGTTCCGACCCTTCGGTGAAAACCTTCTTCGACCTGGACCCGGCGGGAATCGGCAAAGTCTTCAACCTCAACTTCCTGGGAACCCTGTTGCCCACCCAGGTCTTCGCCCGGGACATGGCGGGCAAACCGCACGCTTCCATTCTGATGATCAGTTCCATGAACGCCATCCGCCCCCTGACGAAGATTCCCGCCTATTCGGCGGCGAAGGCGGCGGTCAGCAATTTCACCCAGTTCATGGCGGTGCACTTTGCGCCGGTGGGAATCCGGGTCAACGCTATCGCGCCGGGATTTTTCTCGACGCAGCAGAACAAGACCCTTCTCTGGAACGAAGACGGCTCCCCCACCCCCCGCACCCACAAAATCCTGGCCGCCACCCCCATGGGTCGCTTCGGTGTACCGGAGGAATTGGCCGGGGCGCTGCTCTTCCTCTGCGACGAGACCTATTCCGCCTTCGTCACCGGCACTGTCCTGCCCGTGGACGGCGGCTTTTCCGCCTATAGCGGCGTATAAACCCATCGCAGAGGAGGTTCTCCATGGCAGCCAAGGCTTCAGCAAAAACGCCGTCCCGCGCCGAACGCCAGAAGAAGCGCCGTCTGCCGACGGGCAAGCAGGTTCGGGGATTTTTCCTTGATCAGCTGTGCTATCTGCTGGGTTGCGCCTGCTACGCGGCGTCGATCAACTTCCTCGTCCTCCCCAACCATTTTGCTCAAAGCGGCTTCACCGGACTGTCCATCGTCCTGCACACCCTGCTTCATACGCCCGTCGGCATGGTCAATCTGGCGCTGAATGTTCCTCTGATTTTGATCGCCTGGCGGGCGCTGGGCTGGCGTTTTGTATCGAAGACGCTGTGGGTAACGGTGGAGCTTTCCTTCGTCATCGACCTGCTCGCCCGCTGGGCGCCGTATACCTACACGGAAAATCCCCTGCTGGCGGCCATCTTCTGCGGGGCGCTGGGAGGCTTTGGGCTGGCGCTGATCTTCCTGCGAGGAGCAACTTCCGGCGGGACAGACGTGGTTGGCTGGCTGGTGCGGCGCTGGCGGCCCCACCTCTCCCTGGGTCGGGTGATTATGGCCGCCGACGCGGCGGTGGTGCTGGCCGGGGCGCTGGTGTTCCGGAGCGTCGAGAGTGCGCTGTATGCTGTGATTGCCCTGTTCATCAGCGGCCGGGTGATTGATTCCCTCACCGTCGGAATCCAGAACGGCCGTATGTTCTACATTTTCACTGCGCAGCCCGAGGCCGTTGCCGCGGCGATTATCGAACAGGTTGGCCGCGGGGTCAGCCTCCTCCCCGCCACCGGCGCCTATACGGGGCAGACGCGGCAAATGTTGCTTTGCGTCGTCCGGCGCAGCGAGGTGACCCGATTGCGCCGCCTGGTGCGGACCATGGACCCCCAGGCCTTCGTCGTCGTCGCCGAGGCTTCTGAAGTGATGGGCGAAGGGTTTACCAGCTAATCAGCTAAATTAAAGAAAAGGGCTTGGCGGACTCTTCCGCCAAGCTCCTTATTTTTTCAGGCGTCCGCTCCGTCCGCCTCCCTGTCCTCAATGGCCACCTGATCTTCCCGGACCGTAACGGTGTACGCCTTTCCGGGTTTGATCGCCCCTTCCAGCAGGCGCTCGCTCAGCAGATCTTCAACCTGGGTCTGCACGGCGCGGCGCAGCGGCCGGGCGCCGTAGACCGGGTCGAAGCCCGCGTCCGCCATGCGATCCGCCACACTGGGATCGAAGCGCAGCGTGATTTCCATTTCCCGCAGCCGGGCGGCTACTTGCTCCAGCAAACGGGCCGCAATCTGACGGATCTCCCCGCGGTCCAATTGTCGGAAAACGATGATATCGTCGATGCGGTTGAGAAATTCGGGGCGCAGCGCTTTTTTCAGTTCGCCCATCACTGCGTCGCGGATCCGCTGCTGGTCGGGCAACCCGTTTTCGCCGCTCCCTTCCGCCAGGAACCCGATTCCGCCGGTCTGCTTGGTGATCAGTTTCGCGCCGAGGTTTGAGGTCATGATGATAATGCAGTTTTTGAAATCGACAGTGCGGCCCTGGGCGTCGGTCAGCCGGCCATCCTCCAAGATTTGCAGGAGAATATGGAACACGTCCGGATGGGCCTTTTCGATCTCGTCGAAGAGCAGGACACAGTACGGTTTCCGCCGGACCTGTTCGGTCAGCTGGCCGCCCTCGTCGTAGCCGACGTAACCGGGAGGCGACCCCAGCAGGCGGGAAACGGTGTGCTTTTCCATATATTCCGACATGTCCATGCGGATCATCGCGGCCTCGTCGCCGAAGAGCGCGGCGGCCAGCGCCTTGCACAGTTCTGTTTTTCCGACGCCTGTCGGCCCCAGAAAGAGGAAGGAGCCTGTGGGCCGCTTGGGGTCTTTCAGCCCCGCCCTGCCCCGCCGGATGGCTTTCGACACCGCGCGGACGGCTTCTTCCTGTCCGACGATGCGCCGGTGCAGCTCGTCTTCCATATGCAGCAGCCGTTCGCTCTCCTCCTGGGTCAGTTGGGCGGCGGGAATGCCGGTCCACAGCGAGACAATCTGGGCGACTTCTTCGGGGGTAACTTCATCGGTGTGCTGGCCGGTTTTCTCCTGCCAGGCTGTCTTGGCGCTCTCCCATTGTTCCGTCAGGCGCTTTTCCTCGTCCCGCAGCTCCGCCGCCCGTTGGTAATCCTCATTTTGGACGGCGGCGTTTTTTTCGGCCTGGATCTGCTTGAGCCGGTCCTCGATTTCCCGGACGTTCTCCGGCGCGGTGAAGGCCCGCAGCCGCACCCGGGAGGCCGCCTCGTCCACCAGATCGATGGCTTTATCCGGCAGAAACCGATCCCCAATATAGCGGGCGGAAAGCTTCACGGCGGCGGCAATCGCCTCGTCGGTAATCCGGATTTTGTGGTGCGCCTCGTATTTATCCCGCAGCCCCCGGAGAATATCCAGCGCCTCGCCTTCGGTGGGCTCCTCGACCTTCACCGGCTGGAAGCGCCGTTCCAGCGCCGCGTCTTTTTCGATGTGCTTGCGGTATTCGTCCAGCGTCGTTGCTCCAATCACCTGGAGCTCCCCCCGGGCCAGGGAAGGCTTGAGGATATTGGCAGCGTCCACCGCCCCTTCCGCCGCCCCAGCGCCGATGAGGGTATGCAGTTCATCGATGAACAGGATCACATCTCCGGCCTTGCGGACCTCGTCCAGCGCGGTCTTGATCCGTTCCTCGAAGTCGCCCCGGTACTTTGTCCCGGCCACCATCCCCGTCAGGTCCAGCGAGAAAATCCGCTTGCCCCGCAGCAGCTCCGGAACTTCCCCGGCGGCGATGCGCAGCGCGAGCCCTTCTGCTACGGCGGTCTTGCCGACCCCCGGTTCCCCGATCAGACAGGGGTTGTTTTTTGTCCGGCGGCAAAGGATCTGTGTCACCCGGGCGATTTCTGTTTCCCGGCCGATCACCGGGTCAATTCCCTGTTCCTCCGCCAGCGTTGTCAGGTCCCGGCCGAACTGGTCCAGCGTCGGCGTGGCGGATTTTACGCCGGCATTCCCTGCCGGGGCCGCCGTCTTCCCCGGACCGCCGGACATGGCCCGGCCAATGTCCGCTCCCAGCTCCTGAGGCGAAATGTTCTGCTGGGTTAACAGCGCGACGGCGGCGCTGTCAGTCTCCCGCAGCAGGGAGAGCAGCAGGTGTTCCGTGCCGACGTAGCTGCCGTGAGACCGGGCCTGCGCCGCGGCGATGTCCAAAATCCGCTTGCTGCGGGGGGTGAAGTCCGCGGGGGACAGAACCGTCGGGGTCCCGACGCCGACGCTCTGCTTGACGGCGTCCTCGATCTTCTGGGCGCTGAGTTTCCGTGCCGTCAGGGCCGTGCCGGCAACGCCGCCTTCCTCCTCCAGCAACCCCAGCAGCAAGTGTTCGCTGCCGATATAGGTGTGTCCCAGCCGTTCCGCAGCGGCAATGGCATGATTCAGGGCCGCGTTGGCCTTCTCGGTGCATCCGGTAAATTTATAGGTCATAGGTCTCCTCCTTTGTTCTGAGGTTGTATTGATATTGGTTTCGCTATTGTTTGGCTGATTCAGAATGGCTTGCGGTCCGGTTATTCTTTCGGCTGTTCCAGCTGTTTCCGCACCAGATCCGCGCGCCTGGCGTCGCGCTGGCCCGAGGCAGCCCCTTCCGCGCCGTCGTCTGCGGCGTTTTGCAGGCTGAGCGTGGCCGGCTGGACGTTGTTCATCAGTTCATTGACGGTCTCCACCGCTACGGGGAGCAGATTCCGGACGGCGCCCAGCCGCACCCGGGAGAGCAGTTCCGCCGCTTCCTTGCTGTCCAGCCGCCGGGCGGTCCGCAGCACCCCCAGCGCCCGCCACACCTGATCTTCCGGTCCCGGCTGCCGCAGCAATTCCGCCGCCGCTCGGCGCTCCTGATCCGCGATTTGCAGTGTGATTGCCTGGAGGTTTTCAATGGCGGCGGACTCCGCAATCCCCAGCGTAATCTGGTTGCTCAGCTGATAAACCGCGCCGCTGGCTTCGCTCCCCTCGCCGAAGGCCCCGCGGATGGTCAGCCCCAGCTTGGAGATCCCTTCCGCCAGCCGGGAAACGCGGCCCGTCGCCGTCAGGGCCGGAAGGTGCAGCATCACCGAAGCCCGCATGGCGGTTCCCAAATTCGTCGGGCACTGGGTCAGGTAACCCAGCCGCTCGTCAAACGCAAACTTCATCTGCCGCCCCAACGCGCTGTCCAGTTTGTCGGCGGTGTCATATGCCTCCTGGAGCTCCAGCCCGGGCCGCAGGACTTGCAGGCGGATGTGGTCTTCTTCGCAGAGCATCACGCTGACGCTCTCGTCCTCTCGCAGCAGCAACGCGCTGCCCTCCGCGCCGCCGGCGAACTCCGGGCTGATGAGGTGCCGCTCGGCCAGGGAGATTGCCTCCAGCCGGGGCAGTTTCGTCATGTCGATGTAACGCAGGTCCGGCATGATGGATTCCAGCGCCGCCCGGATCCGCTCCGTGGCTTTGCGGCGGCCCGCAGCGTCCAGCCGGGCAGGAAACGGGGTATCTTCCAGGTTCCGGGCTAGACGGATCCGGGTGCTCAGCACCACATCCCCCTGGTTCCCGTTTTCGATATACCAGCGTTTGTTCATGCCTGTTCGCCTCCGTTCTCCAACGTTCGGATTTCGTCCCGCAGCCGGGCCGCTTCCTCATACTGTTCCGCTTGCACGGCGGCGGCAATGTCGGCTCGCAGGCGCTGAAGGGCTTCCTCCCGCTGCCGGGCCGCTTCCTGCTCCGGAGCGGGCCTGAGCTGCTTCCCTCCGTGCTGCACCGCGCCATGGATCCGCTTGAGCGTGGGCCGCAGCTGCTCATAAAATACCCGATAGCATTCCGCACAGCCGACTTTCCCTTCCCGGGCGATATCTTGCAGGGAGCAGCCGCAGACCGGACAGCGGCGCGGCGGCTCGCTGAGCCGGTGGGTCAGGGCGGGGCTGCTGCCCAGGAATCCGCCGAAAAGATCGCTGAGCTGGAACCCGAAGTCGGAGAGGGCGTGGGCGGTGTAGCCTCCCTGCCGGGCGCAGTCCCCGCACAGATGATGTTCTTCTACCTCCCCATGAAGGATCCGGCGGACATGGGTCGTCGCTTCGCGCTGCGCGCATTGTTCACATAACATAAGATTCCCTTCTTTCTTTCATGAACTCAAAATGAACTCAAGACTCTGCCGTCTGAAATCTCGTCCCTAGACTCTGTAGTCACGAGATTCCGAGCCAAAGCGCCCAGCAGCGGATATGGACAGCAGCAAGGAAGGACGAGGAATTTTTCGCGTATCGTGTTGCGATGCCGCGCCACTTTTTTA
>JAIRXU010000067.1 GCA_031268095.1 Oscillospiraceae bacterium | reverse complement strand
TGCCGTCCGCGCCGATCAGTTCGCCCAGCGTCGTCCCCTGCGGAATCCCGTAAATGTAGTTCTCCTGCTCTTCCCCCTGCAACTGATGCTGGTCAATCCGAACCCCTTCCGCCTTCGCGCGCAGAATAATGGGTTCATAAGCATCCTTGAAGACCGGGAAAAGCGTAATATCGTTTGCCGGCATTTTGTAGCCGCTCGGCAAAACATCTTCCTGGGTCGCACCGCTTTGTTTCAGGGACCAGCCGAGGAATACCTGATCACCCTTCAGCACGTAATAGCCCTCGCCAAGGTTAGACGGCAACCCGGTCACCGCGGCATCATAAAGAAACGGCATTTCACCAGGCGCAACGCTGGCCGGATCCGCTTCACCAATCCCGAAATAGACCTTATACGTATTTCTCTCGAAGATGGGGTAGAGATCCACCGAACTTTGGACGCTGATGGTCGTCTGCGCCGTATTGCCGCCGGGAACCTGCGTCCAGCCCTCCCAAGTAAATCCGCTCTTATCCGGATGCGTCGCCAGCAGGTTCGCAATGGTGTACTCACCCCAGGCAACATCGCTGACTGGCGTCCCGTAGATGGCACTGTCCTCCGCCTCATCCTGATGGAAGGTCACCGTATACTTCTGCTGCCGCCAAACCGGATAAAGATCCTGCGGCGCCGCGAAGGTCAGGGAAGTTGTCGGCTCTGTCGCGGTCGGCGAAGTAGCCCAACCGAGGAACTGATAGCTGCCGTTGAACGGGGTCGCGGTTACATTGCTGCCAATCAGTGTGGTCAAAGTCACCGCGTCGTTCGAGGTGACATAGACCGCATAACTCGCCAAGCTGTTGCTGAAAGCAACCGTATTGCTGCCGGTGGTGGCGGAAGTATTGTGGTAGGTGACCTCAGGCTGCCACACGGCATAGAACGTCACTTCCTGCCCATCCGTCGGGTGCTGCTGCGCAGCGGAGGTCGGCGGTGTATAATGCGGCGTGTTGGTTGCCCTATTCTCCGGGTCCCAAGTCCAGCCCGCAAAGCGGTACTTGTCGCTGGCCAGGTCCGTCGCAACCTCAGCCAGGAAAGCATACGATCCGGCAAAGCTGTTCAGCTTCACGTTCACGGGCTGCGGCAGTGTGCCGCTCAGGTTGGCGCTCGCGTTGGCCGCGTTGGCGTCGAACTTGACCGTAAAGGACTGCGTCTTGGAAATTTGCAGGTAGAAGGTGAGCCCCGCCGTGCTGGTGACCAGGAACGTCTCGTCTCCGGGCAAATAGTCGTCAAATGCAACCCCGTCAAAATAGGCGTCCACTTCGTAGCCAGCCCAAGCCGTCGCATCCAAGACGTCACTGTAAAGCGCGAGCAGTTCATTCCACGTATAGAACGGAACATGATCGCCCAGCGGGACGCGCAGAATCAGCGGGTCATCGACGACAGGATCCCAGTTTTCTCCGGCCACGACATAAATTTCAACGTCGCTGCCCTTCGGCTGGAGGTATCCGATGACAACATCTACCGTCTCGCCTTCGTTCGCCTTCGGCACCACTACGGTCTTGCTATCGCCGGATCCTTGCACCTTCGCGTTATTCAGCTGCAATTCCAGATCCGCATAAGCCGTGCCAGCCAGCCAGTTTTGCAGCGCCGCCAGGCCAAACGTCAGATTGGCTTCCACTTCCTGGTTGACGTCGGTCCGGTAGACAATCCGGGTGTTCCCTTGATAGAGAACCAGCGCCACATCCACCTTATTCTTGGTCCACTTCGCCGTTAGCGTCGTGCTCGGGCCGACCGGGTAGGTCGCCGGGGCCGGATCCCAGCCGCCGAAGGTGTAGCCGAACCGCTTCGGTGCGCCGCGCGCCGTCAGAAGATCCGTATAGGGGATCGTCACGCCGTAATTCCCGACGGAATTCGGCCAGGCCGGGGAATTTTCATCGGCATTCGGGATGTTGAAAACAAGCGCACTTTGGCTGCGGTCGTATTTCAGATACAGCGTCGTGTCTGTGAGGACACTGTCAATCACCGCCAAATCACTGCGGACGCTGTTGAGCTGGAAGCCGGTAAACGCCGCGTCCTTCCAGGCGGACGGCATCTCAAACGGCTGCCCCTGCTGGATCTGCATCGACTGATTGGTCACAAGCGCGTCAGGCAGGTACGCGCCCTGGCCGATCTTCGTCGCGTCCTCAAACAAGTACTGCACCGTAACGGTCACTTTCTTCTGGCGCAGGACCGGCACAAGGGTCCAGTCTTCGGTAATGAGATCCAAATTCGGATTGACAACATGATTTTCCGGATCCGCTTCCCCCTGACGCGCCCAGCCGACGAATTCCCAGCCGATCTGCACCTGGGGAGCCGGCCATTTCGCCAAGTCTTTGGGCAGGGTGCCATTCTCGATCTCGCGCAGCTTGCCGCCCTGGTAATCAATGCGGCCCTGGCTGTCTGGCAGGAACGTCACGGTATGGGAGCCTTCGATGTGCTGTCCGATCTCGAAGGGCAACAGGCCGTTGGTCACAACCTCGACTTCCTGGTAGCTTCCGGTTTTCGGCCCGGCATTATAGTACATTGCCTCGGTGGTCTTGCCGTCATACCAGTCGCGGACCGTTTCGTCGGCAAAGAGAACCGCAGCCACCTCATCCGTATTGACGGTGGCAGGGGCGCCGGCCACTACGCGCAGCCAGAACCGGAACACATTGGTATCCGCCGCCAGCTGCACACCGCCGTTCGCGCCCAGCCGCGCCTCGTCATAAGGAACGCTCAGCGCAAGCACACCGTACTTCTGGTATTCCGGCTTCAGCGCGGTGCCGTCCGCCGTCTTCCAGTTGGGGGGATAAAACGCCAGCGGCTGAACGTTGAGGACACCGGTCAGCGGGACACCCGTTTCTCCCAGCTCCCAGACACTGTTGCCGCTCGCTGCGGGGTAGAGATGCAGATACTGATCAATGGTGGGGTTGGTATCCCTGCCCTGGATCTCCGCCACGTACGGCACACCGGTCGAATCCACGGGCTCAAAATAGGTTTTGTCGTAATACAGAACCGTGTAGTTCGAGAAAATCGGGAACGTTGACTTCATTGAAACGTCGAACGTCACCATATCACCCGGCAAAAGCAGGTCGGCCACCGGCTTATCCGGTGTCATAGTAACGAAGATATTCTTCGAGCGCAAGTTGGCCCAGCGCGCCTCAAGCACCATGTCCGTATCGGGCGCGTTTTTCCCAGTGAAGCGAGTTTCGGTTCCCTGGACAAACCAGCCCAAGAAGCGTTTCCCGTCGCGCTGCGGAGCCGGCACTTCACCCGCGCCAAGAGCGTCGCCCGCGTTCTTGTGCAGCGTCTGATCTGTCGTCGTGCCGTCCATGAATTTGAAGGTAATAGTCACCGGATTGCCGGAGAAAATTGGGAACAGGAAGAGGTTGTGCGACGGCATGGTCCCCTGCTTGAGGAACGAGAAGGGTTTCAGTTCCATGTCGTTTTCATCCAGATATTGCCATCCGATGAAGGTGTAGCCCGCCTTCGTTACCAGAGAATGGTCGATATCCTCAATGGGGACGCCGGGGGCGAGGATCTTGCTCACGGCAAAGCCCAGGCTGTCTTCCACGATCAGGCGGCCGTTCTGGCCGAGGTCAAAGGAATTGTCGCTCACCAGGGGCAATTCGCCCTGCCCGGGGAGATCCGTATAGAAATTGAGGTAGAAGGAAGACACGTTCCAGCGCGGATAGAACGTTGTGTCGCCTTTGCAAATCTGCGGCCAGTCGGTGATCTTGGCGCCGTTCAAGGCCTTGGCCCAGCCATCGAAACGTTGTCCGATCCAAAGCGGGATGCGGTCCGCTTCATAGATATTGCTGTCATAAGGCACACTGGGCAGCGTCAGGATGGGGTTGCCAGCGGTGCGGAGGAACTCCACCTTATAGTTAATCGGTACCCAGTAAGCATAGAGATCCAGCGTTCCGCGCTCGGTGACAGCCAGCGGGAAGGTCTGCTTGTACTCTTCCAGGCGGGAGGTTTCGTTATTATACCAGCCCGCGAACGTATATCCCGGGTTCCAGGTATTGGGCAGGGCATGGGTATCCAGCAGGGTTTGCCCCTTAAAGATCAGTTCGTCCTCAATCGTGAAGCTCACGCCGGTATGGTATTTCACTGTCAAGGCGTCTGGAATCCAGACGGCCTGGAAACTCCGGGCCGCCGGAGGATCCATTTTCAGGTGGGCGGTGTCGAAAGCATCCAGCGGATAGACTTCCTCGTCCAGCGAATCCTTCCAGCCAAAGAAGATGTATCCTTCGCGCAGCGGCGTCGCCGCCGGGAAAGTGATGTCGCCGTAGACCTTCACTTCTTTGGGCGCGCCGAAGGAATTGGGCGTACCGTCGTTGAGATAAAACGTCACCGGATAGGTGCGGTAATCAAGGGGCAGAACCTGCTTGAGCTTGGCGCGCAGGTTGGTCAGGACATATTGGAAACGGAAATCCAGCGGGCCGCCGACCAGGTAACTGGCGTCGCTCTTGATCCCGCGGGGCACTTCGCGGTCCCACCACACGTCCTGATACAGCTTATTGACGGCCTCGTACTCGTCGGGCCAGAAATAGTCCTTGCCGTTCGCTTGGTAGAATTCCGGCGGGAGGTAGAATGCGCTCTCCAGATACTGGTCCACCCCGCCGTAATCTGCGGCCTTGAAATACACGGAACCGCAGTCGGACAGCTTCGTATACGCCGAAGTGGGGTTGACGTTCGTGCGGTAACCGTCGAAGTACGTCTGGGACAGATTCACCAGCTTCCGCGAACCGGAGAGCAGGCCGTCCGTCGCCGCGTTGATTTGCAGCTGCGTCGCCGTCGGGGAATACAGGGCGATGACCGCGGCCCGCAGTTTTTCTTCGAAGGCGGTCCAGGGCATGTAGCTGCCGTCCCTGGGCAATGTGCCGTAGCCTTCCACGTTGGTGGTGCCGGGCTCAAAATCCAGGAACCAGCTCGCCTGCGGGTTCTGGTCGCGCACCGCGTTGACCAGCTGGCGCAGGTAAGTTTTGTCAACGATGCTGAGTTCCACATCAAAGTAGGAGTTGATTCTCCAAATCTGCGTAAGTAAACCGAATTTCCCTTCACAATGGGAATAGGCGGTCACCCGGAACTTGGCCAAAGTCCCTGCCGGCTGCTGGGTAGAGCCGCTGAGGGCCGCCGTTGTTGCGTTCGTGATTGTGAAAGAACCGGAGCCGTTGCCCAGCCCCACCGAAGAGGTCGTCCACGTCGTCGCGCCAGCGGAGACCGAATGGCCTCCGCCGTCGCCGACGTAACGGTACCGCAGGCTGTCGATTTGGTTCAGGTTGGTATAAACCGATTTATCGACATACAGATAGGCGGTCAGCGGAAATCCGGAGTCAAAGTTATTAAACGCGGCGGATCCGCTGGCTTCTTTCCAGAACCGGACGCCGCCCGAATACGCATTGGTCTTTACAATATAATACCCCGTATTTTTGACGTCAAAGGTGTCGTCGTAATCCACCGGACGGCCGGGATCCCAGCTCTCTATCGGCGTCAGGTTGCCGACGACACCGATGGTGCCCCGGATGGACCGGATATCGTTGATTTCTTTATTATAGACGGAAGTTTGCTTGGCATGCACCGTCATGGACACCGGATTATACACGGGCGTGACCTCTATGTAATGCGAGGTCTCGTAGCGTTCCGGTTTGCCGGTGGAATTGTTGATGGCGTAGTACCCCACCGTGAAACGGACTTGGTCTCCAGTGAAGCCTTTGCCGCTGGCGATGTGGAACGTTGCGCGGTTGTTGGTGCCGCCGCTGACGCTGGTGATGGCCGGGGTGCCAACGTCGAACGACGAGCCCAGCTCACTCTGGTAAACCAGCGAGGGCGTGGCCCCGACGAACGAGGCGTTGGTCAGGGTGAAAACAAGGTCAAACGGCGTCAGGTCCGTCCCTCCGTGGATCCCGCCGACTTCGATATGCGTCGCGGTCCCATCGAAGCTGAACCTTGGCGGTGTGGGTATCTTGCGCTCCTCAAAATCGTTTACCCCGTAAGAATTCCCATAAAATGTCTTTGCGGACACGGGAATCACCAGGGCGACCGACAGCGCGGACAATACGGTCAGCACGGCAAGCAAAACGCTAACCAGCCGTTTTCCAATGGCTTTTCGCATTATCTCTACCTCCATTTTGCTTACTGGCCGTGTACCCCTTCTTCCTTCGGAAAACACACACGTACACTAGCCTGTATAATAAAGATACACCTTCTCCGGGCGGTTGTCAATGATCAATTCATTCTTCGTATATTCTCACAATTTAACGGGCCTTTTTTTGGGGGTTTTGACGAACCATTTTGACTAAGAATTCCCACTTTCTCTTGGCCATCGAATCAAAGCAGACCCCGACAGGCAGCTTTTGCCACCCGCCGGGGATTCCTGGTGATTTCCCTCTATTTACCGCCGGAAGATCTGCACCGCATTGTGAATCACTTCCACTGTCACGCGGTCATGTGCCCCGCCATACTCCCCGTCAATCGTCCAGGGAACCAGGTCGTCGAATTCGAATTCCACATGCGCGGTGTGCAGCAGCGTGAAGATGTCGTTGTTGTAATTTTTCTCCAGCATCGCGTAATTCGCCGCCTTGAGCCAGTCGGTGGCTTTGTAGGGCCGCCGGGCCAGCAGCACCTCGAATTTCCCGTCGTTGAGCCCGACGTCCTGCCTGCGCAGCTTGAGGATCCCCGCCACGGACGTAGAGTTGTTGACGCCGATCCAGGCATATTCCCCTTCCGCCTCGTAGCCTTCCGCCGTGCGCATGCGCATAGAGATGGGGTGTATGTCCCGGAGCGCCCGGGGCGCCTGGGAGAGGTAGGCGGCGTGCCCCAGCCGGTTCTTCAGCTTTTGCGGCGTATCGTAGGCAAGCTCCGTGAAAGCGCCGCACGCGGCCGTGTAGGCGAAATACTGCCCTCCGTTGAAGCAGCCGATGTCGTTCCAAAGGGGCTGGCCGTTCAGGATGGTGTCGATGGCTTCCTTCGAATCCACAGGGATCCGCAGGGTCCGGGCCAGGTCGTTGGTAGAACCCGCCGGTATGTACCCCAGCAAGGGACGGTTTGGCAAGTCCATCAGGCCGTTCACCACCTCGTTGAAGGTGCCGTCCCCGCCCCGGCAGACGATAATATCGTAATTCGCGCCGCGCTTGCGGACAATGTCGGTGGCGTCGCCCGCGCTGCGTGTGGTGTAGACCGTCGTTTCCAGCCCATGGGTGCTGAACAGCGCGGTGATGTTGAACAGGTGCGGCTGGGTGGTTCGTTTTCCGGAAACCGGATTGATCACCACCAGCGCACGTTTTCCGTCAAAAAAATGAGACATGGCGATTATCCTCAATATCTATCAGACTCGCTTATCAAACCCCATCGTTATTACTAGAATAGCACATTGCCAAAGCTCTGTCAAATCTTTTCTGAAAAAACCGGAAACTGCCAGGGGATACTACAGGCTACCAGGATGTTAAAAGGGGATTCTAAACACGGGGCTAAACCAGATTGTGCGAAATTATGCGAAGCCGCACAAACCCTGTTGGGAACAAAAAAACCGGACCAATGCCACAAAAGCGCCGAGAAAGGAGCATTCCCATGCCAAATTCTTCGAAACGGAACCGGCCGCCCCGGCCGCCCAAAACCTTGTCCTCTTCCCGCACGAGCGCCGACGCCCAGCCCGACGCCCGCCAGCCGGGATCAAACGCCGCTGTCCAAAACGAACAAAACGTCACCAAAGCGAAGGAATGGGTGGACCGGCACAAGACCTGAGCGCCGGAACGTTCAGCGGAAAAACCCCTCCGCGCCGCCGCCCCGGCGGCGCAGTTCGCCGCGGTGCTCGTGCCCGTTGACCAGGATGATATCATCCCCGATCACTTCGATGTTTTCCCAGGAGATCAGGAATTCTTCCCGGGAAAAAAGCCCCAGCAGCTTTGCCCGGCCCAGAACGATGAACGCCGTCACCCGTCCGGTGCAGGTATCGACTTCCGCGTCGCAGACATTGCCCAGCCGGGCCCCGGTCTTTTTGTTGATGACGTCCTTATTGCGCAGATCCGTAATACAGCACTGCATAGCGGCGCTCCCCTTTCGCGCGGATACTTCGATAGCATCCTATGCGCGGGGAACGCTGTTTATGCGTTATTCCACCGCCGGCGCTTTTGTCTTGACGCGATAGACCCGGACGCCGTGGGGCGGGACGGAGCAGCGCAGAACGTCGGCAATCTCGCTGCTGTGCTTGGTCCAAAGGTCGGTGATCTCGTATTCCTCCGCAAAGGGCAGATCCACAAAGTCCTTGCAGACGACGCTGTTCATCCGCAGTTCAAAGTCCCGGGACTCATTTGCCTTGTTGAAGAAACAGACCGCCGCTTCCCCGCCCGCCAGGGGCTTGACGAGAATGTCCTGGACCCCGGTGCTGGAAATCCGGCGGCAGGGCGCACCCAGGGGATCCTGGTCAACAGCAATCATGTCCCGGTTGGTAACGATCTGATATGCCTCGTTCGTGACGTCCGGCGACCCGTCCGCCCGCAGGAAACCGCGCACGTCGTTGCCCAGAATCAGCGGCGCGGCCATCATGCACCAAAGCGTAAAGTGCGCCTTGTTTTCTTCGAAGCCCAGCGCCCCGTTGCCGACCTCCAGCATATCCGGATCGTTCCAGCCGCCGGGCCCCGCATGGGCCGCCAGGCGGACGTTGATTTCGTAGATTCCCACAACGGACAGCCAGTAAGGCTTGATGTCCATCGTCGTGCGCCAGAGATTCCCCGCCTGCCTGCCCCATTTCCAGGGCAGGTTGAACCCCCACTCGCAGATGGAATAGGTGATGGGTTTTTCCTCGGTCCCGGCCCGGGCGGCATATTCCCGCGCGGCTTTTTTGAGCTCCCGCCCCATGCTGGCGTACTGGTACGCGGCGCTGTCCATCCTGGACGCGATGGGGTTGAAGATCCGGATGGTGTTGGCTCCGGCGCGCAGGCGGACCAGCAGCTGGTGCCGCCCCTCTTTGGTCATCGCCCAGGTGGCCGGGACAATGGTGTCGTAGCGGTCCGCGCCGTTGATCTCAATGACCGCGAATTTGTCGGAGTGGCTTTTTTTGCGGATGCACAGCGTCAGGGCATACAGTCCGTCTTCCGGCACAGCGACCTGCGGAAAGGTGATCGCGCCGCCGTTGAAGGACAGGCCCGCCGCGTATTTTCCGGTTTCCAGCCGCTCGTCCTCTACGATCTGCGCGCCGCCTTCCAGCAGCGCGTCTTCTGCGGAATACACGTCCTCCGCCCCGCTGCCCAGCGCCCCGACGGCGATTTTTTCGATGCAGGGGGCCCGGAACGGCAGGGTATGGTTGTGGCAGTAGTCATACTTAAAGTACTCTACCCCCCATTCCGCCAGCGTCCGCGCGTCCACCGCTTCATGCCCCAGGCTGGCGGGCAGGTCTTCGCACGTCAGCTCCCCGTTGGAGCTGTAGAGTCCCAGCTTCAGCCCCCGGGCATTGACCGCCCGCACCAGCGCGGGGATTCCGCTGGGAAAGGTCACCAAGTCTCCCTGGAGCCGCCCGTTCGCGTCCCGGCTGGAGGACTGCCAGCAATCGTCGATATTCACGAACCGGTACCCGGCCTCCGCCAGCCCGGACTTCTCCATCGCCTCGGCAATCTCCAGAATCAGCGTCTCGTTGAAGCGGTTGCGGAAGGTGTTCCAGCTGGACCAGCCCATCGGCGGGGTCAGGGCCGCGCCGTTTTGGTAAGTCTGCGTCTGGGGCAAGTTCAGTTTTACGACCTGACTGATCTGCCTGACCGCGCGCGGCAGATCCACCTTCTTGTCTTTCCATGCCTGGCTGAGGGCTTTCACCCCGGCGGCGGCCCCGGCGGCCGCGCCCAACCCGGCGAGAATTTTTCCGATTGCCATGCTTCCGTTCCTCCTTTGGCGAACTTGCTGCTGTCTCTCCGCCTTTATTTATGTTATATTATATACCAGTCTGCGCAAAAATGAAAGAGGGTACGGGACCGGAACAAAAAAATTTACAAATTGCGCTTTGCTTTTTCTTTCGGGATTTCTTCTTCCGTCAGTTTCGTCAGCCAACCGATCGCCTCCCGGTAACCTTCGAAGCCCTTTCCGGCGATCACCTTCCGGCAACCCAGCGAAGAATACGACACCCGGCGAAATTCCTCCCGCCGGCTCACGTCGCTCAAATGCACCTCCACCGCCGGGAGCGCCACGGCCTTCAGCGCGTCAAGGATGGCGACGCTGGTGTGGGTGTAGGCCGCCGGGTTAATAACGATGCCGTCCGCCCTGCCCAGGGCCTGCTGGATCATTGTCACCAGCTCTCCTTCATGATTGGACTGGAAGAACTCCACCGCCGCGCCGCAGGCCGCTCCCGCCGCCCGGCAGAAACGCTCCAGGTCCGCCAGCGTTTCTTTTCCGTAAATTTCCGGTTCCCGGATCCCCAGCATGTTGAGGTTCGGGCCGTTGATGATCCAAACGGTCATGTGCCGTCTCCCTTTCTTTCTGATTCCGCTGTAAACCAATCCCAGGCCGCGTTTGCGAGGCCGTCCCAATCCTCGCCGTGCTCGACAGAACCATCCGCCGCCCGCTCATACAGCGGGACGCGGCGCTCGGCCATTCGGGCCAAGGCTTCGTCGCCGGAGGAAAGCGGCCGCCCCTCGCGGGCGAGGTGCCGCAGCTCCCGCCGGATCCAGAGCAGTTTCCCGTTTTGCCGCAGCGCGAAGACGTTGCCCTCCCGCAGGACCGCGCCGCCGCCGGTGGCAATCACCTGCCCGGTCCGCGCGCCGACCTCCCGAATCAGCGCTTCTTCCAGGTCCCGGAAGGCTCCCTCCCCTTCCTGTCTGATTAGTTCCGCCGCGGGCATCCCCGCCCGCTCTTCCGCCAGTTCGTCAAGATCCACAAAGGGCCGCCCGCTCCGCCAGGCCAGCGCCGCGCCGACGGTGCTCTTCCCGCAGCCGGGCATACCGATCAGCACCCAGTTGGTCAGTTCCCCGCGCAGGGACCGGTACACGGCCTCGGCTCTTTCGTCCGGCTGAGGCGCGCCGGTGAAGAGATCCCCAGCCGCCTTGGCCTGGGCCGTCAGCATCCGCAGCCCTCCGGCGCAGCGCATCCCCAGCTCCTCCGCCTGCTGAAGCAGCCGGGTGCGCAGGGGATGATAGATCGCGTCCGCCACCGCCCCGCAGCAGGGAAATGCCGACAGGTCCAGCGGGCGGGCATCGCTCCGGGGAAACATCCCCACCGGGGTGGTATTCAGGATCACTTCCGTATCCGGACAGCGTTCCGCGCAGGTTTCGTAATTCACTTCGCCGCCGCGAGAGACCACTGTCACCTTTGCCGCGCCCGCGTCGGCCGCCGCCGCTTTCGCCGTCTGGGCGGTTCCGCCGCTGCCAAGGATCATCACCCGCCGCCCGGCCAGGGAAATCCCCGCCGCCGAGAGCATGGTCCGGAATCCCGCCAGATCCGTATTGTAGCCGGTCAGCCTCCCGTCCGGCTGACGGATCACGGTATTGACGCTGCCAATCCGCCGCGCCGTCTCGTCCAGCGCGTCGCAGTAGAGCATGACGGCCCGTTTATATGGGATCGTCACGTTGATCCCCCGGAAGTCCCGCGCCGCAAAGAAAGCGGGCAGGGCCTCCGGCGGCATGGGGCAAAGACGGTAATCGTACCCCCGCAGACGCTGATGGATTTCCGCGGAGTAGCTGTGGTCCAGGGTCTCGCCGATCAGGCCAAAATCCATAGGGTACCTCCGGTGCACCTTGGCATATTATTCTGTGGTTCTCTCCAGATAGCTGCCCAAAAACGTGAACTCCTCCGCCTGGGCCGCCATGCGGCAGAGCAGCTCCATGGTTTCGGGGCGCGTCGCGTCGGCATCCAGGTCGAAATAAAACAGGAATTCGAATTCTTTTCCCAGGACCGGGCGGCTCTCCAGTTTTGTCAGGTTCACCCCCTGGGACGCGGGCAGGTCCAGCATGGAAACCAGGGATCCCGGCTGGTGCCGCAGCGTCAGCATCATACTGCATCGGTTCGCACCGGGGTAAAGCTCCGTCCGGCGGGAAATGCAGATGAATCTGGTTTCGTTGTTATCCGCGTTCTGGACCTTCCTGCGCAGAATCCGCAGGCCGTAGAGCGCCGCGCATTCCTCGGAGGAGAGGGCCGCCGCGTCTTCCCGCCCGGCCTCCGCCGCCAGCTGCGCCGCCACCGCCGTATTCTCGCAGACGGTGATTTTTACGTCCCCGAGGGAGCGCAGAAAATCACTGCACTGCCCCAGCGCCTGTTCGTGGGAGAATATCTCCCGCACCTTCGCGGCCGACCCGGCCCGGCTGAGCAGGCAGTGGTCCACCCGCAGCCGCAGCCCCCGGACAATGCGGCAATGGTGCTTCTTCATCAAATCGTAAACCTGGGTCACGCTGCCGAAACTGCTGTTTTCGATCGGCAATACCCCGTAGCGGCACAGCCCCTGCTCCACCGCCCGGAATACCGCGTCAAAGGTCCGGACGTATAGGATTTTAGGGTTTTCAAATAGTTGATTGCAGGCGATTTGGCTATAGGCTCCCTCAATTCCCTGGCAGGCTGCCGTCGCCGCGTCCGGGAATGTCTCCGGCGTGTCCGCCAATGCCTGTGCAATCTCCGCGGCCAGCGGCGGCGGACCTTCCAGCAGCAGCTGCTGGTGGGCGCGGCTGAGGCGAAAGAGCGTCGCGCAAAATTGCCGCAGCGGGACCACCAGCTCCGGCTCCGCCTGCCGCAGCAGACGCGACACAATGGCTTCTTCCCGCCCGGCGCGCAGGACCGGGCCGCCCCGGTCCCGTTTTTCCTGCGCGACCCGCGCCGCCAGCGCCATGCGGCGGGAAAACAGCCGCGCCAGCTCGTCATCCACGCGGTCAATTTCCCCGCGGATTTCCTCCAAGCCCATAAAGATCCCCTTTCTGAATTTGAATACTGAACCATTGTTACTCTAAATTTTAATGCAGCAGGAGATCCAGCAGTACGCAGGCCGTCACCGCCTCCACCACCGGCACCGCCCGCGGCACAATACACGCGTCGTGCCGTCCGCCAATGTGCAGCTGTGTGTCCCGCATCTCCCGCAGATCCACACTTTGCTGCGGCTTCGCGACGGAGGGCGTCGGCTTGACGGCCACCCGCAGCACCAGCGGCATTCCCGTCGTCATCCCACCCAGAACCCCGCCATGGTGATTGGTCCGGGTCCGCACCGCGCCGTTCTCGATATAATAGGCGTCGTTGTTTTCTGATCCCCGCAGCCGCGCCGCCGCGAATCCCTCGCCGAACTCCACGCCCCGCACCGCCGGGATCCCAAAGAGCGCCGCTGCCAGCCGGTTTTCGACTCCGCCGAACATCGGCGCGCCGAGCCCCGCCGGGAGACCTTCCGCCGTGCATTCAATCATCCCGCCGACAGAATCGCCTTCCGTCCGCGCCCGGTCGATCGCCGCCGCGAAGTCTTCCCTCTCGCCGCCGATTTCCAGGATCCGGGCCCGAACGGTCACGCCCCGGCGCGCGAGAAATTGCAGGCACACAGCCCCGGCGAAACAGAGCGGCGCGGTCAGCCGCCCCGAGGAATGTCCTCCGCCCCGGATATCCTGCGCCCCGCCGAACTTGGCCTGAAGCGGGAAATCCGCGTGGCCGGGCCGGGGCACAAAGCGCAGGTTTTCGTAGTCCGCGGAGCGCGTGTCGGTGTTCCCGATCACGGCACAAAGCGGCGCGCCGCAGGTCACGCCGTCCACCAGGCCGGAAAGCACCCTTGCTTCGTCCGCCTCCCGGCGGGGGGTGTCGCCGACCCGGTGTCCCGGCGCGCGCCGCGCCAGGAAGGCCGCCGTCTGCCCAAGGTCCACCCCTTCCCCGGCGGGGAGACCGTCCATGACCACTCCGATCGCTTCGGAATGGGACTGGCCAAAAATTGAAATTGTGATATTTTCTCCGAACGAAGATCCCATACGCACCTCAGTTTTTTAGATATTTCGATGTCAGGAGCTGACTGTAGTCTTCCCAGAATGCCGGGTAGGATTTCCGCACCGTTTCCGCGCCGACCAGCGTCACCGGACCTTCGCAGCGCAGGGCCGCAACGGCCATAGCCATGGCGATGCGGTGATCGTTTCGGCTGTCCACCGCGCCGCCGCGCAGGGTCTCCCTGCCCCGGATTGCCAGCCCGTCGGGCAATTCCGTCACGTCCGCGCCCAGAATGGTCAGGTTTTCCGCCATGGCCCGCAGACGGTCGCTCTCCTTGAGCCGCAGCCGCCCGGCGCCCACAATCCGGCTTTCGCCTTCCGCCAGCGCCATGACCGCCGCCATCACCGGTACCAGGTCCGGGCAGTCCGCCGCGTCCATGGTGATCCCCCGCAGCCTTGCTTGGCGGACAGTGCAGCCGTCCGCTCCCGCGCCCATGGCCCGCAGCAGATCCAGCACCGCCCGGTCCGGCTGCGCGGAGAACGGATCCAGTCCCGCGACCGTGACTTCCCCCGCCAGCGCCCCCGCCGCCAGCAGCGCAGCAGCGCTGGACCAGCAGCCCTCGGGCGCCGGGACGGCGTCCGGGATCCGATAGGTTTGTCCGCCGGGAACGGCCCAGCCGTCCCGGACCGCCGCAATCTCAATCCCGAACCGCGCCAGGGTGCGCAATGTCATTTGGACGTAACCCGCCGATTCCAGCGGGGAGGTCAGGCAAATCCGGCTCTCCCCCGCCAGCAGCGGCAGGGCGAAGAGCAGCCCCGTAATGTACTGCGAACTGACGCCACCGGCCAGAATATATTCCCCGGCCCGCAGCCGGCCGGAAATCCGCAGGGGCAGCCGCTCCGCAGACAATGCGCAGCCCCGCGCCCGCAGCAGCGACAGCAGCGGTTCCAGCGGCCGTTCCGGCAGCCGTCCGCCGCCGGTGAATGTGACCTCCAAGCCCAGCGCGGCGGCCACCGGCAGCAGGAAGCGCAGGGTCGAGCCGCTCTCCCCGCAGTCGGCGGCGCGCGGCTCCCCCGGCCCCAGCAGCGCCCGCAGGCAGTCCGCCGTGGCGCGGATGTCCTCGTTCGCCGCGGGGACCTCCCCCGGCGCGCCCGCCAGAGCCGAGACAATCAGCAGCCGGTGCGCGTCAGACTTTGAGGGAACGGCGGCCACACAGCCGCGCGCAGCCGCGGGAGAAAGCACGCGGGTCATGCCATCTCCTCCTTTGCCTCAACGGAGCAGAGCAGGTTCTGTACCTCCGCCACCGGCAGTTTCCGCAGCTCGCACTGCCCGATCTGTTGGGGCACCACCAGGGTGATCTCCCCGCCGACGCGCTTTTTGTCCTGCGTCAAGGCTTCGGCAACCTGCGTCAGGGACAAATGCAATTGGGTCGGCAGGCCGTTGGCTTCCAGCGCACGGGCCAGACGGCCGGCAATCGCCGGGCAGAAGAGCCGGGCCATCAGCAGCATCCCCAGCCCCACCGCCGCCCCGTGGCTGACGGCATAGCCGCTGGACTGCTCGATGGCATGGCCGATGGTGTGGCCGAGGTTGAGCAGCTGGCGCTGACCGCCGTCCCGTTCGTCCAGCAGCACCACATCCCGCTTGAGCTCCACACAGCGGGCCGTCTGTTCTTCCGTCACCCGGAAGAGCGCGCCCTGTTCCAGCTGCGAAAAGAGCGCTTCGTCCCAAAGGACGCCATATTTCAGGCACTCGGCCAACCCGTCAGCGTACCGCGCCGGAGCGAGGGTTTGCAGCAGGTCCGGGTCGCAGAGCACCAGCCGGGGCTGCCAGAACGCGCCGACGAGGTTCTTCCCCGCCGGGAGATTGACCCCCGTCTTGCCGCCGACGGAAGAATCCACCGCCGCCAGCAGCGTCGTCGGAACCTGCATAAAGCGGATCCCCCGGTGATAGGTCGCGGCGGCAAAGCCGGTCAAGTCGCCGGTCACCCCTCCGCCCAGAGCGACGAACGCGTCGCCTCCCGTCAGCGGAACAGCCGCCGCGGCTTGCAGGATCTTTTCGTAGGTCGCCAGGGACTTGGAGGCCTCCCCAGGCGGGAAAGTCACCGCCGCCACCCGGACGCCCGCCGCCGTCAGCGCTTCGGTTAACCGCTGCCCATAAAGGGCATAGACC
Organism: Oscillospiraceae bacterium; assembly: GCA_031268095.1. Lineage (GTDB taxonomy): Bacteria > Bacillota > Clostridia > Oscillospirales > Acutalibacteraceae > WRMQ01. The sequence continues at coordinate 21,863 of JAIRXU010000067.1, read as the reverse complement.
GTTTGGTCGGAAACAAGCAGCGCCCGCTTCCCCGGGATCAGCGGGAGACAGTATTCCGCGGCCCGGTCCAGCAGGCCGGACGCTATGCGGACGTCGTACGCGCGTTCCCCCAGGGGAACGGAAACGGTTTGCACTCGAATTCCTCCTTTGCTGCGCTCACCGCCGCGCGGCGCACACCCCGTTTGATTCCGCCAGCACCGCCCGCAGCTTCCGGACCGCCGCCGCTGTTTCGGCGAACTTTTCCGGCGTGAGGGACTGGGGTCCGTCGCAGAGGGCCTTGGTCGGGTCGTTGTGGACCTCCACCATCAGCCCGTCGGCGCCCGCCGCCGTCGCCGCAAGGCACAGAGGATGGACGTAGCGCCAGATCCCCGTGGCGTGGCTGGGGTCAACGATGATCGGCAGATGGGAAAGCTCCTTGACCACCGGAACGGCGGCGATATCCTGGGTGTTGCGCGTGGCGGTCTCGAAGGTGCGGATCCCCCGTTCGCAGAGGATCACCTGGCTGTTGCCCCCAGCCATGATATATTCCGCGCTCATCAGCAGCTCCTGGATGGTGGAGGAGAGGCCGCGCTTGAGGAGGATCGGCGTCTTGCTGCGCCCGAGCTCCTTAAGCAGCTCAAAGTTCTGCATATTGCGGGCCCCGACCTGGATCAGATCTACGTCCGCGAACGCGTCAATATGGGACAGGTCCATAATTTCCGTGACGATGGGCAGGCCCGTGGCCCGCTTGGCCTCCAGCAACAGCTCGATGCCGGATTCCCGCATGCCCTGAAAGGCGTAGGGGGACGTCCGGGGCTTGAACGCGCCGCCCCGGAGGATGTTCGCCCCCGCCGCCTTGACGCTCTCCGCAACGGAGCACAACTGTTCCCTGGATTCCACCGAGCAGGGCCCCGCCATCACGGCAAATTGTCCGCCGCCGATCTTGACCCCCGCGACGTCCACCACCGTGTCTTCCGGATGAAACTTGCGGTTTGCTTTCTTATAAGGCTCCTGAACGCGCGTGACCTTCTCGACGATCTCCAGCGCCTCGATCAGATCGGAATCCAGGCCCGCCGTGTCGCCGATCAGGCCCAGCACGGTCTGGTGCACACCGACGTTCATCTGAATCTCGATGCTCTGCTCCTTGAGCCAGCGCCGCAGCTCCTCCAGCTGGGCCGAGTCGTGGTTTTGCTTGAGAATGACGATCATGGTATCTGTCCTTTCTTTCCCGCGTAATCTATTGGAATCCATCGACAAAAGAAAATCCCGCAGCGGTGAAGCTGCGGGTGTGGTTGGTGTTTGGTTCTCCTGGAACCGCCCTACGCCGGAACCCCGTTGCAGCTAAACCGCGAAACGCCCTGCCAAAAATAGTTGGCAAAGCTGCTAAAGCGGAAAGAATCCCAGCGGGAGCAAGCTGCGGCGGCAGCGCCAATCATGGCCGATTCTCCTTTCGGACGAAATGGAAGTGTCTTGATGATAGCACAAACGGGCAAGCTTGTCAAGAGAATTTTTCTAAAAAACAGGAAGGAAAGCAAAAGAAAAGGAAAAAAGGACAAAATATTTCCGCCGCGCCGCGCTGCGGCTTGCATTGCCGCGCGGAATGTGCTACAATAGGCATCGGTATTCAAATGCGTGCAGAAAGAATCGGAGGAGAATCCGTATGGTATATCAATACCGGACCCAGGGAACCTGCGCCCGGCGGATCACGGTGGACTTGGACGGAGATACCGTCCGCGCCGTACGCTTTGAGGGCGGCTGCGCGGGCAACCTCGCCGGCATCGCGAAGCTGGCGGAAGGGATGTCGGCCCGGGAGATCATCCGAAAATTCGCGGGGACTGTCTGCGGTTTCCGCGGCACCTCCTGCCCCGACCAACTCTCCCATGCGCTGGAAGAGGCCCTGGCCGCCCAGAGTGAGGAGACCTGACCCGGTCCGGGCGCGCGAAACCCCCGAACAGAACGCTGACATAACAAAACCCCGGCCGCTCGGCGGCGGGGAAGGGAGGAAGGATTGGCATGAAAACAGCAACGAAGATCCTGGCGGCGGCATTGGCCGTGGTCTTGGTGGCAGGCGCGGTCACGGCGGCCGTACTGCTCCGCCGGAAAGATAAGCCCGTAGAGGTCCCGACAGAGCTCCTGCCGGACAGCGGCGCCTTTTCGGCGGCGGTGACGGCCGATTTCCATTCCGACTTGCTGGGGGGAAACGGCGTTGTCCTCTTTGAGGACCGCGCGGCGCTGGAACAGTTCATTCAGCAGTATTGCCTGCGCAGCGCGCTGGCCCCTTTCGACCGCAGCGCGCCGCTGCAAATTCCAAAAGAGATTGATTTCACCGCGCAGCACGTCTTTTTTGTCTATACCAAGCTCAGCGGGTATTTCTCCCTGTCCCAGTGCTACCTGGACTGCGACGGAAAGTTCGTGCAGGTGCGGGCGTGGGCAGAGATCACCGACGAGGCCCGGCAGGACGCCGCCATTCTGATGCAGGGGTACCTGATCGGTCTGCGCAAGGACCAGGCGGCCCCGGAGAGCGCGGAGGACATTCACTTTCAGGTCCATAAAACCATGCCCGGTCAAGAGACGACAGCGTCCGTCCCGGCGCTGCGGCTGGAACTCCAGCAAAAAGTCAAGCCAGGCGACGCTTCTGTCCGCGTCCGGGTGATCCAGGACGGCGCGCAGAAGGTTCTGGGCGGAACATATTATATGCTCCAGGAATACCGGGGCTATGAATGGCGGATCTTGGTCCCGAAGGAAGGCAAAGAGCCAACAGACATCCGTTTCGACACGCTCTCCCCCCTGGAATATGACCTCCTGCTGGACGCTTACCCGCCGCTGGAACCCGGCCGCACTTACCGCGCGACCCTCCGCCTGCGGCTGGAACCCAACGAGGGAGACGCCGATCCAGAAACCCTGGTGAACGCCGCCGTGGATTTTACGGTGCAATAATGCATATGATAGCGTAGGATAGAGAGGAGGGCCGTGCCCCGGCCCTCCGGACGCTTCCCGGTCCGCTTCATTTCTTCCGCAAGTTCCGCAGGTATTGGATCATCGCCAAAGCCGCCTTCGCCCCTTCTGCGGCGGCAAGGGAAATCTGCGCCATCCCCCCCGTGCAGTCCCCGGCAGCGAAAAGTCCCGGCAGAACCGTTCGCTGTTCGGCGTCCACCCGGATGGCGTTTCCCTGGAGCGGCGCGCCGAGCTTCCGCGCCAAATCGTTGGCGGAAGCGCTCCCCAGCGCGACGAAGAGCCCTGCCAGTGAAAGCTCCGTCCCGTCGGAAAGCCGCGCGCCTTCCAATTTTTCTTCTCCAATGAGTTTCCCGATGGGCTGCGTATATACAGCAACCCCGTCCGGCGCCGGAAATGTCAGTTCCTCCCCATTGGTCAGCAGCGCGACGCTCCCAGCCAGAGGCAGCAATTCTTCCATCTCATGCAAAGCGTAGCGCCAGCTGCCCAGCACCGCGACCGGCCGGCCCCGGTAAAGGAACCCGTCGCATACCGCGCAGAAGCTCACGCCCTTCCCTTCCAGGGCAGCGAGCCCGGGAATTGGAGGCGCGGCTTTGCTGGACCCCGTGGCCAGCAGGACCGCCGAGGCGGCAAGCTCCCGCCCGGAAGCCAGCGCCGCCACAAAACGGTCCTCGTATCCCACCGCCAGCACTTCGTCCCGCAGCACGGAAGCGCCCAGCGCCTCCGCCTGGCGGCAGCCGGTTTCCGCCAATTCCTTCCCGGACAGCGGCTGCGGCAACCCGAAATAATTCTCGATCCGTTCCGCCCGCGCCAGCGCGCCGTAATCTTTCCCCACCAGCGTCACCCGCAGGCCCGCCCGGCAAAGATAGAGCGCCGCCGAACTCCCCGCAGGGCCGAACCCCACCACAAGAGCGTCTGTCTGTTCCATGCGCATCCTCCCCCAAAAAAGAAAACTCATTCCATTCAGATTCTTGATTCCAGAATCACCGATGATACAGAAAGGTTGTTTTCCCTATGCCTATCAAAGTTACCGCCGAAACATTCGAAGCCGAGGTCCTGCAATCCAAAACGCCTGTTTTGGTGGATTTCTGGGCCCCCCGCTGCCTTCCCTGCCGGATGCTCGCGCCGTTGCTGGAAGAACTTGCGGAAGAACTGGGCGACCAGATCAAAATCTGCAAAGCAGACGCCGATGAAGAACTGACGCTGGCGCTCCAGTACGGCGTCATGGCTCTGCCGACACTCATGCTCTTCCGGGACGGCAAGGCGGCGGACACCACCGTCGGGCTGCCCACCAAAGAAGAATTGCTGGAATTTTTGGCACTCGGGGAAATCCCGGCGGCAGAAGTGAAACCCGCGCCCGCGTCAGTGGCCGAGTTTGACTAACAGGACGCCCGCCGCAGCCAGCAGCGCCGAGCCAATCAGCAGCGCCCAAAGGAGACGATCCCGTCTGGGATTGTCTGTCATGGTGTTTTCCTCCCCGCCGTCTTGGATTTCATTGGGATTCCAACAGAAGTATACCATATTCCAAATAAAAAATCAACCGGAAGCAACCATGCTTCCGGTATTGATTTGCTGTTTTGGTTAGTGGGCGTCGGCGTCGTCTGGGTTTTGCAGCAGCGAACGCTCCCGGAACAGCAGCGAGACGCACCAGATCCCCGCCAGAGCCACCAGTGTATAAAGGATGCGGCTGACGACCGCGCCCTGTCCGCCGAAGATCCAGGCAACCATGTCGAATTGGAACAGGCCGATGCTGCCCCAGTTGAGCGCGCCCAAAACCACCAAAATCAGCGCGATTCGGTCTAACATGCGATCATTCCTTTCCTATGATTGGGTGTTGATGCCCATTCTATAGTGTGCGTGGAATGCCGCGGATTATGCTGCCAGATAGCGGAACAGGAGGAAAGAATTATAGTTCCGCCCGCGCCGGCAGCGCCGGATCCAGGTAGTCTTCCCGCAGCTGCTTGCGGACCAGGCCGGGGGGGAGGAAAGCGGCGAACTTCGAGGGAAGACGCATTTTGCCGTCGATCGGTAAGCCGCCGACAGTCACACCCTCCCGGAGGATTTCCCGGATTTCCCGCCGGAGATCAGCCGCGCCGGCGCGGTGCCGCAATTCCAAATACAGCGGCACAAAACCGCCCGGGCAGAGGATGGCGTCGATTCCCCGCTGCTGGAGAGCCAGCTGAAGGGTCCGCAGCTGGGGCGTTCCCAGCCAGGGAAACACGGCAAAACTATCCTGGGCGTCCCCAGTCTGGGAGGCCCCGTCCAGCGGAAGCACCCAGCGGTCCAGGATTCCCAGCCGCCGCGCCGCTTCCCGCATCTGCGTCAGACGTTCCCGGCAGCCGGGGCTGAGGTAGGCGTATTGCCGGTCCTCCCGGAGAACGTCCCGCATGGCCTCGGCCAGCGTCCGGTGGAGTTCCCCTTCCGCCAGGGACATCCAGGCGGCGCGGGAAATACCCTCCGCCGGGACGACGGACAGAATCCGTGCCTTCTCGCTGCAGTCCGTCACGCGCCAGCTTCGTCCCGCCAGGGCAAAACGGGTTCCCGCCGGATAGGCCTCCATCACGGAACCGAGCGTCTCCCCTTTGTGCCGGACCTGGTACTCCACCGGGGTCTCAAATACCGCGGGGAAGGCATAGCCGGTGACAACGGGTTCCGCCTGCGGGCCGATCAGCAGCCCGCCCCGTTCGGAGCGTTGGAGGTGGCCAATGTCCAGCAAATGCCGCAGCAGCAAGCGGTAGTCCTCCCGGGTGACGTCCCGGAAGGGGAAAAGCGTCAGTATGGCCTGGGCCAGGGCAGGCGGCGAGGCCTCCCCCTGGGCCAGCAGATGACTCATGGTTTGATGGTACAGCAGGCCGTACGGATGGCGGCGGGGCCGGATGGGTTCTGTCCAGCGGCGTTCAAGATAGAGCTGGAGCACCGCCACGGCTTTGAGGAAATCCCAGTTGATCACGGCCAGGGGATCCGGAGCGAGGGCAGGATCGTCTTCCCGCAGGACAAAGAGCAACTCCGCCGTCTGTCCCTTGCGGCCGCAGCGGCCCACCCGCTGCACCAGGCTGGAGACCGTCAGCGGCGCCCCCAACTGGATCACCCGGTCCAGGTCGCCGATGTCAATGCCCAGTTCCAGCGTTACTGTCGCGCCGGTGACCAGCGGACGCTCGTCCCGTTTCATCTCGCGCTCCGTCTCTTCCCGCAGCGCGGCGGAGATGCTGCCGTGATGAACGCGGTAAACGTCCGGCGTGTGCCGTCCGGCGGCCATCTTCCTGAGGTGCGCCACCGCCGTCTCAACCTCGGCCCGGGCAGTGGCGAAGAGGATGGTTTTCTTCCCCAAGGATTGCTCATATAAATACCGGTAATATTCTTCTTCCCGCGGGAGGGTTTCCCCCGCCCCGGGGTCATCCTTGACAAAGCGATGCATGGCGACACGCAAACGGCGCTTGACGTCCGGGACGTCAGGACAGAGGCAGTCCCGCGCCGTCCCCGCCCGGAGCCAGTCCCGCGCCGCCGCCGGGTCCCCCACCGTAGCGGACAGGCCGATCCGCCGAGGTTCGCAGCCCGCAGCCCGCTCCAGCCTCTCCAGCAGGCAGAGCAGCTGAATCCCCCGGTCCCCGGCCATGAAATAATGCACCTCGTCGATCACGGCGAAGCGCAGGTCCCGGAAGAGGCGGGGCACGTCCCGGCGGCGGTTCGTCAGCAGGCCTTCCAGGGATTCCGGCGTGATTTGCAGCACACCGGCAGGTTCCCGGACCAGCCGCTCCTTGGCTGCGCCGGAGGCGTCTCCGTGCCACTTGCAGACCGGGACGCCGCCTTGTTCCAATAATCCGCTGAGGCGGACAAATTGATCGTTGATCAGCGCTTTGAGCGGGCTGATGTATAAAATTCCTACGCTTTCGCTCGGCCGCTCCCAGAGCAGGGTCAGGGCCGGGAGGAAAGCGGCTTCGGTTTTGCCCGCCGCGGTCCCGGCGGAGAGGAGCAGGTGGCTGTCCGTTTCGAAAACCGCCCGGCAGGCGGCAACCTGCACCTGCCGCAGCTCGGTCCAGCCTTCGCGGTAGATATAATCCTGCATATACGGGGGAAGCCGGTCGAAGAGGTTCATGGGCCGCCTTTCGGTGTTGTCATTATAATTCAAATTCCGCAAATTCCTGGTGGAGCGCGGCGTCCTCCGGCGCGGGGGCGGAGGCCGTAAACCCACCGTCCCGCAGGATATCTCCGACACGGCAGCCCGGCCGCTGGCTGGCAATGTCCAGCAACTCAATGAAGTCCCGGATGACCTCCCGGGGCGTTATGTGGCTTTCCGCGCCAACACGTTCATACTCCAGTTTCAGGAAGGCGACGGCCTCCTCCTGGGAGACGAGCTGCTCCGTGCCGTATAGCCCGGCATGGAGGGCGGCGAGCTTCTCCGTCAGCACCAGCATTTCTTCATACGACAGCGGGTCCAGCCGGATGATCGGCGCGAGCATATCCCGCGCGCCAGGGGCGGAAAAGCGGCCCTCCGTCAGGCGGGAGCGCAGCGCGTCGTAACTGAAAATCCCTTTGTCGCTGTCCTCCATGCACTGGGGTGTCGCGCTCATCAGCACACCCAGATACCCAGCCTTGCCCTGGAGCACATCGTTATAAATCGTCAGAATTTTTTCGTAGTTATACTGCCGGGTCACCCGGTGGGGAATACGGAAAAGGTTGACCAGTTCGTCCACCAACAGCAGCAGTCCGCTGTATCCGGACCGAACCAGGAAAACGGCAAAGAGTTTCAGAACGTCGTACCAGTTCTCGTCCGTGACGATGAAGTTGATCCCCAGCGCCTGCTTGGCCTCGGTCCGGGTTTGGTATTCCCCGCGCAGCCAGCGCAGCACGTCGGATTTGCCTCCGTCGTCGCCGGTGCGGTGCGCCTCCCAGTAGCGGACAATCGCCCGGGCGAAATCGAAACCGTTGACCATCCCCTCGACTTCTTCCATCACCAGAAAGATCTTGCGGCGCACCGCGTCGTCGAAGACCGGCCCCTCCGGCAGGCCGGTTTCGGCGGCCACCTCGCTCTGGAGCCGGGACAGCCAGCGTTCCAGGATCAGCGGCAGCGCGCCGCCGTCCGGCTTTGCCCGGGTAGAGAGATTCCGGAGGAGCTCCCGGTACGTCGCCAGCCCCTGCCCCTTCGTTCCGCTGAAGCGCCGTTCCGGCGAAAGGTCGCAGTCCATGACCGCGAAGCCCTTTTCCATGACGTAATTGCGGAGCGTCTGGAGCAGGAAGCTCTTGCCCGCGCCGTATCGCCCCACCAGGAAACGAAAGGTCGCCCCGCCGTCGGCGATGATTTCCATGTCACGCAGCAGCGCGCCGATCTCCCGGCCCCGGCCAACGGCAATGTATTCCAGTCCGACGCGCGGCACCACACCGCCTTTGAGGGAATTGAGCACGGCGGCGGCAATCCGCTTGGGCGCGGCTTTTTCCATACCGGATCCTCCTGTTCGTTTATCGCAAATATCGCAAACCAGAGCATTTTAAGTCGAGCATTTTTCCGCCGCCGCCTGCCAGGCCGCCCGGTAGTCCTCGTGCATCACCGGCGGAAAGACGGCAGCGTCCAGCAACGTGTCTCCAAGGAAATCCAGGGCCAGTTCATTGATGGCTTCCATGGTCAGTTCGTCTGGAGGGGCAGGCGTCCCGGCTAAAATTTCCGCCACGGCCCTCCGCTGCTCCGGAGAAAGCGCGGCGCAGAGCGCGGCGACGGGATCGTCAGCCGACGACGGGCGGACGGACCGGAAGAGTTCCGCGACGGACCCCGGCACTTCCCAGGAGACCTGCCTCGGCGCGGCTTCCGCCTCTCGGATTTCCTCTTCCGCCGCAACCGTCAGCTTCCGCTGGGTCTCCGCCGCTTCGCCGCGGATCCGGTCCAGCTGACTGAAGTCGATGGTAACGGGCGGCGGCGGCGCGGGCCTCGGTTCCGGCTGAGCGACGGGTTTGGGGGCTTTCTGCCTCTGGGCTTCCGCGAAAAGGGAAAGATCCTGGCCCGCCGCCCAGGCGTCCGCCGCTTCGTCCACCACTATCCCCAGCGCGCCGGAGGCCGCCAGGTCATAGAGTTTGCCCCGGCCCAGCGTCCGCAGCAGAGGGGCCGGTTCGGCGGTCAGGCGATATTTGCCGCGGGTCAGCAAGCGTAGACGGGCTTCCATGCGCTTGAGCAGGAACCCCACCAGGGCCCCGGCGGCAGAGGGGGTCTTTGCGGTCAGGCGGCAGCGCCAAAGCCCCCCGGCGTATTCATACCGCTCCGTCGGCCCCAGTGTCCTGACCGTCCGCTCAGGGGGGGGCGGGGCCTCCGGCGCGCCAACGGCGTCGGCAAACGGCAGCCAGTCGGGATCCGGCGCGGGCGCCCCCCGCACGAAGCGGAGGAAGTCCAGCCCCTCCGCCGCGCAGCGTCCCTGCACGGCCGCCAGCACGGTCCGCCAGCAATCGTTCCATAGCATGTGCCGGTCGGGCCGATAAAACCGGCTGGCGAGGATTTTATATTGGGAAAGATGATTGTAGAGCGTCAGCGGGTCACGGAGGTCCGAATCACCGAGGAAAACCGCCGGAAACCAAGCTTCGGCGCCGTAGCGGCGCAGGAGCTCCGCAAAGGGCTCCGCCGGGGGCCGGACAAGATAGTCGTCCCGAATCCAGGCGGTCAGAAAGCGCTCCGCCCGGCGGTCCCCGGACGCGTAAGCCTTCAATAAGCGGCACAGGTCCCGGAAGGCGTCTTCCGTCCCCGCGCGGCAGAGCAGCTCCGTCCCGTAAAGATGCAGGACAGACAGATCCACAGGAAGCGCCTTCCCCCGGCGGAACCGCGTCCGCCAGCGCAGGTAATCCCGCAATTGATCCAGCGTCAGATCCTGATACAACGGGAACGGCGGGATCCCTCCTTGCAGCTCCTCCGGCAATTCGGGGTTTTCGGAAAACGGTGTGCCGTCTTCCAGCGGCGCGAGCAGCGCGGCCTGCTGGGCGAACTGCCGCCGCTGCCCGGCGCGGGTACCATTTTGGCCGATTTCCCGGACCCGAAACAGTGTCGGGTAGGGTTCCTCGGCCAGTAGCCCGGCCAGGTCCCGGACCTGCGGCAGGAGGCAATCCGCCGGGAGCGCGCCGCCCGCCGCCCACCAGGCCCGGGCGACGCCATCCACAATTTCGTCGAAGCGGGGATCACGCACCACATCCCAGAGCAGGCGGGAAAACGACGGTGTCCCCACCCAGCGCTCGTAGACCTGCGCCGCCCGGGGATTGCTTTTTTGCGGATAATCGGCCTGATTCCGGAATTCCGCCTCCAGCCGCCGGACAATATACCCCAGCACGGGAGACGATCCGTAGTTCAGGTCGAAGGCCCGGGCACGGGACCAGCTGCCGCCGCGGCAGCGGTAGGACTCCATATTGCTGAGGGTCACCCGTTTGTCTGGCCAGGGCGCGGCGGCGTAATGCACGGCCTCGCGGAAGGGTTCATAAAAACTCCATCGGTCCGGCTGCACCAGCATGAGGTCGTCCAACGTCAGCCCCCGCAGCAGCAGCAGGGGTTTGAGGTTGCGCAGCACCACCAGAAAACAGTGCTCCAGCCCCGGAGTCAGCCGGGGATTTTCCAGAAAAAAGCGGCTGCGGTCCCCCCGGTAGTCCGCCAGCCGGAGCATCAGCCGGAGGAACCCGCTGTCCCCTTCTTCGCAGAAGACCTCGCCGTACCATTCCTTCACGCCGCAGCGCAACACCAGATCCCGGAACGTGCAGCCAAAGTCCCCGCACAGGTAGATGTCCCGGAACCAGGCATGGAATTTCCCGTCCAGTTGGGGGTGCTCCCCCCGGGCCCAGCGCCAAAGGGCGGCCAGTTTGTCGGCCCTGTCTTCGGACGAGGCGGCGCCGACGCCGTGGATCAGCTCGAAGGCATGCAGCAACGCGAAGGCGGCGGGCGCGGACCTGACGTCTCCCCGCCGGTAGCCGGTCCGCCAGGTGAAGTAAGCGCGCAATTGCTCGGTGCTCAGGTCGCTATAGGTTGGGCGGGCCATCCGGCACGAAATCTTCCCCGCCCCCGGCATGCTGTCCTCGAAGTCCGCCAGAAACCGGGCCTGCCGGACAAACTGCGCGGCGTCCCGCCCGCCGTACAGACGCGAAAACGGCGTTTCGTCGCTCTTGATCCGCCGCATCTCCCGGAGCTTCCGCAGGGCGGCGCACTCCTCTCCGCCGCCGGATTCCGCCGGCACGGGCACGGACATGAAAACACCCGGCAGCGGCTCCGCCGTCTCATATGCGGCGAAGCCGTCGTCGTGTAAACAGTCTGTCACGGTTGACAGGATCTCATGAAAGACGCTCCAGGGATCCTTCAATGGGATGCATGCTCCTTTCGGGAAGGCGCCGGACGGGCAAGGGGAACTCAGCCCGCTTCCGCCAGCCGTTCGAACTGACTGTTATACAGCCGGGCATAGAAGCCGTCTTTGGCCATCAATTCGTCATGGCTACCCTGTTCGACGATGTCGCCATGGTCGAGGCAGAGAATCACGTCGGCGTTGCGGATTGTCGAGAGGCGGTGGGCGATAATAAAACTGGTGCGCCCTTTCATCAGATGGTCCATGGCCTTCTGGATCAGGATTTCCGTGCGGGTATCGACAGAGGAGGTTGCCTCGTCCAGGATCAGGATCTTCGGATCCACCAGCACCGCCCGGGCGATGGTCAGCAGCTGCTTCTGCCCCTGGGAGATGTTGTTGGCCTCCTCGTTGATTTCCATCTGGTAGCCGTCGGGCAGAGACTTGATGAAATGGTGGGCCTGGGCGGCCTTCGCGGCGGCAATCACTTCTTCGTCCGTGGCGTCCAGACGGCCATACCGGATATTGTCCGCGACGGTGGCGCTGGTCAGCCAGGTATCCTGAAGCACCATGGCCAGCTGCCGCCGAACCTGCTGCCGGGGATAATCGGCGATGTTGTGCTCGTCGAGGTAGATCGCCCCGTCGGTCAGGTCATGGAAGCGCATGAGCAGCTTCACCAGCGTGGTCTTGCCCGCGCCGGTGGGGCCGACGATGGCCACCTTCTGCCCGGGAGCGATATCCGCCGTAAAATCCTTGATCACCATTTCGTCGCTGTCTTCGTAGCCGAATCGGACATGGTCGAAGCGGACGCGGCCTTCTACCAGAGGCAGGGGGTCTCCAGCCTCAACAGCGGTTTCCTCCGCCTCGTCCAGGAACTCAAACACCCGTTCGGCGGCGGCGGCGGTCTGTTGGAAGACGTTCATGATCTGGGCCAGCTGCTGGAACGGCTGGTTGAATTGGCGGATGTACATGATAAATTCCGTGATGATGCCCACATCCATGCCCTTGCTGGAAACCAGCACCGCCCCCAGCACACAGACGCCGACATAATTGAGGTTGCCCAAAAACATCACGATCGGATGCATCACACCGGAGAGGAACTGCGCGCGCCAGGCTGTACTGAACAGTTTGTTGTTTTCCCCGTCGAAGGTTTGGATGACGTCTTCTTCGCCGCCGAAGGCCTTCACCACCGTGTGTCCGGCGTAGACTTCCTCGACCTGGCCGTTGACGCTTCCAAGATATTCCTGCTGGGCGTAAAAGTGTTTTTGGGACGCCTTCACCACCAGAGAAACCGTCACGAGGATCACCGGCACGACCGTGACCGCCACCAGAGCCATCTGCGGGCTCTTGACGAACATCATAACGGTAATGCCGACCACCGTCGTGACAGAGGAAATCAGCTGGGCCATGCCCTGATTCATGCTTTGGTTGAGGGTATCGACGTCGTTGGTCATGCGGGAGAGAACGTCTCCGTGGCTGACGCGGTTGAAGTAGCTGACGGGCATGCGGTTGATTTTCTGGATGATCGCGTTGCGCAGCCGGTAGGACACCATCGTCGCCACCCCAGCCATCAGGTATCCTTGCAGGAAGGAGAAGAGGGCGCTCAGGCCATAGAGTCCCAGGAGTTTGAGCATAATCTTGCCGATTTCGTCGAAGGGGATCCCCTCTCCGCTCCCGGTGATTTTGCCCATAATCCCCTTGGCCAGCAGCGTCGTCGCGTCTCCGATCTGGCTGGGGCCGAGGATAGAAAAGACGGTCGAGACCGCCGCGAGAAGAAACACGACGATCAGGGTGATGCCGTAGGGCCGGAGGTATGCCACCAGGCGGCGGACCGCCGCTTTGGCGTCCTTTGCCTTTTCGACGGGCATGCCCCCCATGGGGCCGCCGGGCCGGGGGCCGGGGCGCACACCCTGACGGCGGCCGCCGAGACCCTGCGCAGCAGCAGCCGGGGCTTTCTGATTCGATTCGCTCACGCCAATTCCTCCTTCGAAAGCTGACTTTCCGCGATCTCGCGGTAGACGCCGCAGGATTGCAGCAGCTGTTTGTGGGGGCCGATGCCGACAACGCGCCCTTCGTCCAGTACGACGATCTGGTCAGCGGTCATGATGGTGCTGACCCGCTGGGCGACGATCAGCACCGTCGCGCCATCGGTGTACGATCCCAGCGCCCGGCGCAGCGCGGCGTCGGTCTTGAAGTCCAGCGCGGAAAAACTGTCGTCAAACACATAGATCCGGGGCTTGCGGGCCAGGGCCCGGGCAATGGACAGCCGCTGCTTCTGCCCGCCGGAGACATTGGCTCCGCCCTGGGCAATGGGGGCTTCCAGCCCGCCCGGCGCGCCGCTGACGAAGTCTTCCGCCTGGGCGACAGCAATGGCCTGCCGGATGGTTTCGTCGGTAGTGGCGCTGCCCGCGCCGTAGGAGACGTTGGAGCGGATATCGCCGGAAAACAAGACTGCCTGCTGCGGCACAAAGCCGATGGTCCGGCGCAGCTCCGCCTGCGGCAAGCGGCGCACATCCACCCCGCCCACTTGGACGGAACCGCCGGTCACGTCATAGAACCGCTCGAGGAGGTTCACCAGGGTACTCTTTCCCGCACCCGTCGCGCCGATAAAAGCGGTGATCTGGCCCGGCGGGGCGCGGAAGGTAATGTCTTGCAGCACGTCTTCTTCCGCGCCGCCGTAGCGGAAATCAACATGGTCAAACGTCACATCGCAGGGCCCTTCCGGCAGGGATTCCGGCTGCTCCGGATCATTGATGCCCTCCGGGGTGTCCAGCACTTCCTTGATCCGGTTGGCGGAGACGGCGGCCCGGGGCAGCATCACGAAGATCATTGCGACAAACAGGAAGGACATGACCACATGCATGGCGTATTGCAGAAATGCCATCATATCGCCAATCTGGATCTGGGATTCCGCGATGGCGTGCCCGCCAAACCAAATCACCAGCATGCTCAGCACGTTCATCAGCAGCATCAGCAGCGGCATCATGACAGACATCGCACGGAACAGAAAACGCTCGGTATCCCGGAGGCTGCGGGCCGCGCCCTCGACCCGCTCCTCCTCGTGGCGCTCGTTGCCAAAGGCACGGATCACCATCAGTCCCGTGAGATTTTCCCGGGAAACGAGGTTGAGGCGGTCGATGAGTTTTTGCAGGCTCCGGAAGCGCGGCATCACCACCAGCAGGGCGAACAGCAGCAGAGCGACCAGCGCCGCCAGGGCCATGCCGATGATCCAGCTGAGAGAAGGGCTCTTGCGCAGGGCCATGACCAGCCCGCCGACGCCCATCACCGGGGAAAAGACAATCATCCGGATGCCCATCAGCACGATCATCTGCACCTGCTGGACGTCATTGGTGCTGCGGGTGATCAGAGAAGCGGTAGAGAAGCGGTCAATTTCTTTCTTCGAAAAACGCTGAACTTTTTCAAAAATCGAACGGCGCATGTTGCGGGACAGTCCCGCGCTGGTCCGGGCGGCAAGGAAACTGACCGACACCGCCGCCAGCCCGCAGCCCAGCGCCAGCAGAAGCATCTGCGCGCCGGTACGGTAAATGTACTTGCTCTGAATCTTGGACGTATCCGCGCCCAGGTCCCGGTAAAACAGCTTGATCATGGCCGTGCCTACCTGGCGGCCGAACATTGAGGCGTCCCCGCCGCCGTCGGCCGCTTGGATCTGCTCCGGCAGCGTCGGATCCATGCGCAGCAGCAGGCCCATGCCGTAAATCTCGGCAGGTTCCCGGTTGTCGAAACCGCTCGAGGCGCTGAATTCTTCCGCTGAGGCGGCGGAACCAGCTGCGCCAGCCTTCTCCTGCGCGGCTTTCATGAGCGCGATCGCCTTGGTCAGGAAGAAACTGGATGCGCGGTCGTAACTGGCGGATACATCCGGATGGCGTTCTTTTTCCGGGAGCGCCAGCACGTAACCGCCGGTTTCTTCCAACTTCGGAAAGGTTGCCGCCTCGGCGCCGCCTTCCCCCGGCGCAACCTGTTTATATGCCCGCCGGAAAACGGCCTCGTCCTCCGGGGACATCAGCGTGGTCAGGAATTCCATGGCCTGCGGGCTCAGGGCCCGGGGAACAGACTCGGAGATCCCGCCGCCTTGGAGCCCGACATTGACGATATCGCTCATCAGGTTCGGCAGCGTCAGTTCGCCCATCGCCTGCCCAAAGAGCAGCACGATACACAGCAGCACCGCCGGCAGGAAGGGTTTGAGGTATCGGAATACAATTTTCATGGGCGGGGTTCCTCCTCATCTTGTTCACCGGCGCAGCTCCCGGCGGAAATTTCCTCTTTTAGTTCCAGCAGCCGCCGCGCCAACCGCAGCAGTTCCCGGGCGTCGTCTTCGCCCAGCGCCCGCAGCATCTTTTCCGCGAGGGCCCGCATGTGCTGCTGTTTTTCCTGGATATCCTCCCGGCCCTGCGGCGTGAGGCTGACCAGGACCTTGCGCCGGTCGCTCGGATCCACCTGGCGGGTCACAAGGCCCTTCTGCTCCAGGCTGCCCAGCGTCGCGGCGACCCGCGCCGTGCTTGTTTTCGCGGCAGCCGCCAATTCTCCCGGCTGGACGGTGCCGTCTTCCCGCTGCGAAAGCATATGCAGCGTGAATGCTTCGCCCTGCAACAGCTGCCGGTGCAAGAACACGGCCGAACCGTTGCGGGCGGCCGCGAAGACCTGAAGCAACTGATTGGCGGATTCTGTATAATCCATCCCGTTCCTCCTTTTCCCATTCCCAAACTTTCTCTGAGAGGCTAGACGCACCTTAGGTCGTCCGAATTGCTAGCACCGATCTTTTCTCACGGTGTTAGCAATATTGTATTCCTGAAATGTGAAGGATAGATGAACGAACGGTGATATTTTTGGAAATTGATTGTACGGTTTCGTTTCTCTTTCTTCGGTTTCGCCGCTCCGATCTCGCTCCGTTGCCGTTCTCATTGCCCCAGCAGCCGCTTCGCTTCCCGAACGCCGTCCATGGCGTCGGCGCAGTACGCGTCGGCCCCCATGCGTTCCGCATCCTCCCGCGTCAGAACCGCGCCCCCGACCAGAATTCGGCATGCCGGAACTTCTTTTCGCAGCAGGCGGATGGTCCGCTCCATAGACGGGACGGTGGTCGTCATCAGCGCGGACAACCCCACCAAGGCTCCCGGGTGCGCCCGCGCGGCATCCAAAACCCGCTGGGGCGGCACGTCCTTGCCCAGGTCAATGACGGCAAAACCGTAGGTTTCCAGCATGGTCTTGACAATATTCTTGCCAATATCATGGATATCTCCCTGCACGGTGGCAAGCAGGACAGTGCCGGCGGCTTGCACCGGGGCATCCTGCCGCCGCAGCGCCGCGCGCAAAACTTCCAGCGCGGCCTTGGCCGCCGCCGCGCTCTGGAGCAACTGGGGCAAGAAGAGCGTCCCCGCCCCGAATTTCTTTCCAACAGCGTCCAGCGCGGGGATCACCTCTCGGGTGATGACCTCCAGCGGCGGCGCGGCCTCCGCGGCCCGCTGGGCCATGCGCAGGGCAGTGTCCTCCCGCCCGGCCTCAATGGCTGCCCGCAGACCGCCTTGCGCTTGCGGCGGAGGGGCTTGCGCCGGCAGCTTCCTGTCCCCGCCTTGGCTGGGCTGAAGCTGCGGCAGCGCCGCGGCATAGTCAAGATAAGCGGCGCAGGCGGGGTCCCGTCCCCGGAGCAGCCGCCAGCTGTGGTAAACGTTCATCATCGCCTGCGACTTGGGGTTGAGGATCGCGGCGGAGAGGCCGCTTTCCAGTGCCATGGTAAAAAAAGCGGCGTTGACCAGCTCACGCTGCGGCAAACCGAAGGAAATGTTCGAGACGCCCAGCACGGTATGGCTGCCAAACCGGGCGCGCAGCTGCCGGATGGTCTCCAGCGTGATGGCGGCCCCTTGCGGTTCGGCGGAAATGGTCAGGGTCAGTGCGTCGATCAGCAGGTTCCGGGCCGGAATGCCGTATTCCGCCGCGGTATCGTAGATCCGCTGCGCAACGGCCAGCCGGTCCTCCACTGTAGCGGGGATACCGTTTTCGTCCAGCAGCAGCGCCACGGCGACGCCGCCGTATTTCTGAATCAGCGGGAACACCGTACGCATGCTCGCGTCCTTGCCGCTGACGGAGTTGACCAGCGGGCAGCCGGCGTAGCGGCGCATGGCGGCTTCCAGGACGGCGGGGCTGGCGCTGTCGATTTGCAGCGGCAGGGGGCTGATCCCCTGCAGCAGCCGAATGGTCCGTTCCATCACGGCGCGCTCGTCGAGTCCCGGCAGGCCGACGTTCACATCCAGGATATGGACCCCGGCCTGCTCCTGCGCCTTGGCCTCGTCGGCAATCCGGCTGAAATTCCCCTCCCGCAGCGCTTGCTGGAGGGCTGGCTTCCCCGTTGGGTTGATCCGTTCGCCGATCAGCACGACATCCCCGCCGAAGGAGACGGTCCGTTCCGCCGAAGAAACCACCGGGCGGCCGTCCCCCTGGGGCTGCTTGGTCATCCGGCCCTTGCAGCGGGAAACCAGGGCGGCAATATGGTCCGGGGCGGTGCCGCAGCAGCCGCCGAGGACCGCTGCGCCCTGCCCGAAGAGATCCTCCATCCGCGCGGCAAATTCCTCCGGCGTCAGGTCGAAGACGGCCTGGCCGCCTTCCAGCCGGGGCAGCCCCGCGTTAGGGTTGACAATCACCGGAACATGGGCCGCGGCCAAAAGCTCCGGCAGAACCAGCGCGGCCCGTTCCGGCCCCGCGCCGCAGTTCACACCCAAGGCGGCAACCCCCAGGCCTTCCAGCATCGCGGCGGCGGCGGCGACGGTCCCGCCGGACAGCAGCCGCCCGGTTGCCTCGAAGGTCAGCGTAACAAAAACCGGCAGCTCCGGCGCTGCCGTTTTCGCCCCCAGAACGGCGGCTTTTGCCTCCGCGCCGTCGGTCATGGTCTCAATCAGAATCAGGTCCGCCCCGGCGTCCGCCCCGGCGGCGGCAACTTCTTGATACAGGGCTACCGCGTCTTCGAACTCCAAATCCCCCAGGGGCTCCAGCAGCTTCCCCGTCGGCCCGATTCCCAGCGCGGCCCAGGCGCCGCCCTCCCGCCCCGAAAGAACAATGGCCTTCCGGGCGGCACGGACCCCGGCGGCAACCACGTCTTCCAGGGGATATTCGCCCGCAGCCGGGAATTTGAGGCGGTTGGCGCCGAAGGTATTGGTTTTGAGGATATCCGCCCCGGCGCTGAGGTAACGCATGTGCAGCTGCGCCACATCTTCCGGACGGGTGAGGTTCCAGACCTCCGGCCGCTCGCCCGGAAGCAGTCCCATTCCCTGGAAGACCGTCCCTGCGGCGCCGTCGAAGAAGAGGGGCTGGCGTTTTTCGAACACAGTTATCGGAAACATGAAATTCTCCTGTTTCATTGATTGATGAAAGTTGACGGTGCGTCCGCCACCGCCAGAATGTCGCTGAGCTGCTCGCGGATGCGGCGGGCAACGTCGGGCTTATTCATGGAATAGACATGCACGGCGCGGATTCCGCTGGCCAGCAGGTCGGTGATCTGCTCGCAGGCATAAGCGATTCCCGCCTGTTTCATCGCGGCGGGATGATCGCCGTATTTGTCTACAATGGCGCGGAAGCGGGCAGGGAGGTAAGTCCCGGACACTTTGCATATGCGGGCAATCTGCCGCCCGTTGGTCACCGGCATGATTCCCGCCACCACTGGGACGGAGACTCCGATTTCCCGGATCTGGTAGAGGAATTTATATAACAGGTCGTTGTCGAAGAACATCTGCGTCGTCAGAAAATCCACTCCGGCGTCAACCTTCCGTTTGAGATTCCGCCGGTCCAATGCGGGGCTCGCGCACTCCACATGCCCTTCCGGGTAGCAGGCCGCGCCGACGCAGAAGCCGCCGGCCGCCTGGATTTCCCGGATCAGGTCTGCCGCATACGGATACGCCCCCGTCCGGAGTTCAGATCCCTGCGGCGGGTCCCCCCGCAGCGCCAGAATATTTTCCACCCCGGAGCTCCGCAGCCGCTCCAGCTGGTCCAGTGTTTCCGCCCGCCCGGCCCCGGCGCAGGTCAGATGCGCCAGAACGGGGACGCCCTCGGTCCGCTGAATTTCCCGCGCGACCTCCAGGGTATAACGATTCGTGGATCCTCCCGCGCCATAGGTCACGCTCATGAACGAGGGGCGCAGCGCGGCAATCTCCAGCGCGGCGGCGGAAATGCCCGCGAATGCCTCCGGCTGCTTCGGCGGGAATACCTCGAAGGACAGGCTGGGCCTCTCCAGCGCCAAAATATCTGCGATCTTCATCGTTTGGTAAACCTTCCCCATTTTCTCATTCTTTTTATTATAGCCCCACAGCGTGGAAAAGTCAAGGGGTTGGAAGAAAGATCGTCACTGACGCCGGGCTGAGCATACCCCTCAACCCGGCGTTATTTTTTTCTCAAATACCCGTCGCTTGCGTTTTTTCGCGCCGCATGGTATCCTACATAGCGGAAACAGCGCTGTTTTACTATGTTTGATGAGGTGGAACGATGGAACTGCATTTGGCCAAAACCGTGAAACGCCTGCGCCGGACACGGGATCTCACCCAGGAGGACCTGGCCGCCGCGCTTGGCGTGACACCCCAGGCGGTGTCGAAATGGGAGCGGGACGAAGGGTACCCTGACATTACTTTGCTGCCGGGGCTGGCGAACTTTTTTGACGTAACGCTGGATGAATTGCTGGGCATGGAGGAACCGCGGCAGGAAACAGACATCGCCGCCGCGCTGGAAGAAGCCGAACGCGCCGCCCAGGAAGGCCGCCAGCCTCTACGAGCGCGTCCTGGCCTGCTGCACCGACGGGCCACTCCGCGAGCAGGCCCTGGCCAACCTGGTCAGCGCCTACGACGGCCTGGGCGACAGCGAAAGGGCGGCAATGACGGCCGCGCGGCTGCCCAGCGTCTGGAACTGCCGGGAAGCGGCGCTGGGCAAAATCCTCCGGAGCAAACCCCGCAAACAGGCCATGCGACAAGCCATCCGGGACTTCACCGATCAATTGGTCATGCAGCTGGCGGACCTGGCCGACGCGGACTGTCAGTTCCAGATGGATTGGTCCCCCGCCGAGCGGGTGCGGCTGATCGAGACCGGCATCACCGTCTATGACACAGTATACCCGAACGATCCGCCGCGGGGGGTGCTATCTCAACTGGCGATGCACCATGAGAAAGCTGCCCGGGTTCTCACCGCGGACGGTCAGCGGACGCAGGCCCTTGGATCACCTGGAACGAATGGCGGAACGCTGCGCAGCCTTCGCGTCCCGCCCCGGCGAGTGGCCCCGCAGCCTCGCCGAAGAACTGCGCGGCCGCCTGCGGGCCGGCTGTTACGACGTCCTGCGCGGAGAGGAGCGGTTTCAGTGTGCGCTGACGCTGATTGCAACGGAACGTTGACCCACCACCAGCTGTTGAAGTCGCATAGGTACCATTCCACACTGTCGACCGTCATTATACCACAGCCCCGCCTGTTTGTCTAGTCCTTCAACAGGCGGGGCTGTTTGATTTTGGGCGGACTATCCGCCGTATTGTATCATATATACTTTTGCACTTTCCATGTCATCACGATCGTAAGCCGTAAAACCAATGCCGCTACTATACTGATAAATTGTGATAGGCGGCTCAGCACCATCGTCAGATGTTTGGTAGTCCTCGCCATACATAGCCTTCATTTTTCCGACAGTGTCGTCGACCGCAAAACCTTCCGGTGTTGTGAACGTCTTGTCGAAAATGTAAATTTTATACAAAGCATCGTTCATGAAGTAAAAACTCCAGCGAATCGCAGGAACGTCATTGAGGGTAATGAATTTGAACTCTTCAAAGCCCTCTACTTTATAGGTAACATCATGCGCTTTTAGCGCGTTTTCAACGTCCTGCAAAACGGTCTCACCATTGCATCCAACAGTAATTCCCATATCCGTTCCGCCCTGCACAAACCGGACTGCCTCCCTGGGTTCAATCATGTCTGCTGTAGACGTCTCAGTCTCCAGTAGTTCTGTTGTCGGCGTTGCGGTTGCGGTTTGGAGGACCTCCCCTGGAGCGCTCGCATTCGCGGCGCTATTAGCACCAATGGACGAATCCGTCGTCTTCTCAGCGGTGCAAGCAACCAGAAACAATAGAACAAAACAGACAGCAATAACAACAACCTTTTTCAATGAGTTTATCTCCTTTCAGATCAGACATAGAGGTAGCCTTTAAAAGCAGAGTTCGCGCCAGCGGGAAGATCTCTTCCGTCGTATTGCGTATAGAATTCCCCTATGGTCATATCCGCAAATACAACAGACTCCCGCCTTTTGTACGAATCGCTGTAATATACTCGGCCATTCGCTACTCTCTCAACGTATAAAACATGCCCAAAGTAGTCGGCGTTCCCAAGACCATCGCTGACCCAGAATTTGAACACAGCCACACTGCCCGAACGGGGATTGCTTCCGCTGGTTTCTTTATGCACTGTCACAGTCTGCCCGGTCGCGTTTCCGTTTGCGTCAACCCTGTTCGCGGTGCTACTGTAAGTGCCGGTCCAGTCGCCCGCGTTGCCGGTAACATTCAGGTTGATCCGCAGCACCTCGCCGACCCGGCCCTTGCAATACCATGTGCACTGCCAGCGGTAGTCCCCGAAGTTATTGAACGGCTTGCGATACCACAAGCTATCCGTGTTCGGCGTTCCCCC
>JAIRXU010000044.1 GCA_031268095.1 Oscillospiraceae bacterium | reverse complement strand
TGCAAATCCGGTTTCGGCAGGTTGGCGCGGGGCGTTTCGGCACCCCATGGCTTCATGGAATGCCAAAACCGCTGCCAATCACATTTTTTTTGGCGGCGGTTTCAGTAAGCGACTTTTGGTGGACACGCACGGACTCGAACCGTGGACCTCTCGCGTGTGAAGCGAGCGCTCTAACCAGCTGAGCTACGCGTCCCAAAATGGTGACCCGGACGAGAATCGAACTCGTGTTACCGCCGTGAAAGGGCGGTGTCTTAGCCGCTTGACCACCGGGCCGAATTTGGTAGCGGCAACTGGACTCGAACCAGTGACACTCCGGGTATGAACCGAATGCTCTAGCCAACTGAGCTATGCCGCCGCAAATGCTTAAATATTATACTATATCAATTGGATTTTGTCAAGAGGGTATCGAAATTTTTTTGGAGGAACCGGGGGAATTTTTTTCTTCGGTTCTATGGCGCGCCGACACTCCGCCGCCGGTAGCCCTCCCTGGGCAGCGGTTCGCCGATTTCATGAAAAATATATCCTCCCGTTATCGAATTTTCATCTTTGTGAGGTAAACTATAGCCAAGACAAAACCCCCAACCAAGTATCGAAAGGATGTCTTATATGGATGAGAATAATAACCTGAATTCCCTGGGCAACGATCCGTCCCCGCAGCCGCTGGATGACTTTGGCGCTTGGCGGGATCCCGATTTTTCTTCTTTCGAACCCATCGCCAGCCAGACGCCGGCGGAAGAGCCGCCCGTGTCTGCGCAGCCGGAGACGTATCAGGTCAGCAACACATCCCCGGACGCGGTTCCCGTTGGGACCTATCGTCCGACGGCTTACCCCAATGCGTCAATGCCGCCGGCGCAGTTCCCTTCTTCCGGCCCACCTTACGCCCCGGCATATCAGCCCCCGAAATCTATGGCTCCACCGCCATCGCCGCCGAAGAAGAGCAACGCAGGCAAAATCATTATCGCGCTGTTGCTGGTTCTGGTTGTCGCCGCCGGTTCCGTTATTGGTGTCGGCATTTACCGCTATACCCGCAGTCCTTCCACTTCAGATCCCACCGTCAACTCGGCTGATGCGAACCTGACAATGCAGCCGACGCCTTCGGGTTTGGCAGCAACTCCCGCCGCTGACGGCGCGCTTTCGCCCCCGCAGATTTATGAGAAACTGAAGAACACCAATGTTGCCATCCTGGTCTATAGCAGCAGCCAGCGGGGCGATTCCCTGGCCGGGGAGGGCAGCGGTGTGCTCATTCACGAAGACAGCAGCAAGACGTATACCTACGTCGTCACCTGCGCCCATGTGGTGGAAGGCGCAACCAACGTCAGCGTGGAACTGGAGGACGGCGCCACTATTGACGCAATTCTTGTCGGCAGCGATCCCCGTACGGATGTGGCGGTCCTGAAAATCAAGAAGACCGGTCTGCCCGCCGCCGAATTCGGCAACTCTGACGACCTGAACGTCGGCGAATCCGTCTATGCCATCGGCAACCCCGGCGGAACGGAATTCAAAGGCTCTTTTACCCCCGGCATGGTTTCCGCCATTGACCGCCCCATCCAAAGCAAGTATAAAATGATTACCATCCAGCATACTGCCGCCATCAATCCCGGCAACTCCGGCGGGGCGCTGCTCAACGCCGCCGGGCAGGTGATCGGCATCAACTCTCTGAAAATTGTCGATGCCGAATATGAGGGTATGGGCTTCGCCATCCCGTCCAAAACGGTTGTTTCGGTCGTCAACAGTCTCATCGCCAAGGGCTATGTCCCGAACCGGCCAAAGCTTGGCATCCAGTACAAGGCCGCCAACGAAACCCAGCAGGGCTTCTTCGTCCTGCGCGCCAACAGCCTTCCCTCCGGCTCCCTGATCATCTACAGCATCGACCCGGGCAGCTCGTTCGCGGGGACGGACGTCAAGGCCTATGACATCATCACGCACGTGAACGGCAAGCCCCTGACCAAATCGAACGTGCTGCTGGAGGCCATCGACAATAGCAAGGTCGGTGATAAACTCACTCTTTCGATTTGCCGCGTTTCTGCGGATTATGAGATCACCAAGTTCGATGTGACCGTTACGCTGGTTGAGGACAAGGGCAGCACGGAAGAACCCACCACCAGTACGCCCAACTGGGATCCTTTCAACGACTTCATGTATTGATATACTCCTTCCTTCTTCATCGCACCCGAAACAGCCGTACCCCCTGACGGACTCTGTCAGGGGGTACGGCATCGTCATTTTGGGAACAAGCTTAAGTTACCCTTCGCCTTCCGCGCCTTCCTTCTCGCAGCAGAGCCCCTCCTCTTGGTCGTACCGCAGTCGGCAGCCGCATAACCGCGCCTGCATCGTTTCGTCCAGCAACAGGCACGGCACACCTCGAAGCCAGGGCGATTGCTGCCAAGCAGCGCAGCGCGCCGCATTGTCTTCTTCCAGCGCCTGGATGGTTTTGTCCACCTGCCCCGGATGACATAGCGCGCCGGGGAGCCGCACCGTACACTGCGCCAGTATTTTGGCCAATTCCGGCGGCGGAGCTTCTCCGCGAGGCAGGGCCGCCCCTTCGGCAATCCCGGGAAGCAAATAAAACCGGCCTGCCCTCTCCTGCGCCAGGGCCACCTCTACGCTGTCGCCGCTGTCACGCACTTGGGCGCTTGCTTTTTCGTCGCTGTTGGTGTCGGCGCTTGTGTCCAGCCAGCCGACGAGCGTTTTGGAAGGCCTACGGCTGGGCGGCCCCAGCCGGAACGCGTCGGCTTTCGCTTTCTTTTGCTCGATCCTTTTTTCGTGCGCTTCCCAAGCTTCATTGGGCGTTCCGTCATAACAATTCTGCACAAGTGCGGGGATATCTCCCGGCAGGGCGATGGTTGCCGGCAGCAACTCCTTTGTGCGCAGCAGCAGATATGTTCCATAAAGTCTGATGCTGTTCTCGTACGCATCCCCCGCCAGTCCGGTAAGATAGCACGTTGCTCCGGCCAGTTCTTCGGGGCGCGGACGAGTGTGCCGGTGCAGGCGGCCCAGCCGTTGCAGCAGCAAATCCATAGGACAAAGGTCTGTGATCATCACGTCGAAGTCGATATCCAAGGACTGTTCCAGCACCTGCGTGCCTACAACAATGCGCAGCGGCGGTCGTTTTGCCTGCCCCGGCTTGCCCAGCGCAAGGTTCAGCTCTTCTTCTTTTTTCGCCCGGTCCGGCGCAATGAACCGGGAGTGCAGCAGCGTCACGTCGCTTTCGCTGTACTGCTGACGCAATTGACGGTAAATGGCCTGTGCTCGGGCAACGGTATTCACGATCACCCCCGCGCAGCCTCCGCCGTGAAGCGCCTGTGCCAGGACATCCCAAAGATTGTCATCCTCTGTCGGGATCACGGATACGCTGCGCGCGTTGTCGTCTTCCGTATAAAGGGCGCGGCTCTGAATCGTTTCGCCGTCGCTCCAGGTCAGCAGCGGATAGGCCCGGCTTTCCATCCATTCTTCCGTACCCCGACATTTTCCGCCAAGATATTCCGTCACGACGGCGCGCCGCGTCTGCGCCGGCAGCGTAGCGGAAAGTACGATCACCGGCACACCATAAGCCCCCAGCCAGCGCAACGCCATACAGAGATACTGGTTCATATAGGCGTCGTAGGCGTGACACTCATCGACGATCACCACTTTGCCGGACAGCGCCAAGTGCCGCAGCGCCAAATGCTTTTGCCGGAGCGACGCCAGCAGCAGCTGATCAACGGTACCGACGGTGAAATCAGCCAGCATTGCCTGTTTGCGCCCGCAAAACCATTGGTGAACGAAAGCGGCGCCGTCTCGCTCTTCCG
This sequence comes from Oscillospiraceae bacterium, assembly GCA_031268095.1. Taxonomy (GTDB): domain Bacteria; phylum Bacillota; class Clostridia; order Oscillospirales; family Acutalibacteraceae; genus WRMQ01. The sequence continues at coordinate 9,071 of JAIRXU010000044.1, read as the reverse complement.
CCTCCGTCAATGTCCCCTGAAATATGCTGCGGTAGGCTTCATTGAACTGTGCCTTGCCGTGCACAAGCTGAATGGTTTGCCGGTCATCTTCCGGCACAACGCGCCGCACCCACTTCTCCAGCCGCGTAAATACGCCGTTGGAGGTGGCTTGGGTGGGCAGCGCGAAAAACACGCCGCCGCTGCCGCATTTTTGCGCATAAACTTCGGCAATGGCCAAAGCCGCCTCGGTTTTGCCGATACCCATGGGAGCTTCCAGCACCGCAATGCCTGGGCGCGCCGTCTGATATGCGATTTCGAGGACCGCCGCTTGCACCGGCCGGGGGAAAAATTCCTGCCCCGCCGCCGCAAAACGGGAACCATAGAAGACTTTCGGATTCGGCGCGTTTCCGTTCTCCGCGTCGGCGACCTTCCAGTTTTGCGGCAGTCCAAGCGCTCGCCAACCCGCCGTTGCCCGCCGTTCCTCGGTCGGCCAGGGTTCATCCAACCCCAGCAGCGGAAAATAGATTTCGTTGCTGGCAATCCAGTCCGCCATGATGACAAGCCCGCTCAGCAGTACCTGCGCCTCCATATTCGGGCGGGGCAGCGTCTCTGCCGAAGCATAGCCCGCTAGCGCCAGCGCAAATGCAAATGTCTCCCGCTGGACGGCCTGCCAAACGGGCTGGCCGCCCTCCTTTTTTTGATAAAACTCGTTTGCATAGGCTATGTCCCATTCCTCATAGGAACATTGCTGGGGTCCTGGCGGCGACGGCGGCTTGCCGTGGTGACCGCCAACCACAGCGGCCAGGTGCATTGGACAGCCATAGCGCAACAACAGCACCATCGAGGCCAGGGCATGCGGAACCGCATTCGCGTTCTGGAAGTCCGTGCCCACCGGCAATCCCGCAAACGCTTGACGTTCTTTCAAGCGCTCGTCCAGGTCACGGTTCGGCGGTTCGGCGAGCTTGGCCTGAAATGCCGGCGTCGCCTTGCCCAAATCGTGCGCCGCCGCCAAAAATACCAGGCATTGCCCGGCTTCCTCTTCGTCGCAGCCCATCCCTGCGGAGATCGTCTCTTTCACCCCTTCCGGGACCCATAGGTTCCACAACCGCCGGGCGACTCCTGCGGTGTCGATCAAATGCAGCGGCAGCGGCAGCCAGCGTAGGTCTCTGCCGCGGGATTTTTTCGCCCAGAGACTTTGCAGTTGGAACGAAAATTCTGACATAGCCGTCCTCTCCCTCCCCGGGGCTTCCACCCCAAATACAAGACAATGGAATCATAGCGCTTTTGTTTGTCTCCAGAATTCAAAATGATCAAGGTCAACGCCGCACGGACGCCCGCCGAACAAACGCGAACTTATCCGTTGGTTTCGGCGGTCCCGGCCTGTTCTTCCACCAATCCATACTTTACCTTGATCCTGCCCAGCTTTTCCAGCATAGGCCGCGCGGCGACGGCCAAAAAGAACACCGTGGCAAGCGCATGCACTAAGTCGAAGGGGAGGCCCTGCAAATACGCCGCGAGCACCATCGGCAGGGTGGGGCGCGCCTGATAGATCAGCACCTGCGCCGGATTCACAATGCCGCCAAAAATGACGAGCGCCGCAAGGCCCCCGAACACGCACAGCGCGGGTTTGCCGCGCGGGAAGCGCCCTTTCCGGAACAGCACCCCCGCCAGGAATCCAATGACGCCAAACGCGAACATCTGCCAGGGTGTCCAAGGCCCCTGCCCAAAGAACATATTGCTGACAAAACCGGTCATCGCGCCGACGAGGAACCCCGCTTCCCCGCCAAAAGCCACCCCGGCAATGATCGTGAGGGCCGTCACCGGCTTGAACTGGGGCAGCATAAAAAAGGCGGTGCGTCCCACCACGCCAATGGCGCTGAGCACGGCAAGGACCACCAATTCCCGCGCCTGCGGCTTGCGGCCCTCGAGCAGCAGCGCGAACGGAAGCATGGTTTCCAGGAGAACCAGCAGCGAAATGAAATAGAATTTTCGATCCCCCAGCAAATAGACGCCCGCGAGAATGGTCAGCGGAATCGCCAGGAACGTGATCCCCGCGGCGGCAACGGTACGTTTGGGCAGTTTGCGGGAGGGAGGTTGCAGCACCGGCATCGACCGGGGCGCCCGTCCTCGCTTCCAGGAGAGCGCCACTGCCCCGACCGTTATCTCGACGGCGAGGGCCAGAAGGATTCCGGTGTAGCGCCAGGCGTCCGCCGTGGCAGCGGCGATTGCCTCCCCGCCGCCGGACAAAAACGCGGAAAACCCTGCCCAATGCCGCGCGACGGCAACGAGCGTCAGCGCGAAGGCGGCCGCGGCGGCGCAGAGCGCACCGATTCGCAGAGGGGTCAACCGGGGCGCGGACGGTGCCGGTTGAATGGCCGGTTTCCCAGCTGAAAAATCCGCTGTGCCGTCTCTCCCCGAAAGGTCCGGCGGCGGCAGGGGCGTCCCCCACAGCGCAGCGATGATATCATTGGCCGTCACCGCCTCCGGCAGAATCTGCCGCGCCATACGGTTTGCGGCAGACGTATAGAAACTATTTCCAGAAAAGAAAGCCCGGGGCGGGTGTTCGGCGACCACCTGACCGTCAAAAAACAGCGCGCAATGGTCAGCATATTCGGCGCAAAATTCCAGGTCATGGCTGACCATCACCACCGCCGCCCCCTCCCGGGTCAGTTGCCGGAGAATCCCGGCGAAGACCGCCTTGAATTCTGCGTCCATGCCTTTCGTCGGCTCATCCAGCAAGAGGATCTGCGGGCGCAGCAGCAGCACCTTAGCCAGCGCCGCCCGCTGCTGTTCTCCGCCGGAAAGGTCGTAGGGATGTATGTCCAGCAGCGGCCCCAGCCGGCACAGGACAACGATCCGGTGCAGAGTCTCCTGCCGCTCGGCCCTGGGCGTCTCCGTCAGCATGTCCAGCAAATCTTCCCGCACCGTTTTAGCGACAAACAGCGTCTGTGGGTTTTGCGGCAGAATCCCCAGCAAACGGCCAAATACGTCCGACGGCGGAAGTTTCTCCAGCGGAGTTCCCTCCAGTTTGATTTGGCCGCGCTGGGGGCGGCGCAGGCCGCTCAGCAGCGAAAGCGCAGTCGTTTTGCCGGTGCCGTTCCCGCCAAGGATGGCGGTGACCTCGCCGGAGTATGCCCGGAAAGACAGGCCTTTGATCACATCCGGCAGGTCTTTTCCGTACCGGAACCACACCCCATCCAACAGGACAGCAGGAGCGCCGCGCCGCAGAGAGGAGGGAGCGGCCGGAAGGATGCGCGGTTCCCGCTCCTTCGCGGTGCGCGCCAACCATTCCCGTCCGTCCCGCACCGTCACGGGACAATCTGCCGCCGCGTCGGTATGTACGCCCGCCCAAACCCGCATGGGTACCGGCATGGCGGCGAACATTCCATGGCCGGAGGCGCGCAGTGCCCGCCCAATCGCAGCTGGGCCGCCATCGCAGAGAATCCGTCCGCCGTCCAGGACCACCACCCGGTCGGCAAAAGGAAATGCCTCCTCCAGCCGATGCTCCGAGAGAATCACCGTCACACCCAATTCCCGGTTGATTTTTCCGACCGCCGCAAGGAAGTCCGCCGCAGCGATAGGATCCAACTGACTGGTCGGTTCGTCCAGCAGCAACAGGCTGGGTTGCAGCGCCATCACGGATGCCAGCGCCAGCAGCTGCTTCTGTCCGCCGGAAAGCGCCGCCACTTCTTGATGAAACCAGGTCTGGATCCCGAAAAAGCTGGCCATTTCCGCTACGCGCAGGCGAATGGTTGGCGTGTCGAATCCCAGGGATTCCAGCCCAAAGGCCAGTTCATGCCACACTTTGTCGGTGACGGTCTGGTTCTCCGGGTTTTGCAGAACGAAGCCGATCTTGGCCGCCGCGTCCCGTTGGCTGAGCGACGCGAGGGGCGCGCCGTCCAGGAAGATCTCGCCGCTCCGCTCGCCGTGCGGCAGTAAGCTCGGCTTCAGCTGCCGCAGAAGTGTCGTCTTGCCGCAGCCGGACGGGCCGCACAACACTACGAATTCCCCGGGCCGGATTTCCAGGCTGATGTCCCGCAGGGCGGGCGCTTCCCGCTCCGGATAAGCGAACGTCAGGGCGCGGAGAATGACGCCTTCGCCATAAGAGATCGGTTCCATCGCCATGCCTCCCTTCCTTCGATCCAGAGCGGCAGCCCGCACAAGGCGAGATAAACCACGAACAAGAGAATCTGCCACGCGTCCGGCGCCGCGCCGCTGATGATGGGGTAATAGACGAACCGCAGTTTCCCCCACGCCGCTCCGGCAATCACGCCCCCGCCGCACAGCAGCAGGAATGCCAGCGCCCGCTTGTCCCGCCGGTCGAAGCGATAAATAGCGAAGGCCGTGCGCCCCGGCAGGCCATACCCCCGGCTCTTCATGCTGTCGGCGGTGTCGATGGCGTTCTCCAGCGCCCAGGTTACCAGCGCCGAGAGAATCCGGACGCCACTCTTCGCGCGCCGTATGGGGCCGCCGCTCCGGACGTCCCGGCCAATACAGCGCTGGGCCTCGGCGATTACCCGCAGCTGCGCCGTGAAACGCGGCACGAATCGCAGCGCCATGGAGAGCAACAGCGAAAGGGCGGGAACCACCCGCCCGAACAGATAGACCAATTTGTCGCTGGTCATGACAGCATGCACACCGCGGAACCAGGAAAGCACCGTCACCAGCAGCCCGGCAGAGAACAGTCCGTACCAAACCGACTCCAGCGTCAGGGGATTCCCGTCCGGCAGGTAGGCCAGAATGGTTCGGCCCTGATGGCTGAAGGCCGGATTGAACAGCGCGGCCGCGAGCGCGAGCGGCAGCAAAAACCGCAACTGAATCCGCAACGCCGACCGGCCCGTCAGCATGACGGAATACGCCAGCGCGCAGACGCAGGAAACCGCCAGACAGACCGGGTGTGTCAACGCCATTGCGCACCCGATCACTAAAACAAAATACAGCAGGTTCACCGCCGGATGGTATCCGGCGAACGTGCCGCCGTTCAGGACGGCCTCTGCCCGGTTGCGCCGCCGCCGCCGATGTCTTTGCCCAGGTCGCAAGTATACATCCAAACAATCACGTCTCCGTCCTTCACGGGATGTTTGCTGCTGCCGTAATTGGGGAACGCGCCGTTGACCGTGTACATCCAGCCGGACAGCGGGCCGCAGTCGAACTCGTATAGGTTGGCGATGCCCTCGATGTAAGCGCTGTTATAGAGGGGCACATTCCGGAATTCCAGGTGGATTTTCTCGGCCCTGGTCAGCCGCTGCAGCACGTCGAAAACGCTCTCTCCCTCCGTGATGGTCACGCTTTTGGGCGCGAGAATGACCCCGCTGGAGGGCAGGATTGCTTTGCGTTCCGGGCTGAGCTGGTCAGCGTTGCTCCAGACAGTATCACAGCGGATGGAAACGGTACAGGCAGCGGCCCGCTTGGTGGTCGGTGCCGGTGCCGTCGTAACCGGTTTCGCCGTGGCGGGCGCGGCCGTAACCGGTTTCACAGTCGTACTTGGTTTCGCCGTTGTACTTGGCTTCGTCGTCGCGGTCGGACGCGTAAAGTTGTACGTCACGCCGGCCTTCTGCGTCGTCTGGATGGTCCGCGCAGCCGTCGTCTGCTTGGCCGGCGCCTGCGTTGCGGCAGACGACGGAATGACCCGGAGGGTGGTCCTGGCCGCAGTTCCCGCCGGGCTGGCGGTCTGGGGCGTTTCCGCCGTTTTGGCGGTGGACGCTGCGGAGGGCGCCGGAGCAGATCCCGCCCCGCCCGCTGCCGTCCGGTCTGTGCTTGCCTCCGAAAGGGCCGCCGATGAGACGGCTGGCAGGGAGACCTTGTTCGGCAAACCGCTTGTTTGTGGGGCAAGAGCCGCCGCCGCCGGGACCGCCGACGTTATTTCCTGTTTTGTCGATTGCGCCTCAGACAGCCGCGCCCGGGAAAATCGTGCTCCCGGCGCGAGGAAGAACGCCGCCGCCAGCACCGCTACGACGCACACCGCCGCCAGCGCCGCCTTTGCCTGTTTGGTCCGGAAAAATTGTTTGATTCGCTTCATTGTTATAGCACTTCCCAAATCCATCCAAAGAAAATATAGTGAATCATCCACTGCATCCAAGGCTTCAGGCTGCGAATGCCGGAGAGCCAGGTAGGCAGTTTATCCAGCCAAGTAGGGGCCGGCCCGGAGCCGGGATCCGTCGGGGGAACCGTCGTTTTGGAGATATCGCCCGTGTCGTACAATGCCGTTTTTCCGGTGACGTAGCGATCATAAGCCACCAGCGCACAAGCCGCCTGCTCGCTTGCCATCTGATCGGCAGACCCGCCGGTCCCGTGCCGGAAACCGCCGTCCGCCGCCTGGTAGGTCAGCAGGATCTCCGCCACGCTCTTGAGGAAACTGCCGCTCGCCGTGCCGTCGTAATCCAACGCGGTGAGAGCAACCAGCACCTGCGCCGCGCTCTCCGTCGTCTTGCCGTTGTCCTCATAGCTGAAGCTGCCGTCGGCCGCCTGCATGGTTTGCAGCGCCGCCACTGCCTTTTCGACAGCGGTCACGGTTTCTGCATGCCGATAGGCGCCCGCTTCTTTATAATAAGGGGCTAAGGCTTGCAGCGCCATGCCGGTAATATCAGGGCTGGCGACGCTGACTGCCGGACTCAGATGCCATCCGCCGGTCGCCTTGGCGTTGGTCAGGAGGTAGTCTATGCACCAATGGCGCAGCGCCTCGCCCGCCGCCGTACGGAGGTAGCTGCCACTGTCCAGCGCGGTCAGAGCGAACGCGACAGCGGCAACGCCCTGGTTCTGCAATTTGGCGGTGTTCAGCAACGCGGACACCAGATCGTATCCTTTAAAGCTGGCAGCGTTCACGCCCAAAGAGGTCAGCGCCAGCACCGCGCGGGCGTTCTCGGTGTACCGTGTATTGTGCAGGACGACCTTGCCGGTGGCAGTGTCCACGGACGCCGCACTTTCCCGGATGTATGTTTCCAGATTCGCCAGATATGCGCTGTTCCAGGCGGCGTCATTCCGCCCGCCGCGCACCTCGGCCAGGACGGCCCATTCGCCGCCCACCTCGCTGACCAGCGGGGAAGTGACCTGTGTGCGGAGATAATTCAGCACATTGGTCAGGGGCGCCTGGTAATTCGCCGGGGGCAGGCTGACGGTTACCACTAGATAGGGGGACATCAGCGGGCTGTCCCAATCCGGATCTTCGGCAATGGCCGAAAGGATATAGGTTCCCCGCTGATGGAACGAGAGGGTGACGGCGCCGTTCCCGTCCGTCACGTCCGCTAGGTCATCAATCCAAGCTGCGCCTTCCTCCGGCAGCATGGTGACAATCACGGCGTCCTCAATGGCTTTGGGCCCATCCGCGCCCCAAGCGCCGAAAATCACAAACTCAATGCCCCGCAGCGTGAGATCGAAGGACTCGTCCGGCGCAACTTGGAGCGCGGAGACTTTTTTCCCGTTAACCTCAAACCAAGTATACGTGTCGCTCCAGTAGGTCGTGTCCTGAATGGCGAAGAGCTCCACCGCGCTGCCATCCGGAATCTCCGTCAGCATCGCCCCGTCGTTGGCCAATGCGCCATCAACAAAAAAGGTGAAATTGCCCGCGCCGTCGCCCATGAAGTTGGTAACCATTCCAGCGCTGGGGCCGGAAGTTTCGACGGTCAGCTTCGCGTTGACCGCCGCCTTGTTCTCGCCGTAAATCAAAATATGCGCCGCGACGATGGCGTCCAGCGCGGTCGCTTTTTCGCCGGCGAAGTTATCGGGATAGCCATATTGCTCCGACAAACCGGGAGCCAGAGAGATTTGTTTTGGAGCAATGGGGAATCCCGTATTGTCCTGCTGATAGGACAGCGTAACGGTAATCGGTGGCGCCAGCGCGGCGGAAGAGACGGCCACCGCCGGGACCAAACCCAGGCACAGCGCCGCTGTCAGCAACAGAGTCAGCCATCTTTTGGGTGCATTTGACCAAACGGGCCATTGGAATCGTTTCATAAAGCTCAAATCCTTTCCAGATGGCAGGACACAAAACAGCCCTGCCTATTCCGGCAAGGCTGCTCATGTTACCTTAAGCCCTCACACCTGCGGCGGAGAACCCCATAGGCAACAGCGCTTTCCTCACCGAAAGTGTTGTTCCTGTATATGGCAGGTCTCCTGACTTCAGCATCCAACCGGTGCATCCGCCTTCTCAGGCCGGGCGGCGAGCCGCCCAGATCCAATGGCTTATCCGCGCCCGGGACGCGGGAATGCACCGTAGCTGTTACAGTAGATGTGAGCTGTCCCGGATTCGCACCGGGTTCCCTGTTCGGCGCGGCAAACGCGCACCATATACCGTTTATTATGATACCACAGGCAGAGAGAAAAAGCAAGGGGGAAAGTAGAGAAAATCAGATTTTTTTGCTACCGATTCCCCATCACTTTCTACTTTTCGATTTACCAAGATAAATTAAAAAGTAGTGTTGTTTGATGATATACGATTGAAGGAAATGTCATCCCCTGATATACCCACGGCGATGCGCCATATCGTGCGGTGGAGTTCCGTCCGTTCCTGCTCTTTGCGGTTGTCTTCCATTATTCCCCGCCCTCCTCGTGTTCTTCCTTTATTCACCGCCGCTCGGACAAAGTTTTACCGTTATAGAGGAAGTACAGCGGACCTTGAGCGAATTCGTCGCTACTCCAATTTCGTTTCTCAACAAGCAACTTCCCGGCCAAACGCGAAAGAGAGTACTGTTCCCCGTGATATATAACTTTGTTTCCCGCAGGCGCTACTGCACAAACACAGTTCTCGTCATAAATAAAGGTAAGTTCCGCCCCTGCCGGAATACCAACCATATCAAACCGAAACGGCGGCTTGCGTTTTGTGCATTCTGCAATTTCTGCCTCAACAAGCTGCTCTTCGTTGGGAATGATACGTTTCAGCTGATTTTCTTCATTACGCAAACGAGCGACCGATCGAACGATGGAATAGGCCCGCTCGGGTGAAATCTTGAAAAACTCCCGTTGGCGGATCCGCCCACTCGCTAGGCGCTGTCTACACGAGTTGACAAGAGGGAGCAGATGTGCTATAATATAAGAAAACGGGGAGGTTTTCTTATGGAGACAAAGCAAGCGGACTATCATCGGCACGACATATCGGA
>JAIRXU010000046.1 GCA_031268095.1 Oscillospiraceae bacterium | reverse complement strand
TTATAATGTGAGCCATATCCAGTCGGCATTGTTATTATGGCACAGCAAGGATTTGCCGTACAAGTGTATTTAAGACCCTTCTATGACCCCTGTCAACAGGCAAAAGTGAAAGTAAGGTCTACACCGCCTTAAACACCACTTCCAACACCCGCACGGTATTGTTTTTGCCATCCATCTTTTCACTTTGAGCAACGATACGCTCTACAAAATTGATCAGAAACTGCCGCCGCTCGGCATTGGTGAGCAATCCCCAGTTTTCGCGTAAATTGCGAATAATGTCGCTATCATCAACGGTTATGCGCTCCTCCTGTTCGCGCAGCCGCTTAATTTCTGACTGCACAAACTCCCTGTCCTGCGCCAGTTTTTGCTTGATTTCCCGATACTCCGCAAAGGCAATGTCATTGTTCACATACAAATCTAGGGTTTCCCGCGCCTTGGCCTCAAACTGGCGCAATTTTTCTTCATATAAGTGTAATGTAGTTTGGTTTTGTTGCTGTTTTTGTGCCAGTTCTGCGTTTTGGGTATCAACAGAGGTTGTAAAATCAGCAATGTGGGCTATGTATTCTTCAAAAGCTACTTCTAATTTGCTGTGGCTCATGCTACCCGCTGTGCAGGTGCGCAGAGTTTTGTTGCCGCAAACATAGTTGCCGAAGTGTTGCACGGTGCCATTACTGTGGGCTTTGCTCTGGTTGTGGGTTTTGAGCCGATAGCCGCACTGGGCACAAAAGAGAAAGCCCACAAAATAGTTGTCGGGGCGGGGTTTGCGCTTGGGCGCGGCGGCGTAATTTTTTGCCAATAGTCGCTGCGCCGCCTCAAATAAATCCTGTGGAATAAAGCCCTCATGCCGCCCATCCACCGAATACTCCCGCTGTTTATCCCCCACATGATGGCGCACTTCGCCCACATAGTTCACGTTGCACAAAACGCGCCTGATTTTCACGCTTGACCACGCCGCGTCATGCTTGGTGGAGATTTTGCGCAAATTAAGCTGGCGGGCAATGTCGGTGAGTGTTTTGCCCTGCTGGACATACAGGTCAAAAATCTCGCGCACAATTAGGGCTTCCTCTTCGTTGATGGTCTGGATTTTCTCGCCTTTAGGGCGGTCAAAACCAAAGCTGGGGGTGGCGGTGCAGAGGGTATAGCCCTCTTTTACCTTGCGCTCCACGCCCAGTTTGGTGCGCTCAATGATGTTCTCACGCTCGAACTCGGCGAAAATGCCAATGATTTTGAGGAACATCCTGCCGCTGGCGGTTTGGGTATCAATGCTTTCACAGAGTGAATTAAACGCACAGCCATACTCGTTGAACAAGTCCACCAGATAAATCAAGTCGGCAGTCGAGCGCGTCAGGCGGTCAATCTTGAACACCAGCACATTCTTGACCCGCCCCGCTTTCACATCCTCGACCAATTGGCACATGGCGGGACGCTGCGTGATGTTCTTCCCCGAAATACCCTCGTCAGCGTAAATCTTAAAAATCGACCAGTCCTTTATCCTCGTAAAATCTTTTAATTTTTGCTCCTGCGCGCGAATGCTAAAACCCTCCTGCGCCTGCTCTTCCGTCGAAACCCTGACATATATTCCCGTTTCCAATTAAGACACGCCCCCATCTTTTTCCAATAGGGGCGTGTCCTGCATCTGCTTTTTGCGCGGGATACTCGTCTTGAGGAAAAATTCCAGCATTTTCCGCTGCAATTCTTCGGGTAACACCATCCGCTCATTGCTCCCATGTTCTTCCAACCCTGTCCCCCCAGACGCTGCCTATGCATGGTTTCATTTAACCATACATATGACAGAATACGGGAAATAATCACTACAAGTTGACTAAAAATCTCTCTTGCAGAACTCTTTGATTGGACAAGCTGCATAGAGTAGGCTTTTTGTTACGCCAGTTTCCAGCAGCGTCTGCAGGAACCATCTCAGGTTCAGCCAGGTAATTTCCCGCCGGCGGGCTTCTTCGGGGGAATCGTCCGCCAGGCGCGGCGTCTGCGCAACGGAGTCGTCGTAGGCCGCCCGGGCATATTCCCGCAGCCGCAGCCGCTCCAACACGTCGTCCCGCAGGAAGGTTTCCCGGGCCGCCATGTCCCGCGACCAGGGAAACGCCGCTTCCTGGAACGCTGTCTCGCTGCGGAACCACGGATATCCCCCAAAGATCTCGTCGGCCGATTCTCCCGTTAATGTGACCTTGTACCGCTTCCCGACAATATGGCAAAAATAAAGCAGCGAAGCGTCGATGTCGGCCATGCCCGGCATATCGCGCGCATCGACGGCCCGGTCCAGCCAATCGGCCAATTCCTGGCTGTCACAGTCCAGTTCCGTGTGTTCGGAATCCAAATATGCGGCCATTTCTGCGGCGTATGGCGCATCCCGGGACGGCTGGAAGGCGTTGGATCGGTAATATTCCTCATTCCCGCGGAAGTCAAAGGAGAAGGTCGCCAACCGCTGTCCCCGCTCCGCCAGTTTCCGGGCGCAGATGGCGCTGACCAGACTGCTGTCCAGCCCGCCAGAAAGAAACGTACAAATCGGTACGTCGGAAACCATCTGCCGTTCCACGGCGTCCCGCACCAGGAAAGCAGTGCGCTCCACTGTCTCTTCCGGTGAATCCGTATGAGGCCAACTCTCCAGCTGCCAATACATTTCTGTTCGGCACCCTTCGGCAGAAGCCACGAGCAACTGGCCGGGGAGCAGTTCCCGTACCCCGCGGAATACGCAGGTTCCCGGCGTGTGGGCCGGCCCCAAGGCGAAGAGCTCCCGCCGCCCAGCGTCGTCCAGCGCGGGACGGAGCCCCGCGGCAAAAAGCGCCTTCGGTTCCGAACCAAACAGCAACGTTCCGCTGCCCTGGGGGTTCTGGGCATAAAACAGCGGCTTGACCCCCAGGCGGTCTCGGACCAGCAGCAATTGTTTTCCGTCCCAATAGGCGAAGGCGAAAATTCCATTGATCTTCCGCACGAACTGCGGTCCCTGGCGCATCAGCCCAGCCAGGAGAACTTCCGTGTCGGATGTGGTCTCCCATGTTTGCCCCCGCACCGTCAGCTCCGCCCGCAGTTCCGCGGTATTGTATAGTTCCCCGTTGTACGTCAGTGCGCAGGTCCTTCCGGTTTCCCTGCGGACCATCGGCTGCGTCCCCTTGCCGGGATCGATGATCGCCAGCCGCGTGTGGGCCAGCCCCACCGGTCCATCGAGGAAAACACCACTGCCATCTGGTCCGCGGTGCGCCAAGGCTGCCGCCATCTGGTCCAAGTTTTTTTTCGCTGCCTCGGGCCGCTGACCCAGAGCTCCGTCAAACGCGCACATCCCGGCAATTCCGCACATAATATACCCATTCCTTTCCATCTCTGACCATGGGGGGGGCGAAGACGCTTTTCCCCTTTTATTATTCCTGCTTCTCCCCATACGGCAGCAAAATTGGCTGCACCTGTTCTCCGCGCAGCGCGGCTTCCAGCGCAGCGGGGATTTGGTCCGGCCGGGCCAGCAGGGAATTTGGTTTCCGTTCCGGTTCATCCTGTCCAAAGGGGACGAAGTAAATGTTTTTTGTGTTGAGCAGTGTGCCGACATTGCATAGGTTGAGACCCAGCGCGTCGTTGCTGGAAAGGAAAATTACCAGCGGTTTATGATTGCGCAGATGGCCTTTGGCTGCCATGAGCACCGGGCTGTCCGTAATCCCCCCGGCGAGCTTTGCCAAGGTATTTCCTGTGCAGGGTGCAATGAGAAAAACATCCAACAAGTTCTTGGGTCCCAGCGGTTCCGCTCCCGGGATGGTACAGACCGGCTCCGTCCCGCTCAGTTCCCGGGCCTTGGACAGGAACTCTTCCGGTTTGCCGAACCGGCTTTCGAACTGTTGGGCATGGTACGAAAACACGCATGTCAGTACAGCGCCCCGGCCCTTCAGCTCTTCCAGCGCCTCCCAAACCGGCGCAAACGTACAAAATGATCCCGTCAGCCCAACGCCGACGCGCACTTGATTCAGCGACATTGATTCCCCTCCCCGGATTCCTGCTCCCGCAAAATCGACAGGCAGACCCTCGCAACAATCTCTCCCGCCGCCTTCGGGGCGCAGCGCCCCGGCAAGCCCGGCAAAAGCAGGGCGCGCAGGCCCAACCGCGCGGCGGCGGCAAAGTCGGTCCCGCCTGGCGCGGAGGCCAGGTCAATGACCACCGCATCCTCTGGCAACTGCACCAGAAGCGCCTCTTCCAGCACCGGCGCGGGAATCGTATTCCAGATGTATCCGAATTGCGTCATGCGGTCTGGCAGGTCTGGCAGATCCCATGCCGGAAACCCGTCCGCTTCCGCCGCGCAGCGCGCTCCCCCGCCCCGGGCCGCCACTGTGACCCGCGCGTTCATGCCCGCCAGTTTTTTCGCCAGCACTTTCGCGCAGCGTCCGTATCCCAGTACCAAACATTCGCTGCCGTGAAGTGTTCCGGTGCTTTGGCGGATCGCCTCTGCGATTGCGCCTTCCGCCGTTGGAACGGCATTGAGCCAAGCGAAATCGTCCCGGTCCGTCAGGGCAGCCGCTGCGGCGCCTTTTGCCTCGCAGGCCCGCCGAACCTCCGGCGGCAGTGTCCCGGCAATCAGCGTGTGCCTTGGCGTCAGGTTCTCCACCAGTTCCGCGATCAGTAGCTCACCACCCACTGCGCCGGAAAGGCTGACGCCGTCCTTGGTCAGCGGCAGAGGCCCCAGCAAGACTTCCGCCGCCCGCGCAGCCTCGCAGATACGTTCCGCCGTCTCCCAGTTTTCCTGCTCCGGTTCCGCCGATGGAACACCGCAGCAAAGCACCCGGCAGCCCGCAGCCCGCAGCCGCCCCGCGGCATACCCTTGCCGCGCGTCGCCGCCCAAAACCGCAATGTTCAGGGTTTTCTTCGTTGTGGTCACCCCCTTTCCGTACTGTTTCATTATATTCTCCCGCAGGGAAAGGGTGCGCGGCGAAGCCCGCCGGGCAGTGAACAACCTCCCTCGTTGGTACTGTAACAGACAAAAAAGATCCCTGTCTGCAAGATACCGCAGACAGGGATTACTTCGCGTCCAAAGACTTATTCCGCCGCTGATTCTTCCTCGTGATCGCGGCATTCCTCGCAGTCGCAGCTGAAATCAAATTCCAGCGTCTCGCCGCAGCCTGGGCAGACGATACTCCCTTCGTCCAGGGTGCCCTCGTCTACGCAAATGATTTCGCCGCAGCCCTCGCACTGGATCTCAAAAAATCCGTCTTCCTCCTTGTCGTCGTCATCCTCGTCATCGTCTTCATAGAGCGCCGTTTCCAGCGCGTCCAGATCCTCGTCCACGGCATCCACCTGCTCGCCCAAGACCGCCACTTCGTCCTCCAGGTCCGAAACCGACAGCGCCAGATCGTCCAGCAGGTCAATCACCGTGGAGAATAGCTTCGCCTGGGGGGTATCCGCCTCCAGGGAAAGCCCCTCCGCCAGGCCTTTGAGATATGCAGCTTTTTCTGTGATGTTCACGCGAAAACCTCCTTCAGAATATCTCACCAAGCGCTTTACGCTCGGGAGACGTATTCGCCTGTCCGGGTATCGACAATGATATTTTCGCCCTCGTCGATGAACAGCGGAACCTTGATTTCCGCGCCGGTTTCGAGGGTGGCGGGCTTGGTCGCATTTGTGGCTGTGTCGCCCTTGAAGCCCGGATCTGTCTGAGTGATCTGGAGCGTCACAGTGGTCGGCGGCTCTACACCAAAAACATTTCCCTTGTAGGACAGAATCTTGCAAATAAAATCTTCCTTAACGAACTTGAAATTCTCCGGCAGTTCTCCCTTGTTGATCGGAACCAGCTCATACGTCTCACTGTCCATGAAGTAATAGAGGTCGCCGTCGTTGTAGGAATACGCCATCTCCTTGCGCTCAATGTAAGCTGTCGGGAATTTGTCTGTGGGGTTGAAGGTCCGCTCCACCACGGCGCCCGCGATCACGTTGCGAATCTTCGTGCGCACAAAGGCCGCGCCTTTGCCGGGTTTCACGTGCTGGAACTCGATGATCTGGTAGACATTTCCGTCCATTTCAAACGTCACACCATTGCGAAAATCGCCTGCTGAAATCATGGGAATTAATCCTTTCTCGTTGTTGATGATGCTACATTAAGATTACTATAGCCGATTCCGCCGCGCAATGCAAGAGCTTTGGCGAAAAAAATCGGTTTTCTTTGGCTCCCGGTTGGCATTGGCCGCTAACGCGCCGTGAATAGGGCAATCACGCTGCGCAGCAGCAAGGAGAGCGTAGAATCCCAGCTGACCTGATTGCGCACCCAGGTAAATGGTCTAGTGACAAAATCCACCATACTCCAGAACGTGACGTCTAGGCCCTGCAGGAACGTGCCGTCAAATTTGTGCTCCAAATTGCCGAGCGCCGTCCACAGCGCGGCGGTTTCCCGGGCGACTGTGTCTGCGTCCGCGTTGGCAGCGTCGCGGTATACCTTTTCCGCCTGGGCCAACGCGGCGGTCAGTGCATTCAGTGAAGATTTCGTGTAACGAGCGCGGCGGTTAAACTCTGTCCGGGCCGCCGTGATTGCTGTCCGCAGCCCAGATGCATCCACCAGCTCTACCGCGAGGATATTGCTGTTGCCCGCTTCAGACTGAAACATCACCTCAAACTTACCGGAGCGCCCGGTATTCCCTGGGCGAAGAACCAGCGTCGCTCTGCCGTCCCGGTTCAGGACGGCGCAAAATCCGTCATCTTCCCCCGCCGTCGCCAGCAAGATCGTCTCATTCGCCGGACCGCAGATGAGCCACTGCCCGTTCGCCGGGCCGCTCTCCGCTGATCCAAATGCCGCCGTAATTTCTTTATAATCAAACGCGGCGCTATAGGTTACCGTCAGGAAGACAGCGCCGTTGGGGTTGGCCGGAGCGACAGCGGCCCTGGAGGCGGTCCCAAAGAGAAGCGGTATGCTGCACACCGCCAAAAGAATAGCCAGAAATTTCTTCATCACGCGCCTCTTCCCCTCCTCTTCCCCTTGTTCTTTTTTATTATAGCAGATCTGACGCGAAAAGGCAAGCAAAAGCGGAAATTTCCGCCGACAAAAAAATCCGCCCGCCGGAGCGGACGGATTTCCATAGGTTTCGTGAGGGTTACGCAAGACCGATCAGCGCAATGATGCCCTTGATGAACATGCTGAATACAGAGTCCCACGGAATGATCTTCTGGATCCACTCTATCCCGGAGTTAATCTTTTCCTGGTTGTCAATATAGAAGAAAACAACCGTATTGATCCCCGGGATCGCGCCGACCCACTTCAGGTTCCCTTTGATGTAGTACGCCGCGATCGCCTCGTCCAGCGCCTTCGCCTTCTCGGAGATGCTTTCGCTCGTCGCACCGTCCAGCTTCAGCAGGTTGGTCGCGTCAGAGATCGCGCCGTCCAATTCCTCGCTGTCGTTGAAGTACTTCTTGAGGCCCTGAAGCTTCTTGGCTTCCGCCAGCTTGTCCTCGAACGCCTTCTTGTCGTTGATTTGCACATCGACCGCGTTGCTGACGACGTTAGTCTCCAGGATGTCAATGTTCAGCGCAAGCACCGTCAGGGTGACGGTATGCTTACCGTAGCGGCCCTTCGAGCCGGCAGTCACGTTGAGGGACAGCTGATACTTCGAGCTGTTCTCCAGCTTGGTGACGCCGCTGCCGGTGGCTGCAATCGATACGTCCGTGGTCTTGCCGTCGGCGTCGGTATAAGTCACCTTCCAGGAATAGTTGCCGCTCTTCCCGCTGAGATAGGTCTTGTAGAACTCCTCCGTGAAGGTCGCGACGACAGTCTTGCTGTCCCAAGCGGAGCTTTCTCCTTCATTCAGGGCAATTGCCGTCGGCGCTGTCGGGGCCGCAAAGGCACTGAGCGCGCCGAACGTAGAAAGCACCGTCAGGACGGCCAGCAGAATGCTGACAAGTTTCTTGGTCTTCAATGAAAATTCCTCCTTTAAGATAGTCATCCGTACTATTGGACGGTTACATTATATCACAGCGTTTTGGGAAATGCAAGTCAATTTCTAAATTTTTTTGGGCGGATATTGGTTAATTTGCGTAGATCCGACGTAAGGTCTGGCAGTTTCCGGATATATGGACGGGCCAAATTCCAGATACAGGAAATCCTGCAAACATCTAGTTCAGGTGCCGATCAACGCGCAGCCTTGGGGGTTCTGTCAAATATTTCCTACTCAGCCGCACTGTTTTTGCTCCTTCGCTCTGGACAAACCCGCGTTTTTTCGGTATAATTTAGGAAAAGAGACCGCAGGAGACTATAGGAGGCTATATATAATGAAAAAGAAAACATCAAAGAAACAGGCGCGCAATGCTCCTTCAACGCCCAAAGCTGAGCGGCGACAGGCGCGGCTAATGTGGGTTCATCGGCTGACGCTCCTTTGGCTGAGTGCGATGGCGCTAGGCGGACTTGCGCTGGGCGTTTGTAACTGGATTGTCCTGCGGGGCGCAAAGCCCTATATCGTCGCCCCCGATGCGGCGGCGAAGCTTGACACATTCGACTGCATCCTCGTGCTTGGCGCACAGGTGCTGCCGGATGGTGCGCCTTGCCCCATGCTGGAAGATCGTCTGCGCCAGGGCGTGGCGCTTTACGGCGCGGGAATCTCCCCTGTGCTGCTGATGAGCGGCGACCATGGCTACCGCGGCTACGACGAAGTATCCTCCATGAAGCAGTATGCGGTAGACAGCGGCATTCCTTCCGCCGCCGTATTCATGGATCATGCAGGCTTTTCGACTTACGAGTCTATGTTCCGCGCACGCGATATTTTCGGGGCGAAACGGGTGCTGATCGTCACGCAGACATACCACCTCTCCCGGGCGGTGTATATCGCGCGGCGGCTTGGGCTGGAGGCTTACGGGGTTAGTTCCGACTTCCGCTCCTTCGCCCAGCAGCCTTATTTTAGCGCCCGGGAAATGGCCGCCCGGGCCAAGGACCTGTTCAAATGCGCGGCGCAGCCGAATCCCACCTTCCTTGGCGAGACGATCGACCTTCACGGCAGCGGCGACGCGACCAACGATCCGGACGTGATGTTCGTCCCTCGGCCGACGGACGGCACATGAAAACAGACAGCACAGCGGGCGGCCCCGGCATGGGGCCACCCCTTGGTTTGGTTTATTCCTGTTCCAGAATGAACATCGCGAAGCCCTCGCAGGCGCGGCGGAAGCCGAAATATGCCTCATACCATTGATCGCACCAGGCGCGGGCCTTCGTATCGTCTGGGTGAGCCCGCAACGCGGCCAGATGCCGCCGAGCGCTCCACATGACGTAGCGCTCCCATGCAGCATCGGTGCAGCTGGCCATGCCAGTCATGTACCATCCCCGCGCACGAACGACAGCATTGATCCGCGCCAGCGGCAGGGTCTCGCCCTCAAACTCCGTCAGCTCCGGCGGCACAGGATCCGTTTTGGCGTACCGGCTGCCCATGAGGAGCTTGCCGCCAGGCCGCAGGTGCCGGGCCCGCAGATCCACGGTTTCGCCGTAGGATCCGAAAATCTCGGTGCAGCTGACGAAATCATAGCTCTCCTGCGATTTGAATTTCAGCACATCCCCGCGCCGCAGCGAAATGTCTGAAATCCCCGCTTCCCGCAAGCGCCGTTGCCCTGTTTGCAGGAACTCTTCGCATTGGTCCACCCCCAATCCTCGGATCCCAAATGCCTCATGCCAAAGCTTCAACATTTCGCCGTAGCCGCAGCAGAGGTCAAGTACAGTGCTCTGCGGCCCCATTCCCGCTTCGCGCCCCATTTCTACCAGCCGCTCCATAGGGATCATGCTGATCAGGTAGCCGCTTTCCTCGCTGCGGCGAATGATTTCCTGAACATTCATTCGGATTGCACCCCGCTTTCCTGCGCCATGCTTCGCTCCAGCAGCCCCAGGGGGAAGGGCGGCTCGGCAAGCGGTTTGACGGCGATCGATAGCAGCAGCAAGGAATTGTCGTCTGCGGCAATACGGTTGGAATGCAGCACACCGCAGGTGCGGCAGCGGTGAATAACCGCCCATTCCC
This sequence comes from Oscillospiraceae bacterium, assembly GCA_031268095.1. GTDB lineage: Bacteria > Bacillota > Clostridia > Oscillospirales > Acutalibacteraceae > WRMQ01. The sequence continues at coordinate 82,338 of JAIRXU010000046.1, read as the reverse complement.
CGTTTTGACGCACCCACACCGCCATCGCATCCATCCGCCCATGACAGTCTGAGGCGCGGTCACCCGGTTTGTCGTCCAGATGTATGCTGGCAAGGCACCGCGGACAATGATTGCGGTGGAGACTGCCTGCTGCTTCAGACGAGACAGCGGCACCACAAAACTGGCAGGTAAAGTCTTCTTCGCGGGCAGCCGATACCACCCGCTGGTCACGATATTTCATGAGATTTCCTCCGAAAGTAGGATGTAAAGTATGATGTTTGGATTGCTCTGCCGGGCAATCGCCGACGAGGTAACTGACGGAGAACATAAAAATACCACAGGCAAAGCAGCCTTCGTCCGGCTGCGCTGCCTGCGGGAAGGTTACATTCCGGCATCCCTCGGGGGACGCCTTGGCGGCACAGCAAAGCTAGGGTACTCTGTACCCGCCTCGCGGCGCCCTATTCAGTTTAGGCCGAGGCCACCTCTGTCGCAGTCATCAAAACCAACCTCCCGCTTTCGGAAATTGCGGCAAACGCCACCTTATCATTATACTACAGGGGCAGCGCATTTGTCAAGAGGCGCGTCCTGCGTCGCATTCTTCCCGCAGAACGCAGGCGGGACAGTTTGGCCGGCGAGCAACGCAGACAGCCCTTCCATGCAGTACGCAGCGGTGGCAAAAGTTGTTGCTTTCCGCCGGATCCAGGCAATCCCGTAACTGCTGTTCCACCTTCTCCGGCTGTTTGCCGCTGGCCAGGCCCAGCAAGTTCGTGATGCGGATGACGTGCGTATCTGTCACCACGGCGGGCAGGGCGAAAACGTCCCCCAGAATCAGGTTGGCTGTTTTCCGCCCGACGCCGGGCAGCGCCGTCAGTTCCTCCATGCTGCCGGGCACCGTCCCGCCATGATTCCGGCAGATCGCTTGCGCCATGCCGATGAGATCCCCCGCCTTGGTATGGAAAAAGCCGCAGGGGCGGATGATTTCTTCCACTTCCGCCTGTTCCGCCGCCGCCATGGCTTGGACGGTCGGAAACCGGGCGAAAAGCGCTGGGGTGACCAGATTGACCCGGGCGTCTGTGCATTGGGCGGACAGCCTCGTCGCCGCCAGCAACTGAAACGGATCCCTCGCCTCCAGCGAGCAAAGCCCTTCGGGGTATGCTTTCTTTAGCAGCGCTGTAATCCGCGCCGCCTTTTCTTTTTGAACTGCCATCGATTCCTTCAACCTCCCCAATGAACAATGGATGATCAACAGTATACCGCATTTCGCGGCGGATTGCAAGTCCTGCGTCCGCAGCTATTTTTTTGTGTTCAATTTTCTGGTGATCTTCTTGCACCATTTCCGACGCCGGATAATATATTGAGAAAGACAGAACCCCGTATGTTTCAGCCAAGAAAGGATGATTTGCATGGAACAACAAGCCAGAAACAACGCCGAAAGCATTGAGCAGTATAAGCAGCAGTTGGTCGAACTCGGCCGCAGAAGCGGCCCCGCCGAGGAAACGGCGGACCGCCGGGCCGCCGTTGCCAAGGGCGAGACCACCACCTGGCAGATCCCCGCCGGCGCTTCCCGTGCCGCAGCCAGCAAAGGAGAATCCGACGCCGCCTGGCAGCTAACGAAGCAAGCGGCAGAGGTCACGACCGCCGGCGTCCGCGAGGACACCCATGCCCTGATTCTCAAAGCCGTCGAGACCGCGATGCCGCAGTTGGTCAACCAAGTTGTTCAGCAGGCGGTGCCCCAAATTCTCAGCCACACCACCCAGACCATCGAGCAAACCGTACATAACACCCTGGCAACCGCCAACGCGAACATTGCTGCCACCCGACCGGCTATGGGCGCCCGCCCTGTCGGCCAGCTGGAGGCAGCCGCCGAAAAGGCCGAACCCTGGATCCATAAGGTGGAGCCATATGCCCGCGTCGCAGGTGAGGCGGGGCTGGCCGCCGCCGGAATCGCCGCCGCCGCGGAAGGCGTCAAGGTGGGGGTAAAAGCCATCGAGGCCCACGAACAGAAAAAGAAGCAGGAGCAAGCGGCAGCGGCAGCCAAACGGCAGCAGGCCGCAGCCCAGCAGTTGGTCCGTCAGCAAGCGGCGACGCAGTCCGTTTCGGAAAAATCTGTATACACCATCCCCGCCGCACCCGTCCTGCAAACTGTGCAGCCCCAGCCCTTCGTGACCACAAACGCCGCACAGTCCGTTCCGATCATGACCTTGCCCGCGCCTGTCCCGATGTTTATTACCCCCACCCCGCGGGATGTGCCAGCCCTGAGCGCCGAGAATATACAACCGGTCATCGAGGATTTCTCTGCGGAATATGCCGCCCCCGCCTACCCGTCGGACTATACGCTCGACAGCGAGGTATGCGACTGCGAACTTCCGTCGCCGTACGTCGCGTCTGATTATGTCCTCTATGACGTGCCGCCAGCCACTGGGACCGAACCCCCGCCGGAACCGGAATATCCGTCCTGCCCGATCTGTCCGGAATGCCCCGCCTGCCCCACTTATCCGGTCAGGCCGACGACCCCGAACGGTCCGTCGCAGGGCAATGCTTGCTGCCGCCGCCCGGCGAACCGCTGCACACAGCGGCAAAGCTGCTGCGCCAAAAATACAGCGGCCACGGCCTATGCGGAGGGAAGCCTGCCCCCTTTTGCGGCGGAGGACGGCAGCGCAACAGTTCCGCTCGGCGCTGCCGCTGAAAGCTACCTCCCGACCGTCGCCTACAGCGGGACCGAGTACGCCGCGCCAGCCGGCAGCGCCGAAACAGCAGCGTATGGCATGAACGATCCCTCTCTCAGCGGCGAAGGCTACGCAGAGTTATATGCACCGAGTTACGCGTCTCTGGACGCCTTTCTGGCCGCCAACCCCGCACGGGGAACCCTGACAGTCCGCGCCCTGGCGGCGGACGGACATACCCCGGCTGCTGGCGTAACAGTTCAGGTCTATCGCCACATCGGCGGAGTGAATTATATTTTCTCTCATGTGCGCACAGACGCGCAGGGAATGATCCGTGGGCTCTCGCTCCCCGCGCCGCAAAAAGTACTGTCCTACGAGCCCGGCAGAAACGACCCGCCCTACGCTGTCTATGACCTCCTTGTGCAGGAAAAAGGCCAGACCGAGCGTGCCTTCCATAACATTACCATCTTCGCTGACACGGAATCGCTTCAAGTGGTGAAGCTCCCCCGCAAGCAGAACCTGACCGTCACCGATGAGGGCCGCTATACGCGCTGACTCTCCAGCCAGCCAGAAAGGAGGCGTTTCCGTGGCCTTGCCTGTGATTCCGCTGATGATTACCGTTCACCTTGGTTCTCCCAAAACCAATGCCCGGAATATCCGCATTTCCTTTAGGGATTATGTGAAAAATGTTGCCTGTAGTGAGATCTACCCCACTTGGCCGGAAAATGCTCTGCGCGCCAACATCTACGTAATCACTACCTTCGCCCTTAACCGGGTGTACACAGAGTTTTACCGCGCACAAGGATATGCGTTCGATATCACCAGCTCTACCTCTTATGACCAGGCCTTCGTGGAGGGGCGCGATATCTTCGCTAACATCAGTCGCCTGGTTGACGAGCAGTTCAATGACTATATCGTCCGCCGGGGACAGGTGCAGCCCATGTTTTCGCAGTATTGCAACGGCACCACCGTGACCTGTAAGGGATTGTCTCAGTGGGGGAGTTACTATCTGGCGACCCAGGGATACACCCCCTTGCGTATTTTGCAATACTACTACGGCAGCGATATCGACATTGTATTTAATACCCCTCAGACCAACATCCGCGAATCTTACCCCAACCGGCTGCTGATGCGGGGCAGCATTGGTGAATCCGTCCGTACCCTGCAAAAAATGCTGCGCCGGATTTCTCAAAATTACCCTGCCATTCCCAAGGCAGAGGTCAACGCCGGCATCTTCGACGCCGCTACGGAACAGGCGGTGCTAGGATTCCAGAAGGTATTCGGCCTGACGGCGGACGGCATTGCCGGACGGCAAACCTGGTACCGCGTCGTCTCCATTTATAATGCCGTTAAGCGACTCAGTGAACTCAACGCGGAAGGGATCAGCGCGTCGGAGGCCCAGGAACTCTATCCTAGCAGCGTTACACAAGGCTCAGTGGGATTTTCTGTACGGTTGGTGCAGTACCTTCTCAATTTCATTGCAAAATTCCATCCCAGCATCCCCCGGCTGGACCCGGACGGCGTGTATGGCCCCTTAACACGGCAAGCAGTCCTTGCGTTTCAGCGCTTGAACGGCCTAGCTGAAGACGGCATCGTCGGACGCGATACCTTCAACCGTCTGCTGGCCAGTTACGAAGAACTGTATGCCAGGGCCCCAGCCTCTGTTGTCCGCGACGACTATCCCGGCCGCGCCCTGGTGCCGGGAGACAGCGGCGATAAAGTCCGTCAGCTGCAACTGTGGATCAATGCCCTGGCCGACCGCGTCTCTTCCATTCCTTATGTGATCGTCGATGGCATTTATGGCGGCGTTACGCGGGAAGCGGTCTCCGCCTTCCAGCGGTATGTCCAGTTGCCCGTGAGCGGCGAAGTTGACCCCGTAACCTGGTATTCCCTGGCGGAGCGAGTGACCTGAGATCGACTGGAAAGCCGCCTCTTGACCCAGTTCAAGAGACGGCTTTTTTATTGTTTTTCATATACCATGAGGGTATAGCGCTCTACGCCGGCAAGATAGAGGTCCATATAATACGAACCGGCCTGTTTTGTCCCGCTCAGGATCTTTTCTCCTGTTTTGCTGCCGACGGCGGTCCAATCCCGCGCCGCAAACTTCTGGTTCCCGCTCGCGTCCCGTGTCTTGGTTTCGCCTTCTTTCAGCAGGTACAACTGCACCGTTCCGTCCTCTTCCATCGTCTGAATCTCATAGACAATTTTGACGCTTTTTCCGTGGAGCCGGAAGACTTCGCTCTTTTTCTCTCCGGCACTGTCGGCCGTGCCGCTTTCCAGCCTGGCAACCTCCATCCAGACGGTCTTGCTCTCGGCCTCCGGCCCCGTCTTTCCCCGATCCTGTATCACAGCGGCAGCAAACACAAAAAACAGCGCACCACCCAAAATCAGGTAAAACCACCATTTCCGGTGCAGAGGCCGCTGCGGCCTCGTCGCTTTCGTTCGGGACATCCTGTCAACCCCCTTCCCTTTCTGTCCACTAGGATGGGCAGGCGTCGGCAGGATATTCCCGCCGGACAGAGAACTTTTTCTTCCTTCCGGTTGACGCGGCCGCGCCAGTGTGATACAATATTAGAATGAAAATTTATTTTATCGCGCAGGAAGGATTGCCAGAATTATGATACAAGCCATTGACGTAGGGCTGCAATACGGCGGACGGACACTTTTTGAGCATGCGGACGTCACGTTCACCCGGGGGAACTGCTACGGCCTCATCGGGGCCAACGGCGCGGGAAAATCCACGTTCCTCAAGATCCTGTCCGGAGACTTGGAGCCCGACAAAGGGGAAATCTTCGTCACCCCCCGCGAGCGGATCTCCGTGCTGGCCCAGGACCACTTCGCCTTTGATGAATTCGACGTTATCCGCGCAGTGCTGATGGGAAACCGGGAGCTGGTGCGGATCATGGATGAAAAAGAGAACCTTTACGCCAAAGAGGATTTCACGGAGGAAGACGGGCTGCGCATCAGCGAACTGGAAGAGAGCTTCGCCGAACTGGACGGCTGGAGCGCTGAAAGTAATGCGGAAATTCTGCTCAACGGCCTGGGAATCACCAACGAATATCACGCCTCCCTGATGGCCGATCTTCCGAACGATGTCAAGGTCAAAGTTTTGCTGGCCCAGGCGCTCTTCGGCAGCCCTGATATCCTGCTGATGGACGAGCCGACGAATCACCTGGACGTTGACGCGATCCACTGGCTGGAAGAATTCCTCCAAGACCTCGAAAGCACCGTTATCGTCGTCAGCCATGACCGTCATTTCCTGAACCACGTCTGTACGCATACGGTGGACATCGACTTCGGTAAAATCACCATGTTCATGGGCAACTATGATTTCTGGTACAGCTACACCCAAATCGCCCAGCGTCAGCTGCGCGAACAAAACAAGAAGTCCGAGCAAAAAATCAAGGAACTCCAGGAATTCATCCAGCGCTTCAGCGCGAACGCCTCCAAATCCCGCCAGGCCACCAGCCGCAAAAAACTGCTGGACAACCTCAGCGTCGAGGAACTCCCCGTCTCCACCCGCCGTTTCCCGTTCATCAGCTTCACGCCAGACCGGTCCATTGGCAATGAACTGCTGACGGTAACCAATCTGAGCAAAACCGTCGGCGGCCGGAAAGTGCTTGATGCTGTCAGCTTCACCCTCCTGCCCCGGGAGAAGGTCGCCTTTATTGGCACCGACGCGGTCGCGAAAACCACCCTCTTCCGGATTCTGGCCGGGGAACTGGAGCCAGACGAAGGAACCGTAAAATGGGGTGTGACCACTTCCCGCGCCTATTTTCCCTCCGATAACGCCGCATTCTTCGACGGGGTGGAGGATTCGCTGATTGACTGGGTCCGGCGCTACTCCAATTTGATTTTTGAAACGGACGTCCGGGGCTGGTTGGGGCGGCTGCTCTTTGCGGGGGAAGAATCCACAAAGCAGGCCAAGGTTCTCTCCGGCGGCGAGCGGGTACGCTGCATGCTCTGCAAGATGATGCTTTCCGGTGCCAACGTCTTGCTGCTGGACGAACCGACAAACCATCTGGATCTGGAATCTATCGCTTCCCTCAACGAAGGGCTGATCAAATTTCCGGAAGCGGTTCTCTTCACCTCCCATGACCATCAGTTCACCCAAACCGTCGCCGGCCGCCTGATCGACGTCACCCCCGGCCAGTTCTATGACCGAAAGATGACTTATGATGAATACTTGGAAGAAACCCACGGCAAAAGCCTGGCCTGACGAAAGGAGATTTCCCCATGCTGTCTTTCCTCTCTTCCTTGCTGCGCGGCGTGTGCTCCCTGCTCCTGGCCGTTCTGACGGTGCTGACCTTCCCCTTGACGGGGCTGATTAACACGGGAACTTTGACCACCGCCGGGCTGGACTGCGTGCCGGATCAGCATTATACGGATGCCGCGGACATACCCTGCGACCCGGACGCCACCCCCGAAACCCGGGCGCTGCTGCGCTATCTGAAAGCCCAGTATGGCAGTTACATCCTTTCCGGACAGTACATCGACTGTTACGAAGACTATACCCAAGCGAAGTTTTTGGACGGGCAAGGCGATCTGGACGTTCGGCTGGCCAATGAACTGGCCGCCGTCACAGCCGTCACCGGTGGGAAATACCCCGCCGTCCTGGGGCTGGATTATACCGGCGTAGAGTACGGCGGACCTGAATGGCAGGACTGGACCACCCAGCAGGCGATCCAGTGGCACGAGCTGGGCGGCGTCGTTACAATCTGCTGGCACTGGACGGTTCCGCAGGACGTGAACAGCGACCCCGCCGCCTGGTCCCGCTGGCAGTCCAGCATTTACGCCGAGGAAACCAATTTCAGCCTTTCCCGCGCCTTGGCCCATCCGGACGGCGCGGAATACCAGTGGCTGCTGCGCGGAATCGAGCGGCTGGCCGCGGAATTGCAAAGGCTCCAGGACACCGGCGTCCCCGTGCTCTGGCGGCCGCTGCATGAGGCGGCCGGCGGCTGGTTCTGGTGGGGTGCTGCGGGCAAGGACGCTTACCTGGCGCTCTACAACCTCCTGTTTGATCAGTTGGTGACCAAATACGGCCTGCATAATTTAATCTGGGTCTGGAATGCCCAGGACCCCCGCTGGTATGTCGGCGGGAACCGGGCAGACATTCTTTCGGACGATCCCTATGTCCTGGGGGATATCAACTGGCTATATCAGCTCGATCCGGCCCGGGCGGACCGGTTCAAACGCATCCGCCGGACGGATCCGGGCAAGATGGTGGCCATGAGCGAAAACGACTACGTCGGCCCGGCGGACGCCTTTTGGCGCAAGAACACCAAATGGCTCTTCTTCTGTACCTGGATGCGCGAACGCACCTTGCTCCCCGACCCGGCCAATCCGCCCTACGGGATGAGCCGGAATTACAACGAAACCTACATGCGCGCGGCTGACCTGCGCGCCCTCTATGAAGATCCCCGTGTGCTGACGCTGGACGATATCTCGATTCCCGCCGCACCATGAGCGGTGAGCGGGGCCGGCATTATTCAAACCGTTAAACAATAACAACGAACGGGAGCGCCCATGATTCATGCCTATCAATGCAACGGATATCATATTGTCCTGGATATCGGCAGCGGGGCAGTCCATGTGACCGATCCTGCGGCCTATGAAGCCATTGTCCGGCTGGACCGGGGCGAGGGCTGCGCCGCTGTTTCCGCCGCGCTGGCCACCGGGCACGGCCTCCCCTCTGCGGAAACGGACGAACTGCTGGCGGATATCGAAATGCTCCGTCGGCGCGGTCAGCTTTTTGCCCCCGAGGCTTGGGGAGAGGGCGCGGATGCCGTTGATTACGCTTCCCTCGCGGCGGCCCACCGGGCAAAGGAACCTGTCGTCAAAGCCCTGTGCCTGCACGTCTCGCATACCTGTGATCTTGCCTGCCGCTATTGCTTCGCCCAGGCAGGGCGCTACCATGGCCCGGAAGCGCTGATGTCTTTCGGCGTTGGCCGCCAGGCCTTGGACTTTCTCTTGGCGCACGCCGGAACTCGCCGCCATCTGGAGGTCGATTTTTTCGGCGGGGAACCGCTGCTCAACTGGGATGTTGTCAAACGCCTGGTGGCTTACGCCCGGGGACGGGAGGCGGAGAGCGGCAAGCGTTTCCGCTTCACCCTCACCACCAACGGCATGCGTCTGGACGATGAGGTAACGGACTTCTGCAACCGCGAAATGAGCAATGTGGTTCTGAGCCTGGACGGGCGGCGGGAAACCCACGACCGCCTGCGCAGGACCCCGGCAGACGCCGGAAGTTACGATACCGTCGTCCCCAAGTTTCAGCGCTTCGTCGAACGCCGACGCGGCGGGACTTATTATATGCGGGGCACCTTCACCCATGAAAACCCCGATTTTACCCGGGACCTGCTGCATATGGCCTCGCTGGGCTTCCGGCAGCTTTCGATGGAACCGGTGGTCGCCGCGCCGGGGGATCCCCTGGCCCTGTCTCCGGCGGACCTGGGCGTCATCCTGGCGGAGTATGAGCGTCTGGCGGCGGAAATGGCGCGGCGGCAGGGCACAGCGGAAGCTTTCTCTTTCTATCATTTCAACCTGGATCTGGCCCACGGCCCCTGCCTCTATAAACGCGTCACCGGCTGCGGCGCAGGAACGGAGTACCTTGCCGTCACGCCCACTGGCGATTTTTATCCTTGTCATCAATTCGTCGGAGACCCCGCCTTCCGGCTGGGCAATGTCCGGGACGGGCTCACCAATCCCGCTCTGATCGCAGACTTCCGCGCCTGTACGCTCTATACCCGCCCCACCTGCCGGGATTGCTGGGCGCGGCTCTATTGCAGCGGCGGCTGCTGCGCCAACGCGTATCACGCATCCGGATCCATCCGCGGCGTGTATGAGGACGGTTGTACGCTGTTCCGCAAGCGCATCGAATGCGCCATCATGCTTCAGGCCGCGGCGGCGCGGCGGAACGGGGACGCGCCTTCACCCCGCGGCTCCGCCCAAGACGGAAAGGACGGATCCTCCCCATGACCAAACGCCAAACCACCGTGCAGTTCTTCGCCGGTCTGGTGATGATCAATGTCATGTCCGGGCTGCTTTTGCTGGGGAACATCCTCAGCCGCTGGTATCCGGCCTTCCGGGGTCCTGTGGTGACGCTGCTGATGTACTTGGCCGTACTGGTTCCCTACGCTTTTCTGCTCTTTGGGGAACGGCTCGTTTGGCGGCAGCGGATCCTGTCTTACGGCTTCCGTCCGGCATTGCCCGAGCAAAAAATCCGTTCTTCTTTTCTCATGGGTCTGCTCTTGATGGTCGTCACCATCGCGCCGGGGGCGGCGGTCCTGGGGGTGAGCGCGGCGGTTCAGCCCCTATTCCGGCTGGATCTTTCTGGCCTGGCGCAGAACGTGCCGCTGTATCTTATCATGGCGTTCTGCGAGGAAGCGGTCTGCCGCGGTTATCTCCAAACCGTCCTGCGCAAGCAAGCGACCGTCCGGGCCGCCATCGTCGTCGCCGCGCTGCTGTTTGCGGTTCTGCATTTTCCATCGGAACTCTATCTCCTCTGGGCCAAATCCCCGGCGCTGATGCTCGGTACGCTGGCGATTCAATTCATCGGCGGCCTGTTCTTCGGCTGGCTGACCCACCGGGACGGCTGCATCTACGGCGCTTGGCTGGCTCACTTCGGCATGAATGTCTGCTCCATGCTGATCCAAAGCGTTCTGCCATAGAAAAAGCAAGCGAAAAAAACAGCCGTGCCGCTCTTCCAACCGAAGAACGGCACGTTTTTTTCATTTCCGCCAGTGCTGACGCACCCAACCTCTATTTTCTGAGCGGCGGTTTCTTTGGGCCGCTCCGCCCGTTATCTCCACAAGTTATTGCCGCCGTTTCGCGTCGGACGCCAGATTTTCCTCCTGGTCGGCCTGAATCTCGCTCTTGGCGGCCTCCAAAACCGCTTGTAAAATCTCCTTTTTTTTGCCGCTGGAGCGGAACAGCATCAACAGCTGCCTTTCTTGGCGGCTGAGTTCGTTGAACCGTTCAGCGACGCCCTCCAGCATAAACTGGAATGCATCGGATTCGCCGCCGCTGTCCGCCAGAGCAGAGACAGGGGACTCCTGTCCCAAAATAAACGGCAGCGACACCTGATAAAAGCGCGCCAATTGAATCAGCAACTCCACCTCCATCTTACTGCGGCCGGTTTCATAATAGGCGTACGTTGAACGGTCAATGTGCATAAAATCTGCCAGCTGCTGCTGCGTCAGGCGGTTTTTGATCCGGAGCTCTCGAATGATGGTACGATAATGCATTACGATCCCTCCTAAAACGAAATATATACTATCATCTTAAATTATAACATATTTCTCGAATTAAGCAATAGACTGTGTGAAAATACCACTTGTCAAAATCAGGAAGTTTCGCCAAGGGACTGTACCAGGCTAAAGAGACCGTAAAGCAGCGGCAGATGGAGCAGATACACCGCCAGTGCGCTGCGGCCCACCAAGCCCAGCAGCGGCAGGTGTTTCTGTTTGCTCCATTCCGGGACATGCCCCTTCGCCACGTAGACCCCCAGAAAACTGCCAAAAAGGAACAAAAACACATTGGGCAACAGCGGGAAATAATCCGCAGACGTAAAATCCGGCCGGTGAATCCCCAGCGGGAACAGGAAGCGCAGCTCGTACCACTGCGCGGGCAACTTCCAGTGAAACCAGTCAAATAGCCCCACGGATCCGGCGGAAATATTGTACGTGAATAAATACAGCAGCAAGCAGAGCAGCGCCCCCAGCGGCGCGGGGATACTGTCGAACACCTTCCGTCCAGCGGAAAACAGCAGCATCGATACGCTCAGCAGGGAGAGGATCCCAAACCAATCTTCCGCCCCCTCAATTCCCAGCTTCGGCAGCAGCCAGATCGTCGTCACCGAGAACGTCAGCGCAATCAGAAACAACCGCACCCCCCGACGCAGATTATTGCGGCTCAGGCGGGAACAGAGCCCCGAAATGATAATGAACGTCGCGGCCACGGGCGGTTCCACCGGCCCAAAGAACGTGAACAATCGCGCCCCCAGCGCTACGTCAAAAAAGGCGTCCAGCAGGAAAAAGCCATGATAGAAAACCATCAGCAAGACGCAAAAGCCGCGGATCTCATCGATCAGGGCGATGCGGTCGGCCGCTTTTGGCGGTTCCGGTGCCTGTCGTGCCAAAAATTCACCCCCCAGTTCCCCTCAAAATCCTTCGAATCCGCGCTGTTTAGTTCTCTTCTTTTTTGAGGTACTCCAGCGCCTGTCGGCCGATATCCCTGCGGCAGTACGCCTTCGGGAACGTAATCCGGTCAGCGGCGGCGTAGGCGGCGGCGACGGCCCCCGCCAGCGTTCCGCTCAAAGCGGTGACGCCCAATACCCGGCCTCCGGCGGTGACAATGGTCCCCTCCGCCAACTGTTTGGTCCCCGCGTGATAGACCCGTACCCCCGCCAGCCCGTCCGCGCCGCCGAAGTCGATCGGGAACCCCGTCTCATACTTCTCCGGGTAGCCGCCGGAAGCCAGCACAACGCAGCAAGCATGCGCATCTTTCCAGCGGATCGGCGTTTCCGCCAGCCGCCCTTCCCGCACCGCGCGGAAGATCTCCAGCAGGTCTGTTTCCAGCAGCGGCAGAACCACCTGGGTTTCCGGATCTCCAAAGCGGCAGTTGTATTCGATCACCTTCGGCCCGTCCGGCGTGAGCATCAGCCCGAAGTAAAGGCAGCCTCGGAAGGGCGTCCCCTCCTGCGCCATCGCCCGGACGGTCGGCCGGAAGATTTCCTCCATGCAGCGCGCGGCAATCTCCGGTGTGTAGTAGGGACTGGGCGCAATGGTCCCCATCCCGCCCGTGTTCAGCCCCCGGTCGCCGTCCAAGGCGCGCTTGTGATCCGTGGAGGCAACCATGGGAACGACGCTTGTCCCGTCTGTGAAGCTCAGGACGGTCACCTCAGGACCCGTCAGGAATTCCTCTATGACGATGCTGCTTCCGCTGGCGCCGAACTTGCCTTCTTCCATAAGCTCCCGGACGGCCCGCCGGGCCTCGCCCCGGTCCGGCGCAATGATCACACCCTTCCCCAGCGCCAGGCCGTCGGCCTTAATTACCACCGGAAAGGTATCGTATGTATCCAGATAAGCCAGCGCTGCCGCCGCGTCCTGAAAGCTCTCGTACCGGGCTGTCGGAATGTTGTATTTCCGCATGAGGTTCTTCGAAAACACCTTGCTCCCCTCGATCCGTGCGGCCGCTTTGTCCGGGCCAAAGCAGGGGATCCCCGCCGCCTCCAGCAGATCCACCGCCCCGAGGCAAAGCGGGTCGTCCGCAGCGGGCACCGCGAAATCCACACGGTTCGCGGCGGCGAAGTCCCGGATCTTTTCCAATTCCGTCGCCTTGATCCCCGGCACACACTCCGCGAACTGCGCGATGCCGCCGTTGCCAGGGATAGCATATATCTTGGTCGTCTGCGGACTTTTTGCCAGCGCGGCAGCAATGGCATGCTCCCGCCCGCCGGACCCGATGACGAGTACTGTCATAATCCCGCTCCTTCTTTCTCGCTGTCTCTCCATGACAAAACCGGGGCAGACTATGCTCCGGTTTGTTTGGGTTTACTTGAACTTACGCTTGCGGGCCGCCTCCGACTTCTTCTTCCGCTTGACGGACGGCTTTTCGTAGTGTTCCCGCTTGCGCACCTCCTGGATGACCCCATCCCGGGAGGTTTGCTTTTTGAAACGCCGGAGGGCACTGTCCAGCGACTCATTTTCTTTGACCTTAACCTGGCTCATATGGATTCCCTCCTCTCTGCTGATGCTATTCTGCGTGACGTACAGAACAGTAGTATACAACTTCCATTCACTAGCAACCATCCTCTTTTCCGTGCAGAACAGAAGGCGTACGACCGACTGCCAAAAAGCGGTACCATGCTATTATACTAATTATTCGCATACTTGTCAACAGGCAATTTGCGCTTTCCGTTATTGATCTTTCTTTTTCCCCCTTTCGTCAGTCTGCCGGCCGACCGGTCAGACCACCAGATTGATCAGCCGTCCCTTGACGTAGAGCTCTTTGCGGATGGTTTTTCCTGCCAAGGCTTCGGCGATCTTTGGTTCGGCTTTGGCGGCCGCCAGAGCTTCTTCCTGGGAAATCTCAGCCGGAAGCGTGAGCTTTGCCCGGCCCTTTCCGTTGATCTGCACCAGAATTTCCGCCGTCTGCGCCGCGCATTTGGCCTCGTCATAGGCTGGCCAGCGCTGGTCGGTGATCCGCCCGCCAAAAGACAGCAGCTCCCACAGTTCCTCGGTCATGTGGGGCGCAAAAGGATTGAGCAGCAGCAGGAAGATCCGCAGTTCTTCCCGCGTCGCGCCGCCCGATTCCGTGATGACGTTCAGTAAGCTCATCAGGGCCGCGATTGCGGTGTTGTGCTTGAGGTTTTCCGTATCCAGGGAAACCTTCCGGATGGTCCGATGGAATTCCCCTTCCAGTTCTGGCCGGATCCCTTTTTCCTGCGTCCGGGCGGCAGCCTCCTGCAACGCCCAAACCCGCTCCAGAAAACGGCGGCAGCCCTTGATCGACGCGGAATTCCAGGGTGCGGTTTTTTCGAAATCGCCGATGAACATTTCGTAGAGCCGCAGCGTGTCCGCGCCGTACATCCGGATAATCTCGTCCGGATCCACCACATTGCCCCGGGACTTGGACATTTTTTCTCCATCCTCGCCGAGGATCATGCCATGGCTGGTGCGCTTTTGGTAAGGCTCGGGACAGGGCACCGCGCCGATATCATACAGAAATTTATGCCAGAACCGGCTGTAAAGCAGATGGAGCGTCGTGTGCTCCATTCCGCCGTTGTACCAGTCCACCGGCATCCAGTAGTCCAGCGCCTCCGGCGAGGCCAGGGCCTGGCCATTGTGCGGGTCGCAGTAGCGCAGGAAATACCAGCTCGACCCTGCCCACTGGGGCATGGTATCGGTCTCCCGTTTGGCCGGGCCGCCGCACTGCGGGCAAGCCGTGCTGACCCAGTCCGTCAGCAGCGCCAGCGGGGACTCTCCGTCATCGGTCTGTTCGTATTGGTCCACACGCGGCAGCGTCAGAGGCAGCTCACTCTCCGGCAGAGCCACCATCCCGCACTGCGGGCAGTGGACAATTGGCACCGGCTCGCCCCAGTAACGCTGCCGGGCAAACACCCAGTCCCGCAGCTTGAAGTTCACCTTCTCGTGCCCAATCCCCTGTTCGCTCAGCCAGCCAGTGATTTTCTTCTTGGCGTCTTCGACGGACAGCCCCGTCAGGAACCCGGAATGGACCATCACGCCCGTGGCGCAGTCGGTGAACGCCGCCTTCGTCACATCGCCCCCGGCCACCACTTCAATGATTGGCAGACCGTAGACCTGCGCGAACGCCCAGTCCCGCTCGTCGTGCCCCGGGACGGCCATAATGGCTCCGGTGCCGTAGGAAATCAAAACATAATCGGACAGGAAGATGGGGATTTTTTCCCCGTTGACGGGGTTGACGGCCTGTACGCCCAGGAGCCGCACCCCGGTTTTGTTCTTGTTCATCTCCGTGCGTTCGAAGTCAGATTTTTTCGCCGCCTCGCGCTGATAGGCCCGGATTTCCTCCAGGTTCTCCAGGCGGCCGGCCCAAGCTTCAATCAGCGGATGCTCCGGCGACATGACCATATATGTCGCGCCGAAGAGGGTGTCCGGCCGGGTGGTGTAAATCTCCAAGTCGTCCCCCGCCGTCGTTTGGAACGTCACCTGCGCGCCGGTCGATCGTCCGATCCAGTTGCGCTGCTGCGTCTTCACCCGCTCGATGAAGTCCAGCTCGTCCAGGTCGTCCGTCAACCGCTGGGCGTATTCGGTGATCTTCAGCATCCACTGGCTCTTGTTCTTCTGGATCACTTCGCTGCCGCAGCGCTCGCATACGCCGTTCACCACTTCTTCGTTGGCCAGCACACACTTGCAGGATGTACACCAGTTGACGGGCATATCTTTTTTATAGGCCAGCCCGCGCCGGAACATCTGGAGGAAAATCCACTGCGTCCAGTGATAGTAGGCCGGGTCGGTGGTATTGACCTCCCGGCTCCAGTCGAACGAGAACCCCAAGGATTGCGCCTGACTCTTGAAATGCGCGATGTTGGCCGCCGTCACGTCGGCAGGATGCACGTGGTTCTTGATGGCGAAGTTTTCGGTCGGCAGCCCGAAGGCGTCCCACCCGATGGGAAACAGAACGTTATAGCCTTGCAGCCGCCGCTTGCGCGCGATGATATCCAGCCCCGTATACGGCCGGGGATGCCCCGCGTGGAGCCCATAGCCGGACGGGTACGGAAACTCGATCAAAGCGAAATATTTCGGCAGGCTGCGGTCCTGCTTCGCGTGGAAGACGCCGCTTTCTTCCCAACGGCGCTGCCACTTAGGTTCCAGGGTTTTCGGATCATACGGGGTCATGCGGATCACTCCTTTGTAGGGTAGGCTCCAAAATAGACAATGCCAGCGGCACAAAGAGAAGAAACGTCGGCAAATAATACCGCTCCTCGTTGGTGACCGTAGAAATAACGATGGACAGCGCGTTGAGCGCGCCCGGCAGGAACAGCACCCATTTGCGTTTCCAGTCCGCCTTGCTCCAGCGGACCAGCGCCATGGCCAGTAAGGCCAGCGCCAGCGTGGAATGACAGTAGAAGATATTATTGGGCTCCGTGAAAGACCAAAGTGCGTGCGTATTGGTTATGATTTCTTTCAGGCAAATCGTCGGGTTGCGCGGCAGCAATTGCAGGTAAAGCTTTATGGCCTCCCATTTGTGGGCCGCCAACCCATCGGGTAATCCCTGCCGGACGCCCTCGTCCGTCACATAGGACTTCATGATCAGCGGCAGATGGTCCCAAGGCTGCCAGTATTCTTTCAGGAAGTCAACGGAGACGATTTTCTCCATCTCCGCGTATTGGGTGGGGGTTATCTGTCCCCCCCCGTGGTGGAAGTGGCGGAGGCGGCGACAGCGGCCAGGCCGGAACCGATTTGCTGAAGCCCATAACCGTTTGGTATGTGCGCCGCGCGGAACACCCGGTATCCCAGCCCGTTCACCGATACGGCACAAATCGCGGCAACCGCGGCAGCGCAGGCCAGCTTGCGCAAA
This sequence comes from Oscillospiraceae bacterium, assembly GCA_031268095.1. Taxonomy (GTDB): domain Bacteria; phylum Bacillota; class Clostridia; order Oscillospirales; family Acutalibacteraceae; genus WRMQ01. Next base: position 65,635 of record JAIRXU010000046.1, on the reverse strand, counting down.
ACTTTGCCTCCAACCGCCCGGTTCCGAAGGCCATATCCCAAAAAATACAGGAGACAGCCCGCCGCCGGAAGAATCCCGTTGTATCGAAACAATCCGCTGCCCGCCAGCGCGAGCCCCAGCGGAACAACATGTTTCCAGGTCAGCGTGAACTCCCGGTCCAGCGTCCGCAGCAGGTAATAAAAGACTACGCCCAGCGCCAAGACATAGGGTCCGTCTTTCCAGGGGTAGAGAAAGGTCTTCGCCGGCATCGCCAGGGCAAGCAGCACGAAGCCGCCCAGCAGCACCCGCGTGTCCGCCCCTTTCTGGGCAAAATAATCCGCAAACAAAGCGCATAGCACCGCCAGCAGCAGGATCTGGACGGCGGTGACGGAAGCAAAGCTGATTTGCCCGTTGAACGTCAGCGCCTTCAGCAGCAAGGTGTGCGCCAGCGCATGGACGTCGTTCAGCGGCATCGTGCGGCTCACCTGTGCCCACTGATATTGGACATCGACGCTCGACAAAAAATGTCCCGGCGTCCGCAGCCAATCAATCCCCAGCGGAATCAGCGTCGCCGCAAAAACACCCGTCCGCGCTGCCAGGCGGTTTCCGTTTTGTCCAAATACCCGCAGTCCGCTCAGCCATGCGCCAAATATTTGAAAAAAGAAGAATCCGCCAATCCCTGCCGCGCAAAGCGCCAGTACCAGAATGAGCGGCCGCTGCCGGAGAAAATACACCGTCGAAAGGGCGGCCAACCCTGCCAGCACCGCGCTTCTCGCCGCCGTTCGGCCTGAAAACAAAACCGACGGCCTGATTTCCCGCCGCGCGGCAAGCAAAAAGCTGAAAAACACCGGCGGCAGGGGCAGCAGCAACTGCCAGTTTTGCGTCCCAAGCGCATACCGATAGAAAACAGTCGCGAAAAGCAGCGAGAAAAAACACGCCGCCTCAGCCCAATGCCGCCGCAAACTCTGTCCAAACCGCGCCATATTTTTCCTCCTATTGTTCCAGATCCACCGTCTCCGCATCCTCCCACAGGCGCTCCAGGTGGTAATACTCCCGTTGCTCCTTCTGGAAGACATGCACCAGCACCGTGCCGTAATCCAGCAGGATCCAGCCGGTGGCCCGGCCCTCGATCCCCCGGGGAACGACGCCGTGCCGCCGCTTCATCTCCAGCTCCAGTTCGTCGGCCAGGGCCTTGACATGGGTACTGGAGGTGCCGGACGCCAGCAGAAAGTAGTCGGACAGGATGGTCTGTTCGGTGGTGTGGATGGCCGTCAGGTCTACAGCCTTTTTGTCGTCGAGGATTTTTGCCGCCACGCGGAGCAAATCCATGGGATTCATGTCGCGTCCTCCTTTTGGGTCAATTCCCGGTACCAGGCCAGGGTGGCTGTGTGGCAGTCGTGCCGTCCCTGCCGCTTGAGATTGAGAAAAATAAACTCCAGGACATAGATGCTCGCCGCGTGGATGTCCCGCGCCGCCAGTTCCCGGACCTTTTCCACATCCGGGTATGTCCGCTCGGCGGAAATCAGGTCCGCCACAAATACCGTTTCTTCCAGCTTTGTCATGCCTCCGTGGCCTGTGGTGTGCCATCGCACGGCGGAGAGGATCTCCTGGTCCGTCACGCCGCAGTTCAGCGCCAGATACGCTTCCCCCGCAAACGCGTGCCAGATTTTCGGGCTCCGCCCGTCCTCCACCGTCAGGGGCTTGCCGTACCGCGCGCAGAGCGCCCGCTGCTCCTCCGGCGGAAAGACCTTCGCGCAGTCGTGCAGCATCCCGGCCAGCATGGCCTTTTCCCCGTCCGCGCCAACCTGCCGCGCCAGCGCCTCCGCCGCGTCAGCGACGCATTCGCTGTGCCAGAGCCGGTCCGGCGGCAACAACGGCTCAATGACCCGGCGGCAGTCCTCACGGGTCTTCGGCGGCGTCTGTTGGGTCATATCCATAGAGTCTTCTTTCCTTGATATAAGATAGCACCTCAGAGTCCAGGTCCCCGCTCACGTCTTCCCCGCTGCGCAGCCGCGCGCGGATTTCCGTCGCCCGGGCCGGCAGCGGCTCGAAGCCTTCCAGCAGCCGGACCCGCTCCCGCTGTTCCCGCAGCTGCGCCGGGAGCGCCAGCGGCGCGCTGTCCCGGGGCAGGACCGTCAGCGTACAGAGCGCCAGGATTTCCCGCCAGTCCTTCCAGCGGGAGAACTGCGCCAGCTGATCGCCGCCGACCAATAGAAACCGCTCGCTGCCGGGACAGTCTTCCGCCGCCTGACGCAGGGTATCGATCGTGTAGCTCACCCCCGGGCGCCGCAGTTCCGCGTCGCTCACTTGCGTACAGGGATATCCGCTGAACGCCAGCCGACACATCGCCAGCCGGTCCGACGGCGACGCCCCCTCCAGGGCCTCCCGCAGCACCGGTTCCTTGGCCGGAATGATCCAGAGCTGATCCAGCGCGCAGGCTTCCCGGAAAAACGCGGCCGCGCGGCCGTGCCCGCGGTGCGGCGGATGGAAGCTCCCGCCGTAAATCCCCAGCCGCGTCATTTCAGGCTGATCTTCTTTTGCAGCAGCCAGTCCGTCAGGAAGAACATCCCGGCGGTGAAGATCAGATACAAGATGGGCTTAAACAGATTGACTTGCAGCATTTCCGCTGCTTCCCCAGCCATTTGGAGGAATTTCACCGAATAATTGATATGGATCTGATCCGACAGAACCTTTGTCAGGCCGCCGAAGACGATGGCGGACGCCACCAGGAAGACCACCGTCCAGAGCCCGCTGAGCTCCTGGAACGGCCGGACATGGCTGACGGTGGTGACAAAAATGACGACCATCATCACCAGCATCAGAAATACCAGCACAGAAATAAACAGCGCAATGGCCAGATGCAGGATCTCGCCGAAACTCGGCAGGCCCAGCACCGACCCGAAGTCTTCCACCATGCTGCCCTCCGCGTTGAGGGAACTGAGCACGGCGTCCCCGGCGTTGAGGATCAGCCGCCGGATGTTGAAAAACGCGCCAATATAGAGCCCCGCCGCCTCGATGGCACTGAGCAGCAGCCAGAGCACACTGGCGGAAAATTTGGCCAGCAGCAACTGGTGGCTGGACACCGGCAGCGAAAACGCCAGGTATCCCTGTTCGCTGAACATGGACCGGGACGTCGCAAGCAGAATGAACGCCATCGCCAGGATGAGGATGACGAACGCGATGAGACACAGCAGAATGTTCAGCAGGAACGTCGTCAGGAACTGACCCATTTGGGCATCCCTGGTGAAAGACAGGAGCGTCGCCCCGCCGCCCACGATCAGGCCAATCCCCAGCACCCAGAGAAAACTGCGGCCGGTATGCAGAATTTCGTATTTGAGCAGCTTACCCAACATACGGGAACACCTCCTGAAAGAGTTTGTTGAGGTCGGTGTTGCCAACCTTTGCGTGATAGAGAACTTGCCTGCGCCCGATCATCAGCGCCTCGTCGAACACCCGCTCCATGTCGTAAATCATGTGGGTAGACAGCAGAATGGTAGAATCGGCCGGGCGGTTGTTCAGAATCGTGTCCATGATAAACGCCCGGGCGGACGGGTCCACCCCGCCCAGGGGCTCGTCCAGCACGAAGAGCTTCGCCGCGCGGCACATGACCAGCAGCAGCAGCAGCTTTTCCTGCATGCCCTTGGACATGGTCTTCACCCGCATGTCCGGCGAAAGCTGGAAAGCGTCCAGCATCCGGAAAGCTTTTTCCTTGTCGAAATTCCCGTAAAAATCCGCGAAGTAGCGGATGGCCTGCCCGGCTTTCATCCAGGGCGGCAGGAAGCTTTTGTCCGGCAGGTAAGCCATGATGGCCTTGGTGTGCGGGCCGATGGCCTCGCCCCCGACCCTGACCGAACCGGTGTAGTCGTTGATCATCCCCGTAATAATCTTCATCAGCGAGGTCTTGCCGGAACCGTTGGGCCCCATCAGCCCGATGATCTGCCCGGCGGGCAGGTTCAGGTCGATGTTTTGCAGCACTACGTGAGCGCCGTAAGACTTGGTCAGCCCCTTGATTTCAATGATGTTTGACATGTGGTCACCCCAATTTCCGTTTGATGGGTCTTCGCCTGCCGCGCCGTCCGCCGAACCCCTAGTCTTCCGCCAGCTTGGCCTCCCGGATGACACGCTCCGGGATGGCCTCTCCGTGACGGACGAAGAGAATCACCAGCAACGCCAGGGCAAAGGCAATCGGACTATAATAGAACAGCGAAATATAACTGCCGCTGAACATCCGGAAGAAGCCATAGACAATGGGCGATGCGATCTGGGCGGAAAACGTCGCGGTATAGTAGTACCCGGTGAAGGTCCCGACCCGGGACAGCCCACCGATTTCCAGCACCAGCGGCAGCGTGTTGACAGTGATCATCATGTTCGCGAACCCCGCCAAAATCAGCACCGGATAGATCAGGACGTTCAGTGTTCCCAGAATGGAATTGATTTCCGCCGCGCCGGGCGTTGCCGCATTCAGCGCGATATAGGAGGAAACGGTGAATCCCTGGGCATGAATCGCCCCCAGAAATACCCCGAAGAATACCAGAAACGCCCCCAGAAACATCACCAGCCCCGCCAGAATGGTCTTCTTCCGGCCGAATTTTTGCCCGAGTTTTCCGGAAGGCAGCGCCGCCAGGGCCGAACAGAGGAAGAGGATCAGGATCAGCCGCGCCGCGCCGGCCGTTTCCCGGTGGAGGATTTCTTCCGCGAAGAGCGAGAAAAATGTCGTGATCGCGTTGACGCCGCAGAAGAGGAAGAACAGCCCCAGGAGCATCATCCCCAAACTGAAGCGCTCCGCTTTCGTCAGCTTCATCCCCTTGCGGGCGGCCCGTTCTTCGGCTTTGGCTTTCTGTTCGGCGGCCTTGCGGGCGGCCGCGTCCCGGTCGGCCAGAAGATCCGCGCTCAGCAGCCGGCTGTCTTTCTCCTTCACAAAAAACAGCAGCGCCAGCATACCAACCACCATGACCACCGCGCCGGTCAGGAACACATACGGGAACGTCAGGAATTCGTCCAGCGCCTTGGTTTCGACCCCTGCCGCCTTGGCGCAGAGTACCGTGACAACCGTCCCGGCCCCCATGCCGACCGCCGCGCCGATGCCTCCCATGAGGTTAATGACGGCGTTGCCGTCGGAGCGCAGGTCCGGCGGCGTCAGGTCCGGCATCAGCGCCACCACCGGCGAACGCCAGAGACTCATCACAAACACAAACAGGATGATGCAGACCATCACCGCCGGGAGAGAAGGCATCCAGGGAATCAGTGCGAAAAGCACGGCGGAGATCGGCGCGCCAATCAAAATAAAGGGCCGCCGCTTGCCCAGCCGGGAATGGCACTGGTCCGAAATCTTTCCAAAAAGCGGCTGGAAGATGACGCCGAAAATATTGTCGAACGTCATGATGACGCCGATGAACAGCGGCACCAGCGTGAATTTTCCTCCGACAAAGGCGCTCTCTCCCTGGGAGGAAATGAACCGCGCCAAAAAGCTGACGTTGGCCAGCTTCGCGCTCCATTCGGTCACGATATGCGATTCCGTCAGAAATTTCTTGAGGATTTTCGTGATGTACGGGTCATAAATCGCCCAGGCGATGGAGGTGGCCAAAAATCCAAAGCCCGTCAGGATGGTCTGCTTGTAATTCAGTTTCCCTTTCGCGGTTTCTTTCACGGCGGCCGAACCTTCTTTCCTGCAAAGATATATGGCGCTGTTCTAGTATACCCTTTTCCGCCCGGAAGCGCAAGGGCCCCCGCGGAGAATTCATGAAGAATTTACATTCCTCCGCCTTCCGCTTTTTCTTTCCGCTTCTCTCAGCCGAGCGCAACCCCCATCAGCGTCAGCGCCTCGGCGGCGGCGGCCTGCTCGGCCTGCTTCTTGCTGCGGCCCCGGCCCACCCCCAGGACGTTGGAATGCAGCCGGACTTCCACCGCGAAGCATTTCGCGTGGTCCGGCCCGGACTCGTCCACCAGCACATATTCCACCGCTTCTTCCGGCCGCTGCTGAACGATCTGCTGCAGCTGCGTCTTTGCGTCCCGCAGCGCGGGCTCCTGCCGCTCCAGAAAACGCAGCACGAAGCCCCGCGCCGGCGCTATGCCCCCGTCGAGGTAGATCGCCGCCAGCAGCGCCTCGAAGGCGTCCGCCAGGATGGACGGCCGACGGCCCCCCCCTGCGGCGGCTTCCCCCTTGCCCAGCCGGAGGTAGTCTCCCAGCCCAAAGCTTTGCGCATAGGCGCACAGCGCGGGTTCACATACCGCCGCTGCCCGCCGTTTGGTCAGTTCCCCTTCCGGCAGGTTCGGATGCGCCGCGTAGAGATATTCCGCCGCCACGAATCCCAGCACCGAATCCCCCAGGAATTCCAGCCGCTCGTTGCAGCCGACGGAGTCCCTGCGCTCGTTGGCGTAGGAGGAATGGGTCAGGGCCTGCTCCAGCAGCGCGGGGCGGGCGAACGCGTAACCGATGGCCTGTTCCAGCGCAGCCGTATTCATGCGGTCAGATTCTCCTTTATGGTTTGCACCATATGATTTTCCAGGCAGCGGCGCGCCTGGCGGATCGCGAAGCGAAAGGCCTTGGCGTTGGCGGACCCGTGCGCCTTGATCACCACGCCGTCGATGCCCAGCAGCGGCGCGCCGCCGTATTCGGCATAGTCCATCTTTTTTTTGAGGCCCAGCAGACCTTTGGAGACCAGCACCGCGCCCAGCATCGTCAGCGGATTTTTCTTGAAGACGTCCTTGAGCATCTCCAGCAACGTTCCCGCCACTCCCTCAAACAGCTTGAGCATGATATTGCCGGTGAATCCGTCGGTCACCACCACCTGGCACTCCCCCTTCGGGACCTCTCTTGCCTCAATATTTCCGGTGAACCGGATCCCCGGCAGCGCTTGCAGCCGCTGGTACGCCTCCTGGCGCAGGGTATCCCCCTTGGTGGATTCCGTGCCGATGTTGGCCAGCCCCACTTTCGGTTCCGCCACGCCCAGAACCTTGCGCATATAGGCGTCCCCGAGCACCGCGAAATTTTCCAGCATCTCGGCGGTGCATTCCGCGTTTGCCCCCGCGTCCAGCAGCAGGAACGGCCCCTGGTCCGAGGGAAGCACCGTCCCGATCGCCGCCCGGCGCACCCCCCGGATCCGCTTGACGAAGAGCGTCGCGCCCACCATCAGCGCCCCGGTGGAGCCGGCGCTGACGAACGCGTCCCCCTCTCCTGCCGCCAGGGCCTTGAGCCCTACGCCCAGGGATGTGTCGCTGTTTTCCCGGAGGATGGTGTGGGGTTCCATCTCCATTTCGAAGATCCGGGGCGCGGGGCGGATTTCCATCCCCGCCAGCGAAATTTTGTGCTCCGCCGCGCAGGCTTCAATGGCTTCCTGCGGTCCCGTCAGAACAATGGTCAGCCCCTGTCCCTCCGCGTCCAGCGCCTGCCGGCAGCCCTCCAGAACCGCCAGCGGCGCGTTGTCTCCCCCAAAGGCGTCTACGATGATTTTCACGATGCAACTCCTTTCTTTCACAGAAACAAAAAAAATCTTTTCCAATCGAAAGCGCGGCCGCTAGCTTTCGGCCGCCGCGTTCCGCATCCGTATCATTGACCAGGCAAAGCTGCTGCCGATGATTTTCCGGCGCAGCGTGAACAGTTCCGGCAGAACACGCAGTTCCACCCCGCGCCGGAAGAGCTCCGCCGGAATATCTTTGATCTCCCGGTTCGCCATGGGCTTTTGCGCCGTTTCACTGACGTAATACCCTGCCGTTTCGTCCTGCGGCACGAAGTCCGCGGGGGCGAATTCATAGAGATAGAGCGTCGCCGCCCGCAAGCGGGCAAACCAGCGGTGTTCGATGGCGACCACATGATTCGCCGCGGAGGAAAGATGCGCCGCCCTGTCCTGCCCGGTTGTCGTTTCTGTCGCGTGATAACACACCCGGGGACACTCGCGCGGCAGGAGGTAATTCGGCAGGCAGTCCTCTTCGATTGCCCAAACCAGCGGCGGGCTGTCCCGCAAATCCCCGCGCTCCGGCTTGCGGGGACAGAACACGGCAATATCGCTTTCCTCGCTCACATGATACAGGCGCGGCGGCATGGCAATCTCTCCTTTGGAATTCGTCGGTTTTGGCGCGGTCCGGCCGGCCAGCCATTCAGGGTTCCCCCGCTTCGCGCAGGCACACTTCCAGCGCTTCCAGCGCCCGTGCCGCCAGGGCTTCGTACCGCGCCCGCTTGTCCCGGATCCGTTCCGGCAGTTCCGGCAGCAGCCCGAAGTTCGCGCCCATCGGCTGGAAGTCCCGGACGGAAGGGTCGCTGATGTACCGGCTCAGGGCCCCCAGCATCGTTTCCGGGGACAGCGTCAGCGGCGGCAGGCCCCGCAGGCGCCGGACAGCATTCCGCCCGGCGAGGATCCCGGCGGCGGCGGACTCCATATAGCCTTCCACTCCCGTGATCTGCCCGGCGAAGTAGAGTCCCGGGCGGCTCTTCATCTGAAAATCGCTCCCCAGCAGCCGGGGGGAATCCAGGAAGGTGTTGCGGTGCATCACCCCATATCGGACATAGTCCGCTTCCCGCAGCGCCGGAATCAGCCCGAACACGCGCTTTTGCTCCCCGAAGGTCAGATTCGTCTGGAACCCCACCAAATTCCAGAGCGTCCCCGCCCGGTTCTCCTTGCGCAGCTGGAGCACCGCCCAGGGACGGCGGCCCGTGCGGGGGTCCCGCAGTCCCACGGGCTTCATCGGTCCGAAACGGATCGCGTCCGCCCCCCGCGCTGCCAGCGCCTCAATTGGCATGCAGCCTTCATAGACGTCGAAGTCGTGCGTCCTGGCGCGCTGCGCGCCTTGCAGCGCCGCTTGGAACGCCTCGTACTCTTCTTGATTGAGCGGGCAGTTGAGGTAGTCGTCCTCCCCGCCCCGGTCATAGCGCGACGCCGGAAAGGCGTTGTCCATCGCAATGCTCTCCGCCGTAACAATGGGCGCGGCCGCGTCATAGAACGACAGTCCGTTCCCGCAGCATTCCTGAATCCGCAGCGTCAGCGCGTCGGAGGCCAGCGGCCCGGCGGCGATGATCACCGTCCCCGCGGCGGGGATTTCCGTCACTTCCTCCCGCACGAGGGTGATCCTCGGCTCCGCCTCTATCGCTTCGGTCACCGCCCGCGAAAACGCCGACCGGTCCACGGCCAGCGCCCCCCCGGCGGGCACCCGCGTTTGCTCCGCGACCGGCACACAAAGGGAATCCAGCCGCCGCATCTCCGCCTTGAGCAGACCGGCGGCGGACCCCAGCCGCTCGGCTTTGAAGGAGTTGGAGCAGACCGGCTCCGCCAAATCGGGATTTTGGTGCGCGGGCGAAAAGCGCCCCGGCTTCATCTCATACAGCCGCACGGAAACGCCCGCTCTGGCCAGCTGCCACGCGGCTTCGGCCCCGGCGAATCCCCCGCCGACGACCGTTACAAGATCATCCTTCCCCGTTTCCCGGCGCTGCGCGCTTCCTTCGTCTCCCACCCTGTCTCACGTCTCCTTCTTTTTCTCTGTCTTCATCGAATACCCGCATCCCTCATTCAGGCAGCGGATGAGGTTGCTGCGCTGCTGGAAGAGGCTTTTGCCGCACTGAGGGCAGCGCTCCTCCGTCGGGGTGTCCCAGGTCGCGAAATCGCACTTTGGCCAAGTCTCGCAGCCAAAAAACACCCGGCCTTTCTTGCTCGTGCGCTGGATCACCTTCCCGCCGCACTTGGGGCAGAGGGCCTTGGTCTCCAGCACCAAAGGTTTTGCGTTTTTGCATTCAGGATAGCCCGGGCAAGCCAAAAAACGCCCGTAGCGTCCGGTCTTGATCACCATCATCCGCCCGCATTTTTCGCAGGGGATGTCCGTCTGGTCCTCTTCGAGCGTGATTTTGACGTCCTTCATCTCTTCCTTGGCTTTGGTGAGGCTGGCGTCCAGGTCGGCGTAAAAGCCGTCCAGGATCTGAACGTAATCCGCCTGCCCCTTGCCGACCTCGTCGAGGGAATCCTCCATGTCGGCGGTGAAACGGACGTTGACAATCTGCGGGAAACGGTCCTTCAGCAGCGCCGTTGTTGCCTCGCCCAGTTCCGTTGGGCAGAGCAGCTTTCCGTTGCGCTTGACGTAGCCCCGGTTGAGGATTGTGCTCATGATGGTGACATAGGTGCTCGGCCGGCCGACCCCGCTTTCTTCCAGCGCCTTGATCAGCGACGCTTCCGTAAAGCGCGGCGGCGGCTGCGTGAAGTGTTGGCCCGGCTGCAGCTCCTGGAGCGCCAGGGCCTCCCCTTCCCGCAGTTCCGGGAGCGCGGCGGCGGCCTCCTCGTCCCCGTCGTCGGTGGATTCAACATAGAGGGCCGTGAATCCGTCGAACCGCACGGAGAAGCCGGAAGCGCTGAAACTCAGCCATTTCCCCCTGCGTCGGTCCTCGGGCCGCGCGGCGGTAATGGACGCGCGGACGGTATTTTGGATGCAGCTGGCCATCAGGCTGGCCAAGAAGCGCTTCCAAACCAGATCATAGATCTTGAACTGGTCGGGCGTCAGGTGGCCTTTCGCCTGCGCGGGGGTGAGAGAAGGCATCGTCGGGCGGATGGCTTCGTGCCCGTCTTGGGCATTGGCCCGGGATTTGTAGATCCTTGGCTGCTCGGGCAGGTAGTCTTTCCCGTACTGCGCCGTAATGAAAGCCGCAGCCTCGTCGCGGGCCTCGTCGGAAATCCGCAGGGAATCGGTTCTCATGTAGGTAATCAACCCCGTCGTCCCGACCTCCGGAATCTCCACCCCTTCATACAGCTCCTGGGCCACGCGCATGGTGCGCTGGGCCTGGAACCCCAGGCGGCGGGAGGCCTCCTGCTGAAGCGTTGACGTAATGAACGGCGGGGCGGGATTTTTCTTGCGGGTCCCCTTCTTGATTTGCCCCACCTGAAACTGCGCTTTATCTAACCGGGCGAGAATTTGATCCGTCTCCTCCCGGGTTTTCAGCTCGATTTTCCCATTCTGGTCCCCGGCAAAAGACGCGGTCAGCTTTCTTCCCTCGCCGTTGGCCAATATGGCTTCGATGGTCCAGTATTCCTCCGGTGTGAAGGCGCGGATCTCCTGTTCCCGGTCAACAATCAGCCGCACCGCCACGCTCTGCACCCGCCCGGCAGAGAGCCCCCGCCGGATTTTTTGGGATACAAAGGGGCTGAGCCGGTACCCCACCAGCCGGTCCAGAATCCGTCTGGTCTGCTGCGCGTTGACCAAGTTCATGTCCACCCGCCGGGGATGAGCCATGCCGCCTTTGACCCCGGTTTTGGTAATCTCGTTAAAGGTCACCCGGTTTTCGTCCGCCAGGTTCAGCCGCAGCAGGGAAGCCAGGTGCCAGGAGATGGCTTCGCCCTCGCGGTCCGGGTCAGTGGCGAGGTAGACCATCTCGCTTTCCGCCGCTTTTTGCTGGAGGTCCTTTACCAGCTTTTCTTTGCCTTTGAGCACAGCGTATTTCGGCGTAAAATTGTTCTTCACGTCCACGCTGAGCTTGGCCGGAGGCAGGTCGCGGACATGTCCCATCGAGGAGGCGACTTCGTAGCCGCGCCCCAGGTATTTTTTGATGCTCTTGGCCTTGGCGGGGGATTCGACGATGATGAGTTTCGACATACAAAACCTCCAGGGGAAGTTGAAAATTGACCGTTGGATGACGCGCGGCGGAAGACCCCGTCGGCTTACCCGGCCGCTTCATACAGTTTTCCCGGCAGCTGCCGGATCCGCCCTTCCATTTCGAGCGCCGTCAGGGCGGCGAACAGTTCGCCCAGCGCGGCCCCCGTCTGTTTGGCCAGCGCGTCAATGTGGGCGGGATGTTCCGCCAGCAGAGCGGCGACTTGCCGCTGAAGCGGGTCGGCCAGGGGCGGCGGCGCGGTGGAAATCTCCGCCGGCGGCAGCCCGCCTGTCAGGGGGAATCCGTCCCCGCCGGCCCTTGCCGCGCGCGGCTTGGACGGACGGGCGCTTCCCGGCTGGCGCGGACGTTTCACCGGAACCGCGTCCGGGTCGCCGCCGGACCGTTCCAGGTCCCGTTCCACCCGGCGCATGTTGACCAGCTCGGGATAACACATCGCGTAGTCTTCCAGCACGTCCATCGCCGAAAAGACCGGCCGCGCCCCTTCCCGAATCAGTTTATTCCCGCCGTTGTAAGTTGACCCAAACGCGTCCCCGGGCACCGCGAATACGTCCCGCCCCTGCTCCGCGGCGCATTGCGCGGTGATCAGAGAGCCGCTGCGCTCGTCGGCCTCAACGACGATGGTCCCGAAACTCAGGCCCGAAATGATGCGGTTGCGGACCGGGAAATGGTGCCCCAGGGCCGGCGTCCTGGCGGGGTATTCGCTGATGACGGCGCCGTGTTTCGCGATTCTTGCCCGCATCTCCGCGTTTTCCGGCAGGTAGGGCGTACGGATTCCGCAGCCCAGAACCGCCACCGTCCAGCCCTCGGCCTCCAGTGCGCCCCGGTGGGCGGCGCTGTCAATTCCCAGCGCCCCGCCGGAGACCACCGCGCATCCGGCCCGCGCCAGAGAACCGCTGAGCCGGGCGGCAATGTCTAAGCTCTTGCGGGCGGCGTGCCGGGTGCCGACCAGCGCCAGCGCCAGCCGGTCCCGCAGGCAGTCCAGGCTGCCCCAGACGTAGAGCGCCAGCGGGAAGTTGACCAGCGCCCGCAGCTGGGTCGGGTACCCGGGGTCCTGCGGTGTTAGGATATGCAGGGAATCCCGGGCGCATTCCCGCAGAACGGAATCCGCCGCGGAAAGAGGCGTCGCCGCCAGCTTCGTCAGCTGCAAATTGGTCAGGACGCCGGAGACACGCCGGGCGTAATCGGAACTGTCATACAGTTCCCGCGCCCCGCCGAAGGCGTCAACGATCTCCTGGGTCCGCAGCGCGGCGGAGATGCCCAGCGCCTGCTGAAGCCACACCCAGTACTGCGCCTCTTCCATCGAAACCAACTCCGCTGTTAGATTTGGGACGTCAGAATTCTGCCGCTGCCCGCGCTGGAATGCAGCGCCCCATCAGCTCCCAAAGCAGGATGGCAGCGGCGGCGGCGGCGTTGAGGGATTCCGCCCGGCCCCGCATGGGGATCGTCACCCGGCGCGGGCAGACCGCCAGCAGCCCGGCGCTCAGCCCGTTTCCCTCGTTGCCGACCACCAGGATCCCGCCGCCGGACCCGTCCATTTCCGTCACGGCGGGGGCGGATGCGTCCGGCACGGCGGCATACGCCGGAATCCCCAGCGCCTCCGCTTCCGCCAGCGCGGCGGGCAAGTCCGCCGTCTCCAGCACCGGCAGCCGCAGCAGGGAACCCATCGCGGTCCGCTGCGCCTTGGGATGGAAGCGGTCGCAGCCGCCGCAGAGCAGCAGCCCGTCCGCGCCCAGCGCCTCCGCCGTCCGGGCAACGGCCCCCAGGTTGGCGGGATCCTGTATTCCCTCCAGCGCCGCGTACCGTCCCCTGAGCCGGAAGTGCCAGGGAGCCTCCGGCGGCGTTCGGAGCACCGCAAAAATCCCCTGGGGATGCTTGGTGTCCCCGAGTTTTCCCGCCAGCTCCGTCGGCACCAGGAACACCTGCCCCGCCGCGGCTTCCAGTGCGGCGGTGTCGTAGCTCTCCCGCGCCGCCTTCGTCAGAAAAAGCGTTTCCGGCGCGCAGCCCGAGAGCAAGGCGTCGGCGCACAGGCGATAGCCTTCCAGGAAAAACCGGCCTTGGTCCCGCCGCTCCCGCGCGTCGTCCCGCAGGCGGACAGCGGCCTTGATCCGGACATTATCCTTGGCGCGGATCATTTCGGGCTCTTCGAACCGCATAGACACACTCCCCTGCCGCGACGAACGCGCAGCCAGCAAAATAGCAGAGGACGTCCCCCCAGCTGAAACTGCTGCCCAGCAGGAACGTCAGCCAGCCAACCCCCTCCAGCCCCAAAAAGCGCAGCAAGTGAATCGCCTGGGCGGCTTCTATCGCGCAGGCCAGCAAGAATACATAGAGCGGCAGGCGCCGGGGGTTTTCCGGCCAGAGAATCCGGACGGCGCAGTGCAGCAAAATGACCGCCAGCGCGTCCCCCAAGTAGGGCCGGACAAACCCGTCGTGGGCAGCCAGAGCGATGCATACTTCCGCAGCGAAAAGAACCAGCGCCGCTCCGGCATAGAATAGCCGCTTCTTCCGGTCCGCAGTCATACTATCCCCCATTTCACTAGGCAAGCGAAAGGCAGACACTGCTGTCTGCCCGGGTTCATGCCGTATAAACAATGGTTTCCAGCGGGAGGCGCAGCGTTCCGTTTTCGCTGCGTTTTTCGAACATAGCGGCGCAGCTTCCCAGGAACCGGGAATAGTCCGGGTCACCCTCCCGGGGCGAATGGGAGTGGGAAAGCATATACGCCTGCCAGCCCGGCAGATCGTATGCCACCGGGTTCGGGAAGCGTTCTTCCCGCATGCCGGGGCCCAGGAAGTTGCGCACATTCTCCATCCGCTGTTCCGTTTGGGCGCGGTGGTCGTCCCGCCGGCGGTGCCAATTCAGTTCGGAATCCTCATAAAACGCCGCGCCCGGGCGGTTGTACACAATGAAAATCCTGCCGCCGGGCCGAAGAATCCGCTCGCATTCCGCGCGGAAGGCCGCCGGTTCAAACCAGTGGAACGCCTGCGCGCAAGTCGCCGCGTCCGCGCTGCCGTCTGGCAGCGCCGTCGCCTCGGCGGCCGCTTGCACCGCCCGGATCCCCGGGATTTCCCGCAGCTTGGCCAGCATGTCCCCGTTCGGCTCCACCGCCGTGACGCAGAACCCCTTTTCCGCCAGCAGGACGGAAAACTTTCCTGTCCCCGCGCCGACGTCGGCCACCGCCGCGCCGGACGGCAGCAGACCCGCGAGAAAATCCAGAGCGGCGGGCGCGTAGCTTGGCCGCGCCGCGGCGTAAACATCCGCCTTGCCGCTGAAGTGTGCCGCATTGCCCGTCATGGGCCCGCCCCCTTCCCGCGTCTACCCCGCCGCCTTATCATAAAAAAGGGCAGCTTTCTCCCGCCTGTGTTCTCTCCGCAGTATGCCAAAACAGAATCGAAGAAGCAGGACGCGGGCGGATAGCCTGCTTCCCTGCTTCTTGCGTCTTACAGCGCCGCCTTCGCCTGCTCCGCCAGCGCCGTGAAGGCCGCCGGATCGGCAATGGCGATTTCGCTGAGCATCTTGCGGTTGAGGGTAATTTCCGCCCGCTTGAGGCCGCCCATGAACGTGGAATAATTCAAACCGTTCAGCTTTGCGGCGGCGGAAATGCGGGTGATCCAGAGGCGGCGGAAATCGCGTTTTTTCTGCTTGCGGCCAATGTAAGCGTACTGGCCGGACTTCATGACCGCCTGTTTCGCGGTCTTAAATAGGCGGCTTTTGGAGCCGTAATAGCCCTTGGCGAGCTTCAATACTTTGTTGCGGCGTTTGCGCGTCATCATCGCGCCTTTGACACGAGCCATGGCTGGAAACCTCCGTTTATATGATAAATATTAGGAATGAGTGATAGATGATTCGATGCTGAACAACCGGGTCCGCCCGCTGCTTATTTGTAAGGAATCAAGCGCTTGATCTGGCGCTGGTTGGTTGCGTCGGCCACGACGGTCTGCCGCAGGCTGCGCTTGCGCTTGCGGGTCTTCTTGGTGAGGATGTGGGACTTTAACGCGTGACTGCGGATGGGCTTCCCGGATCCGGAAAGCTTAAAGCGCTTTTTCGCGCCGCTGTGCGTTTTGATCTTGGGCATGGTTTCGCTCCTCCTGTGATTTGAAATTTAGGATTTCACCTTGGGGGTCAGGAACATCAGCATTTGCCGCCCTTCCGTTTTGGCCGGGCGCTCAATGGTGCTCACCTCGGCGCAGGTTTCGGCAAACGAGGCCATCTTCTTCAGCGCGAGATCGGTGTGCGTCATCTCCCGCCCGCGGAAGCGGATGGAAACCTTGACCTTATGGCCGTCCTCCAGGAACTGCCGGGCATGATTGGCCTTCGTCTCAAAATCATGCTCTCCAACGCCCACGGAAAGGCGAATTTCCTTGAGTTCGACGGTCTTTTGATTCTTTCGCGCCTCTTTTTCCCGCTTGGCTTGCTCGAAGCGGTATTTGCCGTAATCCATAATTTTGCAGACGGGCGGTTTGGCCTGCGGCGCGATCTTGACCAGGTCCAGATTCTTGCTTGTAGCCAAGTCGAGCGCCTGGGCGGCGGACATGATGCCCAGCTGCTCGCCGGTCTCGGAAACGATGCGCAGTTCCCGGTCCCGTATCGCGTCATTGATTTGCAGATCCCTAGTACTGATGTGAAAACACCTCCCCAAAAAATAGCAAACGCGCGGGACAGACGCCGCCGCACGAAATTCCAGCCGGCCCCGCCGAACGGCGTTTCCGGGAATATCGACCCGCGGCGGACGGTACCTCGTGGGTGAAAGCATTTCTGCTCTGCTTCATTTGCCTAGATAGTATACCAGCTTTCGCCGCCGATGTCAAGATTTTTTTCGTTGCCTTTGCATTTTTCCCGCCTTCCCTCGCAAAGAATCCGGAAAACCCAAAGAAGCGGGGCATAATGCCCCGCTTCTTTGGGTTGAAGGGTTTGTATGAAGCAAAATGGAAAAAATAAAGTAACCGGCGGCGTCTTTCCGCGCTGGCAAGAAGCGGATCTATCGTTACCTCTGCCCCTTACACGCCTATTATATCCTAATTTTCCGTTCTTGTCAACCCTTTTTTGAAAAATATTTCAAAAACTGCCGCTCCAATTTTTACGGCCAGACCTCAGCGCGCGTAGGTGCGCAGTTTCGCCAGGGCGAGCACATTGGTGGATTCCGCCTTGGGCATGGTGCTTTCGCTCAGGCAGACAATGCCGCGGCACACGCCGCCGGCCAGCCGAATCCGCTTGCGCATCAGCTCCATCGAGCGGCCGAACAGCCGGACCCGGCTGAACACCAGGGACGTCACTTCCCGTCCGGCCAGGTTGTACCGGTACAGGAACTCGTTGCATTCCGCGCTGGGCGCGCAGAAGCGCAGGGACGTCGCAAGGACGATGGCGTCGTACTGGGACAGGTCCACTTCCAGCGGCTCAATGCGGTTGCCTTTCCCGGCGAGGGCGCGCAGCGCGCCGACAACGGCGTTCCAGAGCGCTCCCCGGCGGTAGCGGGGCGCGAGGGCGAGGACATCTACGTCTCCGCAGGCGGCGCCTTCGCATAGGTCAATCACCCGGCGGCTGGTGCTGTGATAAATTAACAGTGTTTTCACAAAATATACCTCCACATATTGTTTGCTATTGGTACTCGGCGGAACATCCGGCCTAGGTCATTCTTTGGGGAGCGCGGCCGCGAGCCACGCGAAAATAGCGTCATACACTTCTTGGCGCCGGGGTTCCAGCAGAATTTCGTGCCGCATTCCGGGGAAAATTTTGCAAGACGTGTTGTTGTGCCCGCTTTCCTTGAGCTCACGGTAGACCTGCCGCACACCCTTGCCGTCATCCCCGACGGGATCGTCCTCCCCCGCGATCAGCAGCATCGGCAGCCGGTAGGGCACGGACTGGAACCAGTTCTGCCGCGAGACGTTCTGGAGCAGCCCCATCATGTCCAGCATACCGGCGGCGGTAAAGAGGAAGCCGCAGCGCTCATCCGCCAAGTAGCGGTCCACTTGCGCGGGGTCGGTGTTGAGCCAGTCGAACTTCGTGCGGGGCTTGCCGGAATACTTTTTGTTATAGGTTCCGAAGGCGGCGGTGTCCAGCAGTTCGCTGCGGTGCCGCCCTCCCCGGAAGGTGATCATCAGCCGCGCCGCGAGGATCCCGGCCGCTGTGGCCGGATTCCGGCCGCTGGTGCCGCAGAAGACGGCGCCCGCCAACTCTCCGCCGTACCTTGCGCAATATGCCCGCGCCACGAAGGAACCCATGCTGTGTCCGAACAAGACGATGGGGATGTCCGGATACAGACGGCGCAAATGGTCGTTCAGCCGCTTGGTGTCGTTGACGAAGGACAACCAGCCGCCGCTTTCTCCGAACCAGCCCAGGTCCTCGTCCGTTTGGGCGGACCGTCCGTGCCCGATCAGGTCGGCGGCCCAAAGGGCGTAGCCCTCCCGGCAGAGGGCCCGGGCAAACGCCTCGTACCGCTCTCCGTGCTCCGCCATTCCGTGCACAACGTGCACCAGCGCTTTCGGGGCAACGCCGTTGATCATCCAGCCGCGGGCGTAAATCTCCCCCAGGCCCGAGGCGGAGGGGTACGTGTACTCCAGCCGCACGATGTCCGCAGTTCCCTGCCCCTGGGTTTCCGGCTTTCCCGGCCGCGCCATCGGCCCCACCTCCCCGTTTCGCGCTCGTTGATGATCTGTGCTACGTCAATAGTATATCATAAACGCCACCAAATTGTAACCCTTTTGTAACAACTTTTTCAGTTTTGTAGCTTTGCACAAAATCTGACCGAAATTTTATCCGACTTCCACAAATGCTTTGGTTGCTTTGACATTTTTGGGAAGTCACTTGGCAATTTCTGTTGTGCTTTTCGCCGATCTGTGGTATAATAAAGGAAAGATCAGATAAACAGGAGGCAGGCAAAATGAACGCCATGCAAAGCGCGAAACCCACCCTACGCTTTCGGCCCGACGGCTCCTTCTCCGTCATGCAGATTTCCGACATCCAGCATAGCAACGGCTTGGACAACCCCACCCGAACGCTGCTGGAGGCTTTGCTGGACGCGGAGCGCCCAGATTTCGTCATTCTCACCGGGGATCAGGTCAAGGGCTACGGCGCGTCGCTCTGGTTCGGCACCGCCGCGCAGAAGCGCCAGAAAATCGAACGTACGCTGGATGACATTCTTTCCCCCCTGGCCCAGCGCGGAATCCCGTTCACCTTCGTCTTCGGCAATCATGACCACGACGCGCCCCTGGACGACGATGAGCAGGTCCGGATTTATCAGAGTTACCCCCTTTGCTGCGCCGCGGACCTGGCCGACGCGCCCGGCTGCGCCAACCATACCGTCGAGGTCCTGCATTCCGCCGGCAGCGGCCCGGCGCTGAACTTCTACCTGCTGGACTCCCATGGGGCCAAAGGACTGGGCTACCAGCCGCTGCGGCCGGAGCAGGTGGACTGGTACCGCCGCACCCGCGATGCGCTCATCGCCCGCAACGGCGGCCGTCCGGTCCCTTCGCTGCTGTTTCAGCACATCGCCGTCGAAGAAATCCTGGAGCTCTACCGCAAAGTCCCCAAGGGGACGGCAGGGGCCCTGGAGGGCTTCCGCTCCCATGAAGGCAGTTACTACGTCCTGGACGAGACCAAAGCCGCCCCCGGCTCCTTCATGGGCGAACTGCCTTCCACCCCCGACCATAACGCCGGGCTTTTTGCCGCCGCCCAGGAAAAGGGGGACATGCTGGGCATGTATTTCGGCCATGACCACCACAACGGGTTCCACGGCGTCGTTGGCGGCGTCGATCTGGGCTATGCCCCCGCCTTGGGCTTCCAGTCCTACGGGCCGGGCCGCCGCCGGGGTGTGCGGATGTTCCGCTTCCGGGAAGAGGACATTGCCCGGTATGAAACGTACATCCGCACCTTTGCGGACCTCTTCGGCGAAGACGCCAAAGTCCCCTGGGCCCTCCCGGTCATTGACGCGGTGCCCTCCAGTTTCGGCGCGGCAAAACCCCTCGTCCGCCGGAGCATCCTTGGCCTGACCATTGCCTCCGGCGCGGCGGCGGGCCTGGCCGCGGTGGCTGTGCTCAAAAAAAGGCGGTAACGCGCCCTCATCCTATCTTTTAGACATGATAGATAT
This sequence comes from Oscillospiraceae bacterium, assembly GCA_031268095.1. Taxonomy (GTDB): domain Bacteria; phylum Bacillota; class Clostridia; order Oscillospirales; family Acutalibacteraceae; genus WRMQ01. The sequence continues at coordinate 45,994 of JAIRXU010000046.1, read as the reverse complement.
GGACTCCGGCAGAGAACCATCAGAAGGGAAGCGGCATCTTTGGGCAAGCAAGCGCGGCAGATGATTGGCAAAAAAGAGGTTCTTTGGGCGGACCGCAAGCGCAATTTCCTCGGCCAGCCCTGGACCTTCACCCGGTATTACCTCTCCGAAGAGCGGCTGATTATCGACATCGGCCTGTTTCGGCGTGTCGAGGACGAAGTCCGGCTTTACCGCATCTTAGACATCTCTTTGCGCCGGACCCTCTGGGACCGGATCCTGGGCACCGGCAGCATTCACTGCATCTCCTCCGACCGCTCCTGCCGGGAATTTGACCTGAAGCGCGTCAAAATTCCCGGGGACGTGAAGGAACTGCTCAGTGAGCTGATCGAGGAGGCGCGGGATCAAAAGCGCATTGGCCTGCGGGAGGTCCTCTCCGACCAGAGCGACGCCGTTTTGGACGAAGAAATGCACCTGTTTTGACCCTCCTGCCCCTGAGAATTCTCCTCCCGCTTTGGTTGCTTGCCTTTCCCCTTTCCCCGTGGTATGCTAAAGCAACCCAAACAGAAGGAGGCATTTGACATGCGCATCACCTTCCAGGAAACCATCAAGACCCTGCGCCGGGCGCGGGACCTGACCCAGGAGCAACTTGCGGAAGTCTTCGGGGTGTCGCCCCAGGCGGTCAGCCGTTGGGAAACCGGAGTCACCCTGCCAGACGTCACCCTGTTGCCAAACCTGGCGGCCTATTTTGGCGTCACCGTGGACGACTTGCTCGGTGCCGGGCAAGAAGCCCGAACCGCTCAAATCCAGGCGCATCTGCACTCTTTTGACGAGGCCATGAACCGCGGCCTGGTCAACGACGCGGTGGAACTGGCCCGGGCGGCGGCGCGGGAATTTCCCGGCAGCTGGCCGCTGCAAAATCAACTGATGTACGCCCTCTTCGTCGCGGGCAGTGACGACGGCAACATCCCCAACTGGCGCGAAAACCAGCAAAACTATGGCGCGGAAATCGTCGCCCTGGGCGAAAAAATTCTGCGGTTTTGCCCGGAGGACGCCCTGCGTCTGGAAGCCCAAGCCCGCCTTGCTTTCCATTACTGCGAGACCGGCCGCAAGTCTCAGGGCCGCGCACTGATTGAAACTCTCCCCGCCGAGGCCAGCTGCCGCGAGCAAATGCTCTACTGGGCCCTCGAAGGCGAGGAGCGTTTGTCCTTCCTGCGCGGCCGGATCACCAAGGGCCTGGAGCTGCTGACCTGGGCCATGCGGGCCTTCCTCTCCAGGGGCGGCGCGGATACCCCGGCGGCGCGGATCGCCTGGCGGGAGAAGGTCGCGCGCTGCGTTGCCCTCGCGCTGGACGGATCGTTCGGCGGCTGGCACGAGCAGTTGGCCAAGCTGGCCGCCGAAAACGCCAAAGACGCGCTGGCCCTCGGCGACCGGGCCGCCGCGCTGGACCACCTCGCCCAGGCCGCGGAACACGCGGCGGCCAATATCGACGACGAACCCTGCCATACTGCCGACACCCGTCCCTTGCCGCTGCTCCTGCGGGAAGAATATCTCATCCTCCCCTGTTTCGATCCCCTCCGGGCCGACGGCCGCTTCCAAGACATTCTCCGGCAGTTGGAGCAACTCTAACAAAAATCAAGACGCGCGCGTGAGGGAGGCCTGCGTTCCAGCAGAACCAATGTCCGCATATTTTCCAAACGCGCGCGTGAGGGGAGGCCTGCCCATGGATCTTGCGTCACGCCTGGACGCCCTGCTGCCTCTTTGGGGGATCTGCGCCTGGGACGCGTCCCTCCCCCTGCGGGAGACCCGTGCCCCCGCGCCCTGCCCCCTCCCCCCCGCCGCCTGCCTTGTCGCCGCCTTCCCTTACCGTCTGCCGGAGGCATGCTATCCCGGCCGCAACCTTTCCCGCTACGCTGTCCCCCCGGATTATCACCGGATCGTCGGGGCGCGGCTGGCGGCGGCCGGCGCGGCCCTGGCGGAGCGGTTCCCCGGCGCGGCCTTCCCCTGGTTTTGCGACAATTCCCCCCTGCCGGAAGTGGCTCTGGCCGAGCAGGCTGGGCTGGGGCGGCGCGGGTGCCATCATCTTCTGATCACCGAACGCTTCGGCTCCTGGGTCTTTCTGGGGACGCTCGCCTCCTCCCTCCCCGCCGCCGAACTGCGCTTAGCCCTCGGCCGCCCCGCCCCGGGACCGCTGCCGGATCCCTGCGAAAATTGCGCCGCCGGGGACCGCGTTCCCCCTTGCCGCCGCGCCTGCCCTGCCGGCGCGCTGGAAGCAGGCGGCTTCCGCCGGGAGCGCTGCTTGTCCTTCCTCTCCCAGCGCAAAGGCGATCTGGACAGTCGGACAGCGCTCCTTCTGCGCCGGGCGGGGACCGTCTGGGGCTGCGATCTCTGCCAGGAGGCCTGCCCCCGGGGCCGCGCCGCCGAACTCGCTCCCCTGCCGGAGTTCACCGCCGGCCTGCGGCCCCGCCTGGAGCCGGACTGCCTGGATCCCGCTTCCCTTACCGGCCGTGCCTATGCCTGGCGGGGCCGCGCCGTCCTGGAGCGCAACCTTTCCGCCCTGGAGCCGCGCTCCACCCCCCGCCAGCCCGCCGATCAAAAAAACAGCGCCGGTGACAAAATTTCAGCAGACGCCCCGGAACCCATTGACAAAGAACCGCCTTCGCCTGTATAATAAACAGGCTCAAACTGAAACAGGAAGGATTACCATCATGAAACTGACGACCATGGCCAAGCGTCTTCTTTCTCTGCTGCTATCTGCGGTTCTGCTCTTCGGCGCGCTTCCGGCGGCGCTCGCCTCGGCTTCTCCTGCGGAAACCATACAGGGATCCGCCAGCCTGGCGGACGCGATTGGCTCCCCCGCTTTGCGCAAGGCGGCGGCCGATCTCCAGCCATACGTCCCGCCGGAAGGCGCGGACCTCTCCGCCCCGGCGGACACGGAACTCCTCCAGGCGGGTTCTTTTCTGGCGGCCTGCCCCGCGCCCAAGCGCACCCTCACCCCCCAGGCGGAAACAGCGGAATCCCGTCTGGTCTCCGGCATGCTGGCTTTCGAAGAGACCATCGACCTGTCTTCCTTCAGCATCACCCCGGCCGAAATTGAGCAGCTCTTCATGCGGATCATCAATACCCATCCGGAAATCTTCTATGTCGCCGGCTACTATTCCATGAAGAACAATCCGAAGATCATCGCTCCCGCCTATATCTATACCACCCGCAGCATCAAAGCGCAGACCCTCCTGCTCAACGATGTGCTGAACTACATTCTCAGCCAAATCCCCGCCGCTCTCAGCGACGCGGAAAAGGCCCTGTGGGTTCACGAGTACCTGACCACCACCGCGGAGTATGACTACGAAGCGGCGGAGATGGTCACCAAAGACGCCAACAAGTATTTGCCCTATTATTACTCCGCCTTCAATGTCTACGGTATCCTCGTTGACGGCCTCGGCGTCTGCCAGGGCTACGCGCTGGCTTTCCTGCTGCTGATGCAGCGGCTGGGCGTGGACTGCGTGTTTGTCTCCAGCGACGCCATGAACCATGCCTGGAACATGGTGAAGCTCGGCGGCCAGTGGTATCATGTCGATACGACGTGGGACGACCCTTCGGACTTCGGCCGCTCTACTTACACCTATTTTCTCCTCAGCGACGCCGCCATGCAGAGCAAAAGCCCCGCCCACTACGGTTACGCCTCCACCGCCCCCGCCGCCGCCAATTCGACGGACTACGAAAACTTCTTCTGGAAGGACGCGAAGGGTCCCATGGTTTACTATAACGGCAAGTGGTGCTACGTCAAGGCCTACAGCCGCTCTCCCGTCTATACGGGTAACATGATCAGCGTCGGCTATCATCTCTGGACCTATACTTTCGCGACCGCAGAATCGCTGCAAGGTGTCGCCATCGATTCCCAGCCCTTCCCCAACGGCTCCATTTCCCCCGGCTCCATGGCTCCCCCCTGCCTCTCCATCGGGAACGGCCTGCTTTGCTATACCCTCTATTACGAGGCCTGCTCCCTGGACAGCAACCTGCAAAACCCGACGCAGCTCTTTGCGGACCCCGTCCGCGCCCCCGGACAGATCGTCGGCAACATCGTCCTTGCCGGGCAGATGTTCTATGCCGTCAAGGCCGCGAACGGCAAGCTGTCCCTCCAGCAGCGCACCGTCGGGCCGTATAATCCGCCCGGTATTTCCCCGCTGCAGCTTACCCCCTGGCGTAAAGATATGCAGTACAAAGAAGATTTCAAATTTCAGGCGTCCGGCAATGAGATTTGGTATCTCTGGCTGACGGAAGACGAAGCTGTCGCGACCATGGGCGATAACGGCGAAGTCATCACCACCGGCACAGGGGCAACCAAGGTGCTTTGCTATTCCGCTACGGGAAAATACGGCGACGCCAATCTGACCGTCGCTTACGCCTGGTGGCAGTGGCTGATCCTCATCTTCCTCTTCGGCTGGCTCTGGTATTAACCGGCAAGGCCGGAAACCGCAACCAAATACCACCGGGGGACGCAGAACACTGCGTCCCCAAAAAAAATTTTCCTCGGAAAAGATATTTCCGGCTCCCCGCCCGTGTACTTGACAGGGAGGTGAAAGTTTGAGACACACAAAGGACGATGCGTTATCACGGCCGGATACGTTTGCGGACCTTTACCGGCGGCACACGGGAATGGTCTACCGGCTCTGCCGGCTCAGCCTGCGCAGCGACGCCGACGCGGAGGACGCGGTCCAGTCGGTCTTTCTGAAGCTGCTCCAGCATCCGAAGCAGTTCCAGGACCCGGAGCACGAAAAGGCATGGCTGATCACTGCCGCGCGCAACCACTGCCGGGACCTGCTCCGCAGCCCCTGGCGCAGTCGCCGGACCAACTGGGACGATCTCCCGGAGCTTTCTTCTCCCGATTCTGCCGTCTCGGACGGCGATACCCTGCGCGCGCTCCTCGCCCTGCCGGAAAAATACAAGACCTTGCTCTATCTTTACTACTACGAGGGCTACCGCGTCCGGGACCTGTCGCGGCTCCTCGGGCGGAAAGAGAGCACCCTCCAAACCCAGCTGGCCAAGGGCCGCGCCCTGCTCAAACTCGACTTACTTGACTTGGGAGGTATGCTTGATGAAGAAGCGAATCCATGATCTGTTCGATGCCCTTTCCCCCAGCGCCGCGCAGGAGGCCCGGATGTTCTCCGCCATTGAAACCGCCGCTGCGGGCGGCGCGGCCCGGCGCTCCTCCCTGCCTGTCCGGCGGATGGCCGCCCTGGCGGCCTGTCTGCTGCTGGTGCTTGGCGGCGCGCTGACCTACCCCCTCTGGCGGCCCTTTACTCCCGGCGCGTCTGTGGACCAGCCGGCCCCTTCCGCCGGGGAGGAAATCCAAACGCCCGTCTTTGCCCTTCCAGCCATGCTGGCCGGAGAAGCGGTGACCTGGGAACCCATCCGCAAATCCGGCGACGCCCCGGATGACCCCCGCTCCTCCCTTTACCGGATTTCCGCGGCGACCGGCGACCGGACCGCCTTGGAAAAGGATCTGCAAGTGCGCATCACCGGCACTTACGCGGACGGGCGCAAGATCACCCTGGGCACGGAACTGGTCTTCGAAGGCACCGAGGCTGCAGAGGAAGCGTTCATGGCCTCCCGCTCCGCCTTCGAGCCTTCGGCAGAGGTCGGCGCCACCATCGCCTTCTGCGCGCTCAAGAGCGAGACGGCGGAGAAAGGCGTAACCTGCCTGGTCTTCCGCTGCTTCGTGGAATCAATCGACCAGCCCTGATCCGCAAACAAGGCCCGGAGACGAACTGAATCGTCTCCGGGCCGCTGTAATTTCCGATGTTTTTTTATTTCTCTCCCCGGTAAATCCCCATCGTGACCGCTTCCATCTCGTCCAGGCGCGCCTCAATCTTTTCCACCAGCTTAAACTGCGTCCGGCAGCGGGCCAGATTATCGTCCGCCTGGTGAACGCGGAAATACACGTCCCCGTTGAGGTAATCGGCCAGAAACCGCATGCCGCATTCGTAACTCATCAGTTTCGCGGAGAACGGCAGCAGCCGGGCCTCTTCTTCCCAAAGGCTCTCCCCCGCCTCGGCCAGATACCCACGCGCATAGCTCTCATATATGGGCAGGCTGATGTCCACCTTCGTCAGGTCCCGCTCGTCCTCGGCGGCGGTGTTGCCCAGGAACCGGATGCTGTCCCCGAAGTCATAGAGCGAGAGCCCGGGCATAATCGTATCCAGGTCCACCACGCAGACAGGCTCATGCGTGTCCAAATCAAACAGAACGTTGTTGAGTTTCGTGTCGTTGTGCGTGACCCGCAGCGGGAGTTTTCCTGCCGCCAGCAGGTCCACCAGCCGTGCCGCGTCCGCCCGCCGCGCCTGCGCGAAAGCGACTTCCGCCCGCACCTCCTCCAACCGGCCGGCCCGGTTCTCCGCAATGGCCTGCTCCAGCTGCTCATACCGGCGAACCGTGTGATGGAAGTCCGGGATCGTCTCGTGAAGCTGCCCGATGGGGAAATCGGCAATCATCCGGGCAAAGGCCCCGAAGGCCCGCGCGGCGCGGTAGGCGTCTTCCAGGCAGCTGGCCGCCTGGAGGGAATACGTGTTCTCCACGTAATTATAGCAGCGCCAAGTTCCGCCCTCTTCGTCCGTGTAGCAAAGCTCCCCCGTCTTCGTGCGGTAAACGGACAGGGTCCGCAGCCCGCTGGCCTGCGCCGCTGCGCCGCTGCGGATGTGTTCGGTAACGTGCAGAATGTTTTCCATCAGCTCCCGGGGATGCTTGAATACGAAGGTGTTGATTCGCTGAAGCAGGTAGCGCGGACCGGGCTCTCCCCCCTCCCGCTGGCTGGCGAAGACATACGTGTCGTTGATGTGGCCGTCCTCCAGGGTCTTTGGGGCGGAAAAGCCGTTGTATTCCTCTTCCAGCGCGAACTGCCTTAGGATGCCGGACAGATTCTCCATGCAGGGAAACTCCTTTCCAATCTCAGAAAACCAAATTGATAGGGGGCGCGCCGTCCCCGTCCTGTTCTATGTCTGCGCGCGGCGAAGTATGCCTTCGTTACCCTACCCGCAGAAAATCCCGCGCGGGGACGGTGATCCCGTCTACCGTGACGGGCCGGTCGTTGTAGTTGACGTAAATCAGCGTCGTGTCGTAGCTGGTCAGCATCAGGCCGGGGCGGGGCTCGCTGTGGTCTGTGATCCGCTGCCCCCGCAGTCCCCGCAGGGCGCTGCTGACCCGCGCGCAGTCGTCGGCCGCCGCGCTCAGCAGCGGTTCGAAGTAGAGCCGATCCGCCAGCGATCCCGTCGCCGGCGCTTTCTCAGCAGACGATTCGTCAGCAGACGATTCGTTCGCCAAGGCGTCCGCCGCGCCTTGCTGGCCGACCCAGGTGTAGCTGGGGCACGCGCCGTATTCCACCGCCCGCAGCAGCGCCTGCTGCGGATCCGCCGCCAAGTTGATCGCCGGGCCCGCGTAATCCAAGTTGCCGTGGAGGATCATGGGCACGAAGGGGACGGCCCGGTAACGGTTGGCCGTCGGCTGGCGCAATTGGGTGTCCAGCGGGAGGTCCGCCAGGACGTCCGCCGTCTTGAGGGCATAGCCGTTGCCGTTGTCAAGCATGATCTTCCAGCGGGCTGAAAGGGCCGGAAACAGCCGGCCGATGAACGCGGCGCTGTCCTGCCGGCGCATCCCCGTCGGATAACTGGCGTAGAGCACCGATCCCAGGTCGCCAATCGCGATGCCGTCCAGCGCGTCCAGCCGCTTGAGCAGCGCCTTGGCCGGTGTATCCTTCGCCGAGAGGGTCCGCAACCCTACCGGTACGCCCGTTCCCGCCGCCTGGGGCAGCGCCAGCGCGACCGGATCTCCCGCCAGCGTCACCGCCTGGCGCGAACGCTGCCCGCCGCCCAGAGAGAGCACGTTCACCTGCACATAGAGCGAAAAATTCGTTGTTTCGCAGTAGGACTGGAGCTCCGCCAATCCTCTGTCGCCGCCCAACCGCAGCAGCGGCGCGACGTCTTCTGCCGCCGCCTGCCGCGGTCCGCCGCGCAGCGCGGTCTGGTAGCGGAGGTTGAGGCTGTCAATCCCCTTGGATTTGAGGCGCGTGAGGATGTCCAGCGCGTCTTCAAAGCGGGTGGCGGTGCGCAGCCCGGTCCCGTTTTTCCCTTTGGGGACGGTGCCCAGCAGCGTCAGCAGCATCGGCTGCTGCTCCTTGTCGGATACAGCCGCGGATTCCGTCACCTGCTTGGTGGTCGAAAGTTTCCCCGAGCGGATCAATTGCTCCCGGCAGGCCACCGCCATGGTTACTTCGGTGGCGCTGTTGTCGAAGAAAAACCGGTAACAGATCCGGATGGTCCCGTTTTTCCCCTCGCCCGGACTGTCCCCTTCGGCGAAGCCGGCCACCGCCGCGCGCGCCTGCGTCCCGGCGTCCGCGCCGGGCGTTACCGGAAGGGTGGTGGGCGTAATCGTGAACCGGGGCCCAACAGCGCTCTGCGGCACCTCCCCGGGAATGCTTTGCCGGGCGAGGATCACCGCCTGGGCGTCGCCCTGCTCAATCAGCGCCAGGAAGGCGCTGCGCTGCTTGCGGACGCCGAAAAAAGGCAGGTTCGCCCGCAGCGGCTGGCCGTCCGTCCCCTGGGTGATCATCTCTTTGGGCGCTTCGGCTTCCGGGGCGGAAGGATCCGGGCCATAGACCTGGTACCGGATCGTCTGGCTTTCCTTCGCCCGGTCTTCCGCCGTCTGGTCTTTCGTCGTCCGCGCCGGATAAAGCAGTGCGCCGCAGCCGTCCGGCAGCAGCAGGAAATCATCCTGTCCCGGCTGCCGCAGTGCGCCGAACTGCTCCAGCACCCCAAGGCTTTCGATCAGCGCGTCGGGATTTCCGGAAAGATTCTGCCAAACCGCTTCCGCGACGAAGTTCCCGTCTTCCAGGAAATAGTCCGCCGTCACCGCGAAGGCAACGTCCGTCTGCGTCAGTTTGTCCTGCGCGGCCCGGGCGGCCGTCGCCGCGTCCGGCGTCAGGACGTAGCGCACCCGCATGCCGTAGACCCTCTGCCCGAGGGGCTCCGCCGCCGCGCCGCCGAAAGCGACCGCGTGATCCTGGGAATTGAGTTCCAGCCGCTGTGTGCCGACGATAATCGTCGCCGTAATGGCGGCGGCCCCGGCGTTGGCCTGGGGGGTCGCCGGGGTCAGGGGCAGCGCGGACCAGTCCTTGCCGGAATTTGTTTCCCGAACGACCGGGGTTTTGCTGGCCTCATCAAAGTAGAGCTTCAGCCAGCCGGAGCTGACCAGGGGCTCGGATTTTTCCGCGGGGACGGCTGCGGCATGGGGACCGCCGCCCGGCGGCTGAACCGTGACCGCCGCGGCTTCCCGCAGGGCTCGAACGTACGTTCCCTTTCTGCCCGCGCAACCGGACAGGGCGCCGACAGCCATCCCCGCCGTCAGCACCAGCGCCAAAATGATCCTTATACATCGATGTTTCATCACGGTATTCCTCTTACTTCGCGGCGCGCCGGGGAGAGTCCCCCAAAAACGCTCCTGATTTTCCCGCCGGGAATGAAAATTGCGTGCTGCGGGAAAGCAACAAAGTATTATATCATAACGCGTCAGAAAATGCAACTGTTTTTCCGCTTTCCGCGCTTTCGTAGGCCCCCAGGACAATCGCCAGGGCCTGTTTCCCCGCCGCGGCGTCCACCAGCGGCGCATGCCCCTCCCGGATGGCCGCCAATACGTCGGCATACAGAAGCGTGTGCCCGTGACCGTAGACGCTTTCCGGACTGGCGCCATAGCGGCGGCGCATCTCCGCTTCTTCCTCCGGGCCGCTGTCCGCGAACCGCCAGGCCTCCACTTCCTGGGCGCAGCTGCCGCCGAGCCGGACCATCCCCTGGGTGCCGCTGATCTGAATCGTCTCTTCCTGCGCCCCGGCATACATGATCGTCATGCATTCCAGGCTGGCCAGCGCTCCCGTCCGGAACCGCAGGGCCGCTACGGCGATATCCTCGCTCTCAATGGAGCGCAGGAGGGTTGCTTTTTGGGCGGCGATGCTCTCCGGGCAGCCGCCCAGCAGCCAGTTGACCAGATCAATCCCGTGAATGCTCTGGTTCATCATTGCGCCGCCGTCCAGCGCCCGCGTCCCGCGCCAAGCCGCCTGGGCGTAGTAGTCGTCTCCCCGGTGCCAGCGCAGTTGCAGCGCCGCGCTGAGGATCCGTCCGAACCGCCCCGCGTCCACTGCCCGGCGCAGTTCCTGCACCGCCGGATTGAACCGGTTCTGGAGGTTGTTGCAGACCACCGCCCCTTTCGCGGCGGCCGCTTCGGCAATCCGGTCCGCGTCTTCCAGCGTCATGGCGATGGGCTTTTCGATAATCACATGGGACCCCGCGGCGATGGCGTCCAGGGCCATGACAGCGTGCAGCCCGCTGGGGGTGGCAATAGCCGTCAGCGCAGGCCGCTCCCGCTCCAGCATCTCCCGGTAATCCGTATAAAACGGCGTGTCCGCCAGCCCGGGGAATGCGCCAAGATTTTCTTCCCGCTGCCCGGGGACGCAATCCGCCAGGGCGCAGATTTCCAGCCCGTTCGTCTGTGCCGCCCGGATATGCTCCGGCGACACCCGTCCGCACCCAATCAGTGCGTACCGCACGGCCGACCACTTCTTTCTTTATATGATAATCAATGCAGTCCGCCGCGTTCGCGTTCCGCCGTGATCCCCTCTTCCCGGAACACCAGCAGCGCCCCTTCGGCCAGGGACACCGTCCCTTCCCCGTCCAGCTCGTTGCTGACCCCCAGGGGGATGTCTTCCCGCAGTGTCGCACCCTCCAGAGGGTAGCGCAGCCCCCGGACCGCCACGCCCTTGGCCGGACCGCCGGCCGCCAGGACCGAGACCGTTCCCTTCCCCCGCAGCCGCAGCGTTCCCGGTCCCGGGAGGGCTGCCGCGCGGAACCCCGCCGCCAGCAATTCGGCCCGCAGGCCCTGCCTCGCCGCCCAGAGCAGGATCTGGAAGGCAGCGGCGGTCATGTCCGGCCGTCCGCCGCAGACGCCCGTCAGCAGGAAATCCCGGTACCCCCGGGCCATGCCCTCCCGCAGCGCCAGCGCCAGGTCGGTATCGTCCTTTTCCGGCGGATAGCGCCGCAGCGGAATCCCCGCCGGGATGTCCTCCAGCGAATCCATGTCCCCCAGCAGCAGGTCCGGCCGCAGCCCCCAGCGGGCCAGGTGGCGGTACCCGCCGTCCGCCGCAATGATGAAATCCACCGGCTCCGGCGGGGGCGAGGCCTCCGGCGCCGCGCCGGCAATCAGGCAAATTGGCATGCGATCCCACATTTCCTCGGAACAGTCATTGGCAGACCCGCCAGACGGAACCCAGCTAGCGTACTGTGCATATTATACCTTATTTTCATCCGCAGCGCAACCGCTTCCGGAAAAGTTCACAAATTATTTTTGCTTTTTTCACGGACCCACTATCGCATTGACACAATTTCCTGGTATCACATAAGAACATCACTCACATACAGTTGCATGCCGGATCTTCTTCCCGTTATTCCCATTCACATCAAAAAACTGGAGGTGTCTGTGTGTCTCTCCTCAACCCGATTTTGCTTTGCGTGACCGCTCAGCGGTCTTCCGCCCAATTTCTGGAAGCCGGGCTCTCCGCCGCGGCCCAGACCGGCGCCCCCCTGGAAATTCTCTGCGTCCTCCCGCCCAACGACGCTTTCGCCCCCGATTACGACGCCCTGAACGAGCTCCAGCGCCTGGCGGAAGCCTCCGGCGCGCGGGTATCCATTTATTATGACGACACTCCAGCGGTGGTGGCCGCCGTCTTCGCCAAACACATCGGCGCGTCCCAAATCGTCGTCGGCGCGTCCCGCCGCCCTTACGGCCGCCCCTTCCCCTCCTTGCTTCAGGAAATGCTGCCCCATGTGTCGGTCACGGTCGCCGGGGAACCGCCCGGAGAACCCCGCCGCCCCGCCGCCCGATTTTTCTCCGCCGGCCCCGCCAGCCGCGCCATCGCGTAACTTTCCATTTCAATCCAAACCAATCCAAAAATCCCCCGTCCGGCGAGCCATTCTCCGGACGGGGGATTGCTTTTTTGCTCTCTGTCGGGTAGAATAGGAGCGGTTCCCGTCCCGTTGCCCTCACAACCACCAAAAAATATAGCGGCACGAAAGGAGAATTTTCCCATGAGCGACTCCTCTTTGGGCGCGTTTCTCGCCATCCTCCGCAAAGCCCGCGGCCTGACCCAGCAAGATGTGGCCGACGCGCTCTATGTCTCCAACAAAACGGTCAGCAAATGGGAGCGAAGCGAAAGCGCGCCGGACATCGCCATGCTCCCTGCCCTGGCAGAATTTTTCGGCGTCACCTGCGACGAACTGCCGCGCGGCGAGCGAATCCCCACGGCGGACAGTTCCGCGGGAGGCTCCGTTCCCCTCCGGACGGAAGAGCGCCTGCGCCGCCTGTCCCAGCGCGTTTTGACCCAGTTCCGGGTCGGCGCGGCCCTCAGCGCGCTGCCGGTCCTCGTCGGCCTCCCGCTCTTCTTCTGCCTCTTCGTTGGGGATGCCCCTTACCCTGCCCGCCAGACAACCGGCCTCTGCGCCGCCATCTTCCTCCCCCTCTGGGCCCTCGGCGCGGGAGCGCTGGCCGTGCTGTTTTCGGTCTTTCGCGGCAAATTGGGAAACGATCCGGACGCAGTGCTTGCCGACGCGCGGCGGCAGTTGAACAGCGTCTGCTTCCTCTGTTGCGCGGCGGACGGCGCGGCCCTCTTCCTGGTCCTGGCGGAAGGCTTCTCCCGCCTGGCCCTGCACCGGATGCCCTTCTGGCACGTCATGTTCTCCCTCGTGGTCTTCCCCCTCTCCTGCTGGGCGGCTCTGCGGGGAGCGGCCTCGTTTTTGGCGCGGCGGCGGGCGCTCCCGCCCTCCCTGGCCCGGCTGGCCCTCCGGGGCCGCTCCCTCACGCTGGTCCTCCTCCAGGGCGCGGCCTGGCTCCCCGCGTTGGGCTCGATTGCCCTGGATCTCTGGGTGGTCAATATCCCCAATTCTGTCAACCTCCTGCTGGTCGTCCTGCCGCCGCTGCTGGCCGCCGCCGCCGTCTTCGTCCTCCGGCTGAAAAATGATTCGCCGCCGAACCCCCGCCGGGGCTCTGTCCGCGTCCTTTCCGCGCTGATTTCTTCGCTCCTGTCCTGGGGCGCTTGGGGCGCGCTCTTCGCGGTCTGCGGCGCGGCGGCTTACTTTGCGCAAATTTTGTAGCGGCAGTGATGATATATAAAAAAAAGTCCAGCTCCCCCGCTGTTCCGGGAGGGCCGGCTTTTTTGTTGTTCTCCTGTTGTCTCCTGTTGTCTCTGCTATAGTTACTCCAGCTCCACCTTCACGTTCTTGTCCTCCGCGTCAATGTCCGCCAGTGTGCACGGCAGCGGGATCTCTCCGTCACCGATCTGGCGCAGGATCTCGTCCAGGTCGATCGACTGAAGCATTTCAGCGGTTTTCGCGCCGTCCGGCCCGCCAAAATGGACAATCAGGCGGTCCATGCTGCGCCCGAGCTTCAGCGCGAGCCGCACGACCGTGAACGGAATCCGCACCCGCGTCCGCTGTCTGCCGTGCTCTGTCACCGTCACCAGCAGCCGCTGCGGTATCGTCCCCGCCGTCAGCTGCACAACGGTGCCGGCATTCCCCGCCGCCCCGGCTACCCCGCTGGGCAGCGCCTCCATCAGCCGCTCCGCCTCCTCCGCTGTAATTTCGCCGGCTTTGAGCATTGCAAAGATCATTTTTTGTTCTTCTGTCATCCGAAAGTCCCTCCTTGCAGGTATTTGAGCGCTTCGTCTGTCGTGATTTCGCCGCGTTTGAGCTGTTCCAGCACCCGCAGCCGCCATCCGCTGCCGCGCGCCTCCGCGTCCGTCTGGAATCCCAGGGCGGCAATCAGGGCGTCCAGCCGTCCCCGTGCCGTCGGATAGGAAATTCCCAGGGCGGCGCCCACGTCCTTCAGGCTGCCGCGGCACTGGAGGAACACTTCCAGGAACAGCCGCTGTTCCGGTTCCAGCGCTTCAAAGCGGCCGAGCGGAAACGCTCCTTGGATTTCCGTTCCGCAGCCCGGACAGCCCAGCAATTTGACCTGCATCCCCGCGCCGCAGGCCGGGCATCTCTTTGGCATTTGGGGCGATTGCCCCGTTCCTCGTTCCAAATCTTCACCCCCTTATTTCATATTATATCTTCTTTCTTTTGTTTTGTCAACTCGTTTTTTAATTTTATTTATTTTCCTCTTCACAAAATCTCTTCCCAAAATATTTTTTCTCCCCTCTTTACATCTCAAAACAAATGTGCTATACTTAGAACAAATGTTTCACGTGAAACAATCGAACCGACGGGAAGGCGGAATTCCAATGGATCTCATGGAAAAATTGACCTTGCTGACTGGCGGCGCAAAGTACGACGCCGCCTGCACTTCTTCCGGCGCGGACCGCTCCGGCCCCCCCGGCAAAGGCATGGGCAGCGCAATGGCAGCGGGATGCTGCCATTCCTTCGCTGCGGACGGCCGCTGCATCTCCCTTCTGAAAGTGCTGATGACCAACGTCTGCATCTATGACTGTCAATACTGTGTCAACCGCCGCAGCAACGACGTTCCCCGGGTAACCTTCACACCGGAGGAACTGGCGGAACTGACGATACAATTCTATCGAAGAAATTACATCGAAGGGCTGTTTCTTTCCAGTGGGGTGATTCACAGTCCGGATGTCACCATGGAGCGCATGATCCGCGTGTTGGAATTGCTTCGAGAGAAATATGCCTTCTACGGATATTTGCACTGCAAGGTCATTCCCGGCGCTTCTAAAGACCTGATCCGCCGCGCAGGGCAGCTGGCGGATCGGCTGAGCGTCAATATCGAGCTGCCCAGCGAACGGAGTTTGCGGCTGCTCTGCCCGGACAAAACCCGTCAGAGCGTCCTGGGACCCATGGCGCAGATTCAGCGGGACAGCGGGGTAAACGGGCATCTCTGTCTGCCGGAACACCGCGGCCCCGGGCTGCTTTCCGCGCCGCGCAATTCCCATGAATTGGATTCTCCCGGGCGAACGCTCTCTGTTTCCGGTCATTTTTCTGACAAAGAACTCTCCGCGGGCAACGGCGGTAATGCCAGCGGCGGCTGGCCTCGCGACGGCAGAACCTCCGGTGCCGGGCAGGCGACACAGATGATCATTGGGGCGACGCCGGAGTCGGATTTCCAAATCCTCCGGCTGGCCCAGGGGCTTTACCACCGCTACGGTTTAAAGCGGGTGTTTTATTCGGCCTATGTGCCTGTGACGGACAATAGCCTCCTGCCCGCACCGGGCACGCCGCCGCCCCTGCTGCGGGAACACCGGCTGTATCAGGCGGACTTCCTGTTGCGGCGGTATCAGTTCGCGGCGGAAGAACTGCTCAGCGCCGACGCGCCGAACTTCCATCCGTACCTGGATCCCAAATGTGACTGGGCTTTGCGTCACATGGACCGCTTCCCTCTGGACGTCAACCGGGCCAGCCGGGAAGACCTGCTGCGGGTTCCCGGCGTCGGGCCAACGAGCGCGGCGCGGATCGTCACCGCCCGGCGGGAAGGCAGGCTCGACACCGCGGCCCTCAAGCGCTTGGGGGTGGTTCTCAAGCGGGCGCAGTACTTCCTGCTGACGCCTGACCGGCCCCGGGGCACGGGGCTGAACCGGGAAGGCATCGTCCGCGCCCTGATCGACCCGGGAATCTTCTCCTTCGGGATGGAGCAGCTGAGCCTGTTCACGGCGCTGCCGGCGGAACTGCCGGGGGCGGGGGACGTGCGCTCGCTGCGGGAAGCGGCGGAGGAAGCGACGCGGGCTCTGGCGGCAGGGTTTTAAGCGGGGATTTCCTTTGTTTTAAGTGGAAATGGGGAGGCGTGATGTCTAGATTCCATATTGTCACACGGGCCAGCGACACGGCGTATCTGTATGACGGGACGCTGGAGGGGTTCTATTGCTGCGTACACGCCAGCGTCTACCGGCGGGAATTTCCCTGCGCCATCTTCGCGCCGGAAGAAACGCAGGAGAGCCTTTTTCCTCCGACGGAAATCGTCACAGACCAGGGGCAGGCCGGGAAGGTACGCCGGGCCGTGGCGGCGCACATCTCCCCCCGGGCGCTGGAGCTGACGGAGACGGTGTTCTGCTCCTGCCTGCCCCGGCGGGAATGGCGGCTGCTGCGCATCCTGCTGCGGGGCTGGCGGGAGGGGCCCTCCCTGCTGGAGCGGCTGGGGGACGAGGAACTGGCGCCGCTGCTCAAGGCGGAGCGGCACCTGGGCGGGGAGGTTCAGCTGCTGCGCGGGTTCGTCCGGTTTTCAGACCTGGGCGGGATGCTGGCGGCGACCATTACACCGAAAAATTTCGTGCTTCCCTTCCTTGCCCCCCACTTTGCCGGGCGGTATCCAAACGAAAATTTTCTGATTTTTGACAAAACGCACAAAGCCGCCCTGCTCCAGGAGCAAGGGCAGCTGCGGCTGATCCGGGCCGAACGAATCGAGTTCCCGGCGGTTTCGGAACTAGAGGCGGGGTACCGGGCGCTTTGGCGGCGGTTTTATGACGCAGTGGCGATTGAGGCGCGGGAGAATCCCCGCTGCCGCATGACGCATATGCCAAAGCGATACTGGGAAAACATGACAGAGTTCGGGGATTAGTTCAATACCTGCGCGACGGTGCGCCAGAGGTAACTAAGGAAGGCGGTCGCCTTGCCGAAGGAGCGGGCCCACCAGTCGGGGTTCTGCGCCACGGTTTCGCCGTCCCGGCAATCCGCCTCGGCCGCGCCGGGGAGGGTGTAATGGATACGGGTATCGAAGCCATAGCGGCTGGCGTCGATCCAAGCGTCGGCTCCGGCGCATTCTTCCGACGAGACGCCGTAGCGGATGTGATCATACTTTGTCTCGATGAAACTTATGTTTAGGGCGCGGGCTGTGTCGATGGGCTTGCCCTGGGCGTCCTGCGGCGGCGCGAGGATGCGGATTTCTTTGGTGCGCTCGCCTTCCGCCAGGTCAGCGCGGGTGCGGTCCTCCACGGCGAAAACGCCCTCGCGGCAGCGGATTCCGCTGAGATCCAGATCCAGCACATCATTATAAGTATTGCGCACCAGCACGCCGACGCGAAGGTTCCCTGACGTGACGCAGTCCTCCATGGTCAGGCCGGCGCAGTCCGTATCGTCGTCGAAGTAGAAGCCGCCCTGGAGGCTGCTTTGGGCGCGGACGCGGCGGAAGGTCATGGTTTTGCCGGGGCGCAGACCGAGGATATTCACTGCGCCGCGGGTTCCGCCGGTGCAGGTCACGTCCTCCACGAGAAGGTTCGAACCGAACAGACGCAGGGGGAAGTCCACCCGCAGACCCGCCCGGATGGTCAGGTTCCGGACGGTGACGTTGTCCCCCCGGATGGTCAGCACATCGCACTTGGCGCTGATCGCGTCGAAATAGAGGGATTCCAGGGCCAGGACGGCGCCGGCGCCGTTGCCTTGGATGGTGACGTCCTGGACCACAAAGTCGTCCAGCCAGCCGACGGGGCGGGTGTAGACGGTACCGGAAATTTCGACCAGTCCGCCGGGGCCGGCGGCGGCCAGCGCCTCCTGGAAGGTTCCGCTGAAAGCCTCGCCGTTCACGGTCAGGGCGCTGGTTTTCGCGCCGGCGAAGACGGTTCCCAGTCCAAGCAGCAGGGCAGCGCACAAAAGCAACGCCGTCAACTTATGGGATATTTTTCTCATGAAAATTCCTCCTTTTGGAATGATGGTTGGCTTTTTTCGAAACTTTTCACCGCTGCACACGGCCGGAGGCGTCGCCTCCCGCCAGCTTACGGACTTCATCGGCGGAAATCACGTTGTAATCGCCTTCGACAGCATGCTTCAGGCAGCTGGCGGCAGCGGCAAACTCGACCCGATCCTGCGGCGCATCCCCCGCCAGCGCGGCAAAAATCAGTCCCGCGCCAAAGGAATCCCCGCCGCCGACGCGATCAACGATGTGAACCAGGTATTCTTTGGAAAAGTAGGCGGTTCCAGCCTCGTAAAGCATGGCGGCCCAGCGGTTGTCGCTGGCGCTGAGGGACTCGCGCAGGGTGACCGCCACTGCGCCGACGCCGAAACGCTCGCTCATTTGTCGCGCGACGGCGGCGTACCCCTCACGGGAAAGCTTGCCGCCGGTAACGTCGCTGCCGGGGGCATGAATGCCGAACACGTCCGCCGCATCCTCTTCGTTGGCAATACATAGGTCCACCAGGGGCATGAGGCCGGCCATCACCTGGCCTGCGCGCTCCCGGGACCAGAGGTTTTTGCGGTAGTTGAGGTCGCAAGACACGGGGATCCCCTTTGCTTTGGCGGTTTTGGCGGCCTGGCGGCAGGCTTCGGCGGCGGCCTCGCTCAGAGCGGGCGTGATCCCCGTGAAATGGAACCAGTCCGCGCCCGCGAGGAGGGCGTCCCAATCGAATTCCTCCGGCCGGGCCAGCGCGATGGCGGATCCGGCCCGGTCGTAGATCACCTTTGAGGGGCGCTGGGACGCGCCTTTTTCCACAAAATATGAGCCGACACGGGGGCCGCCGCGGACAATCCCGGCGGTATCGACACCGAACCGGCGCAGGGAATTGACGGCCAGCTGGCCGATCTCATGGGCGGGAAGCTTCGTGACGAAGGCGGCTTCCGCACCAAGGCAGGCCAGGTCCACGGCGACATTGGCTTCCGCGCCGCCGAAGGTGGCCTGAAATTTCTCCGCCTGCACAAAACGGAGGTACCCTTCCGGCGCGAGGCGCAGCATCAGCTCCCCGAAGGTAACGACGCGGGGGCGTTTTTCCGGTGCCGGCGGGGGCAGGGGGCGCTTCGCGGGGGAAGGTTGCAGCGCGGCGAGGGCCGCCCGGCACAGGGCGGTAATTTGGTCAAAATCCCCTTCCCGGATCAGGGCGGGAGGCACCATCCACGAGCCGCCGCAGGCCAGGACTTTGGGGAACGCGAGGTAGTCTGCGGCGTTTTGGGCGGTAATCCCGCCGGTGGGGACGAAGCGGAGAGTGGGGTAGGGCGCGCTGACGGCCTTGATATAGGCCAGGCCGCCCGCCTGCTCCGCGGGGAAAAACTTCACAACCTCCAGGCCCAGGGCCAGGGCGCGCTCCATGTCGGAGGGGTTCGAGCAACCCGGGAGGATGGGAATGCCCCGCTGGACGCAGTACTCGGCGACGGCGGGCTGAAAGCCCGGGCTGACGAGGAACTTCGCCCCGGCGGCGACGGCCCGGCGGGCCTGGTCCACGGACAGGACGGTGCCCGCGCCGACGAGAATTTCCGGCACTTCCGCCGCTATCCGGCGGATCGCCTCCTCGCCGGCGGCGGTGCGGAAGGTCACCTCGGCGCAGGGGATCCCCCCGGCGAGCAGGGCGCGGGCCAGGGCTGGCGCGGCAGCGGCATCATCGATGGCGATTACGGGGATCAGGCGAGCGGCGGCGAGTTGGTCAAAGATCGGATGCATGGATCGTTCCCCCTAAGAATTGGATTGGGAGGGCACACGGGCCCAGCGGGGCAGGCGCAGGTTCTGGAGCCAGGCAACGGGGACACCGAGGGGTTTGAGCGAGAGGAAAAAGGCCAGCGCAGCGGCGAACAGCAGGTAGACCGGCAGCGGCAGCACCTGGGCGGGGACCGCCTGCACACCGAAGGAATACAGCGCCGAAAACAGCACACTCTGCCAGAGATAGACTTGGAGGGTGCGGCTGCCCAGAACGGAGACAAAAGGAATCCGGCGGTCCGGCATCACGGAAACAATGGCCAGGCCGACCAGCGAGGAAAGAACATAGTGCCCCAAGCGGTATAGGCCGGCCAAACGGAACGGGGCTGCCCCGGGGATATTCCGATAGGGGTGCCTGCCCGTAAACAAGGGAAACAGCGCGCCGAAGCCGTCGTTCATCCGCCACAGGGCAAGCGCAAGCGCGACTACCAGCACCGCGGCGGCCAGGGCGCGAACCCAGGGCCTCCGCAAAAAATCGGCGGCTTTCTTTGGAAACAGAACCCCCAGCAGGAAGAACGGGTAGTAATTCACCGCGCGCAGCAAGGCCAAGAAATCATTGACAGACTGGTCGTATCCCACAGCCAAGCCGCAAAGCACCGCAATGGTCAGCCAAAGCCAAGGTTTCATCCGCAGCGTCCCCAGCGCATAGGTGAAGGCAATCCACCACACGGAGGCGAGCAGGTACCAAGGCGCGCCGCTTTGGACCAGCAGGCGCGGCGTTGCGGGATGCAGGGCGCCTGTTGCCGCGGATCTGATGAGGGTATTCACCGCGACCAGTCCGAAAAACAGCGCTATAAATCCCACCGCCCGGCGCGCAGGGAGGGCCTGCGTTCCGCCGGAGGCATGTTCCGCCAGAAGGCGCTTGCTGAAATAGCCGGAAATCAAAATGAACAGCGGCATATGGAAAAAATAAATGAGATTGGTCATGCTTCGCACCGTTTGGCCGCCGCCCCGGATCATCTCCAAGGCATGGCCAATTACCACCAGCAGAATCAGCAGGGCTTTGGTGTTATCCCAAAACCAGAGGCGCTCTTTTGCGGGGGGCGGAACCAGAGTGGCGGTCGGCATGGGGACCTCCTTTCTCCCGACAAAAAAACAACGGCTGCCTCCGGCAGGAAGGCCATACTGCCTCTCCTGCCCTGAGGCAGCCGCGGATTCCGGGAATTATTCGTCTGTTTCCTTCTTGGCCTTTTCGCGGGCCCTGGCTTTTTTCTTGTCCTCTTCTACCACTTGGAAGGTCAGCAACTCGATGATGCACATCTCCGCCGCGTCGCCCCGGCGCTGGCCGGTGCGGACGATGCGGGTATAGCCGCCGCTACGGTCGGCGAAAGCGGGGGCAATCTCATCGAAGAGTTTTTTCACGACGTCTTCCTTTGTGACGAAGGCGAGGGCCTGCCGCTTGGCGGCAAGGGTATTGTTCTTGGCGACGGTGATCATTTTTTCCGCCAGGGCGCGCACTTCCTTGGCGCGGGTGACGGTGGTTTCGATCCGGCCGTTCTCCAGCAGATAGGTAACCAAGCCGCGCAGCATGGCCAGGCGGTGGTCGGTGGTCCGGCCCAATTTTCTGGTGCCAGGCATGGTAGTTCACACTCCTTCCTTGATCATGTGTGACAGCGGTCACACGAAGCAGGGGCTGCCGGTTATTCTTCGTCCCTGCGCAGCTCGAGCCCCAGGGAGGTGAGCTTGGCAATGACTTCATCCAGCGACTTACGGCCGAGGTTGCGGACCTTCATCATGTCGTCGCCGGTCTTGGAGATCAGGTCTTCCACTGTGTTAATGCCTGCCCGCTTGAGGCAGTTATACGATCGAACAGACAGGTCAAGATCATCAATGGTCATCTCCAGCACTTTTTCTTTGCTGCTGTCGTTCTTGACGACCATGATTTCCGTGTCGTAGATCTCATCGGAGAGATCCGCGAACAGGGTGAGGTGTTCATTGAGGATCTTGGCTCCCAGCGAAACCGCCTCCTGAGCGGGGGTGGTGCCGTCGGTCCAAACCTCCAGCGTCAGCTTATCGTAGTCGGTAATCTGACCCACGCGGGTATTCTCCACGGTGTAATTGACTTTCAGCACCGGGGAATAGATCGAGTCGATTGCAATCACGCCGATGGGGGGGCTGATCAACTGCTTATTGCGCTCGGCGGAGACATAACCGCGTCCTTTGTCGCACGTCAGCTCCATCGAGAGTCGGGCGCCCTCGCCCAGGGTCGCAATGTGCAGGTCGGGGTTGATGATCTCCACTTCGGAATCCGTCTGGATATCCGCGGCGGTGACTTCTCCGGCCGACTCGGCCTCTACATACAGGCGCTTCTCTTCGTCGCCCTGGATCTTGAGAATCACGCTTTTGAGGTTGAGCACAATTTCTGTCACGTCTTCCTTCACGCCGGGGACGGTTGAAAACTCGTGAAGGATGCCGTCGATCTTTGCGGAGGTAATGGCGAAGCCGGGGAGGGAGGACAGCAACACACGCCGCAGGGAATTGCCAAGCGTCGTGCCGAAGCCGCGCTCCAGCGGTTCCACCACAAACTTGCCGTAGGTGCCGTCAGGCAGCAGGTCCGTCGTTTCAATTTTGGGCTTCTCGATTCCTATCATGCAGAAACCTCCCTTTCAATGCGCGGGGGCCGGTACTTGGGAGTTCATTCCTCCGGGACACGGGCGCCGCGCGGAAAAAATTGACAATTTCTTCGGCCGCGACGCGCCCCAGGATTACTTGGAGTAGAACTCAACGATGAGGTGTTCCTCCACCGGAGCCGCGATCTGTTCCCGTTCGGGCAAGCTGAGAATTTTCGCCTCAGCGATTTCCCGGTTGAGATCCAGCCACTGCGGGACGGGACGCGCGGAATTATTTTCCAGCGCCGATTGGATCTTTTCACTCTCCCTGCTCTTTTCCTTGATGCTGACAACATCACCGGCTTTGAGCAGGTAGGAGGGGATATCCACTTTGTGGCCGTTGACTTTGAAGTGGCCGTGGGTGACGAGTTGACGGCTTTCCGCGCGGGAACTCCCCCAGCCCAGCAGGTAAACGACGTTATCCAGGCGGCTCTCGCAGATGCGCAGCAGGTTTTCGCCTGTCACGCCCTGTTTACGCTCTGCCATGAGGAAATACTTGTGGAACTGGCCTTCCGCCAGGCCATAGTAGCGGCGGGCGAGCTGCTTGGCGCGCAGCTGGATGCCGTACTCGGACGTTTTTTTGCGGCTCTGGCCGTGCTGCCCCGGCGCATAGGAGCGGCGCTCGATGGAGCACTTGCCGGTATAGCAGCGGTCGCCTTTCAGGAAGAGTTTTTTGCCCTCCCGGCGGCAAAGCTTACATACCGCACCGGTATATCTTGCCATGGTAATGCACCTCCAAAATTCGTAGTCGTGGGTTAGACGCGGCGGCGCTTCGGCGGGCGGCAGCCGTTATGGGGGATGGGGGTCACGTCTTTGATCAGCGTGACGTCCAGCCCGGCGGTTTGCAGCGCGCGGATGGCGGCTTCGCGCCCGGCGCCCGGGCCCTTGACGAAGACTTCCACCGTCTTCAGTCCATGCTCCATGGCGGCGCGGGCCGCGGTTTCGGCGGCGGTTTGCGCGGCGAAGGGGGTGGACTTCTTGGATCCGCGGAATCCCATTTCCCCGGCGCTGGCCCAAGACAGGGCGTTGCCGAGCGTATCCGTGATGGTCACGATGGTGTTGTTGAAGGTGGATTGGATGTGGACAGCCCCGCGCTCGACATTCTTGCGCTCGCGGCGGCGGCGGGTCCCGGCCGTCTTTTTGGCTGCGGTTTTGGGTGCCATAGTTTCCTCTCCTTACTTCTTCTTGTTGGCAATGGTCTTCTTGGGACCCTTGCGGGTGCGGGCGTTTGTCTTGGAGCGCTGTCCGCGCACGGGCAGGCCCTTGCGGTGGCGCACACCGCGATAACAGCCGATTTCGATCAGGCGCTTAATGTCGAACGCCTGGTCGCGGCGGATATCGCCCTCCACTCTGATGCTGCGGTCAATGTATTCACGGAGTTTGGAGACGTCCTCCTCCGTGAGGTCTTTGACCCGGGTGTCGGGGTTGACGCCAGTGGCTTTGATGATATCGCTTGCGGTTTTGCGGCCGATGCCCAGGATATAAGTCAGCGCGATCTCGATCCGCTTATCCCGGGGCAGGTCCACACCTGAAATACGAGCCATGGTACAGTTCCTCCATTCAGGGTACGCCGGGCTCAGCCCTGGCGCTGCTTATGCTTGGGGTTTTCACAGATCACCATGACACGCCCTTTGCGGCGGATGATCTTGCACTTTTCGCAAATCTTCTTGACAGAAGGCCGAACTTTCATGGGAAATTCCTCCGTTTCGCTGGATAGACTGGACCTTCGCTGTTTTTTATTTGGAGCGCCAGGTAATGCGTCCGCGGGTCAGGTCATAAGGGGACATTTCCACCGTTACCTTGTCTCCGGGCAAGATGCGAATGTAATTCATCCGCAGTTTGCCGGAGATATGGGCAAGGATTTTGTGTCCGTTGGCCAGCTCCACCTGAAAGGTGGCGTTGGGCAGGGCTTCGACGACGATGCCCTCGATCTCGATCATGTCTTGTTTCGACATCAAACATCACCCTTTCAGGATTCGGTAGACGGACCGGGCCATTGGTCTTCCAGCCTGCGCAGGGCCCGGCGCAGGGCATGATTCCCTGCCAGGTCCGCCGGCGAAAGCGCCACACCAGGGAGAGGCTGCACGTGCCGGGGGTTCTTGCGTTTGGGGCGCGCCAGGGGGCGGTCCTTCCCGTCGCAGAGCAACGGGGCGGTTTCGCTCTCTCCCGTCACGCACAGGAATTTTCCCGCATCCCTGCCGGCGAGAGACCGCACGACAGCGCCTCTGACCCAGGATTTCCGGGGAAATATCTTGTCGTGCATTCAGCTTTCCCCCATCGTCAGGATCACTGGACCGTCCGGCGTAATGGCGACGGTATGCTCAAAATGAGCGGAGAGCTTGCCGTCCCGGGTCTTGATCGTCCATTTGTCCGGCATCGTGCGGATTTCCATCCGGCCCTGGTTCACCATCGGTTCGATGGCCAGGACCATGCCGGGCTTGAGGCGGATCCCGTGGCCGGGGAGGCCGACGTTTGGCACCGCAGGATCTTCATGGAGCGCCCGGCCTACGCCGTGGCCGGTATACTCCCGCACAAGGCTATAGCCTTGTGCCTCACAGTGCCGCTGCACCGCCGCGCCGATGTCTCCCAGTTTTCCGCCCGCAACCGCCGCGCCGATGCCTTGAAAGAGGCTCTCGCGGGTGGTATCGGACAGGCGCCGGGCCTCGGGAGAAAGGACACCGGCCGCGAAGGAAGCGGCGGTATCGCCCACATAGCCCTGGTAAGTCGCGCCCAGATCGACGCTGACCAAGTCCCCTTCCCGCAGGACGCGCCGGGCGGAAGGGATGCCGTGGATGATTTCATCGTTGACAGAGATGCAGGCCGCGGCGGGGAAGCCATTGTATCCAAGGAAAGTGGGGACCGCGCCG
Source organism: Oscillospiraceae bacterium (assembly GCA_031268095.1). Lineage (GTDB taxonomy): Bacteria > Bacillota > Clostridia > Oscillospirales > Acutalibacteraceae > WRMQ01. The sequence continues at coordinate 21,114 of JAIRXU010000046.1, read as the reverse complement.
TGGCGGGTAATGGCCCGATGGGCAATCTGGTTCAGCTGCGCCGTGGTGACGCCGGGCCGCACCGCCTCGCCCACCAGACGGAGGGCTTCCGCGGCAATCTTGCCGGCCTCTCGCATCAGGGCCAATTCCCGCGCTGTTTTCAAAGCTATCATAATCGTCCTACTTAATCCAGAAAGCCTTTGTAATGGCGCATCATCATCTGGCTTTCCAGCTGCTTCACCGTCTCCAGCGCCACACCGACCATAATGATGATGGAGGTGCCGCCCATGGAAACATTCATGGTATACGGATTGCCGCTCTGATCGAGGAAATGCGCGGCTTTGAGGATCAGGCTCGAAAGCTGGGAGAACACGACCGGGAAGAGCGCAACGACGCTCAGCAGCAGCGCGCCCAGCAGGGTAATGCGGGAAAGAATCTTCTGAATATAATCAGAGGTGGGTTTCCCGGGCCGCAGACCGGGGACGGATCCGCTGTTTTTGCGGATGTTGTTGGCCATCTCCACCGGGTTATACTGAATGCTGGAATAGAAATACGCAAAAGCGATGATCAGCACAAAGTAAATGGGGATATAGACCGGGTGGGCCTGGGTGAAAACCGAGAAGAACTTCGCCCAGAACGACCCTTCCGCCGGGGTCTTGATGAACATTTCCACCGTCGGCGGCAGGGAGAGGATGGAACTGGCGAAGATGACGGGAAGCACACCGGACATATTGACCTTAATGGGGATGTGGGTGCTCTGGCCGCCATACATCTTCCGGCCGACAACGCGTTTGGCGTACTGCACCGGAATGCGGCGCTCGGCGTTGTCCATCCAGACAATAAACGCGATGATCGCCAGCATCAGAATGCCCGCCAAGGGGGCCAGGACATAATACGGGCCGCCGCGGAAGAAATAGCCGCCCACTTTGGGATCGGGGCTATAGAGCTGGGAAACGATGGTTGGGATTCGGGCAATGATGCCGGCGAACAGGAGGATCGAGACGCCGTTGCCGATGCCTTTTTCATTGATCCGCTCGCCCAGCCACATGGTCAGGCCCGCGCCCGCCGTCAGGACAGAGATGATCACCAGCGCCTGAAGCACCGCGATCGGGCCGGTAAAGAGCTCGCCGCTGGCGTCGGTCAACAGGAAGGTCTTGACTGTGCCGTCGCCGCCGCCGTTGCGAATGAAGAAATAATACGCCAAAGACTGCATCAGGCCCAAACCGATGGTGACGTAGCGGGTGATGGAGGCAATCTTTTTGCGGCCTTCCTCGCCCTCCTGCTGGAGGCGTTCCAGCGCCGGAATGGCTACGGTCAGCAGCTGCATGATGATGGAGCTGTTGATGTAGGGGGTGATGGACATGGCCAGAATGGTCGCGTAGTTAAAGGCGTTGCCGGTCATCATGCTCAAATACGAGAGGAAGGAGCTGTCGGTCGCGATGTCCTTGATGATGCCCGACTCGCCGATGTTGACGAAGGGAATCGTCAGGGCGGAACCGATCCGGAAGACCAGCAGAATAAAGGCGGTAAAGAGCATTTTTTTGCGGATATCGGGAATTTTCCATGCGTTGATCAACGTTTGCAGCATGTTAAATCACCTCCGCCGTTCCGCCTGCCGCCTCGATGGCCGCTTTCGCCGCCGCCGAAAATTTCGCCGCCTTGACCGTCATGGGCTTGCTGATCGTCCCATTGGCCAGGATTTTAACACCGGCGAGGGTCTTCTTCAGGACGCCTTTTTCGACCAGCGCCTGGGCATCGACAACGGCTCCTTGGTCGAAGCTGGCTTCCAGGGTATCCAGGCCCACAATGGCGTATTCGGTCCGGAAAATGTTGGTGAATCCGCGTTTTGGCACCCGGATCTGGAGGGGCGTCTGGCCACCTTCGAAACCGGGACGGATGCTGCCGCCGGAACGGGCTTTCTGGCCTTTATGGCCTTTGCCGGCGGTTTTACCCTGACCGGAGCCGTGGCCGCGGCCGATGCGCTTGCGCTCTTTGGTAGAGCCCGGCGCGGGAGAAAGGTCGTGCAACCTCATGCTTGTGCACCTCCTTGCGTGGTTTCCCTCACCTCGAGCAGGTGAGCCAGCACTCGGATCTTGCCGCGGGTGGCGGCGTTATCGGGCTGGGTGCTCGCGTCGCCCGTACGGAACAGGCCGAGCGCGTGGGCGGTGGCGACCTGGTTGGGCTTGCAGCCGATGAGGCTGCGCACCAGCCGAACCGAAAGGGTTGCCGGATTTGCCATGACGTCCACCCTCCTTAACCTAAAATCTCAGCGGCGGACTTGCCGCGGATGGCGGCCACCTCGTCCGCATTGCGGAGTTTGGAGAGACCGTCCAATGTGGCGCGAACCACATTACAGGGATTATTGGACCGCAGTGCCTTGGTACGGATGTCGCGGATACCGACGGTTTCCACCACCGCGCGCACCGGGCCGCCGGCGATAACGCCGGTACCGGGGGCAGCGGGTTTCAGCAGCACTACGCCCGCGCCGAACTTGCCGAGGATCTCGTGGGGGATCGAGGTGCCGCGCAGGGCAACCTTGAACAGGTTCTTCTTCGCGTCTTCAATGCCCTTGCGGATGGCGTCCGGGACTTCGCCCGATTTCCCCAGGCCGAAGCCAACGATGCCGTTGCCGTCGCCGACGACGACGAGGGCCGAGAACTTGAAGATACGGCCGCCCTTGACCGTCTTGGATACGCGGTTGATGGCGACGACCCGTTCGGTCAGCTCCAGCCCCGCTGCATCAATCTTAGCCACTGGTTTTCCTCCTTACTAGAACTTCAGGCCACCCTCGCGGGCGCCTTCGGCGAGCTCAAGCACCCGCCCGTGGTAGATGTAGCCGCCGCGGTCGAACACCACTTCGGCAATGCCCTTCTCCGCCGCGCGCCGGGCCAGAACCTGGCCGATTTTGCGGGCGGAGGCTTTGTTCCCGCCGTACTCTTCGAACGCTTTCTCGACGCTGGAGGCGGAGACGAGCGTCTTGCCCGCCGTATCGTCAATAATCTGCGCGTAGATGTTTTGGAGGGAGCGGTATACGTTCAGGCGGGGCCGCTGGGCGGTGCCGGAGACTTTGCCCCGTACGCGTCTATGCCGTTTCTGCCGGGCCTGATTGCTGTCCGGTCGAGTTACCATGGCGTTTCACTCCTTTGCTACCCTTTACTTGCCTTTGCCGGTCTTGCCTTCCTTGCGGCGGATGATCTCGCCGGCATACTTGATTCCTTTGCCCTTATAGGGTTCCGGCGGGCGTTTCTCGCGCACTTCGGCAGCGAACTGGCCGACCTGCTGTTTATCCGCACCGGAAATCACCACCCGGTTGGGGCCGGGGACTTCGATGGTGATGCCTTCGACGGCTTTCACGATCACTTGGTGCGAATAGCCAACGTTGAGGACCAGGTCTTTTCCCTGCTGCTGGGCGCGGTAGCCGACGCCGCTGACCTCAAGCTCCTTGCGGAACCCCTGGGACACGCCGGCGACCATGTTGGCCACCAGGGAACGGGTCAGGCCATGCAGCGCGCGGTTCTGCTGCGCGTCGTTGGGCCGGGTGACGCGGAGGACATTTTCCTCCCGGGACACGGTGATGTTGGGATGGATCTGGCGGCTGAGGGTACCTTTCGGGCCCTTCACCGTCACGGTGCTGCCGTCAATGGTGACGTCCACACCGACAGGGATCGCAATGGGCAGCCTTCCGATTCGGGACATGATGTCAGCACCTCCTTTTACCAAATAAACGCCAGGACTTCCCCGCCGACGTTCTGTTTGCGGGCGGCCCGGTCTGTCATAACGCCCTGCGGCGTCGAAAGAATCGCGATACCCAGGCCGCGCATGACCTTGGGGATCTCTTCGCAGCCGGAATAAATCCGCAGGCCGGGTTTTGAAACGCGGCGCAGGCCGGTGATGACCTGGGACTTATTGGGGCCGTATTTCAGGGCGATATCGATGATCCCCTGCTTGCCGTCTTCGACGACCTTGAAGTTCTTGATATACCCTTCGTCCAGCAGGATTTTCGCGATGGCCTTTTTCATATTGGACGCGGGGATCTTGACCGAATCGTGCTTGGCCGCGTTGGCGTTGCGGATGCGGGTGAGCATGTCGGCAATGGAATCTGTGATTTGCATACGGTTTACCTCCTTCATAGATAGTAGATATCAGATCCCGGAGTTCAGGCGCCGGGCAGTCCGCCGGCTCGTTGCCCATCGCTCCGATCCAACATCTAAAGTCTATCTTACCAGCTTGCTTTCTTCACGCCGGGGATCTGGCCCTGGTGCGCCAACACGCGGAAGCAGATACGGCAAACGCCGTACTTGCGCAGGTAGGCGTGGGGCCGGCCGCAAATCTTGCACCGGTTATATTGGCGGGAAGAGAACTTCGCGGGGCGCTGCTGCTTGATCTTCATGGACGTTTTTGCCACGGTGAATTCCCTCCTTCTTATTTCGCGAACGGAGCGCCCAGCAGCGTCAGCAGCTCGCGGGCCTCTTCGTCGTTGGCGGCGGTGGTAACGAGGCAGATATCCATGCCGCGCACCTTGTCGATCTTGTCGTAATCGATCTCCGGGAAGATCAGCTGCTCCCGCACGCCCATGCAATAATTGCCGCGGCCGTCGAAGGAGTTGGGGTTGATGCCGCGGAAGTCACGGACCCGGGGCAGCGCGAGGTTGAAGAAGCGGTCGAGGAATTCATACATCCGGGCGCCGCGCAGCGTCACTTTCGCGCCAATGGTCATGCCCTCGCGGAGCTTGAAATTCGCTACGCTCTTCTTTGCCTTGCAGAGCACGGGTTTCTGGCCGGTGATGGCCTTGAGGTCGCTGACGATGGCGTCGAGCATCTTGGGGTTATCCCGCGCCTCGCCGCAGGCGATGTTGATGACGATCTTATCGAGCTTCGGGACCTGCATGACGCTTTTGTAAGAAAACTTCTCCATCAGCTGCGGCGCGATCGTCTGGACATAGAGTTCCTGTAATCTGGCCATGTGTCATGTCCCTCCCTTTACTCAAATTCATGCCGGCAGTCGGCGTGCTTGCACTGGCGGTATTTGACCTGCTTGCCCTTTTCGGTCTTGAAGGAATGGCCGGTCCGCGTGGGGCGGTGGCACTTGGGGCAGATCAGCTGGACCTTGCAGGCATACAGCGCGCTTTCGGCTTTGATCATGCCGCCCTGTTCGCCCATTTTGCGGGGTTTGATGTGTTTGGTGACGATATTGACGCCCTTGACGATGACCTTGCCCTCTTTCGGGCTGCACTCAAGGACCTCCCCGCGCTTGCCGCGGTACTTGCCGTTGATGACGACGACCTCGTCGCCGCTTCTGACATGCAGCTTCTCACTCATCTTCGTACCCTCCCGCTTCACAGTACTTCCGGGGCAAGGGAGAGGATCTTGAGATATTCCTTCTCGCGAAGCTCCCGGGCCACCGGTCCAAAAATGCGGGTCCCTCTGGGGTTTTTGTCGTCCTTGATAATCACGGCGGCATTTTCGTCGAACCGGATGTAAGATCCGTCATCCCGGCGCAGGCCGCTGGCGGTCCGGACAACAACCGCTTTGATCACGTCGCCCTTTTTCACTACGCCGCCAGGCGCAGCTTTTTTGACGGACGCGACGATCACGTCTCCGATATTGGCATACCTCCGGCCGGTGCCGCCCAAGACGCAGATGCACATTAGCTCCTTCGCCCCGGTGTTATCGGCCACTTTGAGGTAACTCTGCTGTTGAATCACAGTGTTTGCCTCCTTAATTACTTGGCTTTCTCGATGATCCGGACCACCCGCCAGCGCTTATCGCGGGAAAGCGGGCGTGTCTCCATCATCAGCACCCGGTCGCCGATCCCGCACTCGTTGTTCTCGTCATGGGCCTTGTACTTGACGGTGCGGTTGATGATCTTCTTATACAGGGGGTGCGGGACTTTATCCTTGACGGACACCACGACGGTTTTGTCCATCTTGTCGCTGGTCACGACGCCAACCCGGGTCTTTCTGAGGTTACGTTCGCTCATCGGTTCTGAACCCTCCCTTTCCTTCACGCGTTGGTGCCATGCAACTCGATATCGCGCTGGACGGTTTTGATGCGGGCGATATCTTTCTTCACGGCATGGATTCGCATCGGGTTATCGAGCTGGTTGACGGCTTGCTGGAAGCGCAGTTTAAACAGCTCATCCTTTAGCGCAAGCAGCTTAGCATCCAGCTCCCCGGCGGAAAGGGCTCTGATCTCACTCGCTTTCATTCCTGCTCACCACCCGTTTCTTCCTTGGTAATAAATTTGCACTTGATCGGCAGTTTGTTTGCCGCCAGGCGCATGGCCTCCCGGGCCAGGTCGTTGGTTACGCCGGCGATCTCGAACAGCACACGGCCGGGTTTCACCACAGCCACCCAGTATTCGGGCGATCCCTTACCGGAACCCATGCGGGTCTCGGCAGGCTTCGCGGTAACGGGTTTATCCGGGAAGATCTTGATCCAGACCTTACCGCCGCGCTTAATGTGACGGGTCATGGCGATACGGGCGGCCTCGATCTGATTCGCCGTGATCCAGGCGGGTTCCAAAGCCACCAGGCCGAATTCGCCGTGGCTAACGGTATTGCCGCGCAGGGCTTTGCCCTTCATGCGGCCGCGCTGCACCTTCCGGTGCTTGACACGCTTGGGTAACAGCATCAGCGGCTGCCTCCTTCCCTGCGGGGCCGGCTGACGCGATTCTCGCGCAGGACCTCGCCTTTATAGAGCCAAACCTTGACGCCGATGCGGCCGTAGGTGGTCTTCGCCTCGGCAAAACCGTAGTCGATATCGGCGCGGATGGTTTGCAGCGGGATGGTGCCTTCATGGTAATGCTCGGTGCGGGCGATTTCCGCCCCGCCGAGGCGCCCGGAAACCTGGGTTTTGATGCCCTTGGCGCCGAGTTTCATGGTGCGGCCGATGGCCTGTTTCAGCGCCCGGCGGAACGACACGCGCTTTTCGAGCTGGGCGGCGATGTTTTCGGCCACCAGCTGGGCGTTGAGGTCGGGCTGCTTGATTTCGACGATGTCCAGCGAGACGCTTTTGCCGCCCAGTTTCTTTTCGCAGACGGCGCGGAGCTTCTCAATTTCCGCTCCGCCGCGGCCGATGACGATGCCGGGCTTGGCGCAGTGGACTTTAATGTAGACGCGCTTGGCATCCCGCTCGATTTCCACCTTCGGAACGCCGGCGGGCGCGAGGGTTTTCAGCAGAAACCGGCGGAGGTTATAGTCCTCGACCAGGGTATCGCCGAATTCCCGATCCTTGGCATACCAGCGGGATTCCCAAGGCTTGATCACGCCGATGCGCAGACCGGTGGGATGAACTTTCTGACCCATGTTGAACCTCCTCCTTGCTTATTCCGCTTCTTCGAGAACCAGGGTAATGTGGGACGTTTTCTTATTGATGCGGTTGGACCTGCCCTGGGCCCGGGGGCGCATGCGCTTGAGGGTGGGGCCCTGACCCACACTGACCTCGGAAACGACGAGGCGGGACGGGTCCATATCGTGGTTATTTTCCGCGTTGGCGATCGCGGACCGGAGCAGCTTCAGCAGCGGCTCGCAGGCGGCCTTGGGCGTGTACTTCAAAATCGCCAGGGCCTTCTCCACCGGCTGGCGGCGGATCAGCGGGAGCACCACCTGCACCTTGCGCGGCGCGATGCGGACATAAGTCACCTTTGCGGTTGCCTGCATGGCAATACACTCCTTTCGACCGTTACTTCTTCGAGGTTTTGGACCCGGCGTGGCCCCGGAAGGTGCGGGTGGGGGCGAACTCGCCGAGCTTATGCCCGACCATGTCCTCCGTGACGTAGACCGGGACATGCTTGCGTCCGTCATGCACGGCAAAGGTATGCCCGACGAACTGGGGGAAGATGGTGGAGGCGCGGGACCAGGTCTTAAGGACCTGCTTCTGGCCGGCGGTATTCATCGCTTCCACCCGTTCGAGCAGCTTGGGCTGCACGAAAGGACCTTTCTTGATGCTTCTGCCCATAAATCTCTGCTCCTTTCTCTTACTTACCGTTGCGGCGCTTGACGATCAGCTTATTGGAAGCTTTCTTCTTGGCGCGGGTCTTGTAACCCAGCGCGGGCTTGCCCCAGGGGGTGACAGGCCCGGGCCGGCCGATGGGGGATTTGCCTTCGCCGCCGCCGTGGGGGTGGTCGCAGGGGTTCATGGCCGAACCGCGAACCGTGGGGCGGATGCCCATATGGCGGGTGCGCCCGGCCTTGCCGATCTTGACGTTCTCATGATCACCGTTGCCGACGGCCCCGACGGTCGCCATGCACTTGACGGGGACGTTGCGCAGTTCGCCGGAGGGCAGGCGGAGCAGGGCGTACGCCCCTTCCTTCGCCATCAGCTGCGCGGCGTTGCCCGCCGCGCGAACCAGCTGGCCGCCGCGGCCGGGGTAAAGCTCCACATTGTGGATCACCGTGCCGGTGGGGATATTGATCAGGGGAAGGGCGTTGCCGGGTTTGATGTCGGCGTCCGGGCCCGCGTAGACAGTGTCGCCGACCTTGAGGCCCGCGGGAGCGAGGATGTAACGCTTTTCGCCGTCCTGATATTGCAGCAGCGCGATATGCGCGGAGCGGTTGGGATCATATTCCAAGGTCAGGACTTCCGCAGGAACGCCGGTCTTGTTGCGCTTGAAATCGATTACCCGGTACTTGCGGCGGTTGCCGCCGCCCCGGTGGCGGACGGTAATGCGGCCGTAGCTGTTGCGCCCTGCGTTTTTATTGAGGGGCTCCAGCAGGCTTTTTTCCGGCTTGACCTTGGAAAGCCCGGCATAATCCGTCACGGACATGTTGCGCCGGCCATTGGTCGTCGGCTTATAAATTTTAATTGGCATGTGGCTCACTCTCCTTTTCGGCAGCTTCGCGGAGGATGCCAGGCCCCCATACATCGCCGCCAAAGTCAATGGGTTCCCGTCAGGCGTCTTACATCATGCCGTCGAAGAACTCGATGGTCTTGCTGTCTTCCGTGAGGGAAACGACCGCTTTCTTCCAGGCGGGGGTGTACCCCTCGAACTTCCCATAACGGCGGAGATGGCCTTTGACGTTCAGGGTATTGACTTTGGCCACCTTGACTTTAAACAGGGTTTCCACCGCCTGGGCAATCTCGATTTTGTTGGCGTCTTTCGCGACGGCGAAGGTATACTTCTTCTCGCTGACGCCGAGCATAGAACCTTCCGTGATAATGGGACGGAGGATAATATCCTGCGCAATCTTGCTCATGCGTAAACCTCCTCGATCCGGCGCACGGCATCCTGGAGCACCAAGAGGGTATCGCAGTTGAGGATGTCGTAAACGTTCAGGCTGTTGGCCGGCGCCACTTTCACGCCGGCGATGTTACGGGCGCTGCGGTAGATCACGTCGTTGCTCTCCGGCAGCACCAGCAGGGTCTTCTTCCCCGCCTCCAGGGCAGAGAGGATCTTGACGACCTCTTTGGTTTTGATCGCGTCGAGCTTCAGATCGTCCAGCACGACGATTTCTTCGTCGCGGACCTTCGAGCTCAGGGCGCTCTTCAGGGCCAGGCGGCGGACCTTGCGGTTGATGGCGACGCCATATTTGCGGGGTTTTGGGCCGTGGGCAATGCCGCCGTGGGTCCACTGGGGAGACCGGGTAGACCCTTGCCGGGCGCGGCCGGACCCTTTTTGCCTCCAGGGTTTCTTGCCGCCGCCGCGAACCTCGCCGCGGGTCAGCGTGGACTGGGTTCCCTGGCGCTGGCGGGCCAGATAATTGAGAACCACCAGGTGCATGGCGGGAACATGGGGCTCAATTCCGAAAACACTTTCATTCAGCGCCAGTTCGCCGACCTTGCCGCCGGTTTGATCGAATACGGATACCGTAGGCATACTCTCTGACTCTCCTTCCTTTACGCCCTGTTGGTGTTGGAGATGAGGACAATGCCGCCCCGGGGGCCAGGAACTGCGCCCTTAATTGCGAGGAGGTTGTTTTCCGCATCCGCCTTGACAACGACGAGATTTTGGACCGTGACGCGCTCGTGGCCCAAGTGGCCGGCGAGCTTCTTGCCTTTATACACGCGGGACGGCGTACTGCAGGCGCCCAGGGACCCGGCGTGCCGGGCAACGGGACCTGTGCCGTGGGACTCCTTCAGCCGGGAGAAATTCCAGCGTTTGATCGCGCCGGCGGTTCCTTTGCCCTTGCTGGTGCCGACAACGTCTACGCGGTCTCCGGCGGCAAACACGTCCGCCTTGAGGATATCGCCAACGTTCAGCTCGCCCTGGGTTAACCGGAATTCCCGCAGGGTCTTTTTGGGGGCGATGCCGTTCTTTTCGAAGTGGCCCTTGAGGGGTTTGGTGACGCGCTGGACCTTAACGTCCCCGAAGCCCAGCTGGATCGCCTCGTAACCGTCGTTCGCGATGGTCTTCTTGAAGATCACCGTGCAGGGGCCGGCTTCGATCACGGTCACCGGCACGACGTTCCCTTTCTCATCAAAAAGCTGGGTCATGCCGAGCTTCTTTCCGATGAGCGCTTTGTTCATGGTGGTTCCTCCTTTGATGGTTATTGGTTGGCTGCGCCAACTTGACCAATGAGCACGGACAGCCGGATCCCCGGCTCAGCGCGCTTAATCAACCGGTGCTTACAGCTTGATCTCGATCTCTACCCCCGCCGGCAGTTCCAGCCCGGAGAGGGCCTCCACCGTCTTGGCCGAGGGGTGCAGGATGTCGATCAGCCGCTTGTGGGTGCGCTGTTCGAACTGCTCACGCGAGTCCTTGTACTTGTGCACCGCCCGCAGGATGGTCACAATCTCCTTTTCGGTCGGGAGAGGGACGGGACCGGACACCTGCGCGCCCGTGCGTTTCGCGGTTTCGACGATTTTTTCCGCCGCCTTGTCCACTTGGTTGTGATCATAGCCCCTGAGCCGGATGCGAATGTTCCCCTTGACTGCCATGGTCTTTCACGCCTTTCTTTCGTTGGGAATTCCGCGGAATTCCTTGGATTGGCGGGCCGCGTTTTTCGCGGGATCGCCGCAGGAACGAATTTTTCGCAACGCGTCCGGGTGTGTCTTTGTGCCCCGGAAAAAACGCCCGGATCTGGGTGAGTCCGGGGTGCTGACGCCGCCGCGCAACACTGCTCCCGCAGGATCGACCTCCCGCGCAGGCCGCAGCAACTCTGCCGCGTCCGCCGAAGGCTGCGTCCAACGCCCGTCTGCACAGAGCCGCAAGGGAGGCGGCCCAGGGGCAGACTTGGTTTCGCCCGGTTTGTGAATCGGACATACTCCGCGGAAATTTCCCGCCGGCACAAAGAGCAAGCCATACGGCGCGCCCCGGGCGGCCACCTCCCGCATCATCGCACATACCTTGATCCCGCATGCGCTTCCCCAGGAAACACACGCTAGGGAATTATACCACAGCGTCAGGGCAATGTCAAGAAAAATTTTCTGAAATTCCGCATTTATTTTCATTTTTTTCGAACTTCTCTGCCTCTGCCAGACTCGTCCGCACGGGAATGCGGCGGTTTGAATTTGCTGTTGACATCAGCGTGAATTCTGTTATAATAAATGTATAGAATATACTTAATTTGGGAAATGCGGGAGGGGATTGGCATGCGCAGACGGGTACTTTGTCTGTTACTGGCGGCGGCGCTGTTTGGTCTGGCGGGATGCGAGAGGACGGCGGAGAAACGACCTGGGGACGAGGCGTCCGCAGAGAAAACCGGGAGTTCCAGCCTCACTCCGGCCCTGCCGGAGACTTCTGCCCCGCCAAGCGATCCCGGGAAGGCCTTGCCCTCGCCGGACGGCGGCCCGATGCTCTATCTAACCATCGGGGAATTCCAGAACCGGTACGATGGGCGCTTCGGGCTGATCGACCAGGACGGACGGACCGTCGCGCCGAAAATTTACGAGGACTGCGCGTTCTTCCGGGGCTGGGACGGAAAACCCCGGGGCGTGGTGGCTTCGCGGGTCGATCAGGAGACCCGGCAGCGGCACTTCACCGTCTACGACTTGCACGGCAAAGTCACCGCGGAAATCGCCCGCGACGGGCTCAACTGGGTGGAGATGACCGAGGACGGGACGCTGGCGATGGTCTTTTTCCGGGAGGTCATGGCGGACGTGATAGAAAGCAGCGCGGGGCTACTGGATCCGGCGACGGGGAAATACCTGATTGAGCCGAAACCGGGCCAGACAATTACCCCCGCGCGGGCGGGGCTGGCGGTGATCGAGCAGTGGGGCCAGACGGAGACGGAGTCCCCGGACGGAGGCTACCCCATTTCCCCGCAGTCGCAGGCGCTCTTCGACACTAAAACGGGGCAGCGCAGGGAGATTCCCGCCGGGATCCAGCTGAGCCTCTACGACCTGGCGGCGGGGAAGCTCTGGCTGGCACAAAATGAGGAGAGTTACTACGGATATGTTGACGAGTCGCTGCGCTGGGTCATTCCGGCGCGGTACACCTGGGCGGAAGGGTTCACAGACGGCACGGCCATCGTCGCCGCCGGGGGAGGCACCCTCAAGCAACGGCAGGAGGCCAAGGAAAACAACTCCCAAGCCCTGGAGCCGACAGACTTCCAGATCATCGGCACCAGCGGCGCGGCCCTGGCGGAGGGCTTCGTTTCCCTGGACCGGCGCGGGCCGTTCTTCGCCTTCTCCCGGGACGGCGCGGCGGTCGGGCTGACCGACGGCAGCGGCAAGGAGGTCTTTCCGGCGGATTACAGCAGCATCGGATTTTATCAGGGCGAGGACGGGCAGCGGAGCCTGCTGGCGCTAAACCGGGACGACGCTCCTGTCCGGCTGCTGGACGAAAGCGGAAAATTCCTCGCGGACCTCGACGGGCCCTACAGTCTGCGGGAACCGGCCATCGGCTCCCTCGTCCCGCTGGATGTCCCCGGCGGCGGCATGGCGCTGTTTGACCTGAACCGGAAGCGCAGCATCCCTCTGCCCGGCGCCTACTACACGATTTCCCTCCTCTCCGGGGCGGAAATCTTCCTCCAGAGCGAGGACGGGAATCCGCCGCTGCGTTACAGCCTGGACGGCACGGCACGGACGCAGTCCCCCTTCGACGGCTGCACACCGATCCCGCTCCTCAACTGCTACCCCGACGCTCCCTCCTGGGTTGTCCGAGGCGACAAACAGGGGTATATCGGCCCGGACGGGGCGTGGCTATATGTGGAGCCCCGGTGGACAGACTTGGAGGACTGAGGGGCCTGTCCGGCGCACACAAGACACATATTGTTGATATTGCATTAAATGGAGAAGAAAGGATGATCTCTATGTTTCGCAAACTCGTATCTCTCGCCCTGGCGGCGTTGCTGGCCACTTTACTGGCCGGCCTGAGTGCATGCGCCGCTGACGGGCCGACGGACGGCACCGCCAGCGCGACCTCCTCCAATCCCAGCGGCGCCGACGCCTCCGCCGGGCCAGCGGCCAGCGAACCCCCAACCAAGTCCCCCGACAAGCCGATCTTCCGGCTGGAGACCCTGCCAAAAATCGACGGCTCCACCGCCGCCATCCCCCTGGCGGTTCTGATGCTCCAGCGGGTGAGCGGCATCAGCGAGGCCCAGGCCTACGAACGGGCGAACTTCTCGAAAACCACGGAGGCTTACACGCGGCTGGCCAATCCCTCGGAGGCCGTGGATCTGATCTTGGTATATGAAGGTGCGCCGAACGACCAGTGGCTTGGCAATCCTCTGGAGCTCGAGAAGCATGCCGTCGGCCGGGACGCACTGGTCTTCCTCACCAGCAAATCAAACCCCGTTGACGGTATCACTTCCGCGCAGGCCCGGGATATCTACGCCGGAAAGATCACCAACTGGAAGCAGCTTGGCGGGAAGGACGAAGCCATTGTCGCCTACCAGCGGCCGGGAGATTCCGGCTCCCAGATCCTGATGCAGAAGCTGGTGATGGGAGACACCGCGATGACGGACGCGCCAACGGAATTGCGCATCGCGGAAATGGGCGGTCTGATGGACGCCATCGCCTCGTATCAGAGCGGCGGCAGCGCCCTCGGCTACTCGGTCTATTACTACGCCCAAAACATGTATCAGAATCCGGACCTGAAACTGCTGAAGATTGACGGCGTTGCGCCGTCAAATCAAACCATCTCCGCCGGGGACTATCCCTTCCTCAACCCCTTTTATGCCGTCGTTCGCGCCAACGCGGCCAAGGACAGCCCCGCCCGTCAGCTGCTGAACTGGATCCTCTCCGACGCCGGTGCGCGGTGCGTTGAGGACGCGGGTTATGTGGCGGCGAAGTAAGCCGAAACAAGACGAAGGACTCTGGTCGAATGCTACAAAGCGCCTCCGAACCAACCGTTCGGGGGCGCTTTGGGTGTTACGGGAAAACCGCGCGGAAAACGCGCGAGGCACGGATATCGGCGGTAGAGTCATCCCAGGCGGCGCTGCCCCGGCCGGAGGAATAGTAGGGCGGGCTTGCGTCCTGACCGTGGAGCACCAGTTCCTGCTTGAGCACCGCGCCGGTCTCGCTGAGAAATGTCACCAAATGCTCCTGGCGGCGGTATACCGGATAGGCACAGGCATCCGCCATGATAAAGGCCACCTGGGGCTCCCAGCGCTCAAACTGCCAGCCTTCCGGCGGGGACGGGGCTTCCGGCGCTTTGGCGGCCCGGCCGTGCCGCACCTTGCACCGGCGCAGACACCCCCCTTGGGCGTCATAGAACGTCACATGAAACGTCTTTTCCAGCAAGGGAACCTTCCTCCATTTTTAACGGCCCAAATGCAACGACCCAAAACACCGCGCGCTGCGCAATGCGTAATACGCATTACGCATTCGCCAGAAGGTCCACCGGGTCTTCGTCGTTCAAGGGCACATCGTCCACCGGAACAGGCATGGGCGCCAGGTAGCCGACGGCGGTCTGGGCCGGGCCGACCCGGTAGGCCGCCAGTTCGCCCATCTCATGGTCGAATACTTTGATGCCGTTCTCCATCACCGCCAGGATAATGTCCTGCGTCACGAGAATCGTGAAATCTTGCTTGAGGGCGGGGGGATCCATTCGCAGGTCCAGCAGATCCGAGAGCGTCAGCCGCGCGCCGTGGGGGCGTTTGCCCAAGCGGTAGGACTTCGGCGGCCGTGTGGTGGGGCGCAGGTCGAGGACAATAACGCCATATTCATGGGCAACGCATTGGGCATACACTTTGGTATCCGCGGTGATCCGGTCCAGCGCGCCGGGAAGCGTCTCCCCGCTCTCCGCTTCCCCGGCGGTCTGCCAGCGACAGAACTCCCAGCCTTCCGGCGGATCGTAGGCAGGCGGCACCGCCGGCCGACCATACTCCACCACCAATTCATCCAGCTCGTAGCCGTCTTTGTCATAGAACACCACATAGCAGGTTTCCCATTCCAGTTCTTCGGTGAGGGTGCGATCCTCCCGGACGTCGGCCAAGTCGCCCGTCCAGCGGCGGGCCTTGCAACCGGCCGGGAGCGCGGGCAGCCCGGCGGGGGGCGCTGCATCATCGCCAAAAAACACTTGGGTCCGGCCCAATTCTTCCCCGGTCTCGTCCAAGAAGGTCACGAAATAGGCTTTGCGCTCCACCTCGGCCTGGATCGTCCGGTCCTCCGTCACACACGCGAGGGCGTCGCTCCAGCCGGTATGCCGCCAGCCCTCTCCCTGGAGGGGCAGATAGGCGGGCGGAACGGCGTCTTCCCGGTCCCGGACACGCTGGGGCGCGCCCAGGGGAGCGCCGGTCTCGTCGAGGAATGTAACGTTATGATAGGTAATCTTGCGGATATTGGCGGGAACCCACATATCGGCGGTCACACACTGAAGGTTCCGGTACCAGCCCAGAAACTCATGGTCCGGGGGAAGAAGTCCGGCAACGGCCTCCGGCGCGGGAGGAACCGCGTCCTGCCCACAGACGACTCTTTGCGCCTCAATGACGCCGCCGTCGAGGGGCGAGAAAAAGGTCACTTCGCAATATTTCGGCACCAATATGCAGCGGATGGTGCGGTCCTCCGTCACCGGTTCGTCAGCGCCGGGCCAAGTCACGCCCTGGAATTCCACCGTGTAGGCGGGCGGGGCCGCAGGGCCGCCCCGCAGGACCTCCCGGCGCTCCAGCTCGCTGCCGTTCTCGTCGAGGAATGTTATCGTATGGCTGACGGGCGCCGCCGGAATTTTCTCCACCAGCGCCACGCTGATCACGTCTTCCGTCACGGCCTGGGTCGTGCGGCTCCACCCGAGGAAGCGGAAGCCCTCCGGCAACCGGTAGGCCGTTTCGCCCTCCGCCGGAGCCGTCTCTTCCGCGCCGTCCCAAACCCGGGGCGGGTCCACTTGCCCGCCGCTCTCCACCTGCCGGGGTTTGCCGATGTACTTGCCTTCCCGGTCCAGAAAGATCACAGAATAGCTGCGGGGGACCGCTTTGGCCCGGATGCTCCGGTCCTCGGTCACCCGGCGCCAGCCGCCATCCCATCCGGTCAGGATAAAACCCGCAGGCGGGATATAGGCCGGGGGTTCGGCGTCCTCGCCGTGCCTCACCCGCTGCACCGCACCGGGCAGCGAGAGATGCCGACCGTTTTCGTCCGTGAACGTCACGGTATGCACCGACCGGACATAGTGAACGTCCACCACTTCGTTTTGTTCCACCCGCATCAGTTCCGGCGGGCTGTGGCGCACAAAGTCCCAGCCTTCGCGCACCGGATGGGAATCCGCCGGATAGTCCCGGATGGTAGAACCCGCCGTAGCGGGCATGCGGTGGAAGGTCGAGCCGGGAGAACCGTCCTCGACAAACCGGAATGAAACGGTGTAGTGCATTGGTTCCTGCCCGCGGCTGTTGCTGCTATTAAAAATCCCCATCGAAAACATCCTTCCTTTTCCTGATTTTATACTTCAACATGATACAGCAATAAATCAGGAAAGTCAAGGGATTTCGACGGGAATTTTTCCTATTTTATCGGGTTTTGACAAACAATTTATGACAATTGACAAAAATTGTACAGCCCTTGCCCTTGTGGAAGGCAAATTCCGGGATCCATCGCATAAGACCTGTTTCAGCCCTCGCCGAATCATGCGCGCCGCCGGAAAAGATGGCGCCCGGCTGGGGCTTCGCATTACTCTTCCTCCGGGGCTTCCCAGTTATGCCAAACGGCCTGGACGTCGTCGTTTTCCTCGAACATTTCCAGCATGCGGGTCATGTTCTTGACATCGTCCTCCGAGGCCAGGGGGGTGGTGGCGGAGGGGATGTACTCCACTTCGGCGGATAGGAAGCGGTATCCGGCAGCCTCCAGCGCCTCCCGCACCACGCCCAGATCGTTGGGTTCCGTGCGCACGACGAAAACGTCTTCCTCGCTGAGAAAATCAGAGGCGCCAGCTTCCAGCGCGGCTTCCATCAGGGCGTCCTCGTCCACGTCTTCCGCCTCAATGGCCAGGACGCCCTGGCGGGTAAAGAGGAAGGAGACGCAGTTCTGCTGCCCGAGATTGCCGCCGTATTTGTCGAAATAATGCCGCATTTCGCCGGCAGTGCGGTTGCGGTTGTCAGTGAGGGTCTCCACGATGACGGCAACGCCGGAGGGGCCGTAGCCTTCATAGACAATCTCCTCGTAATGCGCGCCGCCGGTCTCCCCCGCCGCCTTCTTGATGATGCGGTCGATGTTGTCGTTTGGAATGTTGTTTGCCTTAGCCTTGGCGATGATACCGCTGAGTTTGGAGTTCGAGGCCGGATCCGGCCCCCCTTCCCGCACGGCGACGGCAATCTCCCGTCCGATCTTCGTGAAGATTTTCGCGCGCTGGCTGTCGGTCTTCTCTTTCTTTCGCTTGATGGTGCTCCATTTGGAGTGTCCGGACATATGGTTTACGCTCCATTCTAAATAAGAATAACTAGTATGATACTCTATGGACAGGTGGTTTGTCAAGGGGGGATAGAGGAATCAGTATGAGAGAGACGAGTATGCGGACGCTGAGGAGGCTTTCAAGGGGCCGCGCCATCTTTTCGCCGCTCCATCATCCCGTCCAGGGGCTCGGCATAGGCGGATAAAAATTCCGTCAGAAAACAGTCCACTTCTGGCAGCCGCATGGCGCGCAGGGCAGCCAGCGTCGCCTCCTCCGCGCGGAGGAACTCCCGGCTCCCGGCCTTCTGTTCCTCGATGCACTTAATCAGGGCGCTGAGTTTGTCTGCCGCTTTGACGTAGCGCCAGAGGCCCTGTTCTTCTTCCGCGGGGCGCAGCAGGACGGCGTAATGGGGACGCAGATCCGGCGGGAGGAAGGATAGGAGGGTGTCGCAGGCGCTCTTCTCCACTTTGGCGTAAGCTTCCCGAACGCCGCCGCTGTGGTACTTTACGGGCGTAGGCAAGTCCCCTGTCAACACTTCGGGGACGTCATGAAACAGGGCCAGGGTGGCGGCGCGCTCGGCGGAGAGGGGGCCGGCGGCGCCCGCGAAACGCTCGTTGTGGAGCATCACGAGGCAATGGGCTAAAACCGCGGTCTCCAAGGTATGTTCGCTCAGATTTTCCGCCGAGGCGTTGCGCATCAACGACCAGCGGGGAATGTATTTCATGCGCGAGAGCAGCGCAAAAAAGCTGGCGTTATTCGACATAAAAGTCATTCACCCCCTGCAGACCAATCAAATTTTCTTTGATCAGCGCCAACTCCCGTTCCGAAGGAATGAAGACGAAGAGTTTCAGGACAACGCTGGTTTCCCGGCTGAATTTCTCGCCTTCGCTATCCTCCGGCAAGAGAATTTCCATTGTCCGCAATTTCGCGCCGCAATTTTTCAGGATAGTCGAAATTTTATCCGCATAATTGGCCTCCGTCACGCCCACAAACAGGGTCCGGCCCGTCGTCCGGCTGAAAACCACTTTCTTCAGGGCGTTGAGGGTGAGATAGATCACGCCGGTCGCGACCAGGGCGCCGCCCCAGAATCCGCTTCCCACCGCCAGACCGATGCACGACACCGCCCAGAGGCTGGCCGCCGTGGTGAGGCCCTTGACGCTGAAGCCCTCCCGCAGGATGGTCCCCGCGCCAAGAAAACCGATGCCGCTGATGACCTGCGCGCCCATGCGGGTGGGGTCCGTATTTTCGCCGGCGAAGATGAACGACGCGGTGCACATCACCAGCGCGGAGCCCACCGCCACCAGGATGTGGGTCCGCAGGCCGGCGGGGCGGTGGGAGTGCTCGCGTTCATAGCCGATGATTCCGCCGCAAAGCGCCGCCATTCCCAGCCGCAGCAGCGTTTTGACCGTCAGCCGGAACTGTTCGTCCGCCCAAGCCTCCCGCAGCAAAGATTTGACCATTTCCATTGATGAACCCTTTCTATCGTTAGCCAATCATTTTCGTAACAGCGGCCGCGCCAGAGCTGCCCGTCCGCCGCGGGGGCCAGCTGGCGCAGCGGCGGCGGAGGTTCCTCCGCGCGCGTTTTTTGGCTCCTCCATGGCTGTCACTCTTTCTTCGCCGCCGGTCCCGCCGCGTCCGCTTTGGGCCGACGCGGTTTTTTCCCGGGAAAACGGAACGGCGGCTTGGGGGCGGGCTTCTTCGGTTCGGATTCCGCGCCGCGCCGGACACCGGGGGTCCAAAGATGAATCACGCCGTCGTCATTGAGGAGTTTGACGAGAATCAGCAGCAGCGGCAGGACGAACATCCCCACCATGCCGAACAGTTGCAAGCCAATATACATCCCCGCCAGCGTGACGATGGGCAGCAGCCCGAGGTTCGAGGCCACCAGCTTGGGCTCGATGATCTGCCGCACAACGATCACCACCGCGAGGATCGCCAGCAGACCGACGCCCAGGCCGACTTCCCCCATGACCAGAGAATACAGCGCCCAGGGAATGACGATCATGCCCGAGCCGAGCACGGGAAGGATATCCAGCGCCGCAATCAGCATCGCCATGGCAATGAAGTAGTTGCTTTGATAGACCCCGATCAGCCGCAGCAGTCCCAGCCCCAGCGCGAACTCGGCGAAGGTGACGCCCATGATGGTCGCGTAGGAACGCACCAACTTGCCCAGCGAGGAGATCAGGATCCATTTCCCGGCGGAAAGCGCACGCTGGCGGGGGGGGGAGAGCTGCCGCTTGAGAAAACCGACGATCCGGTCGTAGCTGCCGGTCATGAAGAAACTGGCGACGACCGTGATCACCGCAGCCACCAGCACGGCGGGGAGCCGCTTGGCGGTGTCCAGCACCCCATTGACCGGGCTGCGGAACCATTCGAAATTGATGTGGGACGTCAGGCTGCCCCAGAGACCGACGGTTTCGCCCTGGGTGTTTTTTCCGGCCAGCAGGCTCTTGACGAGGCCGTCCATCCAGTTGTTGAAGCGCAGCTCGAGGGCGTCCGGCAACCAGTGAACCAGGCTTTGGATGCGGTGCTGGAGCCCTTCGATCAGCCTCGGCACCTCATCCACCTGGCTCGAGAGGTAGGTGATGAAATCTTTCGCCCCGTTGACGAGACGGATGCCGATCAGGGAAATCACCGCCGCGATGGCAATGTAAAACAGCAGCACGAGCGCCACGGCGGAAAAACTCTTTTTCAGTCGGATTTTGCGGTGGGCATAGTTCATGGGTTTCTGGAGAATCAGCGCCACAAAAAAAGCGAAGAGGAACGGGAACGCCAGCCAAAAGACATAACGCATGAACAGGTAAAAAGCCAGGAGAATCAGCGCGTAATAGAGGAAATTGATGATGTGCCCGCGGCGCTGCTCGACCTTATTGGGGTATTCTGAAGCCAAGACACGGCCCCCTTTCGAACGGCATTTATTTATTCTTTATAGTTTACACCAAACAGCCGGAAAAGACAAGGGGGTTCCGGAAAAAAAGCGGCGCGCCCCTCGTCCGGCCGGACGGGGAACGCGTTTTTTGTTTTTTGAGTTCGCCCGCCTGCGGCGAACCCGCTGCGGCGGGGCTGATTGCGTTGCTTCGCAACGTTTTGATTGAGTACCGGATTGGCGATTTAAAGAGTTAAGATTCGAGATTTAACCACAACGCGGGGCGGATGCCGCCCGAACTATTGTCGACAAGGTGGCCATTGAGGTCGACAGTGCCATCATTGTCGACGTACGCGGCGAAGTCAGGACCGTCGCCCGGCGACCGAAGCCACCACCAGTGCGCATTGTCTTGGTAACGCGCTATCAAGCTGTCGCTTTGCGGCGATTTCGCCGATTCATAATGCTTCGCCTCTTCCCATGCATCCGCCCACGGGGTTTTGTTCCACGTCCACCCATGGTCCTTCCCCCATTGCAGCGTGTCCACTTCCGTCATGGGGAAATATTTCTTGACTT
>JAIRXU010000060.1 GCA_031268095.1 Oscillospiraceae bacterium | reverse complement strand
TCTGAAATGTCATGCCGGTGATGCGCCGCCAATTGCTCTCCCATCAAAGAAACCCCCCGTTTTCTTTATATTGTAGCTCATCTTGGTTCGTTTGTCAATCTCGTGACTACATACTCTAGATTCGCTCTTGCAAATCGCCGCACGATTTGCTATAATAGAAGTCTAAAACCAGTCAAGTGAGCCGGTGAGCCCGAAGGAATCCGCCGGGCCTGTTGGGAAGGGGGAATCGCTGTGGGTTTCATGATGCTGACGCCTGTCGGCGCGGTCCTGGCGTTGGTTTTTGCGGTGGTGGTGGCGCTGCGGGTCCTGAAGTTTTCCGAGGGAACCGAGAAAATGGCCGGGATTTCCGCCAAGGTCTGCCGGGGCGCGAACGCTTATCTGCGGCGGCAGTATTCCATCGTTGCGGTTTTCTTCACGGGGATGTTCGCGCTGCTGTGCATCCTGGCGTTCGCCTTCCGCTCCAAGGGGCTGCTGACGCCCTACGTTCCGTTTGCGTTTGTGACGGGCGGATTCTTTTCCGGTCTCTCCGGCTTCATCGGCATGAAAATCGCCACCGCCGCAAACGCGCGCACGGCGCACACTGCCTCGCACTGGCTGAGCTTGCATCTGTAAAAGTTCGCGGTCTCGCGAGAGGGGAAAAGTGGTAACGGATGAAACAAAAACGCACGCGAAAACAGCTGCTGCGGCTGCTGTGTATCATTTTCCTGGCGGCGCTGGCCGTCGGGGGTTTTGCCTGGTGGAACGCTTCGCCGGCGCCGCTGCCCGTAGCGCAGCTGCGGCCCTTTACCCGGCAGGCGGGCCGGTCCGTGTTCCTCTCGGCGCATCGGGGTTTCAGCGCAATGGCGCCGGAAAACAGCGTTCCGGCGGTGTGGGCGGCGGCGCGGGCGGGATTCCCCGCATCGGAATTCGATATTTATGAGAGCGCGGACGGCGTCTGGGTCGTCATGCACGACGATACAGTGGACCGCACCACCAACGGCACGGGCCGGATCGCGGACCTGACGGCGGCGGAAATTGCCCGTCTGCGCATCAACACCGGGACCCGGATTGAGCGTTACCCGGACCTGGGCGTCCCGACGCTGGAAGAGATGCTGGACGCCTGCCAGGCGGCGGGAATCCGTCCGGAAATTGAGATCAAAGCCGCCAGCGACGCGGGGCTGGCGGCCCTGACGGAGATGCTCCGCGCGAAGGATATGCTGCCGGGGGCCATCGTGATTTCGTTCGATCATGCGACGCTGGAGCGGCTGGCGGCCGGCGCGCCGGAACTCGAAATTTGGTATCTTTGCGGCGCGGTGGACGCGACCGTGCGGGAAAACCTCACGCGGACGCCGCAGTTCCGCTTGGCGTTTGACGGCAACAACGCCGCCAATACCGGCAAGGTGGTCCGCGCGCTCCAAAAAGGGGGAACGAAGCTCGCTGTGTGGACCATCGACGCCCCGGTGATGTTTTGGCTGCGCTGGGCGCAGGGAGTGCGGTATTTTACGTCGAACCGAATCCGGCCGTAGGGCAGGAAAAAAATAGAGAAAAATTCCCCCCGCAGGAACACGCCGGCGGGGTTCGGTGTTCTGTCAAAATTCCCCGCAATCTTTCCCATGGATACAACGGCACACGGGGCACAAGATAGGATTGTACTCGCCAAGCGGCAGCGTCCGCAGCGATACGCCACAAGCGCGCCGACCAAGCCAATCACACCAATCACGTGGAAAGGAAGCAAAAAAATGGCAAGTTTGACGGAAAAAGAACTCATCGCGCTGGAGGACCAGCTCAACGCGGAACAGTTGATGGTCAAAAAATTCCGCAACTACGCCTCCTCCGCCCAGGACGCGCAGATCAAAACCACCTGTGAACAGCTGGCCAACCGCCACAAGCAGCACTACGACACCCTGATGGGATATCTGTATTAAAAAGGGGGAAACGACATGATTCAGACCCATGCCTTGGCCGACCAGGAGATCCTGACCGACGTCCTGACGGCCCAAAAGCAGATCTGCGGCACGTACAACACTTATTCCAGCGAATGCATGAATCAGTCCCTCAAGAGCGATATGCTCAACATTCTGCGGGACGAACAGAGCATGCAATCGTCTGTGTTTGGTGAAATGCACAAGCGCGGCTGGTATGAGCCCAAACCCGCCCAGCAGCAGGCGGTTTGCCAGACCCAGACGAAGTTCGAAGGCGTCTCGTCGCAGCTGAGTTAACGCGCGGACAAAACGGTCCCCTGCCGGCAGGCGGGGGATTTTCACATCATATTTCCAATTCCACGGCCTCGACTACTACTGCGCCCGGCACAAGCAGATTCAAGCCGGGGAGCGGACCTGGCCGCCGTGCCTGCACTGGAAATAAGCCGCGGTCCCCGGGTCAGTCCCGGGGGCTCTTTTTTTCCGTTTTCCGCAAAACCTTGACATTCTCTCCCTGACCCGCTATAATAGACGTGTCATTTCCGGCACGAAGGAGGGTTGCCTTTGGCAAGCAGTTTTCACGTGACATTGGCGAGGCTGGTGGAGCATAACGGCTACGAAATCGTCCATACGCCCCGGGCCTCCGCCCAAATTTCGATTACGTCCAAGGAAGTCAACCGGCCCGGCCTGGTTCTGGCAGGCTACACGGAACACTTTGACGCCGCGAGGGTGCAGTTTTTCGGCTTTACAGAGATGGAATATTTAGGGAGCCTTTGCGAGGAAGCGCGCGCGCGGCGGCTGGAAAGATTTTTTTCCCTGCGGCCCGCTGCCGTATTGCTGACCCGCGGCCAGTCCTGCCTGCCGGGAATGCTGGATCTTGCCTTGCGTTATGAGGTGCCGGTTCTGCGCACGGCGGAAACGACGTCCGACAGCATGGCCAGCCTGATTTCCTACCTGGGCGTAGAGCTGGCGGAGCGTGTCACGCGGCACGGAGTGCTGGTGGAGGTCAGCGGTGAAGGTGTGCTGATTCTCGGCAACAGCGGGGTCGGCAAAAGTGAGACGGCCGTGGAGCTGATCAAGCGGGGGCACCGGCTGATCGCGGACGACGCGGTCGAAATCCGCAAAGTTTCCGACAAAACCCTCGTCGGCGCCGCGCCGGACAATATCCGCCACTTCATTGAGCTGCGGGGCATTGGAATCATCAATGCCCGGCGGATTTTCGGCATGGGGGCGGTGAAGCTGACAGAGAAGATCGACATGGTGATCCAGCTGGAACCCTGGGACAGCGACAAAGTATATGACCGCATGGGGCTGGATGAAGAGTTCCTTGAAATCCTCGGTATCCGTGTGCCGGTGTCGGTGGTGCCGGTCAAGCCCGGGCGCAACCTCTCCATCATTGTGGAAGCCGCCGCCATGAACAACCGCCAGAAGAAGATGGGATTCAACGCCGCCCGGGAGCTGATGCACAAGCTCGGCATGGAAGATATCCTCCCCGACGCCAGAGAAATCGAAGCCTGGCACGATTCATGAACCGCGTATAATTTATCCCCGGGTATTACATAATGAATAGGAAGAAAGAGGAATGCATATGTATCGCATTGGCGTGGATTTGGGCGGGACCAACATTTCCGTCGGCGTCGTGGACGCCGGGTATCAGATCATTGGTCGCGGGATGGAGAAGACCCGCGCGGGCCGCCCGGCGGCGGACATTTTTGCCGACATTAAGAAGGCGGCGGACCAGGCGGTGGCCGATGCGGGCATTGCCTGGGACGAGATCGAAAGTGTCGGCATCGGCACCCCCGGCTCCGTGAACAAGCAGAACGGGCACATTGAGTTCGCCAACAACCTGGCTTTCCGTCAGGTCCCGGCCAAGGAGATGCTGGAAGAGCTGATCGGGAAGCCGGTTTATCTCGACAACGACGCCAATTGCGCCGCCCTGGGCGAGGCGTTGGCCGGCAGCGGCAAGGGCGTCGGCAGCTTTGTGGCGATCACCCTGGGCACCGGCGTCGGCAGCGGCATCGTGATTGACGGCAAGATTGTCAATGGCGTCAACGACGCGGCGGGGGAAATGGGACACATGGTGATTTCCATGGATGGGCTGCCCTGCAACTGCGGACGCTGCGGCTGCTGGGAGCGCTACGCTTCCGCCACCGCCCTGATTGAGCAGACCAAGACCGCCATGCAGGCCCATCCGGACAGCAAGATGTGGGAGGTCGCGGGCGGCTCTCTGGAGGCCGTCAACGGCCTGACTTCCTTCGAAGCCATGCGCGCCGGGGATCCTGCCGCGCAGGTCGTCGTTGACCGCTACATGCATTACCTGGCCGTCGGCATCGGCAACATCATCAACGCTCTTCAGCCCGCGATCATCTGCGTTGGCGGGGGGATCGGCCATGAACGGGAAAACCTCCTCGCCCCGCTGCGGGAGATGGTCATTCAGGAGCGGTACAGCATCTATGCCGCCGTCCAGACCGAGCTGGTTTCGGCGAAACTCGGCAACGACGCGGGCGTTGTCGGCTCATCCGCGCTGACGCGCTGACCAAAAGAAATCGATCAAGGAATCGGAGGTCCGCCGCCTTGTCTGACTTAGCCAGCACCTGCTTGCTTCTGGGGATTCCATTCCGGGAGCAGGTCTCTATGAAAACGAAGACGTCATTTAAGATTGGCGGGGCGGCGGCGCTGCTGCTCCTTCCGCGGGACGCGGAGGAACTGTCCGCCTGCGTTCGTCTCTGCCGGGACGCGGGAGAGGCGCCGCTGATTCTGGGCCGGGGAAGCAACCTGCTGGTGAAGGACACGGGGCTCCGGCAGCCGGTGGTTTCCACGGAAGAGCTGAAGGTCCTGAACGAACGGAGCCCGGGCCGGCTCTTCTGCCAAGCGGGCGTGAAACTCCAGGACCTCTGTCTCTTTGCCCAAAAACAGGGCCTGACCGGGCTGGAATTCGCCTATGGCATTCCCGGCTCGGCGGGAGGCGCGGCTTATATGAACGCCGGGGCCTACGGCGGGGAGATGAAGGACGTGCTGCGCTCGGTCTGGGCCGTTTCGCCGGAAGGAATCATCCGCGAGCGCCCCACGGAGGAACTGGACCTTTCCTACCGGCACAGTGTCTTCATGGAAGACGGGTCCGCAGTGCTGGCGATGGAAATGCAGCTTCGTCCCGGCGACGCGGCGGAGATCCGCGCCCGGATGGACGGGATCATGGAGCGGCGCAAGTCCAAGCAACCCCTGGAGTGCCCCAGTGCGGGTTCCGTATTCCGCCGCCCGCCGGGGCAGTTCGCCGGAGCGCTGATTGACCAGTGCGGACTGAAGGGGTGCGCGGTTGGCGGCGCGCAGGTCAGCGAGAAGCACGCGGGCTTTATCGTCAACGCCGGCGGCGCGACGGCCGCCGACGTCCGGGCCCTCATCGCGCTGGTGCAGACCGTCGTCGAGGAGAAGACCGGCTTTTTTCTGGAACCGGAAATTGAATTCGTCTGAAAGACAACAGCTGCCCGGACGGGCGGTTGTTGTTTTTTTCTGCGGCCGGCGGCAGGGGATTGCGCGCGCCAGCCCTTGCTGTTTTTTGTGCGGGCCGAAGTTCCGCACAGCCGGAAATGTTCTCGGCCCTCCTGTGTGCTATACTCATCTCACCGTACGGAGTCCGAGCAAGAAAGGAGTGCAGTCATGCGGGGAATCCTGGATTACATAGAACGCAACCTTCGGGCTGAGCTCACCGCCCGCGACCTGGCCGATCTGGCCGGGTACTCGTCCTGGCATTTTTGCCGCCTCTTCGCCCAGTCGACGGGGCAGAGCGTCGGCGGGTACCTCCAACAGCGGCGGCTGGACCGGGCGCTGGAGGAGATCTCCCAGGGCCGCAGCGGTGTCGGGGCCGCGCTGGAGTATGGCTTCGACACCTACGCCGGATTTTATAAGGCCTTTGTCCGGCGCTACGGCTGCGCCCCGAAGCGGTACCTGGCTCTTTACGGGCCGCACACATCCCATCAGGAGGGTAGATGCATGAAAAATTACACCAAAAACGAACTGCGGACGGTCCTGGCGCACTGGGACATTCCGCAAAATTTGCCCCTTGGCGACGTCTGTATCATGGACGGGACGCAGGTATCGGGCAATGTCTGGCGGGTGGGGGAGGATTTCATCCTCAAAGCCTCCCCGAGGGAACCGCTGCTGCGCCATCTGCACGTTGCCGAAGCCCTGGCGGCCCAAGGCCTGCCCGCCCTTCTGCCGGTCCCAGCCAAAGACGGCGCGGCGTTCCTGGAGGGGGATCCTGTCTTCCTCCTGTCCCGCAGCCTGGCAGGCGCGCCGCTGCCGAAGGAGGACCGTTTCGGGCCGAACCGCGGGGGCCTTCGGCGAGAAGTACGGCAAGAGCATCGCCCGGCTCCACCGGGCCCTGGACGCCGTCGAAGCTGCCATCCTGCCCGATGAAGCCGACTGGTTCGCGCAGGTGCGGGATTGGGCGATGCCCAGTGTGCAAAAGCAGAACCGGCAGTGGAAGATGGGTCTGCCGGAGGCGTTGTTTGGCCGGTGGCTGGAGGAGCTCGGCGCGCTGGCCGGGCGCTTGCCCCTGCAGCTGATCCACCGCGATCCGCATCCTGGCAACATCCTCTTTTCCGGCGGCGAGGTCAGCGGCTTCCTGCGCAGCGTTCGCCTCTGGGACCCCTGCTACTGCGCGACGGGGCTGCTCAGCGAATGGCGCGGCACAGGCCAAGTGGCCGGACCTGCTGGCAGGGATCCTCCGGGGCTACGGCAGCGAAAATCCCCTGACGCCGGAGGAAAAGCGGGCGGTGTTCCCCGTGCTCTGCGCAATTCAGATGATCTGCCTCGCGTGGTTCGCCGAACAGGAGGGCGAAGGGTTCAGGGCGCTGGCGCAGACCAACCGCGACATGCTGGGGTACCTTGCGGCGAACGAAGAGGGGATCCGGGAGCTTGCGGCGTCATTAAGAATCAGAACAAAAAAATGGCCCCCGGTCAGGTGGGCTATTTTTTTGGCAGTACGGAAAAGAACGAGGAGCACGACAATGCCATCCCCCAAGGGACGCGGCGTCACCGCGACCTGAAAGCCAGGTCTCACGCCATGTGCGCCTCTAATCCCTAACCGTACTGTTCTATCGTATGACGGGCAGAAGAAAAAGGTTCCAGCCGGAAGGGCTACTGTACGGATTTTCCGTAGGAATCCTCATTTTTCGGAGCGGATTTCCGTATGTGCCGGTCGGTGGCGGTTCGCTTCATGCGCCGGCCGCCGAAAGGAAGCGGTGTGCCGAGGCGCAAAAGTTTCCTCTTTTTGGAAAACAAGGCCCAGTCCTTCCAGGTAGGCGATGCGCTCCTGCGGCGTCATGGGGTCCAGCTTGGCGTGAATCCGCCGCTCCAGGTCATCGAATTTCATCATAAGGGTTTCTCCTGTTCTATTCCATGCCCAAGATGTTGCCTGGCTGCTTCAGTATAGCACACTATTTATCACAGCGCAAGAGTTTTCGCCTCTTTTTTCCGTTTTTTCTCCTGTTTTCTTCCGCGGCGGTTCCTCTGCCCCAATTTTTTTGGATCCAGTCATATGCCCCTGCCTGGCCGCATATAGTTTCGGTGATGAACCAAACCATTCCAACACCAAAGGGGAGTACAACCATGGAATTTCGCCTGAGTACCCAGACCGTCGGCAGCGTGGAAACCGTCTATGACGGGAAACTCGAACAGGCGGTCGATAGCGACGTGACGCTGCCCGATTACTGCCCAGACATTCTTCGGATTCTCAAGTGCACAGTGGAAGCCTCCGTCGCTTCGGCCCAGGCGGTGGGGGAGCGCGTGACCGTGGAGGGCAGCGCCCGGATGAACGTGCTGTATGCCGGCGAGGACGGCAAGCTGCATTGTTTCGAACAGAATTATCCGTTCACCCGCACGGCGGATATCAGCGGGCTGACGGAGCCGGCGGCAGTCTCCGCCCGCGTCAAAACGGACTATGCCAACAGCCGCGCCGTCAATCAGCGGCGGCTGGATGTTCACGCCATGCTGACCATCCGGCTCAAGGTCACCCGGCGGCGGGAAGAGGCGGTGATTTCCGGCGCGGAGGGCGGCGGGATCCAGATCCGCAGCGGCGTGGTGCCGCTCTCGAGCCTGGCGGCGCTGGAGGAACCCGCTTTCGTTCTCAGCGAAATCATTGAGGTTGAGCAGGACGCTCCGGCCATCAATCAGATTCTGCTGCGCAAGGCGGTGGCCCTGCCGGGGGACGTGAAGGCCATCAGCAACAAGCTTCTGCTCAAGGGGAACCTGGAGGTTCACACCGTCTATCAGGGGCAGGACGCGGAAGAACCGGTCCAGATTGTCCATACGATGCCCATCAGCCAAATTCTGGAGGTTCCCGGCGTAACGGAGGACACCGCCAACGCCCTGCGCCTGCGGGTCAGTTCCCTGGAGGTCACCCCGAAAGCGGACAGCAACGGCGCGCTGCGGCTGCTGGAAATCGTGGCGCGGCTGGCGGCGGAGGTGAAATCGTACCTGCCGCTGGAACTGCCCGTGGTGGTGGACGCTTACTCCACCCAATCCGGCGTCAGCCTGGATACCCGGCGGCTGGAGGCTGTCCGGCTGCTGGATAGCTTCTCCGATACGTTCGTTGTCAAAGAAAGTCTGGACTTCTCATCCGGCGGGATCGGCAATCTGCTGCTGCTGCAGGCAGATGTGTCCGGCACGGAGGCCGACGGCGCCGCCGCGAAAGAAGACGCCATTGCCGTCGGCGGGACGATCCTCGCGCAGGTCATCTATACCGACGGGGAAGGCCAGGTGACCTATGCCAGCCGGGAAATCCCCTTCTCCTACCGGCGGCCGCTGCGCAAGAACGCAGCCGCGTTGACCGGTGCATTGCGGCCCGACGTGGCGCTGGACGTTGTCTCGACCCAGCAGTCTCTTTCCGACGGGCGGCTGGACCTGCGGCTGGAACTCGCCGTGGCGGCGGACGTCTACCAGACGGAAAGCGCCTCCGTCGTCAGCGGGATTAGTCCGGAGGAAGAAGCCCTGAAGGAGCGCTCTGCCCTGACGATCTATTTCGCCGCCGACCAAGAGCCCCTCTGGGACATTGCCCGCCGCTACCGCACCACCACCGACGCCATCCGGCAGGAAAACGACATTGGCGGCGAAACCGCCGTCGAAGGC
Organism: Oscillospiraceae bacterium; assembly: GCA_031268095.1. Lineage (GTDB taxonomy): Bacteria > Bacillota > Clostridia > Oscillospirales > Acutalibacteraceae > WRMQ01. The sequence continues at coordinate 94,972 of JAIRXU010000060.1, read as the reverse complement.
CAGATGCTGCTGATTCCGGCCGTCTGATTTTATTGAAGGAGAAAGGAGCGACCCCCGCATGGAAGAACGCAGCATTTACAACGACATCGCCCAGCGGACACAGGGCGACATCTACCTGGGCATCGTTGGGCCGGTGCGCACCGGCAAATCCACTTTTATCAAGCAGTTCATGGATACCCTCGTCCTGCCCAATATCGCCCTGGCCGCCAAGCGCGAGCGCGCCCAGGATGAATTGCCCCAATCCGCCTCCGGCCGCACCATCATGACCACCGAGCCAAAGTTCATTCCCGAGGAAGCGGTGGAAGTCAGCCTCCCCGGCAATGCCCGCATGCGTGTGCGCATGATCGACTGCGTTGGCTATATTGTCCCCAGCGCCCTGGGCTACATTGAGAACGATCAGCCCCGCATGGTCCTGACGCCCTGGTTTGAAGAAGAAATCCCCTTCAATATGGCCGCGGAGATCGGCACAAAGAAGGTCATCAGCGAGCACAGCACCATTGGTCTGGTGATTACCACCGACGGCAGCATCAGCGAGATTCCCCGGGAGGAATACGCCGAAGCGGAAGAACGGGTGATCCGGGAACTCCAGGAGATCAACAAGCCTTTCGTCGTCCTGCTCAACAGCATCAACCCGGAGAGCCCTTCCGCCGCCGCCCTGGCCCAGCAGCTTTCTCTGCGGTACGGTGTGCCGGTGCTTCCTGTCAACTGCCTGCATCTGACGGAATTCCAGATCAAGCAGATCCTCTCCCAAGTCCTGCTGGAATTTCCCATCCGGGAAGTTTCCGTCAACCTCCCCAGTTGGATTGTCTCCCTCGCGTCTGAGCATTGGCTGCGCCAGAGCATCTACCAGGCCGTCCGCGCCGCCGCCGCCGGACTGCGCCATGTCCGAGACGCCCAGACTTTTGCGGCGGACCTGCAGGCCGGGGAACATATCGCTTCGGCGGTCCTGCGCGCGGTGGATCTTTCGGACGGAGCCGCGACGGTGGACGTCGCTGTCCGGCAGGACCTGTTCTATAAAGTCCTCGCCGAATCCACGGGGCTGGAGATCAGCGATGAACACGACCTGCTGCGCTGGCTGAGCGAGCTTTCCAAGACCAAGGCGGCCTACGACAGGATCAAGAACGCCCTGGATGAGGTGGAGGCCACCGGCTACGGCATCGTCATGCCCTCGCTGGAGGAACTGAGCCTGGAAGAGCCGGAACTGATGCGCCAGGGCGGGCGCTACGGCGTGCGACTGCGGGCCTCCGCGCCGTCGCTGCACATCATGAAGGCCAACATTACCACGGAGGTCGCGCCGATCGTCGGGTCCGAATCCCAGAGCGAGGAGCTGGTTATGTATCTGCTCAATGAGTTCGAGGAGAATCCGGCGGCCATCTGGGAATCCAATATTTTCGGCAAATCCCTGCATGAGCTGGTGAACGAAGGTCTGCACAACAAGTTGTACCGCATGCCTGCCGACGCCCGGCTGAAGTTCCAGGAAACCATCGAAAAGGTCATCAACGAAGGCTGCTCCGGCTTGATCTGCATTATCCTGTGACGCGTGAACAGCCCAGCGCAAGCCCCGCCCGGCCAAGGGCGGGGCACTTTTCTTGCGGGGCGCCTGCGGGCCCCCAGAGCGCGGCAAAGGGAAAAATGTGACACATAATTTACTTGCTTTTTCCGTCAAAATGTCGTATACTATATTTGCACATTATTTGCACATTATTTGCACATTTGCGACGGCGGAAACCGGCCGCACGGCGGCGGAAAGGGGGCTTGGCATGGCGGAAAAAGAACGGGTGGAAGAAAAACGCCCCGCCCTGAAAAATTGGCGGCTCTTTGCGGCGGAGGAAGGCGCCGCCGCGTCGTTCGATCAGGCGAAACTGAACCGGCACGCGCAGCTGGCCAAGCGGATGTTCCGCACCCCGGTGCTGACCGTCCGGGAGATGGGGTTCCCGGCACTGGCCGACTTCGCCAAGGCGTTCATCGACGGCGTCAACGTCTACCGCAGCCTGTTTTTTGTCAGTATCCTGAAGCTTGACATGCTCTATGTCGCGTCCATCCTCTCGCTCATCAGCGTCTGGGACGTGCTCAACGACCCGCTGGTGGGAATCGTTTACGACAAGACGCGCACCCGCTGGGGGAAGGCGCGGCCCTACCTCTTTTTCACCCCGCTGCCTTACTTCCTTTCGACGGCGCTGCTCTACTGCGGCGGCCTCTTCTTCCAAAACAACAACACCGCCGACCCGCGGAAGATCTTCTTCGTATTTATCGTTCTGTTCATCGAGGAAACGTTCAAGACCATCTATCAGTTGCCGCGGGACAATCTCACCATCCTCATGACCCCGAACCCGAAAGATCGGATCAACATGGGCCTGCTGACCCGCTATACCAATATCTTCGGCGCAAACATTGTTTTTGCCTTCATTCTGCCGGTGATGGACCTCAACAGTCACGGCGTGACCCATATCCCGATGTCGCTGCTCTTCGCCGTGCTGGGGGTTGCCTCGGCCTCGGTCGCTTCGGTGGCCAACATGGGCCTGGCCTGGGGCACCCGGGAACGGGTGATCCTCCCGCCGAAACCCGCGGACACGAAGAAGAGCCTTTTTTATCTGCTGAAGAACAAATACGCGATGCGAAACTACGTCGCGGAACTGGCGACGGAGTGGTATGCCGACGGCGGCTACGCCTGGGACGTCGTGACCCAGATGGAGATCATGGGTGGCGTGGTCCCGACGCTCTTCGCCTACCTGCCTTACAACATCCTCAATCCCCTCAGCGTCGCTTTCGTGCCGCTGATTTTGCGGATTTTTGGGAACAATAAGCGCAACGGGGTCCTGTTTTTCCGGATTGTCGATATTATCCGGTCAGGGCTGCAAACCGTCGCTGGGATCCTGCTGATCCGTCATCCCTTCTGGTTCTGCCTGACTTTTGCGGTTTTCTGGGCCATGAACGCCGCGGACAACGCCCCGACCTCGGTGCTGGAAGGGGAAATGGGCCGCGAAATCGCGGACTATACCGAATATATGACCGGCGAGCGGCCGGACGGCACCAGCGGCATTCTCCCGGGCCTGGTCAAGAAGATCATGGCACCCCTCAAGGCGATGTTTACCATCTTCGTTTTCCGCTGGTCAGGCTATAACCCGCTGATCCCTTCCGCGCCGTTCTCGCAGAATAATTTTGCGGTCTACCAGAAAGTCTATTTTCTGTTCATGTTCGCCGGCGCCTTGCCGAATCTGGTGAAGCTGGTCCCGCTGTTCCTGTATGACCTGGTGGGGGAGAAGCGCGAGAAAATGTACACCGCCCTCAACGAGCGCCGCGCCCTGCTGGCCAAAGAGACCGCCGGGCAGGAACCCGAGGAGGTCCGGGAGCTGGAAGCTGCGCTGGAGATCGCGGGCGCGGAAGAGGCGCCCCGCGGCGCCAAGTAACCTTTTTTGATCGGAGGTCCCCCATGGAGCAATACATCAAAGACCAAGTCTCTGCGACGCTGCGGACGGTGCCGTCCTCCTTGCTGCGCTATCCCTTCGAGCCGAAGACCTCTGCCGGGATCGGGCAGTTCCTCGACAAAACAGGCGGGAAAATCCGGGGCGTCTGCCGCCCTGACCCCAACTACCGGCAGTTGACCGACGGCGGTTTCCGCTGGATCCGTCATGGAATTCCGTTTCCGTTCGACGAGAAGGGAAATGTCCGGGAAGACTACCTGCGGTTCAAGCGGGAAGCGGAAGCCTATGAGGCCAACGGCCTGAAGGTCATGGGGATTACCTCCAGCGCAGGATATTTCCTCCAGGCGGGGCTGGATCCCCGTTTGCCGGAACATGAGCCCCGCATCCGGGAGATCGCCCGGTTCCTGATTACGGATCTGCGCGGCCTGATCCACGGAGTACAGATCACCAACGAAATTGGGATTCCGCGGTTCGGCCACCCGCTAAAGATGCGGGAGGCCGCCCGGTTCATCGGCATCCAGGCGGAGGCCATGGCCCCGCTGAAGGGGGATATCATCGTCGGATACAACACCGCCGGGCCGCAGGCCGACCAGCACGAACTGCTGCTGCCCTGGGCGCAGCATCTGGATTATGTCGGCCTGGACATATATCTCGGCTGCTTCTTCCAGCTTCCGAACTGGTTCTGGGTGTTTGACATGCTGCTGAAATATCTTTGGGCTTACACGAAAAAGCCCGTCATGCTCATGGAAATCGGCTATCTTTCCGGCGGGCAGCCGAAAACAAAAGCCGAAAAGCTGGCCGTCCTGCGTTCCTGGGGCGCGGAAACAGAGAAAGCGGCCCGCCGCGCGGTGCAGGCCCTGGTCGCCCGTCTGCCGCAGGACAGCCAGGACTATATTGCCCGCTGCGCCTCCGGGGACTGGGGGAACTATATCTTCGGCCCGGAATTCCGCCAGCATTTTTACCGGGAACTCCCCCGCGGGGTGCGGATGCGCGGCTGTCCCCACACGCAGGAGGGCCAGGCGGCTTTTTACCGCAAGCTCCTGCCCCGGCTGGAGAAACTGCCCTTCCTCTGCGGGACCTTCCTTTATTGCCACAAGGACGATCCCGTCTGCGGGATCTGCGGCCAGGCGGACTGCCCGGTGGAGACCCGCTGGGGCTTGGTGACCGCCGAGGGGGAACCCAAGCTGGGCTACTACGCGGTGAAGGAGTATTGGTCGTGACCCGCAAACGGCTGCTGTTTGTGATCCCCTGCCTGGGCGGCGGCGGGGCGGAAAAGAGCCTGATCAACTTGCTCCGCGCGCTGGAGAGGCGCGGCGCGGGCGCGGCGTTTGATGTTGACGTCTATCTTTTCCGGCGGCAGGGCCTCTTCCTGGATCAGCTGCCTCCCTGGGTTCGCGTCCTTTGTCCCGGCGAGCCTTTCGAACGTTTCGACGGTCCGGCCGGGACGGGGATTCGCTGGTTTCTGCGGCGGGGCCGCTGGGACCTGGCCTTCTGCCGTATCTGCTACGGTTTCGCGCAAAAGCGCACCGACCCGCTGGCCGCCTGGCGCTGGCTGCGGTACGCGCTGCCCCGGCCCAAGGAGCGGTATGACGCGGCGGCGGGATACCTGGAGGGCTGCGCGACGTATTTCGCCGCCGAACGGGTTCGTGCCGGACGCAGGCTGGGATTTTTCCACAACGAATACAGCAGCCATGCGGCCATGGCGCGGGCGGACAAGCGCTACTTTCCCCGGCTGGACGCGGTGGTCGGTGTCTCTGCCCTCTGCTGCGACTCTCTGCGGACGGCTTATCCGCAGTTGCGGGAAAAAATCGCCAAGGTGGAAAATATCGTTTCCCCGGCATTGCTGCGGTCTCTGGCCGGCGCGCAGCCGCCTCCCTGGGAGGCCGACGGGAATCCCGTCCTGCTGACCATTGGCCGCGCGGCGGCCCAGAAGGGGCTGGACCTGGCCGTCCGGGCCTGCGGAATCCTTCGGCGGGAAGGCGTTCGTCTGCGCTGGTTTCAGCTCGGCAGCGACGGAGAGCAGTTGTGTGCGCTGATCCGGGAAGAGGGCGCGGAGGAGATGTTTTTCCCTCTTGGCGAGACGGACAACCCGTACCCGGCCCTCGCGGCCTGCGACATTTACGTCCAGCCCTCCCGCTACGAGGGCAAAAGCCTCGCCATCGAGGAAGCGAAAGCCTTGGCAAAACCGATTGTTTGCACCCGGTTCGGGACCGTGGCCGATCAACTGACCGACGGCGAGATCGCCCGGCTGGCCGAAATTTCGCCGGAGGGAATCGCGGCGGCCATTCGGGAATTACTGGAAAATGCGGCGCTGCGGGAGCGCTTCCGTGCCCGGCTGGCGGCGCGGGCGTCTGGGAACGAAGACCAGGCGGACGCGTTCTTGCAGCTGGCGGGGTGCGGAGAATTTTGCAAATTGGAAGAGGATTTTTCGCGGTAAACGCGACAAAAAATAGTTCATCAGGAAGATTATTTCGCACGAACGGGAGGATCTGGGGATGAGTTTCATCGAATTTGAGGATGTCTGCAAAGAATATGTCATGGGCGAGGTGGTAATCCGCGCGGTGGACCGCGTCGATTTCACCATTGAGGAAGGCGAGTTCGCGGTCATCGTTGGATCGAGCGGCGCGGGAAAAACCACGGTGCTCAACATCCTCGGCGGGATGGACAGCGTGACGTCCGGTGCCGTCCGGGTGGACGGCAGCGAGATCACGGACCTGAGCAACCGCAAGCTGATCGAGTTCCGCCGCAACCAGGTGGGCTTCGTCTTCCAGTTTTATAACCTGATTCCCAACCTCACGGCGCTGGAAAATGTGGAAATTGCCACCCAGCTCAGCCAGGATCCCCTTCTGCCGCAGGACGTGCTGCGCAGCGTCGGGCTGGAGGACCGGATGGACAACTTCCCGGCCCAGCTTTCCGGCGGGGAGCAGCAGCGGGTCTCGATCGCCCGCGCGCTGGCGAAGAATCCCCGGTTGCTGCTCTGCGACGAACCGACCGGCGCGCTGGATTACGCCACCGGCAAGCAGATTTTGCAATTGCTCCAGGATGCCTGCCGCGAGACGGGCATGACGGTGATCGTCATCACCCACAACCAGGCCATTGAGCCCATCGCCGACAGGGTGATCCGTATGCGCAGCGGCGGCGTCTATCAGGTCAACTGCAACCCCGCGCCCATGGATGTGGCGGATATCGAATGGTAACGGGGACGGCCGGAATCGGAAGCCATCCCCCGAAGGGAAATTCAGGCGAGGAGGAAGAAGCGTGACCAAAGCGCTGCTGCGGGATACTTTGCGGGCAATCCGCAAGACCTTTTCCCGATTTATTTCGATTGTCATCATCGTCGCGCTGGGCGTTGGATTTTATGCCGGGCTCAAAGCGGTGTCCCCCAACATGAAAGGCACGGCCGACGCGTTTTATCATCAGCTCCATATGGCGGATATCGTCCTGACCTCTACGGTTGGATTCGACCTGGAGGACGTGCGGCGGGTGCAGGAAGAATCCGGCGTCTCATACGTTACGCCGTCGCGGTACATCGACGGCTTGCTGTATAAAGACGGTGTGCTGGAGCAGTCCATGAGCGGCACGGCGTACGTCCTGCGGATCATCGGCTATGACTTCAATACCCTGGAGGGCAGCGGCAGCGACCGCCTCAATCAGCTTACGCTGGTCGATGGCCGCCGGCCCTACGCCCCCAACGAGTGTGTTGTCAGCGTCTATGAGAGCCGCAACGACCCTCTGCATTATACCATCGGCAGTGTTCTCACCCTCCAGGGCGACCATGAGGACCTGCTGGACGCGGTCAAGTTCACGGAATACACCATCGTTGGGACCGTCTATACCCCGGAATTCGTCTCGATGGAATTGGGTGCTTCCCAGGCCGGCGGCGGCGAACTGAGCGGTTACATCTATGTCCCGGATGACGATTTCCAGTGGGATTATTATACGACGCTTTACGTCGGCGTGACCGGCGCGGGGGAAAGCGAGGCCTATACGCCGGAATACGAAGCCAAGGTCCGGCAGGTCCAGGAGCGCCTGGATCAGATTTCCCTGCCCATCGTGCAGGCCCGGGCGGAGCGGCTGCGGGAGACGATCGGGCCCCAATTGGAAGAGGGCAAAGCAGAATTGGAGGTCAAGCGCAAGGAGGCCGAAGAGAAACTGGCCCAGGCGCGGGAAGACCTCCGGAAGCTGAAAGACGGGGTGGCGAACGGCACCCCGGAATATGAGCGCCAAAAAGCGGAGGCGGAAAAAAAGATTGAGGCCGCCAAGAAGGAACTGGAGCAGGGGCGGATCGATTACGACAAGAACTGGAAAGAGTACGAAGCCAACCTGGCAAAATACAACGAAGGGCTGGCGGAAGCTGAAAAGCATCCCAACGCCCAAGCCGAATACGACGAGGCGAAAAACAAGCTGGATATCGCCGAATCGAATCTGGATGCGGCAAAGTATATGATCGTCGGCGCGCGCAGCGCACTGAAGGTTGCCAACAACGCCCTCACGAGCGAAAACGAAGAGCGCATCAAGAACGCCATGGACATCCTCTCGGCCTATGTGCCGATCGGCGAGGATCACAGCCTCGAGGGGTTGCGGGCGCAGGTGGCGGAGGGGGAAGCGAAGCTCGCCGAGCAGGAGGCGGCCTACGAAGAAGGCAAGAAGGAGATGGACGCCAAGAAAGCGGAGCTGGCCAAGGTGGAGCCGCTAATCAAGCAGCTCGAGGAATTGGGCAAAGCGGGCGAGCAGCTCCAGAAGGCCCGCGATCAGCTGATGGCCGCCAAGCAAAAGATTGACAATGGCCCAGCGGAGATTGAGGCGGCGGAAGCACGGCTGGCGGAAGAACTCCAGAAGGCCCAAAAAGATATGGCTTATTACCAGGATCTGGCCAGCCATGCCGACGAAGATTACGCCAAGGCCGAGGCCGACGCGAAGCAGCAGATTGCCGACGCCGAACGAACCATCCGCCGGGGCGAAAATCTCCTGCTTTCCCTGCCCAACGCCCAGTGGCTCCTTTCCGACCGGGACGAGTTCGCGGGCTACACCAACTACGGCCAGACGGCGGACAACATGAAATCGTTCGCGCTGGTGTTTCCGGTGCTGTTCTTCCTGATCGCGGCGCTGGTGAGCCTGACCACCATGACCCGCATGGTGGAAGATGAGCGGATGCAGTTGGGTGTGCTCAAGGCGGCGGGCTACTCCGCCGGGGCAATCGCCTTCAAATATCTGTTCTACGCCTTCACGGCGGGTTTTCTCGGGAGCGTCTTGGGCATGGCCCTGGGCTTCACTCTCATCCCCATCGCCATCTTCCAGGCATACAGCATTCTGTATCTCATCCCCAGCATGACCCCGGCGTTTTACCTCGGCACGGCGGCGACCGGCCTTGGCGCGGCGATTCTTTCGACGGTCGGCGCGGTGGTATTCTCCGTTCTGCGTTCGCTGCGGCTGCGGCCGGCGCAGCTGCTCCGGCCCAAGGCGCCCAAGGCGGGCAAGCGCGTCTTCCTTGAGCGAATCCCGCCCCTTTGGGCCGGGCTGAGTTTTTCGAACAAAGTCACGGTCCGTAACCTCCTGCGCAACAAAAAGCGCTTCTTCATGACCTTTGCGGGAATCATGGGCTGCACCGCGCTGCTGCTGACGGGCTTTGGCATTGGCAATTCCATCGGCACCATGCTGGGCAAGCAGTTCGGGGCGGACAGCATCATGATGTTCGACGGACAAGCCTTGCTGACCGCGCCGATCCAGCGCGGAAACACAGACGCCATGAAGGTCTTCGATCAGCCGGGGCGCATCGCGGCGTCCCTGCCGGTCTATATGAAGAACATGTACGCGGAGACCGAGGCCTTCGGGCGGCAGCTGAAAATTACGCTGGCGGTCCCGGCCAACGCCCAGACGGTCCAAGACTTTGTCCAGCTCAAAGATCCCAAGTCGGGGCAGGCGCTGAAATTCGACAGCCGGGGTATCTTCATCGGCGCAAAGACGGCGGAGCTGATGAACCTGTCCGTCGGCGACGAGATTACCATCCAGGCGGGCAGCGTCCGGGCAAAGATCCCCGTGGCGGGAATCACGCAGAACTATGTCTACCATTACGCCTATCTGGCGCCGGAGGCCTACGAGCATTTCTTTGGCGTGGAAGCAACGCAGTTCAATGCGGTGCTGATCAAGCTGACCCCGGAACTGGCCGTCTACGACGGCGCGCGGGATGCGGTCAACGCCGCGAAGGAGGCGCGGACCCAGCTTTCCCGGGACCTGACGGACGAAGCGGAAGTGATTGCCGTGGTCTATAACGCCTCGATCATCGACAAGGTCGGCAGTATGATCGACATCATGAGCAGCGTTATTGTATCGGTGTTTACCATCGCGGCGGGGGCGCTGGCTTTCGTGGTGCTCTATAACCTCAATAACATCAACATTTACGAGCGTATCCGGGAATTGGCGACGATTAAGGTCCTGGGGTTCTACGATTTGGAAGCCTCCATGTATATCTACCGCGAGAATCTGATTATTACCATTCTGGGCATTGTCTGCGGCCTTGCGCTGGGGATCCCCATACACGGCTTCGTCATCCGGACGGCGGAAATCGAAAGCATGATGTTCGTCCGGACCCTCGCACCAATGAACTATGTTTGGTCTGCGCTGATCACGGTTGTCTTTGCTGTCGGCATCAACGCGCTGATGCACAAGAAGATCAAGGACATCAGCATGGTGGAATCGCTCAAATCGGTGGAATAGCGCAAACAGGCGTCCCCCTCCCTGGGAACGGGGAGGGGGATTGAAATTTTCATTTCCCTCTTGCATTTCTTCTCCGAATCATCTATAATAGGAAAGTACAGGGAGGCTGTACCGCGGGTGCGGCTGTTTTTATTTTTTTGGAATATTGGGAGCCGAAGGGAAAGGACGGGAGAGCGCGATGGGCATCAAAAAGTATATTTTCGTCACAGGAGGGGTGGTTTCCGGGCTGGGGAAAGGGATCACGGCGGCGTCGCTGGGGCGGCTGCTGAAGGCGCGGGGCATCAAGGTCACCATGCAGAAACTGGATCCCTACATCAACATTGACCCCGGCACCATGAGCCCCTTCCAGCACGGCGAGGTCTTCGTCACCGACGACGGCACGGAAACCGACCTGGACCTTGGGCATTATGAGCGCTTCATCGACGAACGGCTGAACGTCAACTCCAACATTACCACAGGAAAGGTGTATTGGAACGTTCTGACCAAGGAGCGGCGGGGGGAATACCTCGGCGAAACAGTGCAGGTGATCCCGCACATCACCAACGAGATTAAGTCCCGGATCTATAACGCCGCGGATCTTTCGGACAGCGACGTCAACATTGTGGAAATCGGCGGGACGGTGGGGGACATGGAATCTCTGCCGTTTTTGGAGTCGATCCGTCAAGTGGCGCAGGACAAGGGGCCGACCAACTGCTTGTTCATTCACGTCACGCTGCTGCCCTTCGTTCCCGGCTCCGAGGAATACAAAACCAAACCAACCCAGCATTCCGTGAAGGAACTGCTGTCTATCGGTATTCAGCCGGACATTCTTGTCTGCCGCTGCGATCGGCCCATGAAATCGGAGATGCGGCGGAAAATCGCGATGTTCTGCAACGTGACCGCCGACTGTGTGGTGGACAACATCAACGTCCAGTCCCTCTATGAGGCGCCGCTCATGCTGGAGCAAAACCACCTGACGGACGTCGTCTGCCGCAAACTGGCGCTGCCCAATCCGCCGCCGGATCTCCAGGAATGGTCTGAAATGGTGGGGCACATCCGCGAGTGCCGGGACGAAGTGCGTGTCGGTCTGGTGGGAAAATACGTCAAGCTCCACGACGCGTACCTGTCCGTTGCGGAGTCGCTGTTTCATGGCGGGATCGCCAACCGCGTCAAGGTGATGATTGACTGGATCGACTCCGAGGAACTGGGCAAACTTTCCCCGGCGCGGGTGGGGGAGCAGCTGCACCAGCTGGATGGCATCCTGATCCCAGGCGGCTTCGGCCAGCGGGGAATTGAGGGCAAGATTCTGGCGATCCAGTACGCCCGGGAACATAGTGTGCCGATGCTGGGCATCTGCTTGGGGATGCAGCTGGCCGTGATTGAGTTCGCCCGCCACGTACTGGGATACGAGGAGGCCAATTCCGGAGAGTTCGATCAGAACGCCAATCACAAGGTCATCGACCTGATGGAATACCAGAAGACGGTGGTCGATATGGGCGGGACCATGCGCCTGGGGCAGTACCCCTGTTTCATCAGCGACGAGAGCAGCAAAATGTACGAAGCTTACCGGCGGACGAACATCAGCGAGCGCCACCGCCACCGGTACGAGTTCAACAACGACTACCGGGAGCTCATGACCGCCCACGGAATGCGGCTGACGGGCCTTTCGCCGGACAAGCTGCTGGTCGAGGCGGTGGAACTGGAAGGCCATCCCTGGTTCGTTGGTGTGCAGTACCATCCGGAATTCCAGTCCCGGCCCAACCGCCCCCACCCGCTGTTCCGGGAATTCGTCCGGGCCAGCAAGGCGCGGAAGGAAATATAGGGTTCGCCGCGCCTCTCATACGGCACAGATCCCCCGCCGGGCAAAGAACTCCTTTGCCCAGGCGGTTTCTTCTTGGGTGACGGCGGGGACGTCCCGCAGCCGGTAAGGCAGCCCGGCCTGGTCCCACTTCGGCGCGCCGAGCTGATGGAAGGGCAGCAGTTCCACCCGCGCGATGCAGCGGTAGGGGAGAACCAGCGCCGCCAGGGCTTCCAGCGCGTCGGCCTCCAGCGTGAATCCCGGGACCAGGACATGACGCAGCCAGACAGCTTTCCCTGTCCGTTCACAATAGTCCAGCGTCGCCAGGCTCCGGCGGTTGTCCGCTCCGCTCAAACGCAGTGCCAGGGCCGGATCCGCGGCCTTGACGTCCAGCAGCAGCAGCGCCGCCGCGTCGATCGCCGCCCGGCAGCGGTTCAGGTGAGGCGCGCCCGCCGTATCGAGAGCGCAAGGCAGGTCCGCTTCCCGCAGCAGTAGCGCCAGGGCTTCCGCAAAGTCCGGCTGGGCCAGCGGCTCCCCGCCGGAAAGCGTTACCCCCTGGAGGAAGCTGCGGTACCGCAGGATCTCCTGCGTCACGGCCCCTGCCGTCCAGCGCGTCCCGCCGGGGCCGATGGCGTCGGGATTGTGGCAGTAGAGGCAGCGCAGCGGGCAGCCTTGCAGGAAAAGCACGAAGCGCACACCGGGGCCGTCTACGGTCCCCATGCTTTCCATGTGGTGCACCAGACCGGTTCGGTCCGCCAGCCGTGCCGCGGCTTCGCCTGGCATGGGAACCCCTCCTTCTGCGCGAGCCTGCGCAAAAAAGATTGACAAACGCGCCCCAATCCGGTACAATAAAAGGAGAAAGGGGCGTGTTGTCATGCTGGAAATTCTTGTTTTGGTATTGTTGATCCGCAAAAACCTCGAAAACGGACAGAAGCGAGGCCAGAGCAAAAACAAGATCCTCACCTATACGCTTGGCCTGTGGTTCGGCTTCGAACTTCCCGCCGCGCTGATTGGCGGCATGGTGCTCGGCGTACTGATTGGCGCGGGAGTCATTGACACCGGTACCGCATTTGGCACAAGCTATCTTTGGGGCCTCGGGATTGGCGTTGGGGCCGTGCTGTTCGGATGCATCGGCGGTGCGATCTCCTACCGCAAGGCGACGGCTGGCCCGATCGTCGCGCAGCCGTCCGTTCCGCAGCCGCCGCAGGGTCCGCCTGCCTGGGCATACCCGTCGTATCCGCCGCAGAATCCACAGGGTGTGCCGGCGCCGCAGACGATCCCCGGTATCATCTATTGCCGCTACTGCGGCGAAGCGGCGCTGGCCTCCGCGCGGTATTGCCTCAAGTGCGGTAAGCCGCTCTACGGTCCGCTGCTCCGCGACGAACCGGAGCAGCCGGATGAACCGGTTGCCCCGGAAGCGGAAGATCAGACCACAAAGGAGTAACGCCCCTCGGTCAGCGTATGTTCGCCCTGGGGCAGGCGCAGCTGGGCAATTGTGCCCTGCGGGATTTCGGCGGTGAACGTGATGCGTTCGCCGCTTTTTTGGTACCCGACGGCAACGCGCCCGCGGGCGGTTTCGATGTGCCCGGCACAGCGATCCATGCCTTCGACGAGCTGCGGGCAGAGGATCAGGTCCGTGAAGCCCACCGTTCCGGGGCGTTGCGCGATCCCCAGAAAATCCCGGAAGAGGTAGCGCAGAACCGCGCCGAACATGGGATGGCTGTGGGACCGGGTGCCGTCCCAGTATTCCCAAATCGTGGTAGAGCCCCGGCGGCGGATCTCCCCCCAGGAAACCTCGCCTTCGCTGGTGAGCAGATCGAAGGCCAGCTGGGCCTCTCCGCGCTCGAGCAGCACGCGCGTGACGATATCCGTTCCGAAGATCCCGGTGTCATATTGTCCCGTCTCGCGGTAATGCGCGGTCATCCGGGCGAAGGTGCGTTCGTCGCCCATGCCCAGATCGACAGCAAAGGCGTTGGCCCCCTGGATGTTGCCGCAGAAGTCGCCGGTGGCCGGATCAAAGCAGGCGCGCAGCAGGGCGCCGCGTTTGCGGCTCTCCAGCGCCCGCAGGGCCGGAAGGTCTTCTTCCCGCCCGAGCAGCGCGGCGATCTCCTGCATCTCGCCCAGGGATTTGATGTAAAAATACGTATTGACAAAGGGCTCCGGGATCTGAATGGTCCCCGGCGTACACCAGTCGCCCAGGCACCAGTTGCCCGGCTCTTCGCTGACGACCAGGTCGGCGTCGCTGTGCGCTTCCAAGTAGTCCAGCCAGCGTTTCATGTGGGGATAGTAGGCCTCCAGCGGCGCGCGGTCGCCGTAATACTGATGGTAAACGTAGGGGACATGGACAATCGCGCAGCCCCAGCCGCCCGGCCCGCCGCCAGAGGGAATGAAAGGCGCGGTATAGTTGATGTGGCCCGTCTGGCGGTCTTGCCCGTCGGCGATGTCCCGCACCCATTTTTGGTAGAAAGCGCGGCCGTCCAGCAGCAGCAGCGCCGCGTCGCAGGCCAGCTGCCCGTCCCCGGTATACCCCCGGCCCTCGCATTGCGGGCAGTCGGACGGGATCCCGCAGTGCATGTTGCAAAGCTGCGTACGCAGGAACGCGTCATAGAGCCAGTTGAGCAGTGTGCTGTCGCTTTGAAACGAAGAAGCGACGGCCACGCTGGCTTGGACGACTTCGACGCGCAGCACCTCCGCCGGCCCTTCGATCCGGAAAAACCGGAACGCGTGCCACAGGAACCTCGCATGCGCCTCCCGGGGCGTCCCGTCGGAAAGAAAGACGTCGTTTTGTATCCAGTTCGCCCCGTAGTGCTCCCGGCCGTCGAGGTTTTCGGCATAAGAGACCGTCACTTCCCCCGCGCTTTCCAGCCGCAGCACGGGCCAGCCGGTGATGTTTTCCCCGCAGTCATAGAGCCCGCCGCCCAGCGCCCGGGGTATGATCCGGCGAATCACCCGATCCGTCGGAGCCGTCTGCGGGACGAAATCCGCCGCGGGCGGCTCGACCAGCGCCGCGGGCCGCCAATCCTGCCGCCCGAGGGTGAAGTCGTGCGTTTCGCCCTTGAGGATCTTGCTGCGGACGATTTCGCTGGGTCGCCATTGGATCGAGCCGTCGGAAAAAAGCGCGCGCCCGTCCGGCCAGTCGATCCGGAAGCAGGCCTTGACCCGCGCGCCGTAATTCCACCGCCGGTACCAGCCGCCGCCCAGGTGCAGCTCGAGCGTGTTTTCGCCGGGCCGCAGGCGCAGGTCATACGTCAGGTAACAAATCCGGTGGATGGAATCGTCGTGCAGCCAACGTTCGTCGTTCTGAAATTCTACGAATTCGTAGCTCGTCCAGGCCGGAACCAGCAGATCCTCGCTGACCCGTTCCCCGTTGAGCCAGGGCTCCACGAACCCCAGCCCGCAGACGGTCAGCTGTGCCGCGGGCTGCCCCCCGGCGTCGAAGACGGTTTGCAGGATCGGCTGGTCGCAGGGCGCAGAGGGGGAGACCCACCGGGCCTCCCGGAATACTTCTTCGTGTGTCATGCCAACGTGCCTCCTTGTGTTATTACTTTCAATCGAAACTCTTCGTTGGATTCAGCGCTACGAACGCGCCGCCGCGTTTCGTTGTTGCCGCCCAGTCCCGCAGGGAGAATTCCTGCGTTCTGCCCTGGTCGCAGCAACGGGCCGCGCCGCGCGCGGGATCGCAGGCGACGAGGGTCAGCCAGTGCCAGTCGTCCATATGCTTCTGGCTGCCGCTGTGCAGGTTCAGAAACGCCACAGGCAGATCGGCCCGCAGCGCCTCGGGGACAGCCTCCCAGTCCGGCAGCACAGCGAAGGACAGCGAGACCCCATGCGCGGCGCAGTACCGCTCCAGCCCGTCGGAAAACTTTTCCGGGGTATCCACGCCCCGCCGCCCGGGCTTGACATAGGGGAACAGATCCGCCATCAGCCGCTGGAATTCCGCCTTTCCGCCCGCGCCGACCTCGCACAGTCCCGCCAGCGCCGCCCGTGTCCGCGCCAAATACCAGACCTGAAGCGCGGCGTTCGTTGGCCCGCAGCCGGACATCCGCCGCACCCACGTCGGGTACCATTTCTGCGACCCGCCGGTCCAGTCTCCGACCCGCAGCGCTTCGGGGGATTGCAGTTCAATCATCAATGACTTCGCCCGCCTTTCGCAGTTGTTCCGCCAGCGCCTCCAAGGCCCGGCCCCGATGACTGACCGCATCTTTTTCC
The DNA here is from genome assembly GCA_031268095.1 of Oscillospiraceae bacterium. Classification (GTDB taxonomy): domain Bacteria; phylum Bacillota; class Clostridia; order Oscillospirales; family Acutalibacteraceae; genus WRMQ01. The sequence goes on along the minus strand of JAIRXU010000060.1, from coordinate 78,850 downwards.
GCCGCACTGAGCTGGGCCATGGTCCGGCCGGGACAGGACGCCGGGAGGAACACCGGGTCGTATCCGAACCCGCCGGTTCCCGCCGGGGTCAGAGCAATTTGCCCTTCGCAGACGCCCCGGACGGTGATTTCCCGCCCATCCGGAAAGACGCAGCAGACCGCCGAAACAAACCGCGCGCCGCGCCGCGCTTCCGGCACGTCCCGCAGCAGGTCCAGCAGTTTCCGGATGTTCGCGCTGTCGTCACCGTGTCCGCCGGCGAAGCGCGCGGAAAAGATTCCCGGCGCGCCGTCCAAGGCGTCTACGCACAGGCCCGAATCATCCCCCATGCAGGGCAGTCCGGCGAACGCGCAGCCGGCAGCGGCCTTGAGTCGGGCATTTTCCGCAAAGGTCGCGCCGGTCTCTTCGACTTCCGGCAGGCGCTCGTTCATGCGGACGACATAACCCAACGGGGCCAGGATCCGCTGAAGCTCGTCACGTTTTTTGCGGTTGTGGGTGGCGATGAGGAAAGCGGGGCCGAGGTCCATGCCGTAGCGGACCGCGGGCGCGCCGCAAAAAAGACGCTCCGCGCCGTCGAAGGCGAAGCCCTGTTTTTCATAGAACCGGCGTGCCCGGAGATTTTCCCGGAAGCACCAGAGGATCACGCACGAAAACCCCCGCGCCCGGAGACTGTCCAGCGCGAAGGGCATCAGCGCCGCGCCGATCCCCGCGCCCCAAACCTCCGGCAAAGTATAGCAGCCGTAGATTTCACCGATGGTAGAATCCTCCGCCGGGCCGAAAGAAATCATCCCGCAGGGCTCGCCTTGCCGGAAGGCGAGCGCGTGCGCGTCGCCGTTCTCCCGCATGTAGCGTTCGATTCTGGCGGCGCGACTCTCGGGGTCCGTGTGGGCGGCCATGACGTCCGGCGTGACGATCGCACCGTAGGCGGCCTTCCAGGATTCACAGCAGATACGCGCGATGACGGCCGCCTCGGCCAAGGCGGCGGGGCGAACAAGAATCTCAGCCACGGTCATTCCTCCCCGAACATGGCGTCCGCGAAGTCCTTGGCGCGGAAGGGCTGGAGGTCGTCGATCTTCTCGCCGACGCCGATGAATTTTACCGGGATTTGCAGTTCGTTTTTGATGTTAAGCACGACGCCGCCCTTGGCTGTGCCGTCCAGTTTGGTGAGGATGATCCCCGTTACCTCCGCGATGCCCTGAAATTCCTTCGCCTGGCTGACGGCGTTCTGGCCGGTCGTCGCGTCCAGCACCAGCAGGACTTCCCGGTCGGAATAGGGGAGTTCCCGGTCAATGATGCGGTAGATTTTCCCCAGCTCGTCCATCAGGTGCTTTTTGTTGTGCAGGCGTCCGGCGGTGTCGCAGATGATCAGATCGACGTTCCGGGACTTGCCCGCTTGGATGGTATCGTATACCACTGCCGCCGGGTCCGCGCCCTCGCGGTGCTTGACCATGTCCACCCCGGCCCGCCCGGCCCATATCTCCAGTTGCTCAATCGCCGCGGCGCGAAACGTGTCCGCCGCGCCCAGCAGCACCTTCTTGCCCTCATTCCGGTAGAGCGCGGCCAGCTTGCCGATGGATGTGGTTTTGCCCACGCCGTTGACCCCAATCACGAGGATGATTGCGGGCATGGTGATCATGTCCACCTCCTCGCCGCCGGAAAGCAGCTCTGCCACGATTTCCCGCAGCGCTGCCTTCACCCCGCTGGCCTTGCGGATTTTCTGTTTCTTCGCGCGTTCGCGCAGCTGGTCGATGATCTCCAGCGCGGTGCGCATCCCCGTGTCGCTGAGCAGGAGGATTTCTTCCAGCTCGTCGTAAAGATCTTCGCTCAGTTCGTCGCTGCCTTCCATGGCGGCGTCAATCGCGCCGTCGAGGGAATCGCGGGTTTTTTTCATGCCGCCAAACAGGCGCTGGAAGAGTCCCATGGGAAATCCTGCCTTCCTCATTTGCGTTGTGGTCATGTGATAGATTGGATAAGAAATAGTATATCAGATTTTTCAGGGTTTGTAAAGAAATACAGCAAAAGAAAACAGCAGCCAGAGATTGCTCCCTGGCTGCCGCTGGTGCGATAGCGCTGCTTACATTGTGATCTGCTGATAATCCGCAGGAATGGCGAATACGTCATCCGGGACGTTCGTGTCGAACACTTCGTATTCGATGTCAACGGTCTGGCCGGCCGCCACGGTGCGGATGCCCTTCAGGGCGCCGCCCTGTACAAAATACAGGAGTTCCGCATCGCCGACTTTGTATTTGTCGTAGTCCATCTGCGCGCCCGCGAACTCGGCCTTGCCCGTCTCGACGAAGGTCTGGCTGGCGGTATCCGTCGTGCTGCCCGCCTGGGCTGCTGCTGCGTCATATTTGGTCACGGTGACCATCTTGGTGGCGTTCATGATGGTATACATTTTGTCGCCGTCCATGACAACGCGGGTCTTCTGGCCGGCGGCCTCGGTGACCGTAGCGATCTTGCCGCCCTTGGCGTAGAGATCCGTCGTCACACCGCTCGTGACGAACTTCTGATGGTAGGTGCCATCGGCATAAGCCTTGAAAATGTCTTTGGTCAGTGCGCCCTTCCCCGCAGCCGACGTCCAGTACGCGGGACCCCGGCGAGATCCAGCGATGGAATTCCGCCAGGTCGCTGGTCGGCCCCTTCGAAAAGGCAGAGGCCGCCGGATCCCGGTAAACAAGCTCCCAGAATGGTTCCGTCAAAGAAATTACCATCCTTTTTATTTTTATAAATATTAAAATTAAACGACGGATATTGGCCAATATTTTGGCCAATATGGTTTGCGTTAAATCCAATGAAATGGCACCGCTATGCAGCGGTCGCGACCAGCATGCCCGCGCTTTTGCGGATGTCGATCGCGCCGGTCCGGCTCAGCCGCGCCGCCAGCCAGCGGCAAAAATCTTCCTCCTGTCCGGCCAGGCGTTCTCGCGCGTTGCCCATCCCCGCGAAGGAAAGCACGTAGTCCGCCAGCGGCCCGGCCTCGGTGACGTGCAGACTGTCGTCGTATCGCCGCAGTTCCACCCGCCGGAAAAAGGGGGCCAGCTTCGCCGGTGCGCTCTCCAGCCCGAAGGCAGCGGCAATCGCCTCCTGCTCCTGCGCGAAGTCAATGGCCGGATCGTAGTCCCGCAGCAAATGGCTCAGTTCCCGGAGATTCCCGCGGCCGACGGTCGTCGCATAAAACGTCCCCCCGGGCCGCAGCACCCGCGCGATTTCCGCCAGCGCCCGGCCGAGGTCCGGCACATGATACAGCATATGATTGGCGATAACGGCGTCAAAAGAACTGTCGGGGTGGGGGATCGCCTGCGCGTCGATCACCCGGTATGTTATTCCCGACAGCGCGCCGGTGGCTTCTCTGGCGGCGGCCAGCATGCCTTCGGACAGATCGGACAGGACCAGCCGGAGCCCGGCGGGAACCTCATCCGCATGGGTTCCCCAGATTCCGCCGCCTCCGCAGCCCAGCTCCAGCACACACTGCCCCGGGGACAGCACATATTGCCGGAACACCCAGTTGCCCCAGCCGAGGGGATTGACGCTGAAGCGCTGATGAAGAATAAGGCGGCTTCCGAGATTGGCCGCCGTACCGTACTGTCTTTGCAGTTCGCTTTTTTCTTGGAATCCGGGCATAACCGCACCTCACACAAATGAGTTCAATCCTCCGTAAGTCATCTGCATTACCAGGCGGGAGACGGTCTCCGCGCTCTCCTGAAGGTCGCCGCGCATCCAGTCCTGGAGCACACCGATGATCCCGTTGGCCGTGAAGCGATAGATCATCTCCAGCCGTTCCAGCGGCACCCGGGGCATCATCTGCTGCCAGTCCTGCAAGCACTGGTCGTGGGCAATGAAGAGGATTTGCCGGAGGAATTCCGTGTCGCCGTACTCGCTGAACATCACCCGGCACAGGTCGCTCTGCTGCGCGATGAAGTCGAACAGTTCCGAAACGACGTCCACCGTCCCCGGTTGGGTGCTGCCGCCGCGCTTGCGCAGGGTCCGTTCGATTTCCTCCTGAATCTCGGCCTCAATCTGCTGGAGCAAATCGTAGGGATCCCGGTAGTGGGCATAGAATGTTCCCCGGTTGATGTCCGCGTCCGCGCAGAGGTCCTTGACGGTGATTTTGTTGATGGGCCGGTTCCGCATCAGCATGAGCAGCGATTTGCGCAGGACCATCTTGGTGTATCTGACTTTTCGGTTCATCCGTTCCGTTTCCACTCTGAAACCATTCCCTTCTGTGACGCCACAGCGTCCGTCCGCCCGCCGCTTTGTCTGTATGACGTCTTGACAATATCCCACCGTTAGTATAACAACTTTGTATCAAGAAGTCAACACCGTGTTGGCTTTTTCAGGACATCATTTTTTGTGGACGCTCCCGTGCCGGTATTTTTTACCCCGCCGTTTCATATGCTGTAGCACTGAAACGGAGAGGGGTTGCGCTATGGCCACCATCCTGGTGTATAACAATCAGACAGACCGCATGGAACGCTTTGAGCGAGCGTTCACCGAACCCATGCCCTACGCCAACCAGACGCTGCTGGTGGGGGAATTCCGGGGAACCTCCCAGTCCTTCCTGCTTTGGACCCAGCGGGCAGCCATGCAGTCCTGGGTTCAGTTCCGCGCCCTTTGGAACCGCCCGATCTACCTGCCCTATTGCTTTCGCCGCATCGGCGAGGGAGGGCACGCGTCGCAAAGCCAGCATTACGCCGGGGTATCCTTTGACTGCGCCCAGAACCTCACCAACGCCGAACGGACGAAAATGCGCCAGCTGGCCAGCAGCAGCGGGCTCTGGACGTACGTTGAGCCGGCGTCCCTCACGCCGACATGGGTGCACATGGACCGCCGCAGCCTGCCCGCAGCCTGTTCCGCCGGTTACCCACTCACGCGGGAGGGGATGCGGGGCGTGTATGTCTGCATCCTTCAGGATGCGCTGAACTTGCTCCAGAACGCGAACCTCACCATTGACGGCAACTTCGGCCCGGCGACCCGCGCCGCTGTCGTGCAGTTCCAGTCCCGGCGCAGTCTGACGCCTGACGGCATCGTCGGCTGCGCCACCTGGCAGCGCCTGACGGCCCTGGCTGTCGGTTCTGGCTTGCCGCTGGATATGCAGTACTGAGCCCCTGCCAGCAGGAAGAAGAAGCGGTTCCAAAAAAACGCCGCCTGCAAATGCAGGCGGCGCCGCTGCGCTTTTAGGGAGCGGTTGCCGGGGCGCTGTCCATCCAGACGCCCAGGACTTCCCCGGAATCGCGGAACATGACGTAGCAATTTCCAAATTCCGGAATGCTTGTTACGGTGGGTATGCCGATGATCAGCCAGATCTTTGCGGCCTCGTCGCGGTGGACGGTGATTTCGCTGTGCTCATATTGCAGGCGTTCGGAGCCGAGAGGGTAGGCTTTTTGCCAGACGGCGTTGGCGAGCATGGTCGCGGCGATGGTGTCTTTCACTTCATATGTCTTAATGTTCCGGACTTTTTCCGGCAAATTGTCGGGGTTGGCCTTGGGCAGGTAGTCGGAGGCCTGGAAGGGCTCGACGGGGATGCGGGCCGCGGCTTCCTCTCTGTTCCAGCTGGTGGGCTCGCTGGTGCTGGCGTTTTCTTTTTTGCCTCCGCCGGTCTGGCAGCCCGCCAGCGCGAAGAGGCCGCCAAACAGCAGCGCGGCGCAGAGCAGCAGCGCCATCGGTCGTTTCATGGGCAAAAGCTCCTTTCTGACATATAGAAAATCCTTTAGACGGTGATCTCAATTTTTCCTTCGGCTTCCGCCGGCACGGGAGAAAGCCGGTTAAGATTGTTCGGCCCCCGGTGGTGATAGGGGAAAATCCGCAGCGGAACGATGAACAGAACGCCGCCGGCGGTGTTCATAATGATGTCGCCCATGGTATCCATCAGCGCGAAACGATGCTCCCATTGCCAGGCATAGGACGCGGCGTCGAATTCTCCTCCCAGGACGGGCGGCGGGAAAACGTGTTTTGCCATGCCCGCAGCCTCCGCCAGGACAAGGTTCCAGTGCTGCGTATCGCCGCCGAAGAATTCGTCAAAGCTGAATTCGAACAGTTCCCAGACCGTGCCGACGATGAAGCACATCCCAAAGCAGGCCCAAAGCAGGATGCTCATGGGGACAGTGACCTTGCGCCGCCGCTGCATGGCGGAGAAGAGCTCATATCCTAAAATGATACAGAGGCCGCCGCCGAGAAAATGAATGACCTTATCCCACCACCACATGTCGTAGTACCAGTTCACGAATGCGCCCATGAAGCCGGTTGCCAGCGCGAAAGGGGCGGAGAAGTTTTGAAAGTAGGCGGGCACGAAACGGAAGATGCTTTTTTCAGGCAAAAACTGAAAGATTTCCCAAAGAAAGGTAACCGGCAGATGGACGATCATCATAAGCAGCAGTTTTGTGGCGTCCACCTGCGCCGGCGCGGTGATCAGCAGCGCAAAAGCGGGCGGATGCTCCATATGCCAGCAAACGGTGCAGATCAGTCCGTAAATAAAGCAGATCCGGATCAGCCACCAGTAAATTTTTTGCCAGAGTTTCGGTTCTTGGCGGATGCGCCGCCAGGGAGAAATGGGGGCAAGACTCATACACAATTACTCCTTTTCCGTTTGGTCGGGGGAATCCTGCTGCAAAGACCAGGGGTTGCGCGGCGCCGTTGGGTCTTCCTCTTCCGGGAAGGTTTCCGCAGGGGAGGATTCCGCTTCCGGGGAGCCGGCCGCATCGTCCGGCAGGGATTTTTCTGCCGGTTCCGCGGTATCCGCAAGCAGATCCGGTTCGATCAGCAGCCCCGAATCTTCCCGCGCCGGTTCCGGCGGGGCAAGGGGGCGGAAGCGGGGGTTGGGGACAACGCGCCCGTCTTCCGGCGGGTCTTTTTTCCGGCTCAGCAGCAGCACGGCCACCAGCACCGCGCACAACACCCCCACCGCGATCGCCGCAATGGTGATGATCTTGCGGGTGGAGGGATCTTCCTGCTGGTCGGTGCCGGTCATCCAATCGGTGTCCGCTTCGCTGCTGACGACAGGGACCAGCAGCGTCTCTCCCCGTTCATTGGTAACAACCTCAAAGAAAGTGGGCATTGTTCCCCGCGGGACGTCGTACCAGTTGTCAGGGAGCCGGTCGGGCCGCGCGGTGGTGGTGGGCTTAGTGGTGGTGCGTTTCGTCGTGGTGGGCTTTGCCGTGGTCGGCGCGGCGGAGGTAATAATAACCGGAGGCAGCGGCCAGGTGCTGCCGTCCTCATCCGTGTAGTAGCCCAGGGTGGTTTCTGTCTCGCTCTCCTCCGGCGGTTCGCTCTCGCCGGTGGGGTCCCATTGGGTTGCCGCGGCTTCTGAGGCAGGGGCGGACGTTGCCGGGACGCTGGACGTCGGGGCGGACGTCGGCTCCGCGGCAGCCAGCAGACGGGGCAGGAGAAGCAGGCAGAACAGAATGCCCAGCAGAGCCCATCCGCCGCGCGGAAATTTTTGTTTTTTCGAATTTTGCTGGTTTCGCATTCCCATCGATCCTTTCCAAAATGCGCCGGAACACGTTCCGATGCTTCCATTATACCAGATTTTCAGCGCATTGCAAGGTTTTTTTCTGCCCAGCGCAAAAGGCGGATTGACGAACGGCAAAAAATGTGGTATAATCCACAACAGAGTGTGTGGAGTGAAGTATGGCTTTGTGCAGTTGGACAGGTTGAAGGGCGTTGGTATGTGGGGGCGCATGCTTGTGTGCGGCAAGGGCAAGATGGAAAGGAAGATTTAGGGAAAGAAGGAACTTCAGCATGAAAGGTATCATCCTTGCCGGTGGATCCGGAACCAGGCTTTACCCCTTGACCATGGTTACCAGCAAGCAGCTCCTTCCCGTCTATGACAAACCAATGATCTACTATCCATTGGCGACTCTGATGTTAGCAGGGATCCGGGAAATTCTGATTATCTCCACACCGAACGACACACCAAAGTTCGAAACCCTCTTGGGGACCGGCGAGCAGTTCGGCCTGAAGCTGGACTATGCCGTCCAGCCCAGCCCCGACGGTTTGGCCCAAGCCTTCCTGATCGGGGAAGATTTCATTGGGGACGATAATGTTGCCATGATTTTGGGGGACAATATCTTTTACGGCAACGGGCTGGGTCACATGCTGCGCCGGGCGGCCAAGCAGGAGAACCGCGCCACCATTTTCGGCTATTACGTCGAGCGCCCGCAATCGTTCGGGGTGGTGGAGTTTGGCGACAACAGCGAAGTGATTTCCATCGAAGAAAAACCGGAGATCCCCAAATCCAACTACGCCGTCACGGGCCTCTATTTTTACGACAACCGCGTGGTGGAATTTGCCAAATCACTCAAGCCCTCCTGGCGGGGAGAGCTGGAAATTACGGACATCAACCAGCGGTATCTTGACTGCGGCGACCTGGACGTCAAGATCCTCGGCCGGGGGTTCGCCTGGCTGGATACCGGGACGGTAGGCAATCTTATGGACGCGGCCAACTTTGTGCAGCACATTGAGCGGTTGCAGGGGATTAAAATTTCCGCTCCGGAAGAAATTGCCTATCATATGCGCTGGATCACCCAGGAACAGTTGCTCTGTTCCGCCCGCAAATACGGGATGAGCGAATATGGAAAACATTTGCTGCGCGTCAGCGAGGGGAAAATCCTCTACGGTGAGGCGCACGAACCCCGCCCCCAATGGGGCAGCGAAGCGGCGGGCGGCGAGACGGACGAAGACGGAAAATATGATTGATTGTGGCTGGGAATAGAAACCGGGCGGGGGATTTGGCTTAAGTTTTATGGAGGTGAGCCGCCCTTTCTTGCTTTTGTCGCGCCGAACACCCAAAATCCTTTCGTCATTCACTGGAAAATAAAATTAAAATACGGAACGGAGAATCTCCTTGAGAGCGTCAGAGCTGAACATTCCCGGGGTGTTCCTGTTGGAGCCGACCGTGTTTGGCGACAGCCGCGGCTGGTTTTATGAAATGTACAATGAAACGATCCTGCGCAAGCTGGGGTTCTCCGCCTCGTTTGTTCAGGACAACCGCTCGTACTCCGCCCAGCGGGGCACCCTCCGTGGCCTGCACTGCCAGGCGCCGCCAATGGCCCAGGGGAAGCTCTTCTCCTGCCTGCGCGGCGCGGTGCTGGATGTGGCGGTCGATGTGCGGCAAGGCTCGCCAACGTATCTTCAGTGGGTCTCGGCGGAGCTCAGCGGCGAGAACCGGCGGCAGCTTTGGATCCCCCGGGGCTGCCTGCACGGGTTCCTGACACTTGCCGACGACACGGAGGTTTTCTATAAAGTGGACGCGCCCTACGCCCCGGAGCATGACCGGAGCATTCGCTTCGATGACCCTCGGTTTGGCATCCGCTGGGGCATAACAAAGCCGATTCTTTCCGCCAAGGACGCCGACGCTCCGTACTGGAACGACGCAGGGCTGACGTTCCCGTACGAAGGATAAAGACACAGGGCGGGGCGGTGCAAAGTCCCGCAGGAGAATCCCCCGAGGATTTCTGGCTGGATCTGGATATTTATGCTATTTATGTTAAGTTTAGACGACACAGATAGGGGAGGTGTCTGCCCTTGCGCATTTTGATCACCGGGGCTGAAGGCCAGCTGGGCCGTGACGTCTGCCGGGAGGCTTTGCGCCGGGGGCACGAAGCCTTGGGCGTGGACCGGGCGGATTTTGACCTGGCCGACCGCGAAGCGGTTTGCGCCGCGCTGGAAGCGGCCCTGCCGGACGCCGTTGTCCACTGTGCGGCCTACACGGCGGTAGACCGGGCGGAAAACGAGCCGGACTTGGCCCGGGCGGTCAATGAGGGCGGCACAGCCGCGCTGGCGGGCTGCTGCGCCAGACGGGACCTTTGGCTGATATACATCAGCACGGACTATGTATTCGACGGAAGCGGAAACCGGCCCTGGGAGCCGGAAGATCGGCCCGCCCCGCTGAGCGTTTACGGCAAGACGAAGTGGCTGGGGGAACTGGCCGCCACCCGGAACCCAAGGCATATGATCGTTCGGACGTCCTGGGTCTTCGGGGCGCACGGCGGCAACTTCGTCAAGACCATGCTGCGTTTGGGCGCGGAGCAGCCGGAGCTGCGGGTGGTGGAAGACCAAGTCGGCGCGCCGACCTACACGGCGGATCTGGCGCGGCTGTTGCTGGACATGGCGGAGCGGCCCCAGACCGGCATCTATCATGCTTCGAACGGGGGCTGCTGCTCCTGGGCGGACTTCGCCGCGGCAATCCTGCGGGCGGCGGAGCTCCCCGCCCGGGTAATCCCTATCCCCTCGTCGGACTACCCGCAGGCGGCGCGGCGGCCCAAGAATTCCCGCCTCTCCCCCCGCGCCCTGCTGGCGGCTGGCTACGAGCCCCTGCCGGCGTGGGAAGACGCGCTGCGGCGGTTCCTGGACGAAAACCGCGCAGAAAAGCTTTGATTTTTTTGCGGCTTTTTTGTGATTTTCTGCCATTGCTTGCGATGATTTACATTTATATGATTTGTGATAGAAAAAATCAGCTGCCGCGCCATGGTTCCAGCAGCAGTTCCACCGCGCAGCAGCACAGCAGGGGATACCCCTCCATCGGCGCGGGCAGGCGGAACAGCAGTTCGCCCGGTTCCCTCGTTCCTCCGCCGGGCAGGCTGACGGTCCGGCGCAGCTCCACCACCGCACAGTCTTCCCGCAAGCTCGAGAGGGCCAATGTGTTGTTTACGCCGCCGCAGGAGATCCACTCGACGGCGCGGCCCGGCGGGAAGTCCTCCGGTTTCGGCTGGGCGGCAATCACCGTCAGCCGGGGCGGCAAGCTCATCTCCCTTGGAAAAGGTTCGTCCCGTTTTAGGATCAGCAATGCTTCTTCCCCGCCGCAGGATTCCGGTCGGCCGAGTTCCGCAAGCAGGCAGCGCTGCCCCTGGCCGAAGACGCTGACGCAGCCGGGGCCGACATAGATGACACCGCCCAGGCGCTCGAGGCTGCGGCAGAGGGGCAGGCTCAGAGAGCTGTCCCGAACGTCGCCGTACAGGACGGCGGTCAGAGAACTGTGGCGCAAGGGCGGACCTCCTTTCGGGAATGGCATCCTCCGGCTTGTCGGGAGAACGCTGGTCACGTTATCCCGCATAGTTTGCGCGGCGGCGGAGAATTTATTCCGAAACGGGGAATTTTTGGTAAAACTTACGGTGCGCCAGGCGATTATGCCGACGGGACCATCGTTTTCCGCAATTTCCTGCCAGCCCGGGCAAATCTATATCTAGTATACTGATAAAAAAATAATCTATATTTTGTAGGAAAAACCCCTTGCATTCCGGTTTTGAATCTGGTATAATGTTCCCCGGTCTTTCCGCAGATCGTCTGCGACTAGAGAGAGAAAGGGAGCGAACTTGAGATGAAAGTAGTCAAGAGGGACGGCAAGGTGGCCGCCTTTGACCGAAGTAAAATCATGCTGGCCATTCGCAAGGCCAATGACGCAGTCGAAGAAGAGCACCGCGTGACGGAGGAGCAGATCGAAGCAGTCGTCGCCTCCATCGAAAAAATCCGCCGGGCGCGTATCCTGGTGGAGGATATTCAGGATATGGTCGAGCAGAAGCTGATGGAAATGGATAAATACGCGCTGGCGAAGGCTTATATCATCTATCGCTACACCCGCGCGCTGGTGCGCAAAGCCAACACGACGGATGATTCCATCTTGGCGCTGATCCGGCATAAAAATAAGGACGTCATGGAAGAAAACTCCAACAAAAACGCCGTCACGGCCGCAACGCAGCGGGACTTGATCGCGGGGGAAGTCTCGAAGGATCTGACCAGACGGATGCTGCTGCCAGAAAAAATATCCAAGGCACACGACGAAGGCGCGATTCACTTCCATGACGCGGACTATTTCCTGCAGCCGATTTTCAATTGCTGTCTGATCAACGTCGGCGACATGCTCGACAACGGCACGGTGATGAACGCGAAACTGATTGAAAGCCCGAGAAGCTTCCAGGTGGCCTGCACGGTCATGACCCAAATCATCGCCGCCGTAGCCAGCAGCCAATACGGCGGGCAGAGTGTAGATATCAGCCACCTGGGGAAATACCTGCGCCGCAGCAGCGAAAAGTTCGCCAAGCAAATCGAGGAAGAGGCGGGCGAGGCGGTGGACGAAGGGACAAAACACAAGCTGGTCAGCGCCCGGCTGCGGGACGAACTGCGCTCCGGGGTCCAGACTGTCCAGTACCAAATCAATACCCTCATGACCACCAACGGGCAGTCTCCCTTCGTGACGCTGTTCATGAACCTGCGGGAGGACGACCCCTATATTGAAGAAAACGCCGCGATTATTGAAGAAATCCTGCGCCAGCGGCTCCAGGGGATCAAGAATGAGAAGGGTGTTTTCGTCACCCCCGCTTTCCCGAAGCTGATCTATGTCCTGGACGAACATAATTGCCTCAAGGGCGGGCCATACGATTACTTAACCAAGCTGGCCGTCCAGTGCTCCGCCAAGCGGCTCTATCCCGACTACATTTCCGCCAAGAAGATGCGGGGAAATTACGAGGGTAACGTCTACAGCTGCATGGGCTGCCGCAGCTTCCTGACTCCCTGGAAAGACGCGGACGGGAACTTCCAGTTTGAGGGCCGGTTCAACCAGGGCGTGGTCAGCCTGAACCTGCCCCAGATCGGAATCCTCGCCAAGGGCGACGAGAAGGCGTTCTGGGCGCTCTTTGAGGAGAGGCTGGAACTGTGCTACGAGGCGCTGATGTGCCGCCACAACGCCCTGCGCGGCGTCAAATCCGACGTCAGCCCCGTCCACTGGCAGTACGGCGCGATTGCCCGGCTGGAGAAAGGCGAGGAGATTGACAAGTACCTGCTCAACGGCTACAGCACCATTTCCCTGGGCTATATCGGCCTGTATGAAGTGACGAAACTGATGAAAGGCGTCAGCCACACGACCCCGGAGGGGCTCGCGTTCGCGTTGGAGATCATGCGCCGCATGCGCGCCGCGACCGACAAATGGAAGGAACAGACGACCATTTCCTTCGGGCTTTACGGCACACCGGCTGAGTCCCTGTGTTACCGCTTTGCCCGCGTGGACAAAGAGCGCTTCGGGACCATTGAGGATGTGACGGACAAGGGCTATTACACCAATTCCTATCATGTGGATGTGCGTGAGCACATCGACGCGTTCTCGAAGTTCACCTTCGAAAGCCAGTTCCAGCGGATTTCCGCCGGCGGCGCGATTTCCTATGTTGAGATCCCCAACATGCGGCACAACCTCGAGGCGCTGGAAGACGTCGTCCGTTTTATTTACGACAACATCCAGTACGCGGAATTCAACACCAAGTCCGATTACTGCCATCAATGCGGTTTCGACGGCGAGATCCTCGTCAACGACGAATTCGAGTGGGAATGCCCCCAGTGCCACAACAAAGACCGCGCCCGGATGAACGTCACCCGCCGGACCTGCGGTTACCTCGGCGAGAATTTTTGGAACGTCGGCAAAACCAAGGAGATCAAAGACCGGGTGCTGCACCTGTGAGGGAAGCGAGCGCGGGCGGGGCGGCTGGCGGAACGGCCGGAATGATGCAATTTCCTTTCATTTCTGATATTCCATCGAGATAATCGAAAAGGAGCTGGCAACATGAGCAAAGAGCAAATCCTGTCCTGCCTGACCGAGAAGGGGCTGGCGATCCTCAACGCGCTGATCTGCGCCTTCGCCGCCCTGGTCAACCCATTCATCGGCCTGTTCAACCCCCTTCTGCCGGATTTCGTCCCAACGCCCGAGCCGCCGCCGGCCCAGGTGACGAAACATTCCATTGCGGACTACCAGATTATCTACCCCGCCGGGGCAATTCCGGCGGAAGTCACCGCGGCAAATACCCTGGCGGATTATCTTGGGCAAATCACCGGGCAGACTTTCTCTGTCGCGACGGACACCGCCGCACCGCAGGCCCATGAAATTTTGGTCGGCCAGACCAACCGCGCCGCGCCGGACGTCGCCGCGCTGGGGGCCGAAGGGTACCTGATCCGGCCCGAGGGAGAGAAGATCCTGATCACCGGCGGACAGCCCCGGGGCGTCCTCTACGGCGTTTACCGTTTTCTGGAAGAGTATTTTGACTGCCACTGGTACACGGCGAGCCTGCGGGTGATTCCGCAGGGCGCGGCGGAGATTGCCGAGGTCAAGACGGAGCAGTTCGTCCCGGCGCTGGAGTACCGTGAGACCGACTGGATCAGCCCAAAAGACCAGATCTACAGCGTCGCGAACCGGCTCAACGGCAACAGTTACCGCTATCTTCCGCCGGAACTGGGCGGCAATATGGGGTACAGCGGCAGCTTTGCCCATACCATCATCAACCAGTTCCTGCGCCCCGGCGATTTCTTTGCCGCCCACCCGGAGTGGTACGCCTACCGGGAGAGCGAGAAGGCCCGGGTGCCCAAGCAGCTTTGCCTGACAAATCCCGATGTGCTGGCCGAGATGATCCGCGAAGTGCGCGGGTACCTGGCCCAAGGGGGGCTGCCGATTGTCTCCGTCACCCAGGACGACAACCAGGACTACTGTCAGTGCGCGAACTGCAAAGCGGTAGACGAGGCCGAGGGATCTCATGCCGGGACGCTGATTCGTTTCGTCAACGCCATCGCGGCGGACGTTGCGCAGGAGTATCCGGACGCGCTGATTGACACATTTGCTTATCAGTACACCCGGACCCCGCCGAAACTTGTCAAGCCCCGGGACAATGTGATCGTGCGCCTGTGCTCCATCGAATGCTGCTTTGCCCATCCTTTGGACGATCCGGACTGCCCGGACAACCGCAGCTTTGCCGGAGACATCAAGACTTGGAGCCAGATCAGCAATCATCTCTATATTTGGGACTACACGACCAACTATGCCCACTACAACCTGCCCTTCCCGGATTTCCAGGTCCTCCAGGAAAACATGCGGTTTTTCGCGGCGAACAACGTCCGGGGCGTCTACGAAGAAGGGGATTACTCCGCTTCGGAATGCAACAGCGAGTTCGCCGAGCTGCGCGCCTATCTCCTGGCCCGGCTGATGTGGAATCCCGGCCTGGACTATGACGCGGAAATGAATGGCTTCCTGAAAGCCTACTATGGCGGCGGATGGCAATACATCCGGGCATTCCTGGACCTGCTGGCTGACAATACAGGGAAGCCGAATCTGCTGGGCTGTCACCGCAAGATGTGGATCTACATCGATCCGACGAACAAGGGCTTGCTGGACTTGAAGCTGAATCAGGTTGCCTACGCCGACCGGCTTTGGGAAAAGGCGATCGAGCTGGCAGGAGACGAGACCTGCCGCCAGAACGTCCTGCGCTCCCAGCTGAGCTGGCGCTTCTGGAAGGGCTGCAACCGCGTGGCGGAGTTCAGCTGGCTGCTGCCGCTGGAGCAGTGGCAGGGCGCCAATGAGCAGCTGTTCAACGACTTCAAGGCCTTCGGGATCGTGCGCTACAGCGAAGGCTGGAGCAGCGACAACTTCAATTGGCGCTTCCTGCCCGATCCGCCTGCGAACTGGTGGGGCCAGCCGGACAGCTGGCGGGGATAACCGGAGCGCAAGAAAGGAACCGCGATGCGCCGTCCCAAGATGATCCTCTTCGATTATGGCCACACCTTGCTGGCGGAGCCGGACTATGACAGTCTGCGCGGGACGTATGCTGTCATGGCCCATTGTGTGCAAAATCCCCGGGGCCTTTCGCCGGAAGAAGTGGACCGTTTCGCCGGCGAGGTGTTTCGCGGAATCTGCGGCCCGGCGCGGGACATCGGCCTGGAGATCCATGAATACCAGTTCGACCGGCTGACCTATGAATATTTGGAGCTCACGTTTTCCGTCGGCGCGGCGGCGCGCGAGCGGCTCTATTGGGACAATGCTGCCCCCGGTGTACGTATGCCGTACATCGGGGAGGCGTTGTCTTATCTGCGGGAGCAGGGCATTCGCTCCGGCGTGATCAGCAATATCGCTTTCTCCGGCGCGGCGCTGCGGGAGAGGATCGGGCGGCTGCTACCGGAGCATGCGTTCGAATTTGTTCTAGCCTCGAGTGAATATATGATCCGCAAGCCGCATCCGCTGCTGTTCGAGTTGGCCCTGCGCAAGGCGGGGCTCCCGCCGGAGGACGTCCGGTTCTGCGGGGATACTGTCCGCTGCGACGTTGCGGGCGCGGCCGGCGCGGGAATTTTCCCGGTCTGGTACGAAGACCGGACGCTGGACAATCCCTTCCGGGAGCCGGCCGGCAATCCGCCGGTTGGCCCGCATCTGCATATTACCGACTGGCGGGAGTTCCCGCCGGCCTTGGAATGTTGCCAAAGCTGATCCGGCGCCAGACGCTGCGCCACACAGGAGGGGATTGACCATCAACTACGCGGAAATCAGAACCCATGACATCGCCAACGGGGTCGGTGTGCGGGTGTCGCTGTTCGTCAGCGGCTGCGAGCATGCCTGCCCCGGCTGTTTCAATCCGGAGGCATGGCGCTTCGGGTTCGGCGAGCCGTTCACGGAAGAAACCGAAGCCCGGATCCTCGGCGCCCTGCGGCCTGCGCATATCCGCGGCCTGACGCTGCTGGGCGGCGAGCCGCTGCATCCCCGCAACCGCTCTGACGTGCTGGCCCTGGTCCGGCGCGTACGGGAAGCGCACCCGGACAAAGACATCTGGTGCTACACAGGGTACCATTTCGAACGGGAGCTGCTGCCGGAGTCAGAAAGAGATTCCATCCTGCGGCAGCTGCTGGAGGAGATTGATGTACTGGTTGACGGCCGCTTTGTTCAGGCCCGCAAGAGCCTCCACACCCGCTTCCGGGGGTCCGAAAACCAGCGGATCCTGCGCGTACGGGAGTCGCTGGCGGCGGGCCGGGCAGTGCTTTGGGAAGGGGCGTGACGCATGCGGGAATTCCACTTGAACGATGTGACGTACCGTCTCCTCCGGAAGTGCGATTTTTCTTTTCTGGCCCGCTTAGGCAGGGCCTTTTGTGTCTTTGACGAAAATGATTCCGGCAATATCAGCTTTGGACTGGAAAACGAGCAAGGCGAGCGGTTCTTCGTCAAGATCGCCGGGGCGCTGACCGCGAACGGAATCATCACGCCCGCACACGCGGCGGACAACCTCCGCAAGGCGCTGCCGCTCTATGAGGCCATGCGTCATCCGCGGCTGATCGAACTGCTGGAGCATTTTTCTCATAAAAAACTGGAGGTCGCGGTCTTCCGCTGGGCGGAAGGGGAATGCCTCTTCGACCACTGGAATTTTGACCGCTACCAGCAAACCGGCGAACCACGGCCCTACGAGCGTTTCCGCGCGCTGCCGCTGCCGGAGCGCCTGCGGGCCTTCGAAGCCGTACTGTCTTTTTTTGAGGCCGTCGAAGCGGCAAGCTACGTTGCAATTGATTTTTACGCCGGCAGCATTCTCTATGATTTTTCCGGCAAAGAAACGATGGTCTGCGATATTGATCTGTTTTATCAGCAGCCCTGCCGCAACGATATGGGCCGCATGTGGGGGCAGCGCTGGTTCATGTCCCTGGAGGAATGGCAGGCCGGCGCGGTGCTGGACGACCGGACAAACGTCTATCGCCTGGGCGCGGCGGCATGGATGTTCTTCGGTGCAGGGTATCCAAACCATCCCGTGGACCGCGGCGCTGCCAAGTGGGACGCCGAAGAAGCGCTTTGGCGCGTTGCCGTTCGGGCAACAGAACCAAAGCCGGCGGCCCGGTACACCAGCGTGTCGGAATTTTCTGCGGCCTGGAGCGCCGCCACAAACCAGAAAAAATAGAAAAAGAAAGCAGGAATATAAGATGTCAACGCCCATTCTTCGCGTGAAAAAACTCTGTGCCGCTGCTGTCCTGCCTCAGTACGGTTCCGCCTACGCCGCCGGGGCTGATCTCGCCGCCTGCCTGGACGAGGCCGTAACCATCGCTCCCGGCGAGACCAAGCTGATTCCGACGGGCCTGGCCATGGAGATCCCCGCGGGCTACGCCGGGCTGATCTACGCCCGCAGCGGGCTGGCGAGCAAGCGGGGCCTGGCCCCGGCCAACAAGGTCGGCGTGATCGACGCGGATTACCGCGGTGAAGTGCTCGTCGCGTTACACAATCACGCCGCCCAACCGCAGCAAGTCGCCCCCGGTGAGCGGATCGCCCAGATGGTGGTCGCGCCGTTTCTGGCGGTGGCCTTCGAGGAGACCGAGACGCTGGAGGACACCGCGCGCGGCGGCGGCGGCTTCGGTTCGACAGGAAAGTAAGTATATCCAAGGAATATTCGAAAGGAGCATTTTATGGCCTCGATTGACCACGGCCAAGCTTTCGACTGGGGAAAAACCTCGGCAGCCTATGCCCAATACCGGGATATTTACCCGCCAGAGCTTTTCGAGCGCCTCCTTGCCCTAGGGGTAGGGCGCGGCGGGGAGCCACTGGCTGGACCTTGGCACGGGGACGGGCGTCGCGCCGCGGGCTATGGCGCACCTTGGCGCGGAAATCACGGCGGTGGATCATTCTGAAAATCAAATTCAGCAGGCTATCGCGCTTTCCGAAGGCCGGGACAACATCCGCTACCTCGTCTGTCCGGCGGAGCGCACGGGCTTGCCAGACCATGTTTTCGACGCGGTCACGGCGCTGATGTGTTTCTGGTATTTTGATCCACAGGTCATCGTGCCGGAGATCCGTCGGCTCCTGCGGCCTGGCGGAATTTTCGTCAAAATTTACATGTCCTGGCTGCAGGAAGATCCCATTGCGAAAAAATCCAAGGCGCTGATAAAGCGGCTCAATCCCAAGTGGACGGCCGCTTCGCCGGCGATTGAGGACCTCAAGAAGCACTACTTTGACGATCCGATCCTCGAAAAATTTGACGCCGCGCTGCCCTTCACGCGGGAGAGCTGGCATGGCCGCATATTGAGCAACCGGGGCGTACTGGCTTCGATGGACGGGAAGGCCCTGGCCGAGTTTGAGGAAAAGCACAGGAAGTTCCTGCAAAATTGCCCGGAGAAATTCACGGTAACCCACCGGGTGTTTATCACAGGGTACCGAATGTAGCCGTTGCCATGCACGGCAGCGCGATCCAAAATCAAATGGATGGTAGGAGGAGTATTTTCATGAAATTCCTGCGCGCAGCCTTCTGTTTTGTTTGCATGGCAATCCTCTGCTGCGGTTGTTCCGCAGACGAAGTATTGCCGCCACCGGCCGAGACAGCAGGATTGTATTTATCAATTACCGCAACGGAAAGCGTTGAAGTTGACGGACAGGAAGAACTCTGGATGAGCGTTTTTTGTTATGATATTACGGAGTGCCGCCTCCAGCTTGTACAAAAATTACCGTATCATTCTCAATATCCGCTGACAGCCTACGACAGAAGTGGTCAAGCGATCTATTTTAGCGACAGAGACGAAAATGGCCGCGATCAGTTGGCGGTTTTCGATATGACTACAGGGGAGACAACGCAGTTAAGTACACACATATTCGCAATTAATTACATTGTCCCTATGCCAGATGCGGTTTTTTTCATCGCGGCCCCGCGCGGCGTCCGCCAGCTCCGGCCATTGTCATATATAAAATCATCGAAAACATTCTCCTCGTTCGATGTTCCGGAAGATTTGAACTGCATGATGATGTCATATCAACCGGAAACAGGAACGATCATAACCTCCGGTTACCTGGAAGCGGACATGATGGAGGCGATGGAAGAGCAGATGGAGCATGCTTTCGTTCCGCCGGATGAGTATATTTATTTGCTTCAGAAAGATGCGCCGCCGACATTTCTTTACAAAACAAAGCGCGAAAGCATCGAAAGCCTTGCGCTTTTTGGGAATAAGGCATATTTTGTGAGTGCGGACAATCTTCCGATGAGACATCCAAACATGCAGGCGTTTGCGCAGGATCTTGCCAGCAAAGAAGTGCGTCCCTTGGCGGAAGTTCCGACTTGGCTGCCGGGAGGAACCGCATTTTTTTGCGGGGATAATGACATATTTTATCTGGGATTGGAAGGGGAAACGCGCGGGATTTATTTATATCATCAAGACAGCGGCGAGAAGGAATTGATTTTCTCGAGCGAGACCGGCTGGATCAACAATTTTATGCTTCTTTCGGGGACAGCTCCGGAAACATCGTCACGCAGCGAGACAAAATCCCCTGGAGATGGGCGATGAGCACACCGTAATTGGTGATCGGGATGCCCTGCGCCTGGGCTTGCCGCTGCCGGGCGAGCATGGCGCGGGGGTTGAGCATGCAGCCGCCGCAATGAACCACCAGGGCGAAGCGCGAAAGATCCTCCGGGAATTCCCGGCCGGACGTAAAATGAAAGGCAAAGTCCCGGCCGGTATGCTGCCGGATCCAGCGGGGGAGTTTCACTGTGCCGATGTCGTCACACTGGCGGTGGTGGGTACACCCCTCGGCGATCAGGATAGCCGCCCCGGCGGGCAGACTGTCGAGGGCTTGCGCGCTCCGCAGCGCCTCGGCCAGCAAGCCATGATGCCGGGCGAAGAGAATGGAAAAGGAGGTCAGCGGTACCGCCGCTGGGACCACCGACGAGACATAGGCAAAGGCCTGGGAATCCGTGATTACCACGGCCGGGGTCCCGCGCAGCGTACCCAGAGACTGCTGCAGTTCGGTTTCCTTTGTCACGACGTTGATTCCCCCAGCATCCAGAACGTCCCGGATCACCTGCTGCTGCGGCAGGATCATCCGTCCCTTTGGCGCGGCGGAATCGATCGGCGTGACCAATACCGCCACATCCCCGGGCCCGACCAGGTCTTCCGTCAGCCGCCGCGCGGACAGACCGTCCGGCAGCAGCGCCGCAATCCGCTCCTTGAGTTGCACGACTCCCTCCCCGGTCAGCGCGCTGACCAGGAGGCCATGATCCGGCGGAACGGACGCTCCCGGGAGGAGATCCGCTTTGTTATAGGCGACGATTGTTGGTGTGCCGCGCTCCTGTAGTAGCGAGAGCAGTTCCCGGTCTGCGCTGGTCAGTCCGGCGGGGGCCTCTGCCACCAGAACGGCGGCGTCCGTCTCGTCCAGGATTTGCCGCGTTTTTTGGATCCGCAGGGCGCCCAGCGTACCTTCATCGTCGAACCCGGGCGTATCGATGATCAGCACCGGGCCCAGCGGCAGCAGTTCCATCGCCTTGCGCACCGGGTCGGTGGTGGTGCCCTTGACGTCGGACACGACGCTGAGCGCCTGCCCCGTGACGGCGTTGACGACGCTGCTCTTCCCGGCGTTGCGCCGCCCGAAGAAGCCGATGTGGACGCGGTCCCCGGAAGGGGTTTGGTTGAGAGACATGGAGAGACCTCCTGATGAAAAATTTACATAAAAAACGGTTGCTTTATGGCCCGATCCATTCTTCCAGGAGCGTTAGCCGCTGTGCCCCCGCGTCCAGCCGGACCCGAACCCCCAAGGGCAGCGTCAGCATTGGCATCGCATGGGAACAGTCGAAATCCGCGAGGACAGGACAGTTGCGCCGCTCCAGCGCCGCACCGGCAATTTCCCATAAAATGTAATGGGGCCGGCGACCGGTGCCGCGGTCGTCGTAGTCGATATGCTTACCGAGGAGCAGCCCGCCGATCCGGTCGGACACCCCGCAAAGCGCCAGTTGGGCGAACTCGCGTTCCACTTCCTCCGCGCCGAGGTGTTTGTCCTCCAGCAACAGGATATCGCCATCCCGGATCTCCGGCAGGTAGGGGCTGCCGAAGATGCCCAGCATGGTATTCAGGTTCCCACCGATCAGCCGCCCTTCGGCGCTGCCTTCCCGCAGCGTCAGCAGGCGGTTCGGCTGGATGGCGGCGCCCTGTGCCGCTCGTTCCATTCGATGTAGTCTGCCGTCCACCAGTCCGGCGTGGGCAGGGGATACGGTGGCGCGGGAGGGTCGATCAGGATATCCGACAGGAACCGGTAGCTTTCTTCCGGAACCGGAGGTTTGCGGTGGAAGAGCGCAAACGTCGGGCCGTAGTAAGTCACCAGCCCCGTCCGTGCGGCAATGCCAAACAGTAGGGCGGTAGCGTCCGAAAAACCGACAATGATCTTCGGGTATTCCCGCAGGAAATCATAGTCCAAGTGCGGCAGTAGGGCGTTGGAGGTCATGCCGCCGGAGACCGCCATCAGACACGTGACTTCCGGATCGCGCAGCAGCGCGTTGAATTCCGCCGCCCGAGCCTGGACGCTGCCGGAGCGGTAAGCGTCCCGCTGGCCGTAGAGCGCACCGGTCTTGACACGGAAGCCCCGCTCCTGCCAGAACCGCACCGCACAGTCGTCCTTCCAGTGCGCGGCGGCAGGGAAGGAAGGGGAGAATACGCCGATGACGTCGCCAGGCCGCAGACGGGGCGGCAGAATGGGGTGATCTGCATAATCGTTCGGCTCCTCTTTGGGCGTTATTCCCTTTGCCGCCAAAATTTCACACCCGGAAATCCCGTTCCCCGCCGCGGATGCTCCCGAGGTGCCGCAGCGTCAGCGCGCGCATCTTCTCGCTGGGGATTTTTTCGATTTCCTGGGCAATCAGGTTTTCCCCGAGCGCGCGGGTGGCGGGGGAGGCGTAGTCCAGAAGGTATTCTTCCAGCGTCATCAGGGCGTTGGGGTGGCAGCAGTTGAGGATCTGCCCGCTTTTGCATAGCTGCATGAACCGGTCACCGGTGCGGCCCTCGCGATAGCAGGCAGTGCAGAAACTGGGGATATATCCCAGCTTCATCAGCCAGCGGACCACTTCATCGAGCGTGCGGTTGTCGCTGACCTCGAACTGTTCCGTATGGTCCGCGGGGGAGAGGGTTTCCGATTCCTCCCCGTCGGCGTATCCGCCGACGCTGGTCCGGCTCGCGCCGCTGATTTGGGAAATGCCCAGCGCGAGAGTCCGGGCGCGAACGGCCTGGCTCTCGCGGGTGGAGATGATCATTCCCGTATAGGGTACCGATACGCGGATGCAGGCGACGATCCGGGCAAAGGTGTCGTCGTCGATGCCGTTGGCAAAGGCGTCCGGATCCACGCCGTCCGCCGGTTTGATCCTGGGGACACTGACCGTATGGGGCCCTACACCGAAAGCGGCCTCCAGGTGTTCGGCGTGCATCAGCAGCGCGGCAAACTCGTACCGGTAGCGCTCCAGCCCAAAGAGCACCCCCAGTCCAACGTCGTCGATCCCGCCAGCCATCGCCCTGTCCATGGCTTCGGTGTGCCAGGCATAGTTGTGTTTGGGTCCGGTGGGATGAAGCAGCTCGTAACTCTCCCGGTGGTACGTCTCCTGGAAGAGAATGTATGTCCCGATTCCCGCGTCCCGGAGCCTGCGGTAGTTTTCCGCCGTCGTCGCGGCGATGTTGACGTTGACCCGCCGGATCGCGCCGTTGCGGTGTTTGATGCCGTAGATCGTCTGGATGGATTCCAGGACATATTCGATGGGGTTATGCAGGGGGTGCTCTCCGGTTTCGAGCGCCAGGCGCTTGTGCCCCATGTCCTGCAGCGCGGTCACCTCCCGGGCGATCTCCTCCTGGCTCAGTTTCCGCCGGGGCATATGTTTGTTTTGCAGGTGGTAGGGGCAGTAGACGCAGCCGTTCACGCAGTAATTGGACAGGTAGAGCGGCGCGAACATCACGATCCGGTTGCCGTAGAAATCCTGTTTCATTTGCCGCGCCAAGGTCTCGATTTCCGCGGCTTTATCCGGTAGCGCGCAGGCCAGCAGCACCGAGGCTTCCCGGTGGTCCAGGCCCTTGCATTCCCGTGCTTTCCGGAGGATTCCGTCAATCGCTGCTACGTCGGTCTTGTGCGCTTCGGCGTAAGCCAGGGTATCCAAAATTTCCTGGTGGTCGATGAATTCGTCCGCGCGGGGGGAGGATGGATGATACATGATACGGCTCCTTCAACTCATTTCAAAAAATTTCTGGTTCCGCTTGCCATGCGACGGAAACTGTGGTATAATAGAGTTCGTCGATCTGTGCGGACGTGGCGGAACTGGCAGACGCGCTGGTCTTAGGAGCCAGTGGGCAACCGTGTGGGTTCGAGTCCCACCGTCCGCACCAGTTGCGCCGGAGGCGGATCACGCCTCCAGCGCTCTTCTTTTGGCGCTGCAGTCCGTGTCCGACGGGCATCTTTGTTCAGCCAGCCATTCCATTTTTCGATCCTCAATTTTGCAAAAACACTTGCATTTTCCTGTGAAAGCTGATATAATAGAAGAAATGCCGCTGTGCTGGAATTGGCAGACGGGGCGGACTCAAAATCCGTTGCAGCGATGCGTGTGGGTTCAAGTCCCACCAGCGGCACCAGGTTGTCGCGGACTGCATCGTCCGCGGCGGCTTTTTTTGAGGCTGTCGGCTTGCCCATTCCATCGCTCCTCTCCGTTGCTCAGGCGCGCTCCTTCGGTCCGCATAAAGCAGGAATATAGTTTAGCACCAAACACGCCGGCTGTCAAGAAAAATCCGGCCTTGCGCGGCGCATGCAGCGACGGTTACCCCCTATTCCCGCTGCGGCCTGAAACAGCAGCGGGGATGTTGTGTTTCTTATGGAAACCGCTACGGCGCCGGATCTCTTTTGGCAATTGGGGCGCCGGTTCGGGGACCGGTGCAGGCAATACGAACGCTTTCGGCGGAAAGGGGCCTAGGCATGGACAAATTGCGCGTGACCATCTGGAACGAATATTTTCATGAAACAGAAGACACCCCGGCGAAGGAATATTATCCCCGGGGAATGCACGAACATCTGAAGCAGGCCCTGGCCGCCGAGGATCTGGAGATCCGCACGGCGACGCTGGAGCAGGACGCAGAGCATGGGCTGACGGAAGATGTGCTTCGGTGGACCGACGTGCTGCTTTGGTGGGGGCACTGCCGGCACAGCTGGGTCCGGGACGACGTGGCCCAGCGGGTTGCCGAACGGGTTCAGCAGGGCATGGGCTTCGTGCCGCTGCACAGCGCCCACCAGTCCAAGCCCTTCCTCCGCCTGATGGGAACGCCCTGCACCCTGCGCTGGCGCAACGAGGAGGAGCGCTGCGTGATCTGGAACGTCAGTCCCAACCATCCCATCGCCCGGGGCGTCCCGCTGCACTTCGGATTGGCGCACGAGGAAATGTACGGCGAATATTTTTTCATCCCGGAGCCAGAGGAACTGCTGTTCCTCAGCTGGTTCGAAGGCGGCAATGTCTTCCGGGGCGGCTGCACGTTCACGCGCGGGCTTGGCAGGATCTTTTATTTCCATCCGGGGCACGAGACCTGCCCGTCTTATCACAACGAACACGTCCTGCGGATCATTGGCAACGCCATCCGCTGGGCCGCGCCGCCGGAGCCCCGGGAGTTCCGCGCAGGAGACGAGATGGAACGGATATGACCGGCCCGCAGCCTGCCCCAGCTGCGCGGGCTGCAATCTTTCCCGCAGTCAACGGTTCGACGCAATGATCAGATCGTTCATCACGAACCGCAAATACGGCTTTTTTGAAATCAGCGAAACGCTGTTTTCAGGTTGCTTTAACCAGTGCTGATCGAAATGGGATCGCCCCGGCTGGCGACGATCTCGTACCCTGCGCCTTCTACCCGCCGCTGGAGGCAGACGCGGCATTCCGCCGCTTCTTCGCCGGTGCAGATTTTGTTATCATAAAGTAAATATTTTTTCCGCACCCCCACCGGCGAAAGGTTGGGCATCACGATATTGGCGCCAGCCCGCAGCCCCTGTTCCCGCCCGGTGGCATGGACGGTGCCCAGCGCCGTCGTCGCCGGGAGCAGCACCGCCGGGAGCAGCAGGCGAAGGATTCCAAGCAGGAAGAGCGTCTGTTCCAGCGTCCCGGCGGCTTCTCCGGCGAAGGGGGTGCCGTGGTGCGGAAGGAAGGGGCCGATTCCGACCATCTCCGGCTGGAATTCCCGCAGGAAGCCGAGATCGTCCAGCAGGCAGTCCGTCGTTTGGCCCGGAGAGCCCACCATGAATCCACAGCCAACCTGATAGCCGATCTCCCGCAGCGTCCGCAGACAATCCATCCGGGTCGTCAGCCGCAGTTCGTCCGGATGCAGCCGGGCATAATGCGCGGCGTTGGCGGTCTCGTGTCGGAGCAGATAACGGTCCGCCCCGGCGGCGAAGAGAGCCGCGTAGCTCTCGCGGCTGCGTTCCCCCAGGGAAAGGGTGATCGCGCAGTCGGGATGTGCCGCCCGGATTGCTGCGACAATATCGGTCATGCGCTCATCGGTGAACCAGGGGTCTTCTCCGCTTTGCAGCACAAAGGTGCGGAATCCCAGTTCATAGCCTTCCGCGCAGCAGAAGAGGATCTCCTCCTTCGTCAGGCGGTAGCGCTCGGCGGCGGGGTTGCTCCGGCGCAGACCACAGTAGTAGCAGTCATTTTTGCAGTGGCTGCTGAATTCGATCAGCCCGCGCAAATAAACCGCCTTGCCGTAGAATCGTTCCCGGACGGCTCGCGCCCGTTCGAAAAGATAAGCGGCGTCCGTTTCATCATGGCGGTCCAGCAGGACGCGCAGGTCCTCTCGGGGGAGGAATTGATTCTGTTCGAGAAAATCGATATATTCGTGGTTGGTCATGATGAGAATTCCCCATCCATACTTATTTTATCGCCGCCGCGAAGGCCGCCCCGAAGTCTCTGGCGGCCTCCAGATCCGCCGCCGAAGGCACCAGGCAAACCCTGTGCGGTTCAGCAAAGGCCGCGCATTTGAGCATTTGCAGCCGCAAGGCAATGTGTCCCGGCCCTTCGCCGCTCCAGCCGAAAGAACCGAAAACGGCCGCAGGGCGCTTGGCCAGGTTGACCGCGTCCGCCCTGGCCAGCAGGTTCCAGAGCGGCGGCGGTGCGTCTCGGTTGATCGTCGGCGTCCCCAGCAGGAAGGCGTCGCTCTCGTTGAGCCGCTGCCCCATGGCGTCCGGATCCTCATCCGACAGGTCAAGCAGCGGCGCATCCGCATCCGGGAAGATGGAGAGGATTCCGTTCCGGATTGCCTGAGCAAGGCGGCGGGTGTTGCCGTAGGCAGTGCAGTAGAACAGCGGAATCCGCTTCGCGTTCCGGGGTTCGGGCGCGGACCAGGCCGCATAGGCTGAGAGCGCCGCTTCCAGCCGGCAGCCTTTCGTCAGGACAGGGCCGTGGCTGGGGCAAATCCGCTGGATCTCCCAGTCCGCGAGCTTCGCCAGGCCTTTTTGGACAAATCCGGGGAAAGGCCCAAAAATGCAGTCGTAGTAATACCGCAGAGAAGTTTCGTAATCTGCCGGATAGGCAATGTGGGTATCCAGCACACCGGGTTCGCAATAATGACAGCCGAAGACGTCGCAGGGGAAGAGGGTTTGTTCTTCCGGGAGATAGGTGAACATCGTGTCCGGCCAGTGCAGGAACGGGGCCAGGCGAAAGAGCAGCGTCCGGTCCCCCAGGGAGAGCGACGCGCCGTCCTGGACAATGTGCAGCGGGAGGTCATCCCGGTTGACGATATTGCGCAGGTTCTTGGCCGCGACACTGTTGGTGACGATGGTCAGCGCCGGCCAACGTTCCAGCATTTGGGCGATGCAGCCGCTGTGGTCCGGTTCGGTGTGATTGACAATCAGGTAAGCCGGCGCGGCGCCGCCGAGGGCTGCTTCCAGTTCTTCGGCATACAGCGCCGCGAAGCGCGGGTGAGCGCTGTCGATGACAGCGGTGGCCTCGCTGCCCCGGACGACGTAGGAATTATAGCTTGTCCCAAACTCGGTGCGCATAATCACGTCAAAAACGCGCAGGTTGGGATTCAGGATACCGGTGGAAAAGACGCGCTCACTCAGACGTTTCATGTGGTTCCCTCTTTCCGGCTGGATTGCTTTGAAGTCACTTTCATTATACCTCGTTTTGCGGGAAAATGCAATGGATGGCGGCGACAACATTTCTTCGCTTCCCGCCGGAATTTTATCTACTTTTCATGGAAGCTTCACTGTCCGGAGATTGACAACGGACCTCTCCCGTTGTAGAATAGAAGCAGGAATTCCGCAGTTCAGAAATTTTTGATTGGGAGGCTTGCCCATGTACCGCATTTTAATTGTCGATGATGAAGACGCCATCCGGGAGGGATTCGCGGAGTATGCCCAATTTTTGGGGCACGATGTGACCCAGGCCAAAGATGGGATGGAGGCCGTGCGGCTCTGCCGTGCGCAGGACTTCGACATTATCCTGATGGACATCATGATGCCCCGGATGGACGGCTATACCGCCTGCAAGGAGATCCGGAAGGAGAAGGACATTCCTGTTCTCATGCTCTCCGCCCGGTCGGAGGAATACGACAAGCTCTACGGCTTTGACGTCGGGATCGACGATTACGTGACCAAGCCGTTTTCTCCCCGGGAAGTCCTGGCCCGGGTGCAGGTGATCATCACCCGGCACAAGGGAGCCCAGGCTGCCGGGCCGGCAGACACAGCGCGGGAAGTCTACACTTTCGGCGGGACGGTGATCGATATGTCCGCCCGGACCGTGACGGTGGACGGCGCGCGGGCAGAACTGACGCCGAAGGAATATGACCTGCTGTTTTTTCTCGTGCGCAACCGGGGGATTGCCCTGAGCCGGGAAAAGATCCTCTCGGAGGTCTGGGGGTACGACTTCTACGGCGACGACAGCACCGTGAATACCCATATTAAAATGCTCCGGGCGCACATTGCGCCATACGAGCCATACATTACAACCATTCGAGGGGTGGGATATCGTTTTGAAACCGAACAGCCGATGTAACCCAAGCGCGGCGGACCGACCGAAGCGGCCGAACAGAGAGAGGCTGCGCCGTTTCCTCCGTCTGCCGGAAAAAGGCGGCCGCAAGGCGTTAGCCGTCCAGTGCTGGCTGTACATTACGGGATTTTCCGTGTTCATTCTGGCATTGCTCTGGGTGCTCCAGTTTGCGCTGTTTAATACATTTTACCAGCGCATGAAACTGGCGGAAATCCGCAAAACAGGGCGGGAGATGGTGCAGGCGTACGGGGATACGGACGCCAAGTCCCTCCTGGAACAAATTGCTTTTTCCCAAAATTTACGCATTCTGCTGCTGGATGAATCCGGCTGGATCCTCGGGAATTACGACGGTTTCGGAACCCCGTTCAGCATTGGCGGGGGAGGGCGGGTGAACATTTCGCTGGGGCAGTTCACGGACATGATGAACCGCATGACGGAGGAAAAACTGACGGAGATGAGTTTCCTGGAAAACGACCGCGGCGGCGAGGGCCGCAGGGGAACGAGCAATTACGGGCAGGCTGTATATCTGGCCCGGCTGACCCCGGCGGACGAAGCGGGGCGCTACCTTTACATCAGCAGCCCCATTCCGCCGACGGACGCCACCGTCACCGTGTTGACTGGGCAGTTTGTGATCGTCACGGTGACGCTGCTGGTGCTCTCCGCTGCCGCTGCCTGGCTGATTTCTCAGCGGGTTGCGCGGCCGATTGTCGCCCTGACAAAGGCGGCCAGCGGACTTTCCGGCGGGGAATTCCATCCTACCCCCACCCCCTGGGACTTCACGGAGATCAGCAGCCTGTCCCGAGAGCTGGAGCGCGCGGCGGGAGAACTGCGGCGGACAGACAATTACCGCCGGGAACTGGTCGCCAATGTTTCGCACGACCTCAAGACCCCCCTGACGGTCATCCGTTTTTACAGTGAAATGATCCGGGATCTTTCCGGCGGTGACCCGGAAAAGCGCACCGCCCACTGCGGGAAGATCATTGCCGAAGCCGAGCGCCTGACGGGGATGGTCAACGAACTGCTGGAACTTTCCAAGCTGGAGCTGGAGGCAGAAAACCAAAGCAAAGCCCCCCTGGATTTGGGGAGCCTGCTGGCCGAGACAACGGAGCGCTTTGCCGTCCTCGGCGAAAAAGAAGGGTATCGTTTCGAGACGTCGATTCCGCCCGGCTGTCTGGTGGAAGGCAACGCCGCCTTCCTCAGCCGCGCGGTCTATAACCTGATCGCCAACGCCGTCAACTTCACGGGCGAGGACAAGCATGTCTTTGTTACCCTGACGATGCGGCAGCGGGAGAAGGGCCCTGCGGCCCGGGTGGAGGTCACCGACACGGGCGAAGGCATCGCCCCAGAAGAACTGGAACACATTTGGGACCGCTATTACAAATCCAGCGAGACGCACCGCCGGGGTGTTGTGGGAACCGGGCTGGGCCTGTCGATTGTCCGGACAGCGATGAACCTCCACAGCGCGGACTTCGGCGTCATCAGCCAGCGCGGCACCGGCAGCACCTTCTGGTTCGAGCTGCCGGTCATTTCGGATTCCGGTTTTGACGGACCGTAACCCTTCCGTCCGTCTCGATTTCATATACTGTGCAGCCCCGCACCCCCCGCGAACGGGCGTCGTAGCACAGGCGGGAGTATCCGCCCGACTGCGTGTAGATATAATGCATGCCCTGGTAGAACAGGTCGAAGTCGTTGGAGTGGTCATGGCCGCAAACGAAGGCCCAGACTCCCGCGGCCCGGGCTGCCTCGACCAGGGCGTCGCTCTGGTCCGGGCCGCCGCCCAGACAGACGCTTTCCCGCCACTGTCCCCGGATCAGCTCCGCTTCCCCCCGGGCCAGCGCCTCATATGCCGCTTGGTACTGGTGCAGCGGGACGTGCAGGAAGACCATCCCCGGGACAGTTCCGTCCGCCGCTGTCCGGCGCAGCCAGTCTGTTTGATCCTTCTGAACGTAGGAATGCCCCTGCCGTCCGCCGCCGGAATCCATGAACCAGAGCCGCTGCATGGGCCTTCCGTCCGGACCGACGATCTCCAGCATCTGGTTGCCGTAGCCCGTTACGCCGGGGAGTTCCGCATAGCCCAGGAACCGCGCCGACGTCTGATAGCAGGCAACGGTGTCCCGGCGGGTGAGCACCCGTTTGCCCTCGCCCTCGTGATTCCCCAGCACGGCGGTCCATGGCACACCGAGGCTCTCCATCAGCGCGGCAAAACGCTGGGTTCTGCCCCGGTTATAAGGACAAAGGGCGGTGTCGCCCAGGACGGCAATCAAATCCGGGCGCAGCGCCTCAGTCTGGCAGCGCAGCCAATGTTTTGTTTGCAGCATCCCGACCGGATCGAACCCGTCGAAATGAAGGTCCGTGAAGACGGCGAGGCGCAAGGCCCCGCCGCCATTTTTTTGGATGCGAATCGCGCCTGTTTCCGGATCGCGGGAAAGAACTTGTATGCTCATTGAATTTTCTCCAGCGCGTCGCGGACCGCGTAATACGAGGGCTTCTCTTTGTGGTCCATGGTCACCAGTCCCCAGCGCGTCTCCGTCGGGCAATCGTCCTGGTCGCAGACGTAACATTTGTCACTGTCGGCGTAACAGTAGACGAACGCGCCGAGCAGGAAGGGGAGGTTTTGCAGACGCGGGAAAATGTCGCGGTAGAAGTCCGCCTGACCTTGGGCTGTGTGCGGATATTTCTTGATCACGGTGCGCTTGGGCAGTTCGCTGTAGAAGTGATTGCAGAAGTCCAGCTGGAAGAGGAAATCCGCGTAGCCGCCGGAGGCGTTGTGGGTGATATAATTCCACATTTTGGGATTCTTTTCATGGATCGCGTCCATCACCTGGTCGATCTTCTCCCGGGCCTCCGCCTCCGTCTTGACGCCGTAGCGCTGCAGCACGGCGCTCTTCTCCTCCGGGGTCTTCGGCGCGCCGCCGCTGATGTATCCGAATTCGCACAGGATGATCGGTTTGCCCGTCAGGCTCCAGAGGTAACGCAGCATGAGGTCGAATATCACCAGCCAGTTGCCGATCGGGGCAAAACAGCCAATATAAATATCCATTCCAACGTAATCGCAGTATTTGTGCCATGCCCGCATTTTCAGGTGCAGGTCCGTCTGCGGCCCGGCGGAATTATAGCCGATGATGATGTTGCCCCGGTGAGGATACATGGCGGCCAGCTGGATGCCGATGAAACGCGCGGCCTCGGCGGTGGTCAGCGGCAGGGTGAAGCGCGGCACCCCCATTTCGTTGGTGACCTGAATCCCGCCGACGATTTCCTTTAGGTCATCCAGCAGGAACATGGCCACTTCCCGGATGCGGGCTTCATTCTCCGGCAGCCGGGGATCAATTCCCGCCTCGATGAACTCGCGGGGATAGGGGGTCACGGCAAAGAGGCGGATCCCGCCGTCCCGGTAGCGCTGCATCCGGGCCTTCCAGTCCAGATAATTTTGCTTGACCTTGCCTTCTTTGTCGAAGGGGAAGGGGATATCCGGCCGGTTCCATTCGATCCCCGCGCCGCGGATCTGCGCGCAGTCGTCCGTCGGGTGACAGATGCCCTTTATGAACCCGCCGGCCTTGCGGCGGCTGGCGTCCACTTCCGGGCTGGTGAGCTTCTTGCAGTAGGAGGCGGCGATGTGGTACGGGACATAGCGGAGTGTTGCCTTGATCTGGTCCTTGATGAAAGCTTCCATGTTCTGTTCATCCTCTCGTTTGTGTTTGATTACCCGTTCTCGCTTGCCAGCGCTTCCACCATTGCCGCCATTTCGTCGCTCATCACGTGTGACTTGGCCATTTCGGCGCGCCGTTCATTGAGGGCAAGATACATCTCCGCTTTCTTTTTGCCCTCCAGGTCATAGAAGAGCAGCGGAATGGCATTGAGGACATTGGGCACAATATCGGCTAAATTATAGAGCATGAAGACGCGGGAATACATCTGCGTGTTGTTGCGGACGTTCTGCTGAGACCATTTCACATTCGTCAGGGCCGGCGTGTAGCCCGACCAGCGGAAGACCGCCATGGTCATCATGGCTTGCAGCGGCGCGGTGACCTTGCCGACCAGACCTGTCAGCAGGCCGATGGTGCCGTCCGGCCGTTCGCCGGTGACGTATTCCGTGTAGTCGCCGATTTCGCGGCCGATCTCCGCTTCCAGCACGGTTGACGGCGCGTCGTTGGAAACGCACAAAGCGTCGAAAGCCGCGAACACCAGCCCCGCCTTCCACCAGGTGCCGATAATCTTCGGCCGCGAGCCGAGGAAGGCGGAAATGTTGGTGAAGAGGAAGTCCCAGGCCCGCATGAAGATGACGGTTTTGCGGTAGCTCCCGCCGAAGAGCCTCTTGAAGCGCTCGACCAGCGAAAGGCTGACGAACTGCATGATCTGCCGGGGCATATAGAAAGGTGCGCCGCGCAGGACGCCGCCGAGTACCTCGAGCTGGAACACCACATCCCAGCTGTATCCGCCTTTGCTCCACCAGGAACCCATGAAGTTTGTGACAAAATTCCGCATGGCGTATTTGTTCTTCAGCAGATAGAACACCGTCTTGGTGATCGGGGCGGGGGTGGGCTGGAGGAGGATGCGCTCCCGGCAATTGATGGCCATCAGGATGCTGCCGCCGGAGCCGATCATAGCGGTAATGATCCCGAGGCTCGCGAAGATCACGCCGGAGCTGACGGGGATCCAGCCGGACCGGGAGAAGTCCAGCAGCGCCATAATGATACCCGCCAGGAAATCTCCGCCCCATTTATAGGCGTAGGTCTGCCAGAGGCCGACGGACATGCGGTCCTTGGGGTTCGGCGTTTGGAGGGAGGTGAGGTTGTCGGTCGGGATGATATAGATGGTCGAAAACGTTTCCTGGAGGAAGAGCATCACAAAAACAAAGAGGATTTTGCCCGGATCGTCGGTAATGTCGTTGGGAAAAAACAGCTGTCCGCAGAAGAGGACCGCGATGCAGGCGAAGTACATCAGGGGTGCGAGCGCGGCGTAGGGCCGGGCTTTGCCCCAGCGGGTGCGGGTTTTGTCGTAGGCAATGCCCATCAGGGGGTTATTGAGCACGTCATAGACGCCGATGACGGTATGGATCAGCGTGACGTAAAACATATCCAGCCTTAAAATGCTGACGAAGAAAATCATCCGATAGGTGTTGTAGATCATCTCGCTCATCTGCCGCCCGAGCTTGGCGATCGCTGGGGCCGCGATTTCCTTCGCGGAAAGAACCGGGGTATGGTACATCCGCGCGGCCAAATGCTGGAACTTGCGGAGTTTTTCGGGGTCCATGCTGGCGGCGGAGTTCTCTTCCGCGCCGAAGATCCGGTCCTTCAGGGAGCGGTTACTGGCCATTGGAATTCCCTCCTTTTACGCTGACGGCGCAGGACGAACGGTAGTGACCGTCGTCGGACAGGGCGTAGACCTTTGCTGTGCCGGGGCCGACGGCGGTGACAAGCCCGGTTTCATCTACGGTGACGACGGCCGGATCCTCCGTGTACCAGGTCACGGTTTTGATCGTGGCCTTTGCGGGTTTCACGGTGGCAGCGAGCTGCGCGGATCCGCCGGGAGCCAGCGAAAGCTTGCGGTGATTCAGCGTCACATCTTCGGCGGCGTTCTTGACCCAAACATGGCAACTGCGGCTGTAGGTCTGGCCGTCCAGCTCGAAAGAGGCGACGACGTCGGCCTCGCCGTACTGATTCCCGCTCTTGACGTAGCCGTCCGCGTCTACGGTGACAATACCTTCCTGAGGACAGGACCAGGTGATCTTCGTGCCCTCCGGCGCGATGGCCTGGGCCTGGAGCGCAGCGGTCTCGTGCGTCTTCATGGTCAGTTCCGTCTTATCCAGCCGGACCTCCGGCCAGTCAAAGCGGAAATTAGTCGATTCCCGCAGGGTCAGGCTGGCCCGCGTGTCCCCGACGAAAGAGACGTCGCCTTGGGGCAGCAGGTGCAGCGAGACGTCAACGTCTTTGGCGAAACACAGGGAGCGGATTTGCTGCGTCTCCCGGTTGATTTCCGCCGTGATCGCGGCGTTATGGTGCCGGGTGGCAACGGACTGGATCGTGACGAATTTATCCAGCGCGCCGTTCAGCAGCGCGTGAATCTGCGCCGCGTCGCGGGGATGGAAATTCTTGGTGACCGCCGCGGCCGTTCCGGTTTCCGGGTCGGCGAAGGTCAGTGTGATGGTGTAATTGTCCCGGTACGCGGGACGGTAGGCGTCCTCTGACTGGCACTCCGGGCAAACGTCCGGCGCTTCGCTGTCCTCCCGGTGACAGATCCGGCAGCGGTAGAATACGTACTCCACCTTGGTTTCCGCCAACGCTTCCGGCGTGACGTTCATGGCCCAGAGTACGCTGCCGTAATCTTTGCCGAAATCAATTTCCTGCATCGGCGCGGATGTATGCAGCTGATCTTCTATAGACTGGGCAAGGAACTTGGCGGTTTTGGTCAGCAAGTCTGACTGTCCGCCATCGAATTTCAGCGTGTCAAGATACGACCGGCCGTCGTCGTTGTCAAAATAAAACACTGTATCCACCGTCAGGCGCGGTTTGGCCTGTTTGGCAATGGCGGCTGCCGCCTGGACATAGGCAATGATCTCTTCCGCTGTAGCTGGCGGGGCGCCGGCGTCCGCCGGGATATCCGGATCCTGTTGGCCTTCGTCATTCAGGATACTGACCGCGCCCAAAACAATTCCGCCGATGAAAATCATGATCAGGAAAATGACGACGCTGCGCATGAACCAGAGGCGCTTTTTGTCGCTCTTTTCGCTGTCTTCGAGCAGCCGCTCCGCCGCGGTCGCCTTATGTTCCAAATTCTCAGCCATCGTTTTCACCTCCGATGATCCCGTCCGCGTTGGAAATTTCGTTGAGCTCCGTTTTCGTCAATTCCGCTTCCGCCAGAGATTCCCCGTCGGCAATGCGGATTTCCGCCTGGATTTTCTCTTCCAGCGCCCGGGTTTCGGCCGTTTCGACCACCGGATAAGGCAGGTCGCCGAGCGAGACTTCCCCGGCCTTGAGCCGCGTGAAGATGGCGGCGCGTTCTACGTCGCCTTCCGCGAAGTGGTAGACCACGCCATTGCGCGCGAGCATCACATTAATGAACGCCACAGCCAAAAAGGCCGCAAGCGCCGCGACGGTCCCGGGCCCGAAGGAACCCGCCAGAAAGTCGGAGCCAAGCCCTGCGGCAGCCTTGTTCATGCGGTTGGCAAGAATGAGGTCCGCAACGGCTCCCGCCACCCCAAGCCCGCACAGAACTGTCACAGCGACAGCCATCTTTTTGGGGGAGGGGAACGAAAAGACCGAGCAGAGAAAAATGGCCAGCGAAATCACCGCCAGCGCCGCCACCGCCAGAATCACCAGGCCGAAATCGGTATAAACCGGTCCAAAAACGGGGATCTTGCGTACGTCACGCAGGAATTGCAGCGTACCGTCTGAGAACATACCATAAAGGCCCAGAGCGCTGGCGTCCCAGGGTTTCTCATAAAACGGCAGTTTCACCAGCAGCGTCGCGGAAGGGAGCAGCAGCGTCAGCAGCGGTGCCGCCATGACGATTAGCCGCAGCTTCGCCCAAAGGCTGCCGGCCCACCCCGTTTTTACTTTTTTCCACCGGACTCTGGCCGCGGCCACGCTGAGTTCCGCCCGTTTGGCATCCTCGAAGAAGCGTTCTTCGAATCCGAAAAACATCAGGTTCACCCCGCAGTGGGGACAGTTCTGACGCCAGTCAATGATCCGAAGCTTCTTCTCGCAGTGAGGGCAAAGGCTCATCCGCACACATCCTCCTTTGACTTTTGTTAAGTTCGAACTCATTATACACCATGTAGATGCAAATTTCTAGATGGAAAGACGAAAAAACAAAAAAATTTTTTTAGAAAATTCCGGAACCCCCTTGCGCTTTTTCCGTCCCTGTGCTATACTACTTGCGTAAACATTTGAGAAAGCGGGGCGGAAGCGTGAGATTCTGATCATCGGTTCCAGTTGTCGGACCTTGCCGGGCCAATGCCTGGCGGGGCGCTGGGGGTGTTTTGCCTCCATACCGCCCGGGTTCGCCGGAAACCGTCGGTGACGGCGGGGGATGATCAGAAAAGTGCGCGGGAACGCGGGGGAGGCATGGCCTGACCCGGCGGTAGCTTTGCGGCTGTTTCGAGATTGCCTTCCCTTTCCGGCGAACGCCGGGGAGGGATTTTTTCGTTTCCCTCGCTGTCATCTTTGATCTGGTTACAGAAGGAGGATCTATGTCACAAATTACCATCGCCAACCTGACCTTTGCCTATGACGGCAGTTACGACAATATCTTCGAACGCGTCAGCTTCCAATTCGATACCAACTGGCGCTTGGGGTTCACCGGGCGCAACGGCCGGGGCAAAACCACTTTCCTGCGGCTGCTGCTCGGAGAACTTGATGCGGGTGGCACCATTTCCGCTGGAACGGCATTTTCTTACTTTCCCTTTTCCGTTCCGGAAGAAGAGCGGCTGACCCTGGAGATCCTTGCGGAGATCTGTCCCCGGGCGGAGGAATGGGAGCTTCTGCGGGAAACGGGGCTGCTTGAGCTGGAGGCCGAAGCGCTCTACCGCCCGTTCCGGACCCTTTCCGGCGGAGAGAAGAGCAAGGCGCTGCTGGCGGCGCTCTTCCTGCGGGAGAATAATTTTCTGCTCATTGACGAGCCGACGAACCACCTCGACTTGCCGGCCCGGGCGGCGGTGGGACGATATCTGCGGAGTAAGCGGGGCTTCCTGCTGGTGTCCCACGACCGGGCGCTGCTGGACGAATGCACCGACCACACGCTGTCGGTCAACCGGGCCGATATGGAGATCGTTGCCGGAAATTTCTCTGTTTGGTGGGAGCAGAAACGGCTCCGGGACGAATACGAGCTGGCGCAGAACGAGAAACTCCGGCGGGACGTCAAGCGGCTGACAGCCACGGCGCGGGAGAAATCGGACTGGTCCGACCGGCTGGAGGCAACGAAGATCGGCGGTCATGCGGGCGACCGGGGCAGGGTAGGGCACCTTGCCGCCAAGATGATGAAACGATCCAAAGCCGTAGAGCACCGCGCGGAGGCGGCCGCAGAAGAAAAATCCCAGCTGCTCCAGAATATCGAATCCGCCGACGAACTGAAGATACACCCTCTTCCGTGCCCTGCCGGACGGCTGCTGGAACTGAAGGACGTGTCGCTTTATTACGGCGGCAAGCAGGTATGTGGACCAGTGCGGCTGGAGGTGCGGGAAGGGGACCGGCTCGCCCTCCGAGGCAAAAACGGCAGCGGAAAGACCAGCCTGCTGCGGCTGCTCTGCGGCGAAGAAATCGCCTATACCGGCAGCATGCTGCGCGCCCCGCGCCTGACAATCTCCTATGTTCCGCAGGACACGGGCGGCCTGCGCGGTTCCCTGCGGGATTACGCGGCGGGTTTTGGGATCGATGAGAGCCTGTTCAAGGCGATCTTGCGCAAACTCGATTTCTCCCGGACGCAGTTCGAAAAGGACATGGCCGACTACTCTGCCGGCCAGAAGAAAAAAGTCCTGCTGGCGAGGAGCCTCAGCCAGCAGGCGCACCTGTATATTTGGGATGAACCGCTCAATTATGTTGACATTCTCTCCCGCATGCAGCTGGAAGATCTGATCCGAACATACCGGCCGACGATGGTCTTTGTTGAACACGACCGCGCCTTTTGCGAAGGAATCGCGACGGGAACGATAGCGTTGTGACCATTAAATAAACCGGAAACGAAGAAACACACCTCAAGCCAGCCCTTCCGCCAGCCTGAACATCTTCTCCGTCACGGTTTCGACCGCTTCTGTCAGTCCGCACTCGAACACGACGAATCCATCGTAGCCCGTTGCAGCGATGGCCCGGAAAACGTTGCGGTAGTTGATCTCCCCGGTGCCGGGTTCGTTGCGGCCGGGGACGTCGCCGACATGAAAATGCCCGATCTCGTTGCGATAGGCGCGGATGTTGTGGATCAGGTTCCCCTCGGTGATTTGCTGGTGATAGACGTCGAACAGCATCTTTACCTGCGGGGAATTCACCTCCCGGATGATCCCGGCGCCCTCGGCGGCGGTGGTGAGGAAATACCCCTGGTGGTTCACCAGCGCATTCAGCGGCTCGAGCACCAGCGTGACGCCGCTGCCTTCGATCACCGGCAGGGCCGCCCGCAGGGCAGCGACGATATTGGTGTGCTGGACCGCCCGGGGAACAACGGGCATTTCCGTCCGTTCGTTGCCGCTGGTGACGACAATATTCCGGGTTCCCAGGAGCTGCGCGGCGGCTAAGGTTTCGCCGACGGCGCGGACGAAAGCATCCCGCGCGTCCTCGTGAACAATGCCGTGGTCGTTGCTGATCAGGCGCTGGGTTTCCGCGTCCGCCGACTGGATCAGGATCGCGGAAATCCCGCACCTGGTTCTGTCGAAGGCGTCCCGCGCGGCCCGGAGGTCCTCGCCGAGCCAGCAGAGGGGTTCCACAGAGCGATACCCCAGCGCAGCGGCAGCGGCAATTTTTTCGGCGAAGGAACCGGGAACCCAGCCCCCGCCGCAAGTTAAAGTAAACATGGCAATGGTCCTTTCATCAATAACAACAATACGGTTCAGATATCATTTGCTGTTCGCGGGCGATTTCCGCCGCTCCTCAGCTTCCCGCTTGACCTGCTCGTATTTCTCTCCGTGCAGCCAGTACTTTTTGTGGTAAATCCACCAACCCAGTAGGCAAAAGGGGATGGGGACCAGGAACATGAAAATCCGCAGGACGTCCAGCGCGCCGGTAGAGATCTGGGTTCCTGCCTCGCTGACGAAGGCGTACTCGAAGGCCTTCGCGGTCTCATTCCAGGTTTGGGTGATGGCGGGGAGCTTCGCCGTTTTGATGCCAAGACCGATGAAGAGCATCGCAATCGCCCCGGCGGCCTTGGTCAGCAGGGTTTGGGCGGAAAAAAAGAGGCTGTCGGCCCGCGCGCCGGTCTTCCATTCGTTGTAGTCCACCAAGTCAGCCACCATCACCGTGGAACCGATCTGGTTGAGGCCGTTGGAAGTCATCAGGAACGCCCCGGCCAGCGCGACGACGATCACGTTGAGCCACTTCGCCCCGCCGTTGGCCATTCCGTCATATGTCGGCTTGATCAGGAAGAAGATCCCAAACATCCCCGCCATACCGAGGATAGCCATAAAATAATTCGCGCCGTAGATCTTTTCCCGGGGAATCTTTTTGACGATTAGGTTATAAAACATCATCGCGATTCCCTGGCCTGTGCAGGCAACGGCGGTGAATACCGTGTATCCCAGCCCCTGGCTGAGGTAGTTCAGCCCGCCCATGTCGCCATAATAAATGAAAAGATAAATGATCTGGAACAGGCTCACGGTCGTGGCGGAAATGAAGAGGATATACGACAAGGCGTAAGCGCCCCCAGCTGGTCGTTGCGCCGGAAGAGGGCGAAGAAATCCCGCAGTTTGGTATTGCTCTGGGGCAGGTCGTACGTTTCTTTGTTGCAGAGCGCTGTGACCAGCATAAAGCACAGCAGCATCCCTCCGGCGGTGGCTCCCAGGGCGAAATGCGCGATCCCGACGCCTTTGCGCACCGACACCAGAGGAATCAGCAGCGACGTGCCGATGGAGGAGATGACAAAGCCGCCAAAGCCGCCGATCAGTTTCGCCAGTGAGGTGACCTTATTGCGGTCGTCGGTGCTGTTGGCAATGGCGGGGATCATCGACCAGAAGGGAACGTCCACCAGGGAAAACGTCGTGCCCCAGAGGAAATACATGCTGATGTAATAGACATATTTTGCCGCCTGGGCATGGATGGCCGCCGGCCAGAAAAGCGCCATCAGCGCCCCGCAGTTGAGCGCCGCGCCCAGCGCAATCCAGGGCCGGAACCGCCCGAAGCGCCCGCGTTTGCTGTTGTTGACCATGGAAGCCAGCAGGGGATCGATGACCGCGTCAAGCAGCTTCACCACCGTGAAGGCGATGGTCAGGGCCATGGCGTCCAGCCCCATGTATATATTGAGGAAAGCCAGCAGAAAGACATTGACGACGTTGTTGGAGACCTCCCGCCCCAGAGAACCCAGGGAATACGTGCCGATCTCCAAAGGGCGGATGCCGGATTTCCGGTTCGATTTTTGAGCCATGGGGAAATGACGCTCCTTTCTAAACGGCGGCGGCCTGTACGGTTACAGCTCCACGACCCGTCCCGTTTCCAGCGACTCATTGCAGGCCAGCGTCAGCCGCAGGCTCTTCAGCGCGTCATCATAGGGGGAGCGGATGGCGGAGGGGTCGCCGCTCTTCAGCGCGTCAATGAACGTGCGCTCCATCACGGTCTGCCA
The DNA here is from genome assembly GCA_031268095.1 of Oscillospiraceae bacterium. Classification (GTDB taxonomy): domain Bacteria; phylum Bacillota; class Clostridia; order Oscillospirales; family Acutalibacteraceae; genus WRMQ01. The sequence continues at coordinate 38,096 of JAIRXU010000060.1, read as the reverse complement.
GTCACCCTTCCAGGGACGGGAGATTGTCTCACCTCTGGACTCAAAAACGATGTGGTTGCGCAGGAAATAGCGGATGTTGCAGTCCGCGCAGTGGATGGTCAGACCGTTGGGGAAGTCCGTCGAGCCCTCGCCGAGGTAGCAAGCGGTGAAGAGCGTCGCAACTACGCCGTTCTGCATGGTGATCACCGCGCTGGAGTAGTCATGCAGGTCGAAGCCCTGTATCTTCACGATGCCGCGGCCCCCGGCGCAGTAGACCTTCGCCGGTTCGCCGAAGAGGTTGCGAACCATATCGAAAATGTGGATGTTCTGCTCGACGATTTGTCCGCCGCAGGTCGCGTATTTCGGATACCACGGCACCCCCGGCACCCCGCCGACCCACGCGCCGTCTACCAGCCCGACGTCCCGCCCCTGGATCCAGGTCCGGCACTGCTCGACGATGTCCAGGTACCGGTCCTGGAACCCAACGCAGGTGATCAAATTCTTCTCGCGGATCTTCTGCCCAAACTCCTCGGCGGTCGCCATGTCCAGCGCCATAGGTTTTTCCAGGAAGAGATGGATTCCCCTGGCAATGGCCTCCCGTTCCAGCGCCCCGTGTTCCCCCGGGGGGACGCAAACATAAAGCGCGTCGGGTTTCGCGTCGTCCAGCATTTCCAGGTAGTCCAGATAGACCTTGCCCTGCCCGGCGGCAGCCTGTTTCTCCCGCGCTCGTTCAGGGATCACGTCCATGAACCCCACCAGCGCCACGTCCTCAAACTTCGCCAGCCGCTCGATATGCGTCCACGACCGCCCTCCGGTTCCGACAAACGCGATGCGGATCTTCTCTGATGTTCCCACGGTCTTTCCTCCATCTTTTTCAAGTTTATGGTGCGTTTTGCGTTTATAGTATAGCACGATTGCGCAGAAAAAGCAAGGGAAGAAACAGAAATTTTGGTGGTTTCCACGGCAAAGACTTGACAAAGCCGCAGATTCTGATTATACTATGTATTGATAAAATTGGGTGTGTGTTTGACACAAACACCTGAATTTTCACAGGCAGAGCGCTTATTGGCTGCGGAGCGGACAATTTTATTCAGAAGCAGAAAGGCGGGTTCCCTATGCAACATATCTTCGTTATCAACCCCTTTGCGGGAAAAGGGAAATGGCTCGAGAATCTCCGCGCGGAGATCCGGACGGCGGCAGAGTCGGCTGGGCTGGACTACAAAATCTACGCCGAGGTCGGGCGGGAAGCCATGGAAGCCTTCGTCCGGGAGAAGGCGCAAAGCGGGGAGGAAATCCGCTTTTATGCCTGCGGCGGGGACGGAACCCTCTTCAGCGTCGTCAACGCGGCCTTTGGCTGCCCGAAGGCGCAGATCGCCGCTGTGCCCTTCGGTTCCGGCAACGACTTCATCCGCCTCTTCGGCAAGAAGGAGGAGCTCCAGGACGTGCGCAGGCACATCAACGGTACGCCGCACTGGATCGATGCGATCGAATGCGACGGGGAAATTGCCGTCAATCAATGCTCCATGGGACTGGACGCGGAAGTCTGCGCCAAGCAGGCCAGCTTCAAGAAAATTCCCTGGATGAGCGGCGAATTCGCTTACACCGCCTCACTGGTCTACTGCCTGCTGCGCCGGTTCCACAATACGTTCACCATCCAAATTGACGACGCCCCGCCGGTCACCAAATCGTTCCTCTTCGCTCTGGGCGGGAATTCCCGCTGGTACGGCGGCGGCTACAAAGGCTGTCCCCGCGCGCTGCCGGACGACGGTTGGCTGGACTGCATCCTGGTAGAGAAGATTTTTGGCCGTCTGAAGCTGATTACTTTAATTAATAAGTATAAGAGCGGCGAACACCTGACCTGGCCTTTTACGAGCTTTGTTCGCGGGAAAAAGATGCGCGTCCATTCCGACAAGCTGGCGGCTGTCAACGTTGACGGAGAGACGAAGTACGTTCATGACAGCCTCTTCGAGCTGCGGGAGAAATCCGTCTGCTTCGTGATTCCTGAGGGCTCGCCGTACCTTGCGGACCGGCAGGCGGGGAAGCTGGGGGAATAGCAATCCCCAAAAACAAACCCACCGCGGCGCATTCACGCGCTGACGCGGTGGGTTTTATAGAACGCTTTCCGCGATTAGCTCCGCCATCCGAGGATTACCTCCAGACTAAACTGATTGGCGCTGTGACGATGCAGGGTGCCGATAACGTGACCCCGCCACCATGCTTTGCTGCTGTGATAATTCAGCATAGCAGCCCCGGTTTCCAAATTCTTGTCGTACGGCAGCAGCTGTTCCAGCGCGACAATATTCCGCTGCGGAATCTGGACGTCAATATGAACGGCCTGCAATGTTTTCCATGTATCCAGCCCGAGGAAGCGCTCGTTCTCGAAGCGGATCGAATCCAGAATGCCGCAGGTAGCTCCTGCCTCAAAAAATAGGATGCCGTCCCGGAAGTCCCCGAGATGCATTGCGATGGGACCGCATACGGGGACAGACGCCTGGCCGCTGTCGATTGCGGCTGGTATAGTCGTTTCGGGTCGGCCGTGTCGAACCTGATCGGCTTTCAGCGCGATCCGCCGCTCGTCGTCGGGCAAATGAGTCTCGCTGTGTTCAAGCGAAAAAGTGCCGCTTATCCCTGCGCTGAACTTGATGGCAGATCCCTGTGGTTCGTCTGGACAGCCGCGCGTAAGATGTTCGATGCGCTGTCGGTCCAAAATGTCGTAGGCGAATCCCCCGTTTTTCAAAATGCGATTCATAACAAAGCCTCCACAAATCCCTTTATTTGGTAGGACATTCCTCCCATATATCCATTATAAGAGGCTTGTCAAGAGGATTTTACAGATTCTTAAGACAGAAAGTTTCGACATAAAGACAAAAGAATTTTAGCAAGATGACCAAGAAAGTTCTTGACTTTGATGTTCCTTTGCGGTATACTATTCTAGGGAGGTGATGTCGTGAGCCGGTATAACGACCTAACAGCTGGGTTGCAGGATATTCAGGAGCAGCTTCAAAGGGTGCCGAGCAAGTTTCATGACCAAGTGTTCGAGGATCTCTACGAAGCGATGAAACAGGGAATCACAGCAAGCACAGCGGACGGCCTCGTCTTCCTGGACAGCGTCGATTTCTCCGGAAAGTCCTGCGACGGCTATTCCTTGCAAGACTTAGCCGACGCGAAAAAGCCGTCCAGCAAAGTAATGCTGACGACGCTGATCGTATATTATCTTCAAACCTACCTTGACGAGACCGCCATTACGCCAAGCCATGTCTATACCGGGTACCGGGTACTCAACAGTGCACTGCCGAGCGACTTCCCGCAAAATCTGCGCGACGTCGCTTCGGCAAAGTACGGGTTTATCCGCAGTACTGACGGGATCTTGACGCTCACCCCGGCGGGACGACGAAAGATGGAATCCATGGGGGAAGAGGAATAAATTCTTAAGAAATCAAGAAAGCCGGCGCGGCGATTGCGTCGGCTTTGATTTTATTCGTTCGGGTTGACGTTTGCACTGGCCGCCTTGCCTCCGGTCTTGTTCATGACGCCCAGCGGATCGGCAACCTTGTTGTTGACGTAGGTTTCGAAGTGCAGGTGGACCCCTTCGGCAGATTCGACCGGAATCTGGGCAATCACGCCGACGACTTCGCCTTTCTTGACTTCTTGGCCCTCATGGGGCGTACTGCCCTCCGAAAGGCCGCAGTACCGGGCGGTCAGGCCGTTGCCGTGATCAATCACCACAACAATGCCCCAAAGCGGATCCTGCATTACTTTAGCGACACTGCCGTCCTGGATCGCAAACACTGCGTCGTTGACTTCGCCCAGAAAATCGACGCCGTTGTGAACCCGCCAGTCGCCCATCGTCGCGGACTTGACCATCTCACCGCCCGAGTAGTCTTTGGAAATCTTGCTGCCGAAAGGCAGGGCGAACGTGCCAGTGTAAGGGATATTGTCCGTCCGGGCTTTTGTTGTCGTCTCCCGGTCATCCTTCACGCCGGTCACAGGCACGTTGGCCGGTTCTTCCGGCGGGTCCGGCGCGATGGGGCGGGTGACGATATTGTTCCAGTCGATCGCGGTCTGCGCGGTGCTGGTGCCGGGGATCAGCGGGGTGAATTTCGCGTTGTTGATGCTGCTGCTGACCGCCCCCCAGACGCCGATGCCCGCAGCGACTACGGTCAGGGCCAGGGCCAGGTAAAAACCTTGCCCCTTCGGGAGTTTCAGGCGCTTTTTTTCTTTTTCGACTAACATGGCAACCTCCATCTGCCGCCGCGGGGACGGCTTCGTCATAATAAGAGCTTGCCATTATTTTGGGCCGGTTTTTGGCGGGTTATACGGGCCGGGAGGAAATTATTCGCCGCCACCGCCGGGCGTTTTTTTTATAGAGTCGGATCGTAGATCTCCTCGGGCTAACGCGCTGGTCGCCGGCGTGGTCGGGTTCCTCGACGCCGAAGTATTGCAGGCGGACGCCGGGGGAGAAGATGGTTTTGTCGTCGATGGTGGCACCCTTAATGTTGTCATCGAATTTTGCCCGTCGGAGATCTGCCCCTTCCAGGCGGGTTCTGTAGAGATTCGCTCCTTCCAGGTTGGCGCGCGCGAGATCTGCCCCCTCCAGGTGGGTATCCCAGAGATCCGCTCCCTCCAGATGGGCAATTCCAAGATTCGCTCCCTCCAAGTTGGCACCCCAGAGATCCGCCTTCTCCAGGTGAGCACTATGGAAATTTGCTCCTTTCATGTGGCATTTGTGGCAAGCCGCTCCTTCTAGATGGGCAACACTAAGATCTACGCATTTCAATGACATATCGGGTAAATCCAAAAATTTCGCGCGCAAGCCTTGCATTAAGAAAATGTCGGACTGATTCAAAGCATTAATTACTTTGGAGGCCTCAACAATTTGAGAGAATTGGACAAATTGATGCTGTGCAATCTTGTTCCTTTCTTTCCTAGGTGCACTATCCGGCAAAGAATCATAGAGCAGAAGGATAAAGCCTTTTGAGCTTAACCCTTGCATCTGGGGTGGTGAACTGCCAGTTGACTTTCGAGCATTCGATGTTGCGGCGCAAAGTCCAAGCTTTGACTTGTCGCCGGAAACTTTCTATGTCAGGGAGCGGTTTGGCAAGCGCCTGGCGGCACATAACGCCGATCTCAATTTCAGCCATATTGAGCCAGCTGCCGTGCCTGGGGGTGAAGTGCCAGTCGAAACGGCGGGCAATCCGGTGCGCTTCATCCGGAGAGAAAGCCTTGTACAGTGAAGCGGGTGTATGCGTATTGAGATTGTCTGTCACGAGGATGATTTTCTCGGCGCGGGGATACATCACATCAGAGGCGAATTTGAGCGCATCGGCAAAATCAATGGCCGTGCGGGTTTCTGTCACGAGCGTTTCGCGCCTGCCCGCAAGGGGTTCGGAAATCACGAAAACATCGGCCACGCCGTTGCAAACATACTCATAATCAAGCTTTTCAGGATGTCCCGGCTCACCGGGGATGCGAGTTTCCTGCACCAATTGCTTGTTGGTTTCGTCGATGCAGACCACCGGATTGAGCGGATCATAGGGCCGTTGATAGACGTCGAGCACGTGGATTAAAAAGCGACCAAAGAGGGAGCTTTTTCTCAGGCCCGCCTTAGCGGGTCTTCATGCGGGCTACGAATTCCGCGCTGGCTTCCGGAATGCACCATTCTTCAACAAGCCATGGCTTAATTTCGTTTTTTTCATCGTTTCGCAAACCGCACTATCAGTGATGTATTCTACGATTTCCAATCGGATGAGTTCGTCCGCGATCATCTGCATCGTCCAGCGGGTAAGCCCTTCCGGCGGGTCAGAGCAGGCGATGGCGCAAATGTGCGCCTCCACCTCGCCGGTGACCTTCCGGTGATAATTTTCCTGCTTTTTCCGCCCGAGCGCGGCCTCCAAACCGTTGATAACAAAGCGTTTGGCCACTCCAGCGATCGTGCTGTGCGCCGCACCGTATGCCGCTTTGATCAGGTCGTATGTCCACTCCGCATTTTCGGGCCGCCGATCCAGTTTCAGCAGAATCTGCGCGTGTTTGATGCGGTATCCCTTCCCGCCCTTCTGAACGAGTCTCTGCAAATCTTCGCGTTCCTCGTTGGTCAGCGTCACATTGTACCGTGGCATCCCTATATCCCCATGTTCTCTTTTAGGAATATTATACCACTTCTTTCGACCCTTTGCAACTATTATTTTTTTCCGGATGAAACAGTAGCAATGATATCTTGATATATCCCATGAAGTAACCACTTATACTTCCAGTCCATAGCACTTTTAGCATAAGAGGGAGGAAGGCTAGCGAAAAGAGGATTGGAGATTAGGTATAAGTTCTTTTGAAGTAACGACCTTTTTACCCACCGCCAAATCCTCGCGACCCGCGCCCGGGCCTCGATATCCTCCCTGATCCACTCCGCCAGCACCTTTGCCGCGGCCTCGATGTCCGGCGGCAGCGCCTTGCCCTCTTCGGGCGTATATTTCTTGATGAACTGCGTCAGGATCTGCACGGCGTTGGCGCGGTTGCGGGGCGAATCCTCGGTCAGGTTCTTGAACTCATACACCGCGCCCAGGCGGATGTGGTCGTTGTCATCGCCTATTTTGCCTTGGCCCAGGTGCTCGACCGCGCTGCGCAGCCGGTCCCCGGTTTTCGCGTCCTCGTCCAGCTTTGACTGATATTCCCCAAACTTGTGCTTGCGGTACTGCATCACGGCCGCCCCGCCGATGGTGAACGCCCCGAGGAGGGTGCCGGTGATCGAAAGGATCTTGGTTGGGGTGGTCTCCTGGCCGCGCAGGTTGCTGATCAGGTGCCAATTGCCGACCAAAATGCGGCTGACGAGACAAAAGGCCGGCGCGGCGACCACCAGGCCAATGCCGGCCCCAACGAGGACCCAAAGGTCAAACCGGTTCCACTTCGGCGGTCTTGGCTCTCGCGCCATCTCCCGCACCTCCTGCCGCAAAGCTGCGAAGCGCTGCTTTCCACGCTTTTCCATAGGATACCACAAATCCCGCGGAAAGTCAACCGGCGGAGCCAAAAAACAACAAAAACAACAGCAGAACAACAAAACAACAAGAAAACAACAACGCCCGCCGTTTGGCGGGCTCCGCTTTATTATTCCATGCGGTATTTTTCCCTCGTCGCCAACCCGCCGCGAATGTGCCGCTGCGCCTTATTGACGTCCAGCACCTCGCGGACCTGCGCATACAGCTGCGGATGGATCCCCCGCAGTCGCTGGGAAACATCCATATGTACGGTCGACTTCGAAATGCCGAACTTCTTGGCTGCCGCGCGAACCGTCGCCTGGTTTTCTACAATGTAGGAACCCAGCTCCACGGCCCGCTCCTCCACGATACCTTTCAATCGTGACCCCTCCGTTTGTTTCAATTCGCAAGATTGGATTTGCCATCCCATACTATGCGAAGCAAACGGGGAATATGCGGCGGGGCCGGAGGGATTTTACGCGGGCGGCTGGGCGTCCTCCGGTTCGAGGTGCTCCAACGCGTAACGCAACGCCAAGTCCACAAAACGATTCATGGAGATATTTTGCTGGGTGCAGACCAATTCCACTTCCCGCACCAGTTTGACGTTCAGCCGGAACGTTTTGTTGATAAATTCTTCTCGTTCAATGCGCAGGCCCATAACTTTCCCTCCCTGTATAATCTAGTGCAAATTATACAGGAAAATAAACTATTAAGATATACTTCACATTTGCACTTGATTTTCAAGTGCAGCCGTGTTACAATAGTCGCATGCCACCGCACGCCGCACGGTGCATTGTTTTCCAAAATATATTCCCGCAAATGGTAGACATTCCGGAAAAGATATGGCATAATAGGAAAAACTGGATTTCTTATTGTCGAGGAGGGTCCATGTTGTCTGTAGTGCTTTCAGAATTATGTCCCAGTCAGACTCTCGCTTTCGCCGGGCACCGTCCGTCGCGGCTGCCGCAGGGAGCGGCGCTGCTTCGGCTGCGGGATGCTTTGGCCAACGAAATCACGGCGGCACTCCAGCGCGGGCGAACGCAGTTCGTGACCGGAGGAATGTGCGGGTTTGATACGATGGCGGCGGAAGAGGTCCTCCGCTGCAAGGAAATCTTGCCCTTTGTCCGCTGCGTTGTGGTTGCCCCCTTCGCGGTGCGGTTTTATGAACAGCGCTGCTGGACGCCGGATTGGCAGGCGCGCGCGCAGGCCGTTGCCCGCCGGGCGGACGATTTTTATACCATCGCCGAGCGCTACCACTCCGGGATTTACTACGAGCGCGATCGGCTGCTGGTGAATCTGTCCGCCGAACTTGTCGTCTATTATGACGGCGGACAAGGCGGCACGAAATATACGCTGGACTACGCCGCCACCCAAGGGAAACGGACAACGAACCTTGCCGAGAAATAATACGGTGCCGTGCTGCGATCCGGAGGGACACCGACAGACGCCAAAAAACACCGCCGCAGGGGACGGTGTTTTTCCTTCCGGTTAATCGTAATATAGATACGCCTGACATTTGATCATCCCGTTATAGAGCTTGCGCCGCTTACTTGCCCGGCGGCCGAAGATCCGTTCAAATTCCTCTGACGAAGACAGAATCGTATATGACCGGCCGCGTCCCGGCTGGAATACCCGCCCCAGCACGGCGGTGAGTTCATCGGCCTGGGCGAGGTCAAGCAACCGCTCGCCGTACGGCGGGTTGGTGATCACCGTACCCCGTTCCCCTTGCAAACGGAAGTTCCGCACGTCTGCCTGCCCGAATTGGATATACTTTGTCACTCCGGCCCGGGCGGCGTTTTCCCGCGCAACGGCCAGGGCTTCCCCGTCGATGTCGGACGCGACGGCTTGGAATCCCTCCGCCGGACGGGCCAGGCCCGCCGCGCGTTCCCGTTCTTCCCGCCAAACCCGGCGGTCAATTCCGTCCCAGCGTTCCGCCGCAAAAGGCCGGTGCAGCCCTGGCGCAATGTTCGCCGCCATCAGTGCTCCCTCGATCACAATGGTCCCGGATCCGCACATGGGATCATAGAGCGTATGGTTCGGCTGGAGCCGCGCCAGGCGGCAGAGCGCCGCGGCCAAGGTCTCTTTCAGGGGCGCTTCCCGCGCCGCCGGACGGTAGCCTCGCTTGTGCAGCCCAGTCCCGGAGGTATCCAGCAGCAGACTGGCGCGGTCCTTGAAGAGCGCGAACTGAATCTGGTGCAGCGGTCCGGTTTCTTCGAACCAGTCCATCCCGTGCCGTCCTTTCAGCCGCTCAACAACGGCCTTCTTGACGATTGCCTGGCAGTCCCGCACACTGAACAGCGCGGAGTCGATGCTGTATCCCTTGACGGGAAAAGCATTCCGCCGGCCGATCCAGTCTTCCCAGGGCAGGGCCTTCGTCCCCTCAAAGAGTTCGTCGAAGCTCCGCGCGGGGAACTCGCCGACAAGGATCTGGATCCGCTCCGCAAACCGGGAACAAATGTTTGCTCGCGCAAGGATTGAAACATCTCCGCCGAAGAGAACCCGCCCGTTTTCTGCCCGGACATCCCGGGCCTCCATGCCGCGCAGCTCTTCCGCGATCAGCCCTTCCATTCCCAGCAGACAAGGGACGACATAGGTGAACATAGGCTCCGCCCCATTTCATTTTTTAAGATACAGAGCAAAATCTCGCCGACGCTGTCTCAGCTGCATGCCCTGACCCGCAGCGGGATCCCCATGCTGTCCGCAATCACCCGGCAGCGCGCAATCTCTTCCTCCGTCAGCACATCCACCACTGTGAACATGACTTCAGGCAACAGCCGCTTGCAGTCCGCCGCGAAGCGAAGCATGGCCTCGTAGGATCCCACGCCGAAGGACGGCTGGGTCAGCGCAAGATACCGCACGGCGTCCGGCGCGTTGAGGGAAACCGATACGCTGTCGATCCATCCGGTCAGGTCCCCGGCGGTTGGACGGCCATGGATCAGATCGCCCAACCCATTGGTGTTGATCCGCAACCGGATCCCGGGGTACTTTTCTTTGAGATATTTTGCGGTCCGCAAGCAATTGTCCAGCGCCTCCAGCGGCTCGCCGTAGCCGCAGAAGACAGCCTCCGGATAGGGCGAAAAATCGAAAGCTTCCATCGCCCGGACGATATCCTCCCAAGTGGGATCCGCCGTGTGCCAGAGGGTTTTGGCGCTGCCCAGCCCGTCTCCGGCCGCCCGGATGCAAAAGACGCAGGCGCAGGGGCAGCGGTTGGTGATGTTGAGATAGACCGCGCCGCGGAAGGTATACACAATGTCGGCCATAAGGACACCTCGATGCAATAAAATACAAAAACCAAGGGAATCGGTCCGGCCCGTCAGTCGAAGCGCCGGACTTCCTCGTCAAACAGCCCTTCCGGCGCTTCGCCGGAGTGCCATGCCGCGGCATGCATGATCAGCGGGTAGTGTCCGGTCCGCGCGACGGTAACGCCGTTGAGAATCCCGATCACCGCGATATTTTGCACACTCACCGTGCTCATACCATCAATTCACAAATCATATTCGAGAACGCCACAGGGTCTTCCACCGGGAAACCCTCCATCAGCAGCGCCTGGCTGTAGAGCAGCGACGCGTAGTCCTTGACTTTGGCGGGATTCTCGGTTTGCAGTGCGGTCAGGCGCTCCATGATGGGATGGGTGGCGTTGAGTTCCAGCACCCGGCTGGCCTTGACCGGCGGCTGGCCCGCCGCGCCGGGCTGCGCGCTGAGAATCCGTTCCATCTCCAGTGTCACGCCGCCCTGGGTGGCGAGGCAGACAGGGTGGCTCTTGAGCCGCGCGGTCAGGCAGACGTCGTCCACCTTCCCGGCCAGCGCCTCTTTCATTGCCTCCAGCAGCGGTTTCTTCGTCTCGGCCTGCTGCTCCAGGGACTTCTTTTCTTCCTCGCTTTCGAGCTCCAGCCCCGCGTCGGAGATGGACCGGAACTCTTTTCCCTCGTATTCATGGAGGATCTTCAGCAAAAACTCGTCGATGTCGTCCGTCAAACAGAGGATCTCGATCCCTTTTTCCTCCAGCCGTTCGCTCTGGGGCAGGCGCCTGATCTGCTCCGTTGATTCCCCGCAGGCGTAATAGATCGCGGTTTGCTCTTCCGGCATCCGTCCAAGGTATTCCGCCAGCGTCACTTGCTGCTCCTCTTTGGTAGATCGGAAGAGCAGCAAGTCCAGCAGCAGGTCCCGCTGCATCCCGTAGCCTGCGTAGAGACTGTACTTCAGCTGAAGGCCGAAGCTCTGGTAAAATTCGTTGTACTTCTCTCGCTCGTCGTCCAGCATCGCCTTGAGCTCGCTCTTGATTTTTTTCTCGATGTGCTTAGCGATGATCTTTAGCTGTCGGTCGTGCTGGAGCATCTCCCGGGAGATGTTCAGCGACAGGTCCTGGGAATCCACCAGCCCCCGCACGAAGCTGAAGCAGTCGGGCAGCAGATCCTTGCAGGCCTCCATGATCATCACGCCGCTGGCGTAAAGCCGCAGGCCCTTTTCAAAGTCTTTATTATAATAGTTATAGGGCGCTTTCGCCGGGAAAAAGAGCAGCGCCTGATACGTCGCGGTCCCTTCGGCGGAGGAATGCAGCACCCGCAGCGGCGCTGTCATGTCATGGAACGTATCCTGATAGAACTGCTCGTACTCTTCCTGCGTGACCTCGTTTTTGTTCCGCCGCCAGAGGGGAGACATGCTGTTGAGCGTTTGCGTCTCCGTGACAGTCTCCCATTCTGGTTCCGCGCCGTCGTCTTCGCCCTCGGGCGCGTCCGCGGCGGACTCTTTCGGCCGGGAGGTCTCGACGTCCATCCGGATGGGATAGCGGATGTAGTCGCTGTAGCGCTTAATCAGTTCCCGGATGCGGTAGCTCTCCAGAAACTCGTCGTAATTTTCTTCCTCGGTGTTGTCTTTGATCCGCAGAATGATCACTGTCCCGGTCTCATCTTTTTCGCAGGGTTCGACGGTGAAGCCGTCTGCGCCGACAGAATGCCAGCGCCAGCCCTGGTCCTCGCCAGCCTTCCGGCTGCGCACGGTGATTTCCTCCGCCACCATGAACGCCGCATAGAAACCAACCCCGAATTGCCCGATGATGTCGATTTCCTCGGCGCTTTCGAGCTCCGATTTGAATTGCAGCGAGCCGCTGCGGGCGATGGTGCCCAGGTTGCTTTCCAGTTCCTCGCCGTTCATTCCGCAGCCGTTGTCCGCGACCGTAAGGGTCCGCGCGTCCTTGTCCGCCGCAATGGTGATGCCAAAGTGCTCACGCCCCAGCCCGCTGTCTCCCTGCTGGAGGGCATGGTAGTAGCGCTTGTCGATCGCGTCGCTGGCGTTGGAGATCAGCTCCCGCAGGAAAATTTCTTTGTGGGTGTAAATCGAATGGATCATCAAATCCAGCATCCGTTGGGATTCCGCCTGGAAGGGTTTCTTTTCGCTCATGGTCAGTCATCCTTTCGCTTCATCTTTTTCATGGCTTTAGCACTCTCGTTCTTGGAGTGCCAATCCACAACATCGTATCATACCGCATCCGCGCGGAAAATGCAAGACTTTCCGCCGCAGATTTACACATTGTTTACGATTTTGTCCGCAATTGCCGCCATGTCCGCCGGCAGGTCCGCCCGCCAGGTCATTTCCGCCCCCGTGACGGGGTGTGTCAGGTGTGCTTTGGCGCAGTGCAGCAGCTGGTGCCCCTCCGGGCGGGGCGGCGCGCCGTAGTAGTCGTCTCCCAGCAGCGGGGCGCCCTGTGCAGCCATATGAACCCGGATCTGGTGGGTTCGTCCCGTCTCCAGACGCAGTTCCAGCAGCGTAATGCCGTCCCGGGAACCGAGGGCTGTCCAGTGCGTGACGGCAGGTTCATCTCCCGGCTGTGCCTCAGCCCTCGCCGGGCGGCAAGCCCGGAGCGTTCGGTTCGGATACGGACGGTAGATCGGGTGGTTCACGGTTCCGCTGCCGCGCAGTTCCCCGTGCACCAGCGCCAGATAGGTTTTGCTGACCCGTCCGTTGAGCCGGGAGGCTGCGTAAGCGTTCTTCGCGCAGACGACGACGCCGGAGGTGCCTTTGTCCAGCCGCCCGACGGGCCGGAATGTCCCCCCGGCCAGGTAAGCCGCCACGGCGTTGGCCAGCGTACCGCTGAGGTGATTGTGGGTTGGGTGCATGGCCAGCCCGGCGGGTTTGTCGAGCACCAGCAGATCTTCATCCTCATAGAGGATCTCCAACGCGCAGGGCATCTCTTCCGGCGGCGCAGCGTCCTCCGGCAGCCGGACAGCCAAGACGTCCCCCGCCCGCACCCGGTCGATCGTCCGCACCCGGTCGCCGTTGCGAAGCAAGCCGTCCGGCAGGCGCTTGACCCGGTTGAGGATGCGGAGGGAAACCCCGCCCCGGCCGCGCAGAACCTGGCAGGCCTGCCGTCCGTCCTCTTCCGGCGTGACGACGAAGGTCAGTTCCCGTCCCATGGAATCCGCCGGTCCCCCTTCACCAAAAACGCCCGCTTCGCCAGCCGCGCCAGCGGTTCGTCCGACCGGGCGTCGGAATAAAATTCGTCGATTCCGACGTTGCCGAAGGTTTCCCGCAGCCGCCGGACCTTTTCCTGCCCATGACAGTTTTCTCCTTCGGTCACGCCGGTGGCCGGGTCTACCCGGGAGGCCACCAACCGCACCCCGAGCTGTCGGCAAACCGGCCGAAGCAAAAACTCCGGCGAGGCGGACACAATAATGTCGTCCGGCCGTTTCTGCAGCAGGTACCAAGGCTTGAGCATCGCGGGTCCCTTCCTGCGCCAAAAGAGCGCCACTTCCGCGCGCCAATCCGGCAAATCCCGCAGGAACGCATAGAAGTCCGCTTTGGCATGGGTTTTGGTGATCACCCCGGCATAATAGCGCACCAGCGCCCGGAGTTGTTCCGGCGCCCGGCGCAGCAGCTTTGGATGCCGCCGCAGACAAAAGCGGTAAAACGCCGCCGTGCTGTCGGGATAAACCACTGTTTTATCAAAATCATATACGTTTGGCATCATGAATTCCTCAGCTATTTCATACCCAATTTTTGATCCGCGCACAGCAAACGCAAAGAGCCGCCCTCCCCACCGGAGAAGGGCGGAACCACGCCAAGAAAATCGCTCTCAGAAAATCAGTGCGGCGGCCGGCTGCGGATGACGGAACAGCAGCAACAGCGTCGTGCCGAACGTCAGCACAAAGAACACAACGGCGAAGATTTTGGTGTATTTGACCAACTTGTCCTCAAAGGCGCGGCCTTTGTTCTTGCCGAAAAAAGTATCCGCCCCGCCGGCAATCGCGCCGGAAAGGCCCTGCGATTTGCTCTCCTGGAGCATAACCAGAACCAATAGGACCACCGCGTTAAGGATGGTCAGGATACCCAAAGTGATTTCATACCATTTCATTGCAAATCCTCCCAATGAATCAGCCCAAAACTTGTTAGCAAGATATTCTACCACATCCGCCACAAAAAAGCAAGTCTTTTTTTGCGGACGGACAAAATTTTTTGGAACAATCTTGCCTACCGCGTCATCTTCTTGCCATATCTCGCCTGATTCACCAGGAGCATCCCGCCGAACGCCAGCGCCAGCAACGGCAGGAAGGGCAGCAGAACAATCAGCAGGCAGACCAGCGCGGCCAGCAGCCAGGGGCCCTTCCTGCTGGGGCGGACGGTCTCTTTCCGCGTGGGCGCGCAGAGGGCGCGCAGCTGCTCTTCCGTTGGCGTCAGCGGCAAAGTTGCTTCCGCGTCGTCGATCCCGCTGTTGTAGAGCAGCGGTTCCACCAGGGAACGTACGCTGTCCGCTCCTTTGATGATCTTCCCGAACCGGATGCCCAGCGCCCGCAGGAAGCTGTCGATGATGTTCAGCAGCCCGATGGTGATTTTGTAATGGGCGGTATCCGGTCCGTAGGGGCTGTTGCCGGCGAAGAGGTACATCACCAGCGAAATGATGAACGACACGACGGTCTCGTTCTGGATGTCGGTGTATTCTTCCGGGCGCAGGCCGGTTTCCGCCCGCGTCCAGCGCCCGACTTTCCCGACGGTGAGGCGGTTGAACCACTTGGCGACGGGTTTGATCAGCCAGCCAAAGCGGTAACTGAACCGGGGCCGAATGCTAAAGGCGGTCGCCATTTCGGCGAAGCGGTCAATGTCCGTGGCGGCGGCGGCAAGGACGTCACGGATCATCCCGAAAAACTGGTTGGCGAAGCGGGACTGGAGGTCGCCGTCCCCGCCGGGGAGGTCCGCCGGTTCGGTGATGTACTCGGTAGAAACCCGCAGCGTGTTCGCCGCAGCGTCCGCGGTGATATGGCGGAGCGTCCCCGGATACCCGACCAGCGACGGGGTGCTGAGGTCATAGAAGACACGCCCGCTGGGGCTGCGCAGAAAAGAGATATCCTGAATGTGGGTATGACCGGTGAAGCAGAAGGGCAAGCCCATATCCGCAAATTCCCCGGCCCGCTGTTCGTAATGGTTCATCATGTCGCCCTTGCCGATGATCGCGTAGAAGGGCGAGGGCGGCAGCATCGGGTGGTGGGTCATGGGCAGCACGAAGTCCCCGGCCGCCTGCGCGTCGGCCACCTGCGCCCGGATCCAGTCCATGAGCTCCTCGTTGAAACCGCAGTGTCCCTCGCCGTCCCGGTCGTCGTTGAGGGCCAGCAGACGGTATCCATCCGCCAGTTTCGCCGCGTAGGACATACTTTCCCGGTGGACGGCGAAGGCCTGGTCCGGCCCGAAGGCCCGGTACATTTCCCAGAGGTCCTCCCGTTCGGCGGAGGGAACGGGAATCCTCTGATCCCCGTCGTAGCCGTGCGCCTTATCGTAATCGTGCGTTGCGGTCAGGACGAAGACCCGTTTCCCCGCCAGTTGGAGTTCCCGCAGCAGTGCGCGGATTTCTTCATGGGAGGTCAGTTCTCCGTTGTTGGTGACGTCACCCGACAGCAGCACGATGTCCGAGCGTCCGTCTTTCGCGATTTGCCGGAAGGCCGCGCGGATCACCTCTTCCGCGTCCCGCAGCAGTTTCTGGCTCTTCTGGTTGTCCCGTTCATAGGCGGGTCCGGCCACGCCGGTCTTCTTGGAATAGTAGTGCGTGTCGCTGATCAGCGTCAGTTCTAAAGGATTGACGGATGTTGTCATAGGGACACTCCTTTGCCGTTTATCATTGAATGCGCGTGATTTCACAACAGGTATTTTTTCCGTATTCGTTCCGCATGCGCCTCCCGCTGTTGTTTGGTGGTTTGCGCCAGCACAGAAAACGCTTGATCAAACAGCGCAATTTCTTCTTCGTCCAATGCTGGCGTTCCGTTTTGCAGGCAGGTCCGGAGCTTCTTTCCCAATTCTCGGCAATGACACTGGACGGCAGGGGAGTCCGTCCGGCGGCGGACACACTTTAACTTTGCCGCATCGCCATAAACGACAATGGAATGCAGTGCGGTACTATCGTACCCAAATTGGGACAGATAGCGCCGCAGCGCCCAAAGGTGGGTTTCATTTTGCCGGAGGGGATTTGGCTTGTAGTATGTTCGATTTCCATAGTCGATGGTCCAGAAGTCTTTTTCCTCGTCGCCGGTGATTTCTCCGCTGTAATTTTTCGATTCCAGAACAACAAATCCAACGGAACAAATGAGCAAAAGGTCGATTTCAGAATAAGCTTCCCCTCCGTATGGAATATATACATTCCAATGAAACCGGAACGGTCCGGATATATTTTTGATATCCAGTTCGGCCATGGCCATGTAAGCCAGGAATTCGCCGCCCAGGCCCCGGTCTTCTTCCAAGCAATCAACGAGATTTTCCAGCTGTTCCGTCATGGCTCCGCCTTTCCGCAGTGTGTCCGCGCCCGCGCCATCAGGGCTTCCTTCTCGTTCTCCAGCCGCCCGTCGATCACTTCTTCCAGCAGCTGCCGCAGCATCTTCCCGATGCCCGGACCCGCCAGGCCCAGCGCCATCATCTCCTGGCCGCCAACGGCCAGGTCCGCCACCCGAAGGCAGGGCTGCGCGGCAATCAAGTCCAGCACCCGCCGCCGTAGGGGTTCATAAGCCGCGAGCCGCCCGGCAAACGCGGGAGCCTGCGCCAACGCGTCGGCCCTCGTCAGATCAAGAAGATCGAGCAGCCAATCCGGCCCCAGTTTCGCCAGCAGTCGGCGCAGCGAGACGTCCCGCAGGTTTCCTTCCAGCTGCCGGTCCAGCAAGCGCTGCTCATGATGACGCACCAGCGCGGTGACGTGGTGTTTCCGTTCGTTCGAGCAGCGCAGGGCATGGCAGATTTCCCGCGCCAGGTCCGCGCCGCGTTCCGGATGGCCGTAAAAATGCCCCACACCCGACGCATCCCGGAAAAGGCTCTGCGGTTTGCCGCAGTCGTGCAGCAGTGCGGCCAGCCGCAGGTCCGGTTCGGGCGGGACAGCCGCCACGCAGGCGCAGGAGTGCTCCCAGAGGGGCAGGTGATGGTAAGCGTTGTGCTGGTCAAAGCGGTCCATTGGCCGCAGCTGGGGCAGCGCGGTGAAGATAATCTCCCGCTCGGTTTCCAGGACACGCCGCGCCCCGGGCCCGCAGAGCAGCTTCATCAGCTCCGCCTGCATCCGCTCCGCCGCGATGCAGCTCAGCAGGGTCCGCTGCCGGCGGAGCGCCTCTGCCGTTTCTGCCTCAATCGAAAATTCCAGCACAGCGGCGAAGCGAAGCGCCCGGAAAATCCGCAGCGCGTCTTCCTCAAAGCGCCGCGCCGGATCGCCAACGCAGCGGATTCGTCCTGCCCGCAGGTCCGCCGCGCCTTCATACGGGTCGGTCAGCCCCCGGTCCGGGTGGTATGCCATGGCGTTGATCGTGAAATCCCGGCGGCCAAGATCCTCCGCCAGTGCGCCGGTGAAGGAGACGCCGTCGGGTCGCCGGTGGTCGGAGTAGGTTCCGTCCCGGCGGAAGGTTGTGATTTCTACCGCCATCCCCCCCGTCAGGGCCGTCAGCGTACCGTGCGCCATCCCCGTTTCCAGCAGCCGGATCCCCGCCAATGCCCGCTTCATCTCTTCCGGCGGCGCTGCGGTGGCCAGATCCCAGTCATGCGGCGCCGCTCCCCGCAGCGCGTCCCGCACACAGCCGCCAACGGCATACGTTACATACCCCGCCGTTTCCAGCAGGGCAATCAGGGTGCGCACAGGCGCGGGGAGGGGAATGGTCATGGAGAACAATACCCGGCTTTCTTTTTGTTTTGATGCAAAATATACGTAACGAAACGAAGGTTCTACGTCATGGTTTCCGCGCGGAGCACTCTGTCGATCAGCCTGTCCAGTTCGTCCAACGAATTTAGTGCGCCGATTTCCTGCCGGAATTTCGCGGCGCCACGGATTCCCTTGAGGTACCAGGCCGCATGCTTCCGGGCTTCACACATCCCGATCCGGTCGCCTTTGTAGCCGCACAGAGCCGTCATATGCTCCCGCAGAACGCGCATCCGCTCCGGCAACGGCGGGTCCGGGAGCATCGTGCCGTCCCGCAGATAGGCCGCGATTTGGGCGAATACCCAGGGCCGGCCCATCGCGCCCCGGCCGACCAGGCAGCCGTCACAGCCAGTTTTGTCCAGCATCGCCTGCGCGGCGGACCCGTCCGTCACGTCGCCGTTGGCCAGCACGGGGATCCGCACCGCCGCTTTGACCTGCCGGATGATTTCCCGGTCTACCGGTGGAGCATACATCTGTTGCCTGGTGCGGCCGTGAACGGTCAGGAACGCGGCTCCCGCCGCCTCACAGCGCTTTGCCAGGTCAACGGCATTGCGGCTTGCGTCGTCCCAGCCTGCCCGCATCTTCACGCTCACCGGCACATCCCCTGCCGCCCGGACGGTTTTTTCGACGATCCGCGCGGCCAATTCCGGGGACTTCATCAGCGCCGCGCCGCCGCCCCCGCCGGCAATCTTCGGCGCGGGGCAGCCCATATTGATATCCAAAAAAGCGGGGGTTTCCCGCAGCGCCCGCAGCGCTGCCTGGGCCATGGCCGCCGGCTCGCTGCCGAAAAGCTGGATGCCCGCCGGGCGCTCCGCCGGGGAAAGGGCCATCAGCTGGACGCTTTTCCGGTCGGTCATGATCAATCCCTTCGAACTGACCATCTCACTGACGGTGAAAGCCGCGCCGTACGAGCGGCAGAGTTCCCGGAACGCCCGGTCTGCTACCCCGGCCATCGGCGCCAGAGCAGCGGAAGTTTTCAGGGAAGCAAGAAACTGCATACGTTCTCCCAAGGCAAATGTTGATTTTAGTTTTCTGTCACAAACCGCCCCGTCAGTCCGTTTTCGCTGACGTTTTCCCAGAATCCCCGCGCCAGAATCTCCACCCGGTAGGCTGTGCCGGGCGTCAGGTCCGTCAGGTCCAGCGACAGAGTCTCCGGCATGTCGGAGAAATAATAGCCGGACCACAGCGCGAGCTGCCGGACGATGGTCCCATCCGCTTCTCGGAAGACCCGGACACGGTAATCGTTGACGTAATCCTGCCGCGCCGCTGCCTGATCAAAGGTCAGCGCCGCGCCGGAGGAAGTAACGTCGTGAACGGTTAACTTCGCTTCCGGCGGGAAAAAAGGCGGGCGCGCCGCCGCCCGGCGCTTGGAATTGGTGTATTGGAAGGTATCCGGGTCGCTGGGGCAGTCGATGGACCAAACGAACGGAAAGGGCTGGTCGGTCAGCACGTCGTAGGGCGTCACCCGGACCCGGTTCCCCGCGTCGGCCTCGACGATCAGCATCTGTCCCGCCTGCTCGCACAGAGGGGGATGGGTCCCGTAGTATTTGTCGAATTCGTCCAGCTCAAAGTAATGCATCGTTCCTGTGCCAAGGCAGGTGAAGTAGTCCTGGTGGATGGAGCGCGGGTCGTTGACGGGCGCGTGGGAGTGCCCGGAAAAGTCGATGACCTGCGGGTAATTCATCAGGATCGCCGTCAGGTCATAGTCCCCCCACATGATGCTGCCGTACACGGTGTCGGAAACATGGGGATGCTGAAAAAAGAAGATCGGCCGTTTTGGGTCATCCGCCGCCGCTTTGGCCAGTTCTCCCGCCGCCCAGGCCTGCTTGGCCCCGTCGTAACTTGTGCCGCTGGACGGAGATATAGAGATAAAATGAAAGCCGCTGATCACCTCGTGCACGTCGGGCGGCTGGCCGAAAATCCGCGCCAGCCGTTCGTACGCAACCTCCACCGTCGCGTTGAATTCATGGCTGGCAACGGACAGGATCCGCTTCGTCTCGTCCGTCAATTCCTGCTCCAGGGAAGCATGGAAGGCTTGGTACTGCGCTTCGCTGCCCCGGTCCGCAAAGTCGCCGACGACGGCCACTGCGTCCAGCCGCCGGTAGGTTGGGTGGGCCGCGGCGATTCGCCGGCCGATGCGCAGGCCCTGTTCTGTGCGCTCCCGCGCGGGACTGGGTTCGTCCTGGTAATGCGTGTCGCTCATCACGAGAAACCGCAGTACGGGGGTAAATTCGTCGGACATGAAGACCCTCCTGTTATTTTGGAATCAGCCAATAGGAGTGAAAGAAGGGTGTGCGGGAATCACAGAAATTCCGCCGCTTCCCGTTCTTTCCAAAGCGCCGCCGCCTCGGGGCTCTCTTCCGCCGGTTCCTGGGGCAGCGGGGCAATCACTTCGCACTTGCGGCCCCGCATCCAGAGCGACGGCGTCACCCGCAGCAGATAGCCGCAGCCGCCGGGCGTCAGCCACTCGTGCATCGGAGCCTCGGGCAGGCCGAACGCTGCCAGCAGCGCCATCACTACGCCGCCATGGGTGATGAAAGCCGCCCGGGTGGTCCCGGTCTTGATCAGCCCATCGACCGCCGAGAGAAAGGCTGTGCAGATCCTCGCCTGGAAAGCGCCCGCCTCTTCGCCGAACGGCGGCGTCACGCCGGTTTCTCCGGCCAGCCAGCGGGGGAACAAGGGTTCATTTTGGAGTTCCTCTGCCGTTTTATTTTCAAATTCGCCAAAATAGCATTCCTGCAGCCCCGCCAGCGCGATGGTATTCTGTCCGGGATAGAGGATTTCCGCCGTTTCCCGGCAGCGGCGCAGGGGAGAAATCAGCACCGCCTGCGCCGCGGGGTACCCGTATTCTTCCCGCAGCGCCCGCAACTGAGCGCGGCCCTCCGCGGTCAGCTGCGCGTCTGTGTGCCCAATGTACCGACCCTCCGCCTCGCCCTCGCTTGTGCCGTGCCGCAGCAGGGCAATCAAATATGATTTCATGCGTCACCTCACTGGATAAATATGGGGTACTGGCATTTTGGTAGGAGAAACCCTTAGCACACGGTTGAGAATGTTTCCCCGTCGTCCAGTCGAACCGCCGCGAGCCGCCCCTGGGATTCCCAGTTGACGGCAATGTGCCCCTTCCCGCGCCAGACCCCGCCGGTACAGGCCGGGTTGATCCGATCGCAGGGAACGGCGGCGGTCACCAGCGTTTTGTCCCGGAAATAGCGCTTGCGGTAGTCGGCGGGATAAAGGACCAGATCTTCAATCTGATAATCCTCCAGCGACCGTTCCGGCGCGAACTGATGCAGGCCCGCGTGAACCAGCACATAGTCCTGCCCTGCCACGCTGAGCTCGTCATAAAGGAAAAATTCCGCCAGATAATCCAGCACGTCGTCCCGTGCGTCGGCCCCCAGCGCAAAGAATTCTTCCAGCACCGCCGCGCCGCCCAGCGGCTTCCACCATTCCAGCAGCCGCAGCTCCACGGCGGTGAGCAGTTCTTCCGCGTCGGCTGACGCAGCTTCCGCCAGGGCGCCCAGGATCCGGCTGGCGACGTAGTCGTTGCGCCCGAGGACGGGGAATACGTTTTCCTGGCAGGCCAAGTGCCGCAGCAGGGAAATGCTGCCCGCCCCGCCCAGGACGTTTCCCAGCAGGTAAAGCGTGTCGCTGCCACGCAGATTCAGTTTGTCCGTTAGCCGGGCCAACGCGGCTTGCCGCCCCAGCAGTCCGGAAGCTACATAAGTCATGAGTACCCTCCATCTAGTCGGCAGAACAGGATCTGCGCGCCAATTACCCCAGCAGAGACTTGTACAATTTGATATAGGCGTTCGCCGAGCGCCCCCAGCTGAAGTCGCAGGTCATGGCTCGTTTGACCAGGATCTCCCAGCCGGATTCGTAGGCATAGCCTTGCAGCGCCCGGCGGATGGCGCCCAGCAGATCATGCGCGTTGTAGTTCTGGAAGGTGAAGCCGTTGCCCTCGCTGGTGCCGCTGTCCTGGATGGAGTCCCGCAGGCCGCCGGTTTCCCGGACAATGGGGATGCTGCCGTAGCGCAGCGCGATCATCTGCGAAAGTCCGCAGGGTTCGCTTTTGGAGGGCATGAGGAATAGGTCCGATCCGGCATAAATCTTCCGGGAGTGTTCCGGGACAAAGCCGATCCGCGCGTTGACCCGTCCGGGGTACCGTCCGGCAATATCCCGGAAGAACTGCTCGTATTGCCAGTCCCCGGAACCGATGAGCGCCAGCTGCGCGTCGGAGGTGTGCAGCAGCTCCTCCAGGCTGGCCCGGACCAAATCCAGACCCTTGTGGGTTACCAGGCGCGAAACCATCCCGATCAGAGGCTTGCGGGGATCCTGCTCCAGCTCCAGCAGTTCCTGGAGCCGACGCTTGTTCTCCGCCTTGCCGTCCAGGTCCGCCGCGCTGTAGTTCACGAAGAGCGCCGGATCGGTGGCAGGGTCGTAACTTACGGTATCAATGCCGTTGAGGATGCCCTGGAGTTTATACCGCCGGGCACAGAGAATGTTTTCCAGCCCATGGCTGTACCAGGGATCCAGGATTTCCTGCGCGTAGGAAGGGCTGACGGTGGTAACCATATCGGCGCACTCGATCCCGCCCTTCATCAGGTTAATGTCCCCGCCGTGCTCCAGCAGCGAGGCATGCGCCCGGCTCAGGCCGAAGACGTCTTCCAGAATGTCCATCCCGTAAATCCCCTGGTATTCAATATTATGGATGGTGAAGACCGTTTTGATGCCCTGGTAGAGCTCCGACTTGGCGTACATCGCCGTCTGGTAGACGGGGACCAGGGCGGTCTGCCAGTCGTTGCAGTGGATAATGTCTGGCTTGAAGCCCTCAAGGTAGGGAAGGATCTCCAGCACCGCGCGGGAGAAGAACGCGAAGCGCTCCGCGTCATCGTAATAGCCGTAGAGCTGCGCGTCCCGCTTGAAGTAATATTGGTTGTCCAGCAAGTAGTAGATCACACCGCCGCTGCGGGCCTCGAAAATCCCGCAGTACTGCCGCCTCCAGGCGACGGGGACGGTGATGTGCGTCAGAAAGGTCATGCTGTCCTTGAGATCCTGCCGGATGGAGTCATACAGCGGCATCACGACCCGGCAGCCGATCAGCCGCTTGCGCAACGCCGCGGGCAGAGATCCCGCAACCTCCGCCAGCCCGCCGCTGGCTTTGAACGGTTGGGCCTCGCTGGTGGCAAACAATACTTTCATGGATGCATCCTCCTAAGTCACAAATGAAGTCATCATCAAATCAGCCGGGTCAGATGGCAATATTTTTTCCCAGGTACACCGGGAACTTCGGATCCCCGGCCAGGGTCTTATGGGAACTGAGGAACACCTTCTTGTCGGTGATGACACAGTCCAACTTCGTGTCCGCTCCGACGTAGGTCCCCTGCATCAGGATGCACCCGCGCGCCCGCGCGCCCTTCTCGATCCGGACGCCCCGCGACAGGATGCAGTTTTCCGCCACGCCGTCAATCTGGCAGCCGTCGGCCACCAGGCAATTCCGGACCGAAGAACCCAGGCCATAGATGGTGGGCATGTCGTCCTGCACTTTGGTGAAAATCGGCCGGCCGGGGTGAAAGAAGGCCTGGCGGCTGGCGGGGTCCAGCAGCTCCATACTGATGTCGTAGTAGCTTTGCAGCGAATCGATCACCCGGGCGTAGTCAGTGACCTCCGCGCCGTGGACGCGCAGGGACTGGAGCCGGGGGCGAATCACTTCCCGTTCAAAGTCTGCGTCGCCCCGGCCGGCAGCCTCCTGGATCAGCCGCTCGAGCAAGGATTTGCGCAGAATGAAAATATTCAGAGAGTAGGCTGTATCCGCTTCCGCCGCGCCGCTGAGCCGGATTTGCGTGACCCGGGGATATTCCCCGCCGTCAAGCGACAGCCGCATGGTCTCCAACTTCGGCGCGGGTCCCCGGCGGAAGGCAATGGTGAGGTCCGCCCCGGACTGGACATGGCAGCGGAAAAGCGCGCGGTAATCAAGATTACATACGACGTTGCAATCGCTCATGATGACGTATTCTTCTTTTGAGTGCCGCAGGAACTCCGAAGCGCCGCGCAGACCCTCCATCCGCGTCTGGTTTCCGCCTGCGCCCGCCTCGGCGAAGGGAGGCAGCAGCACCATGCCTTCGTTCTTCCGGGAAAGATCCCAAGGGTTCCCCAGCGCCAGATGATCCATCAGCGAGCGGTAGTTTGTCTTGGTGATCACGCCGACCTTGCCGATCCCGCTGCCTACCATATTCGACAGCGGAAAGTCAATCATCCGGTACCGTCCGCCGAAGGGCACGGACCCCATGGTCCGCAGAGCAGTCAGCTCAGGCAGGGACGCATCGTAAGAATTGGAATAGAGGATGCCAAGAATGTTGTTTGCTCTCATGATTACCCCTCCTTCGCAGCGGGGACGTCCCGCTCAATCATAGCCTTGGCGGGGACTTTGGCCCCCGGGGCGACGCGGACGCCCGCGCCGACGACGGATACCCCCCATTGATCCAAGTCCGCCGCGCTCTCCGGCCGCTCGCCGACGCTGGCCCCCGCGTCGATCACCGCATTTTCCGCGACGATCGCGTACTGGACGCAGGCGCCGGTTTTTACCACCGCGCCGGGCATCAGGATGGAGTCCCGGACGATGGCGCCATGCTCAACGGTGACTTGAGCGAAGAGGATCGAGAAATCGACCAAGCCCTCCACGACGCAGCCCGCGGCAATCATGGAATTCTGCACCACAGCGCTCTCCGCCAGGAAGTGAGGCGGGGAAGCGGGGTTACGGGAATAGATCTTCCAGTCCGGGTCGCTCAGGTCCAGATCCACCTTTGGGTTGAGCAAATCCAGGTTGGCTTCCCAAAGGCTGTCGATGGTCCCGACGTCCTTCCAGTACCCGTCGAAGGGATAGGCGAAGAGCCGTTCTCCGGCCCGGTGCATGGCGGGCAGGAGATCTTTGCCGAAATCGTTGCTGGAAGCGGCGTTGGCCTCGTCGTCCAGCAGGTACCGCCGCAGCTTGCTCCAAGTGAAGACATAAACGCCCATAGAGGCCTGATTGCTGCGGGGATGCTTCGGCTTTTCCTCGAATTCCCGGATCCGGTAATCCTCACCGGTGATCATCAGCCCGAAACGGCTGGCCTCCTCCCAGGGAACCTCCAGCATGGCGATGGTGCAGTCCGCCTGCGTCTGCTTATGGAAATCCAGCATCTTCGCGTAGTCCATTTTATAGATGTGGTCCCCGGAGAGGATCAGGACATATTCCGGGTCATAGCGTTCGATGAAATGGATATTCTGATAAATCGCGTTGGCCGTGCCTTTGTACCACTCTGTTCCTTTCATCTGCTGGTAGGGCGAGAGGATGTGGACACCGCCGTTCACGCGGTCCAGGTCCCAGGGCTGGCCGTTGCCTAAGTAGTCGTTGAGCTCCAGCGGCTGATACTGTGTCAGCACCCCGACGGTATCGATGCCGGAATTGACGCAGTTGGAGAGGGGGAAGTCAATGATGCGGTACTTTCCGCCATACGGCACGGCGGGTTTGGCCAGGGACTTGGTCAGCACGCCCAGGCGGCTGCCTTGTCCCCCGGCCAGGAGCATGGCGATACATTCCTGCTTTTGCATGAAATCTGCCTCCTTCTCTATTTCGATGGGTTGGGAATGGTTGGGTCGGAAACCGGGCAGGGGAGTTCTTTGCGGGCGCGGAAGCGGGGAAGAAAAAACGCGTTCCGAGCCGCCTAAGGGAAAGCCAGGGCCCGCGGATTACGGCCCTTCCCGGGTCAGGAACTGCACACTCAGCCCCGGCAGCGTCAGCACCAGGGACTGGTCCTGACCATGCATGGCTTCCGGCTGGGCGGGGAGGAGGACGGCCGGGTCGGGGCTCTGACCGCCGAAGCGCGGTTCGTCCGTCGAGAAGAGGATCCGGTACTTCCCCGGCTCCGGAACGCCGATACGGTAGTTTTGCCGCGGCACGGGCGTGAAGTTGCATACGCAGATCAGTTCCCGGCCCTGGCTGTCCCGGCGGCGGAAGGCAATGACGGAATTGATGTTGTCGTCCTCAGAAATCCAAGAAAAACCTTCCCAGCCGTCGTCGATCTCCCAAAGGGCGGGGGTATCGCGGTAAAAGCGGTTGATCTGGCGGGTGAAGTCCTGAAGCTGCCGGTGATTTTCATAGTCCAGCAGCAGCCAGTCCAGCTCCTGCTGGTAGTTCCACTCAATGAACTGCCCGAACTCCTGGCCCATGAACAGCAGCTTTTTGCCCGGGTGGGCGATCATATACCCCAGAAAGGCACGGAGCCCCGCGAACTTCTCTTCGTAGCTTCCCGGCAGTTTGCCGATCAGGGAATGCTTTCCGTGAACCACCTCGTCATGGGAAATCGGGAGGATGAAATTTTCGGAGAAGGCGTAGAAGAACGAGAACGTCAGGCAATTGTGATTGTTTTTGCGGTGGATCCCCTCCATGGAGAAATAGCGCAGGCAGTCGTTCATCCAGCCCATGTTCCATTTGAAATTGAACCCCAGACCGCCATCCTCCGGCGGCTTGGTGACCATTGGCCAGGCGGTGCTTTCTTCCGCCGCCATAATCACGCCGGGATAATCGCGGAAAACAGCCTTGTTGAGTTTCTGGAAGAGCGCGACGGCTTCGAGGTTCTCGCGCCCGCCTTTTCGGTTGGGGAGCCATTCCCCGGCGTTGCGTCCGTAGTCGAGGTAGAGCATGGAAGCGACGGCGTCCACCCGCAGCCCGTCAACATGGTACCAATCGAACCAGAAGGACGCGGCGGAAAGCAGGAAACTCTGGACCTCTTTCCGTCCGAAGTCGAAAACCTTCGTTCCCCACTGTTTGTGTTCTCCCCGGCGCGGGTCGGCATATTCATAGCAGGGGCCGCCGTCGAACTCCACCAAGCCGTGCGCGTCCCGGGGGAAGTGCGCCGGCACCCAGTCGAGGATCACCCCCAGCCTCGCCTGATGGCAGCGGTCAACGAAATACATAAAGTCCCGCGGCTCGCCGTACCGGGACGTTACAGAGAAATAGCCCGTCACCTGATAGCCCCAGGAGCCGTCAAAGGGATATTCGCTCAGCGGCATCAGTTCCAGGTGGGTGTATCCCATGTCCGCCGCGTAGGGGATCAGTTCGTCCGCCAGTTTCCGATAGGAAAAGGGTTCCCCGTCCGGATACCGCCGCCAGGAACCAACGTGCACTTCATATATGTTCATCGGCGCTGCGGCGGGCCCGCGCCGGGCGCGCTCCCGAATCCAACTGTCATCCCGCCAGGAATAGCCCCGCAGGTCGTAGAACTTTGAGGCGGTGCCGGGCCGCGTCTCGCTATGGAACGCGAAGGGGTCAGCCTTAAGCCGCTGTTTCCCGTCACGGCCGGTGACGCAGAACTTGTATGCCGCGAAGGGTTCCACCCCCGGGACGGTGCATTCCCAAATCCCGCCGCCAAGCTGTTCCATCGGCGCCGCGTCCGGATCCCAGCCATTGAAATCCCCCGCCACGCTGACCGCCGCCGCTTGCGGCGCCCAGACGCGGAAAACCACGCCGGCGGCCGGATCAACAAAATGCGCGCCGAAAAACTGATAGGCTTTGGCGTTGTTGCCCTGATGAAACAGATAGACAGGGACGTCCCATTCCGCCATCGAATCATCCTCCGTTTTCTGATTATGGTGTTACGATACCTATTATAACAAAGAATGGACAGGGATGCAACGGTAAAACAAAATTTTTGATAGAGCTGAACATACGCGCGGCGCCGCCCGAGATTATTTTTTTCATTTCCGCGAAACCCGCTTGAAAAATCGGCAGAGGTATGTTATACTTTTTAACTGCTATCCTAGGGGGATACCAGAGGGCGCGCGCGAAATACGGGACACAGAATTTATTCGGGAAAAGAAGATTTGGGGGCATTGCAGGGAATGGATGAATTTCAACGGCTGTTCGATATGGTCAAAGAGCGCCTGCGGCAGGACATGCAGGAGGTGATCTACAACGTCTGGCTGAGCGAGCTGCGGCCGGTTAGTTTTGAGCACGGCAGGGCCGTGCTGGCGTTGGCGGAGTTCAAGCGGAAGGTGCTGGAACAGAAATTCATGGAGCCGCTGCACCGGGCATTCGAAGCCGTGCTGGGGTTTGATGTGGAAATCGAGCTGGTCAGCGGGGACGAACCGGCGGCTCCGCCGCCCGCGCAGCCCAAGGGGCACGAAGAAAATACGTTCGAAACGTTCGTCGTCGGGTCTTCCAATAAATTTGCCCACGCGGCGGCCCTGGCCGTAGCGGCCAATCCGGGGAAAGCCTACAACCCGCTGTTCATTTACGGCAACTCCGGGCTGGGCAAGACGCATCTGCTTTCCGCTATCACCCATGAAGTCAAGAAGAACGACCCCAGCGCCAATATTATCTTCACCCAGGGCGAAGCCTTCACCAACGAACTGATCCACTACATGACCATCAAAAGCATGGGTGCGTTCCATCAAAAATACCGCAGCGCGGAAGTTCTGATCGTCGATGACGTACAGTTCATCGCCGGGCGGGAAGCCACCCAGGAGGAATTCTTCCATACGTTCAACGCCCTGATCACCCAGGGGCGGCAAATTGTTCTGTCCTCGGACAAACCGCCGAAGGAGATCGCCACTCTGGAGGACCGGCTGCGCAGCCGCTTCGAGCGCGGTCTGATTGCCGACGTCCAGCCGCCGGACCTCGAAACCCGCATGGCGATTATCAAGAATAAGGCGCAGTACACCGGCTTCGAAATTTCGGACGACATCGTCGATTACATCGCCCGGCAGCTGAAGAACAACATCCGCCAGCTCGAGGGCGCGGTCAACCGCCTGGAAGCTTATGTCACGCTCCGGGGGATGCAGATGAACCTGCTCACCGCCCAAAACGCCATCAGTGACATAGCCAGCGAAGAACGCCCGCTGCCGGTGATCATCGAACACATCGTTGAAGAGACCGCCCGCTGCTACGGCCTGAAGTCCGCCGACCTGCGCTCCCAGCGCCGCAACGCGGATATCTCCAAGGCGCGGCAGGTCGCCATGCACGTTATCAGTCAGGTGACGGGCCTTTCGACCAAGGCCATCGGCGCGGAATTCAACCGCGACCATTCAACGGTCGTCTATGCCCTGCGGGAGATCAAAGACGAGCTCGGGCGCGACACGGGGCTGAAAAAGACGGTGAATGATATCATGAAGAATGTGCAGGAAGGGTAAGGTGGACCAGCCATGAAATTCACCAAAATGCACGGTGCGGGCAACGACTACATTTATATCAGCCTTTTTGAAGAAACTGTTTCCGATCCGGAAGCCCTGGCGGTCCGGATCAGTGACCGGCATTTTGGCGTCGGGTCCGACGGCTTGGTGCTGATCGGCCCGTCAGAGACTGCGGACTTCCGTATGCGGATCTTCAACGCCGACGGGAGCGAAGCTAAAATGTGCGGCAACGCGACACGCTGCGTCGCCAAGTACGTCTATGACAGCGGCATGACCGCGCAAAATCCCATCACCCTCGAAACCCTCAGCGGAATGAAAACCGTTACAATAGCCACCGAGGGCGGGAAGGTGCACAGCGCGACGGTGGACATGGGCGCACCGATCCTCTGGCCGCGGGATGTCCCCGCGCTGCTGGACGGAGATACGGCTGTTGCGCGGCGGCTGGAGCTGCCCGGCGGCGAAGCCTTCGAGGTGACCTGCGTGTCGATGGGCAATCCACACTGTGTCGCTTTTGTGGAAGATACGGAGACCTTCCCGCTGGAACGGATCGGCCCGCTGATGGAGCGGCACCCGTGGTTCCCGGACCGGATCAACGCGGAGTTCGTGCAGCTGATCGATCCGACGACCCTCCGCATGCGGGTCTGGGAGCGCGGCTCAGGAGAAACCCTGGCCTGCGGGACGGGAGCCTGCGCCAGTGTCGTGGCCTGCGTACTGAACGGCTATTGCGCCAAGGACACGGACGTCCTCGTCCGCCTGCGCGGCGGGGATCTGGTGATCCGCTGGGACAGCGCGAAAAATACGGTCTTTAAAACCGGCCCGGCGGCGTTTGTCTGCGCGGGTGAATATGAATAAATGGGGGAGACTCTCATGACCGTTAATCAAAATTTCCGCAAGCTCCAGAGCAGCTATCTTTTCGCGACCATCGGTAAAAAGGTCCGGGAATACCAGGCGGCCAATCCCGGAGCGGATATCATCCGGCTGGGGATCGGCGACGTTACCCGGCCGCTGCCGGCGGCGTCCATCGCGGCGATGCATGCCGCCGTGGACGATATGTCCCGGGCGGAAACCTTCGTCGGCTACCCAACGGATTACGGTCTGCATTTTCTCGAAGACGCGATTCAGGCGGACTACGCGCTGCGGGGCGTCCGGATAGAGCTGGACGAAATCTTCCTCAGCGACGGCGCGAAGAGCGATACTGGCAACATTGGCGACATTTTCGGGGCAGACAATATCGTTGCGGTCTGCGACCCGATCTATCCCGTCTACGTGGATACCAACGTCATGGGCGGGCGCGCGGGCGAGCTGCTGCCGGACGGGCGCTGGAACCGTTTCGTCTACCTGACTTGCGGCGAGGAAACTGAGTTCGCTCCCGCGCTGCCGGACAGCCGCGCGGATCTGGTCTACCTCTGCTCGCCCAACAATCCCACCGGCACGGCCATGAACCGCACACAGCTCCAGACCTGGGTGGACTGGGCCAACGAACAGGGAAGCATCCTGCTCTATGACGGGGCGTACGAGGCCTTCATTACCGAAGACCTGCCCCGCAGCATTTATGAGATCCCCGGCGCCCGGACCTGCGCCATCGAGTTCCGTTCCTTCTCCAAAACGGCGGGATTTACCGGCGTCCGTGCGGCGTATACCGTCGTCCCGCAGGAGCTCCGGGCGGACGGCGCGCAAGTGAACGCCCTCTGGAGCCGGCGGCAAGCGACGAAATTCAATGGCGTGTCCTACATTACCCAGAAGGGCGCGGAAGCGACGTTCACGCCCGCGGGCCGCGCCCAGGTCCGGGAAACCATCGCCTATTATCTGCACAACGCCGGGACCATCCGGCGGGGGCTGGAAGCTGCCGGGTTTCGCGTCTGGGGCGGCGTCAATTCCCCCTACATCTGGCTGAAGGCTCCCCATGGATTGAGCTCCTGGGCGTTCTTCGAATTGCTGCTGCACGAATTTCAGATCGTCGGAACCCCCGGCGCCGGTTTCGGCCCGGCGGGGGAAGGGTATTTCCGCCTGACGGGCTTTGGCACCGCCGAGCGCACCGCTGAGGCCGTGGACCGGATCCGGCGGAGATATGGGGAGCTATGACGAATTGCCCGTTTCTCGCTTTTTTCAGTGATTTCGACTGGCGCGCGGGCTTCCCGGCGGCGGTCGCGGCGCGGCTGCGGGAGGCGCTGCCAAAGCCCGGACGGCTGGCGTTCATCGCCTCGGACCCGGCGAGGCACCAGAAAATAGATCAGATCAGCCAGGGCTACTGCCGCTGGTTCCGCGAAGCGTCGATTTCTTTTGCGGAAGTATCCCGGATCGACAGCCGCATCCCGCCGGCACAGGCGCGGGAACTGGCGGCGCGGGCCGACTGCCTCTTCCTCCTCGGCGGACCGCCGCGGACGCAGCGGGAATTCCTGCGGGACACCGGTCTGGACGAAATCCTGCGCGCGTCCCGGGCGGCGGTCAACATGGGATCGCGCTCGCTCAGTATCGAGGACGGGAAGTCTTTCTGGTACGAAGGCCTGGGCCTCGCGGATCTCACCGTCCGCCCGCACTTTGATTCCGGCAACGCGGCAACGCTGGCCGCGCTGCGGTCAGCTTCTATGGATGGCCCGATCCTCGCCCTGGCCGACGAAAGCGCCCTCTTCCTGACGTCGGAAGGCCTGTCAGCCGTCGGCGCGGTACGGCGGATTGAGGGCGGGGAAGTCTTTGATATCGCGGAAAGGCGCGGCGGATGAACGACGACTGTTTATTCTCAAGGGATAAATACGCAGCGAAAGGAAGTTGCCCCATGAAACGTGCTCTTGCTCTTGTGCTTTCTTTGACATTGTTTGGCCTTTTCTCCGCCTGCGCGGCGAAACCTGCCTCCGTGATCCCGAACCTTGCCCTCGTCCTGGGAGAAAAACACCTGCTGGCCCTCAATTACGACCAGGCCCTGGTTCAGTTCGACGAAGCGATTCGGCTTGATCCCAAGAACCCGCGCGGTTACCTTGGCAAGGCCGACGCGCTGCTGCATTTGGACCGTCAGGCGGGCGCCGCGGCGGCGCTCCAGACCGGCGCGAAAGAACTCGGGCGCGGCAACCCAGAGCAGGCCCAGGCCCTCGAAGAAGCCCACGCCGCCGTCGAAACATCCCCGGAAGAGGGGTACCTCGGCCTCGCGGCAGCGTATGAAAAGATCGGTTCCCGGGATGCCGCACTGGTCCTGTTGAAGCGTGTCGCCGCGGAACTACCGGCGGCCCAGAGAATTACGGCGGCCTACCACGAATTGGCGGAGCGGCTGGGGGTCGGCGCAGAGACCGAAGCGCCGACAACGACAACGAAACCAACGACGGCGCCGCCACCGACACAGGCCCCAACGACGGCCAAGCCAACCACGACGAAAAAAGCCGCGTCGCCTGCGCTGAGCAACGTGTCTGTTGGAAAAATCATCAAGTTTGGGCCGTATGAGTGGCAGGTGCTTGACGTAAAAAACGGAAGGGCGTTGCTGATTACCAAGTATGTTCTAGAGGCGCGCGCATATAACGACGCTGACATAAATGGGCTTCATGAGATGACATGGTCGGATTGCACCTTGCGCGCGTATCTGAACGGGAGTTGGCTGGACAGCAATTTTTCGCAAACAGAAAGAGCCCAAATCGCCAACACGAAGGTCGTAAACGACGATAACCCCTATTACGGAACGGAGGGCGGGCCTGACACAACCGACAAAGTGTTTCTACTGAGCGTTGGCGAGGTTATTCAATATTTTAACCATGGCGTAGCGCCAAAGCTCAAGGTGTATCCTGATTACGATGGTGACTCTCGTTTTGATGAGCACGCCTATGAGATGAATGTTTCCCTCGCGGTTCCAGCGCTGGATAATCCTGCTGGTTCGAAGGCCAGCTGGGTGCTGCGTACACCCGGTCGGGGGAATTACTCTGTCGCATACTGCTTCGACTATCGTGCTGAGGGGGAAAACAAGATTGATCTCAGCGGATGGTCTATACAGGGTGCCGACGGCGGAGAGCAAGGCGTCCGTCCCGCGCTGTGGCTATCCCTTTAAATCAAAATATTAGATTATGAGCCTATGAGAGGAGCGGCGCATGAACGACGACTGGAGCCAATTCGAGCAGACCAGCGAGGAACTCTGGCGCAGCCGGGCGCTGCGCTTCCATGAAGGGAATCAGGCGCTTTGGCTGGATGCGCTGGGCGTCCGGGATGGCATGGACGTCCTGGAGGTCGGGTGCGGAAGCGGAATTTTCTGCCACAGGATCCGGCAATTCATGCCGGGCGCGCGGGTAACAGGGCTGGATTTTGATACCGGCCACATCGCTTATGCCCAGGCAAAGAACGCGGAATTGGGCCTGGATTGCCAATTGGTGTGCGGTGATGCGACGGATTTGCCGTTTCCGGGAAATTCCTTCGACCTCTGCTTCTCCCACACCGTGATGGAGCACATCCCGACGGTCCCGTTCCTTGCGGAACAGCGGCGGGTCCTGCGGCCCGGCGGGCGGATTGTGGCGTTCTCGGTGCGGATGGGACTCTCGATGCCAGACGTGGACGGCGCAGAGGAAGAGGAACGGGCCCTCTTGCGGCGGCTCTGGCAGGCGGCGGAAGGGCGTAGCCCCCGCAAGAACGTCGGGGCCTATGGAGCGGCCGAAAGCGATTACCCGAAGGCGCTGGAGACCGCCGGTTTCCGGGACGTTGCTGTCCGGTTCTTCGCGGTGGAGTACTGCGCGCCGGACAGCGCCGACACCCCGCCGCCGCTCGCCCGGGAACAGATCGAGGTTGCGCGGCTGCACTGCCTTGCGTCGGTCACGAAGTCCCTGCGCCTGGCCCCGGGCGCGCTGACGGATGCGGAGGTCCGGCGGGCACGGGACCTGATCAATGGGCGCTTCGACTGGCGGCAGGACCAATACGCGCGCGGCGAGAAGGTCTGGGACCTGACGGCGCGGATGGTCCTGGCGGCCAGCGGAAGGAAACCGGAGGCGATCCATTCGTGAAACTCGTCCTGTCCCTCTTTTCGACGCTGTTTATTTCCGGCAGCATGCTCTTTTGGGGTTGGTGGATGCGGTATCATCCGCCGGAGGAACCGGGGCCGATCGGCTACCGGACGGCTCGTGCCTGCGCGGGCAGGGAGCCATGGGCGTATGCCAACAAATGCGCGGGACGCTGCTGGATTCTGACCGGCGCGGTCAGCCTGCCCGCCGCGCTGGTGGTGCTGCTCTGGGCTATGCGCCTGGGCGACCGCTTTTATACGGTGTTTCAGATCGTATTCTGGTGCCATATCACGGCGATGCTGCTGGTCATTCCCTATACTGAAATTCATCTGCGAAAAAAATTTCCAAAATAAAAAATCAGCCGCCTTTCCGTCGAAGGCGGCTGTGTCGTTTAAGATCCCTGGGATTGGTTTTCCGGTGCGGGCTGGGTGACCGGCTCAGTCGAAGGCGGCGGGGTCTCCGTTGGGGGCGCGGCGGTGCTCTCTTCCGCGGCGGCGGTGCTGCCTGTAGATTCTGTTGCGGATGACGCCGAGCTGCCGGGCGCTTCTGTTGTTGCCGGCGCCGGCGGATGCAGGGCATCCTGAATCATATCGGCCAAATCCTGGATCCACTGGAAAGAGAAAATATACATCAGAAATTCCAGGAAGCTGCGGTTGACGACCACACGGCACGAGGCTCGGCTGCCGTCCGCCGCCGTTGCGGTGATGGTCGTGCTCCCCAGGGCCAGGGCAGTCAGTTCGCCGGTCTCGCTGACAGAGACAATATCCGGGTCGTCTGAGGTCCAAGTGATGGCAGAGCCGTCCCCGGCAGCGGCGCTCAGCTGCTGCTTGGCGTCCCGTGTCATGCTGAGATTCAGTTTGCTGATGGAAACCGATCCCGCCGGGAGGGACATGCCCTCGTACCAGTTATCGGGAATGGTGGTGGACGGATCGGAGATGACCGTCGGCGGCGGGGGCAAGGTGGTGCTGGCGCCGGTGTCGCTCTGCCAGA
The DNA here is from genome assembly GCA_031268095.1 of Oscillospiraceae bacterium. Classification (GTDB taxonomy): domain Bacteria; phylum Bacillota; class Clostridia; order Oscillospirales; family Acutalibacteraceae; genus WRMQ01. The sequence continues at coordinate 2,895 of JAIRXU010000060.1, read as the reverse complement.
CGGCATAAAGGGTTACCTTGGCATTGTCAGTGTAGTTGCCCCCGGCGGCGTATTTGGCTGCGGTGGCGGTCTTCGTTGTTGCCCAGCCCAGGAACGTGTATCCGCTGCGGGTGGGTTTGGTGGAACTGAGTTTCAGTGTGGTGTCGTGGACTTTATCCTGAGTGGCGGGCGCGCCGGCGCCGCCGTTGGCGTTGTAGGAGACCTTGTAGACGTTGGCGGGCTTGGCGGCCTTGAAGAGGGCAATGCGGGTGGATTCCGCCGCGTCATATTTCTCATAGAGGTTGGTGGCGGTGCCGGCGGCGGGGTCCATCATGGTCACCGAACTGGACGTCGCGCTGCGCACGGCAACCCAGTGCCCGGCGTTCTTGACGGCCACGATAATGTAATATCCTTGCTTGTAATAATTGTAAATCTTAGTGATCTTGTCGGCCTTGGTGCCGATCAGCTCCACCTTGTAGTTATACAGCTCAAAGGCGGGGTAGGCCGTCGGCACAGTGTACCAGTTGAGGTTGTCGTTGCTGTCGAATCCCCCGACGGCTTTCATCGCCTTGACGAACGCACCGGGATCAAAGCTGCTCTCGCTCTTGATGTCGGCATGCACCAGCAGCATGGCAATGGACGTTGCCAGACAGCCCACCTGCGAGATGGTCTTCTTCATGATCACATCGCTGCCCCACTGGGAATAGCTCTGTTTCCATTCATAATAGGGGATGGTGGTGGAAGCGGTCACGGGCGCGGGGAAGGCCAGCAAAAGTGTCAGGCTCACCAAAATCCCGGCCAGCAGGCGTTTGAGATGCTTATACATTGTCGTATCATCCGTCCTCTCCCTGAAATCTCAGAAGGGCTCCAAATTTGTTACCATTGTAACATATCGGTGGACGGATGGCAATGGTATGTTCTGGATTGGAATAATGAGTCGGAATAATTCCCGGAAAAATGGAGATATTTCCGTCTGTATGGAGAAAATGGAACGGATTGGTGTTAGAAATAAAAAATATAAATATAAAAAGAAACCCGCAGCGGCGTACCGTCCGTCCGCCGCGGGCTTCTGGGGAAATCATCCTTTTTCTGAAGACGCCTCGGCCGCTGCGGTCTCCTTGCGCTGTTTGATTTCCGCCATGATTTCGTCGTATTTCTTCTCGTCAATGATGTATTTCTTGTGATAGATCCAGTAGCCGAGCAGAAAGACCAGCGCGCAGACCAGCACCATACAAATCAGCAGAGCCACGGAGGTGCCGGGCGGCACTTCCGCAAGCATCTCGCCGATTTGTACGTTTTTGGCGTCCGAAGCGATGGCCCCGCGGTTGGCGTCCTGCTCCAGGCTGGCGATTTTCCCGTTGACGGCATTCAGCCCCAGCGCCAGAAACACGACAATTTGCACGAGCTGCGTAATCGCCGAGCCGAACTGCGCAACAAACGGGCGCAGCGAGAAGATCATGCTTTCGCGGCGCTCGCCGGTTTTCCATTCATAATATTCCACGGTGTTGGCAATACCGACGATCATCATCAGATAAAAGCCGTTGGAGCCAATGGACATGATCAGACCGCCGATGGCGATGAGCCAGAAGCCCAGCCCATAGGGCGTATGCGGCAGCAGAAAACTGGACAGCAGGAAGATTCCCAAGCCGATCCCCACCAGCAGCACACCAATGGCCATCATCTTTTTGCGGGACACTCTTTTGAGGATTTCCGGCAACAGGAACGTAAACGGGAACGCGAGAATTCCCAGCATTCCCGCGGCCGTGAGCATGGTGCCGTCATAGCCATAGGTCAGATAAATATACATGGTCAGCAGCGCATAATAAACACCGCTGCCCACCACCTGAGTCATGAACACCAGGCAGGCCCAAAGCAGTTGATCATTTTTGAATACGGTTTGTACGACCGTTTTCAGGGGAACTTTTTCGGCCTTTTCCTCGGTTTGGCCGCCGCCGCGCATCTCTTTTACGCCGGCCAGGGTGAAGGTCTGGAAGCCCAAAAACAATACCGCAATTATCATGGCGAGCAGGCTGTATGCCCGCACGGCATTGCCCCCCAGCGCGAACGCGCCGGCCGTAAGCGTCGGCGCAGCCAGCGACAAAATCCCGCCGCCCAGCCCCGCGCAAATGCTCGAAATGGTCACGACTTGGTTGCGCTCGTTCGGATCGCTGGTCAAGGCGGGCATCATGCCCCAATAGGCAATATCGTTCATGGAAAAGGTGGTGCTGAAGACGACGTAGGCGACGGCGACGAAGGCCACAAATGTCCAGCCTTCCAGCGGCGTCGTGAACAGAATGACGAGGTCGATTGCGGCAAAAATCATGCCCGCGAAAATCCAGGGCTTGAATTTGCCGAACCGGGAGCGTGTGTTGTCAATAAGCCCGCCCAGAAACGGATCAATGACGGCGTCATAGCAGCGGCACACGACAAAAACGATGCCGATGGTTGCGAACTGCGCGTCAGAGAGCTGCTTGGTATACATAATGTAATTCATCAGCCAGCCGGCAAAAAGACCGTAGGCCATATCCCGTCCGATGGTTCCCAGGGAAAACATCCAGACATTGCGTGAACGCGGCAAAAATGAAAACCGCTGTTTCTTGGCATTGATTTTATCCATACATATCCCATCGATTTCTTTGTTAAATTTTTCAATATTATTGTATCATACCACCTCTTTTTTGTCAAGAAAACAAAAAACATGGGAGTGGCCAAACGCGTTGATCAAAGAAAATCAAGGACAGAAAAGGGCAGCTCGCGCGAATTGGGGTCACGGCCTTGGCGAAACTTCATTTTTGCCTCGCCGAACTTGTTATAAGCGTCCACAAACACCTCAATCACGGCCCGCAGCGTCTCAATTTTGCGGCAAAAGCAGCGGCTGCGGCGTCTCAAAACAGGGATGTATGTGCGCAAATCGGC
>JAIRXU010000007.1 GCA_031268095.1 Oscillospiraceae bacterium | reverse complement strand
GCGATGCGTTCCCACTGCGCGTCCGTCAGGTCGCTTGGATAGTTTGTCGGCTTGAATGTTATATCATTTTTCATGCCCCCATTATACCATATCTTGGGGTTGAATACAAGCTCTAAGATGGCGGAAGGGCAGGGTTGTCTGTTTGACCGGCGGTGCAGCGCTGGCAGTTGCGCTGCGCTTGGTTGGAGTTCATTTTTTTCATGGCACCACGGTGTATATGGGATTGATCGTGCCATGGACACAAGCGGTTTTGGCACTGTGGATTGTCGGCTTCTTGGCTGTGGTGTGCCGCAAGTTTCCCGGCTTGGCCCGGAGGTGCACAGAAAACGCCGTTTGGAAAGTCGTCGATGCGCTGTCGTATGAGGTCTACTTGGTGCATTATATGTTTCTGGTCGGCCCATTTCTGCTGCCGACATCCCGGCCATTATGGGGCAGCGCTGGCTTTTTTGTGCTCAGTTTTGCTGCTGCGTTCGCATTGTACATCGCGGCGCATTTGCCTGCCATTGTCCGAAAACGGAAAATATTTCAAGGAGAGGTAATTTATGGACATCCTAGAAGCCAAACTTGCCGTCATCGCCGCAGGGAAGCGGCTGGTGCAAACAGGACTGATCGCGCGCACCTGGGGTAACGTCAGCGCCCGGGTGGACGAACACAGTTTTGTAATCACGCCCTCCGGCCGGGCGTATGAGACCCTGACGCCGGACGAAATCGTGCTGGTCAATATCGCGGACCTCAGTTACAGCGGGGCGGTCAAGCCCTCCAGCGAAAAGGGGATCCACGCGCAAGCCTACCTGCTGCGCCCGGCGGTCCATTTCGTGATCCATACCCACCAGCGCAACGCCTCCATCGTCGCGGCGGCGCGGCAGGAAATCCCGGAGGTGGATGAGCGCTATGCGGGGATCCTCGGGCGGATTGTGCCCCTGGCGTCTTATGGGCTGCCGGGAACAGGGAAACTCCGCAAAGGAGTGGTGGCCGCGCTGCTGGGCTGCCCGGACGGCAACGCTGTGCTGATGGCGCACCACGGGGCGCTTTGCGTTGGCCGGGACGCGGAGGAGGCCTTCCGTGTGGCGGACACCCTGGAACTGGCCTGCGCGGCCTTTCTGCGGAAGAAATTTGGAGAGATCGCCGGGAAGGCGGCTGACCGCCTCGAAGACGTTCATGCCGCCGTTGCGGCCGGGCGCGCCGCGCTGCAAAAACGCGAACCTGCCAAGGAAGTCAAGGCTTATGCCTCTTTCCGCAGCGGCGGCGTTTTTTGCATGAAGCCGGAAGCCGCCGGACCGGCGGACGGGGAAGTGGATGTCTGCATCCAGGACGGCAAGGTTACCAACGGCGCGGCGAACTATCCGGACACGCTGGAGTTGCACCGGGCCATCTACCGCCGCAACAGCAAGATCAACGCCATTGTCCACACCAAACAGCCGGATATTTTGCGGGTTTCCGCCGGCGGGCCCAAGCGGCTGCCGCCGCTGCTGGATGATTTCGCGCAAATTGCCGGAATCAACCTGCGTTTGGGGCGCTTCGATCCGAACAACACCCTTGAAACCGCCGCGCGGGCGGCCCGGAAGCTCTCCCGCCGCAGCGCGATGCTGCTGGAAGACAACGGGGCGCTTTGTGTTGGCAGCAGCGAGGATGAGGCCCGGGCGGTGGAAACAGTGGTGGAAAAAAACTGCGCCGCCTCGCTGTCCGCCGATCTGTTCGGCAAGGTCAATCCCATCGGGCGGCTGGACGCGGCGCTGATGCGGCTGATCTATGTGAAGAAATACTCGAAAAAGAAAGAAGAAAAATAGTGGGCGCGCTGCCAATTTTTCTTGGAATTCTTCACAAAAATTCATTGCATTTTCCGTTGGATTGTGCTAAAATGATAGAGATAACCTATCTATGGAAGGAGAAGTCCTATGAAAAAAGTCCTCGCGCTCCTGCTGCTTGCCCTGCTTGACCGTTGGCCTGTTTGCCGCCTGTACGCCCGATAAGCCCGTTAATAGTGACGGCATTACGACAACTGCGACCACCAAGGCGTCCGAACCGACGCCGGGACCATCCGCCGGTATTCCGGACGAACCGACCAGCACTGGAATTTCTACAGAGCCCAGTTCCGTGCCGGAACCCTCCCAGACCGTGAGTGTGCCCGGGACCAGTACCATCACGGGACCCAGCGTCCCCGCCTCGGGGACAGCGACGGTGGAGGATCCCGCCAAGTGGGACAGCGCGAAGGTACTTGGCGCCTATACAGCGGCCGTCGATAAGGGCCGGGCAACCTCCGGCAAGATTGTCAACAAAAAATGCACCACCACAATCAAGAAGCCGCTCGACGGCGACCCGAACCTGGTGAAGCTGCTGGGCATCAGCGTGTTCGGCTTTGATGTGCAAAACACAGTCTGCTCCTTCCTCGGGGAAGGCACCAGCGAATACAACGACCAGACCGTGAAGGAGTCCCTGCAAAAATGCACCCTGACCACCGCCGACCTGACCAGCGCGAAGGCCTCCCGGGACGCCAAAGGCAATCTGGTACTGGAAATCGGCGTTAAGGGCGGCACGAACCCAACGAAGATGGACGATGGCGGCATGGTCAGCCCCATGGGCAAATTCACCTGGGACTATGAGAATGAGAAGAGCACCCGCGCAGCGATTGTCGGGGCGGAAAACGATGTGCCCGGTCTGCACATCAACATCCAGACCATCAAGGCGACATACAGCGACGTCAAAATCAAGGCAGTGATTGCTCCCGACGGTCGCTTTGTGACGATGAACCACAGCTACAAGTACACGGCCCGGGTCGAGGGGGTTGAGGTCAAAGAGATATTTATTACCGTTGGCAAGGGCGAATGGGGCCAGGGCAACGCCACCGGCAATATCGACTACACGTTCAAGTACTAAGCCGTTCGACAAGTCGCGAATAAAGCAAGCGCCCGGGACCTCGTGAGGCCCCGGGCGATGGTCATTTTTTCTGCCCTTTTACTCCCTGGTGGGGATCAGGACGCCGTATCCCCCGCCGCGCCGACGGTAGACCGCGTTGACCTCATTGGTCTCCGCGTTGAGGAAGAGATAGAACTGGTGACCGACCAGGTTCATCTGGAGGATGGCCTCCTCCAGTTCCACTGGTTTGAGGGGAACTTCCTTGCTGCGGACGATATCGTAATCGCCCTCTTCTTCCACCTCGGGATCCGCGTTGGCGAAATCGGAAAAATCGGTCAGTTTCGCGGCGTGGAGGCGTTTTTCGAGCCGCGTCTTGTTTTTGCGCAGCTGGCGCACCAGCGCGTCAACGCAGCGGTCCAGCGCCTCGGCCAGGTCTTGCGGGGCGCGTTCCTCCGCGCGGACCACCATCCCCTGGTAAGCGACCGTCACCTCCACCACGACGCCGGATTTTTCGGCGGTCGCCGTGACCTTGGCCATCGCTTCCTCCGCGCCGGGCCCTAGTAGCCGCTCGATTTTGGCCAGCTTCTTTTCGCTGTGCTCCCGGAAGGATTCCCGCGGAGAACATTTGCGGCCCACGATCGTGAGTTTCATTGTCATCCGTCCTTTCCTTTGAATGGAGAAATCCATTGCTATTATAGCACAGATTGTTGCAAAAGAAAAGAGATTCCTGCGGATGTTTTGAAAAAATTCACAAAATGAGCCGGTGAAATTACAGCGTCCGTTCGGCGTGACGTGTGACATGACAGCCCACGTTGACGCTCAGGGGCAGCCCGGCGATGTGCGTCGGCGCGGTTTCCACCGCGACCCAGAGGGCCGTCGTCCGTCCGCCAAACCCCTGCGGCCCGATGCCCAGCGCGTTCACCGCCGCCAGAAGCTTGTCTTCCAGCGCGGCATAGTAGGGGTCCGGGTGGCGCTGCGCCGCGCTGCGGCAGAGCGCCCGCTTGGCCAGCAGAGCGCAGCTTTCGAAATTGCCGCCGATCCCGACGCCCAATACCATCGGCGGGCAGGGGTTGCTTCCGGCCAGGCGCGCGGTCTCTGTCACGAAGCGGAGGATGTCCGCTTCTCCCGCCGCAGGGGTCAGCATGGTCAGGCGGCTCATGTTCTCGCTGCCAAAGCCTTTCGGGGCCACGGCCAGGCGGACTTCGTCGCCCTCCACCAGCCGCAGGTGCAGCACGGCGGGTGTATTGTCGCCGGTATTGCGCCGGCGCAGCGGATCGGCGACGATGGAGCAACGCAAGTATCCCTCCGTGTATCCCCGGGCGACGCCCCGGTTCACCGCGTCCTCCAGCGTACCGCCGGTCAGGTGTACGTCCTGCCCGACGTCCGCGAAGACCACGGCCATGCCGGTATCTTGGCAGACGGGCAGCCGCATGGCTTCCGCCGCATCCAGATTGCGCAGCAGGTCCCGGAGGATTTCCTGGGGGAGTTCCTCCGTTTCCGCGCCGGCGGCTTCTTCGATCCGTGCCCGCAGCGCCGGAGACAGATGAAGGTTCGCTTCTGCGCAGAGCTCGGCGACGGTCTGTTCGATCTGTGCAATATTCAATTCCCGCATAATAGAATCCTTTCCTTTCGGTAAGCTGCTTCTATTATACCGGATCCGCGCGAAAAAGGGAATGGTTTCGTAAAATTTTTGTGGACGTGGCTTGACGCGGCGGCGCGGATGCAATATACTATATGTATTATCATTTGGAGAGGGGATTGACGATGAATGTCCGGCACTGTATTTCAAAAGAGGAATATGCCCGCATGACCACCGCCCAGCTGCGGGAGAATTTTTTGGTGGAGGACCTGTTTTTGCCCGGACAGCTGCGGCTGACATATTCCCATTATGACCGAATTATTGCCGGGGGGGTACTGCCCACGGAGGAGGCCGTAGCGCTGGACGCGGCGGCAGAACTGGCGGCGGATTTTTTCCTCCAGCGGCGGGAAATGGGCGTCATCAATATCGCGGGGGACGGCGTGATTTCAGCGGACGGGACAGACTATCCCATGAAAAAATATGACTGCCTATACCTCGGCCGGGGGACGCGGGAGGTCTGCTTCCGTTCCCTGGACGCAGCGGCGCCAGCCGCGTTCTACCTCAACAGCGTCCCCGCGCACCGGGCGACCCCCGCCGTCCATATCCCGCAGGAGAAAGCGGTCCGCCTCGCGGCGGGCTCGGGCGGGGAATGCAACGAGCGCACGATCTATAAATACATTATCGACGGCAACGTCGAAAGCTGCCAGTTGGCCATGGGGCTGACGGTGCTTGCGGAAGGCAGCGTCTGGAATACCATGCCCTGCCATACCCATGAGCGCCGCATGGAGGTGTATTTTTATTTCGACGTTCCGCAGAATCAGACGGTGTTTCATCTGATGGGGCCGGGGAACGAAACGCGGCATATCGCCGTCGGGGACCGGCAGGCGGTGATTTCACCCAGCTGGTCGGTGCACAGCGGCATCGGAACCCAGAATTACACGTTCATCTGGGGGATGTGCGGCGAAAATCAGGCCTATGACGACATGCGGACCATCGCGACGGGCGACATCCGATAATAAAATATCCCGAAAGGAAACAGAATATGGAAGAACATCAACTGGTGATCATTCTGGATTTCGGCGGGCAGTACTCCCATCTGATTGCCCGGCGTGTGCGGGAGTTGGGCGTTTACTGTGAGGTGAAATCTTACCGGACGCCGCCGGACGTCCTGCGGGCCTTACGCCCTGCGGGGATGATCCTCACCGGCGGACCGAACAGCGTCTATGAAGATGGCGCCCCCCGCTGCCCGGCGGAGGTCCTCCGGCTGGGTTGCCCTGTCCTGGGGATCTGCTACGGCGCGCAGCTGATGGCGTACTTGGCGGGCGGGGAGGTTGCGCTCGCGCCCCGTGGGGAGTTCGGCGGCGTGACGCTGGAGCGGACCGGACCGGAAACGGCGCTGCTGGCCGGCGTACCGCAAAGCTCCACCGGCTGGATGAGTCATACGGATTATATTGCCGCCCCGCCGGCGGGATTCGCGGTCGTCGTCCGGACGGACAGCTGTCCCTGCGCCTCGATGGCGAACCCGGAGGCAGGATTGTATGCTGTGCAGTTCCATCCGGAGGTCCAGCACACGCAGTGCGGATCAGCCATCCTGGAAAACTTCCTCAGGCGCGTCTGCGGCTGCGCGGGGGATTGGGAAATGGGCGGCTACGTCGAACAGACCGTCGCCGCGCTGCGGGAGAAAATCGGGAACCGGAAGGTGATCTGTGCGCTTTCAGGCGGGGTGGATTCCACCGTCGCGGCGGTGATGGTGCATCGGGCCGTCGGGCGGCAGCTGACGTGCATCTTCGTTGACCACGGCCTGTTGCGCAAGGACGAGGGTGATCAGGTGGAGAAGATCTGCGCCGAGACGTTCGACATGAACTTCATCCGGGTCAACGCCCAGGACGAGTTTCTGGAAAAGCTCCGGGGTGAGCTGGAGCCGGAGCAAAAGCGCCGGATCATCGGCGAAACCTTCATTCGTGTTTTCGAGCGAGAGAGCCGGAAGCTCGGAAAGGTCGGCTTCCTGGTCCAGGGCACGATTTACCCAGACGTGATCGAAAGCGGGGCAGGGGACTCGGCGGTCATTAAGAGCCATCACAATGTCGGCGCGCTGCCGGATGTGGTGGACTTCGACGAGATTCTGGAGCCGCTGCGGATGCTTTTTAAGGACGAGGTGCGCCGGGCGGGGCTGGAGCTGGGGATTCCGGCGGCGCTGGTTTGGCGGCAGCCGTTCCCTGGGCCTGGTCTGGCGGTGCGGATCCTCGGAGAGATTACCCCAGAGAAAATTGCGCTGCTCCAGGAAGCGGACGCGATCTTCCGGGAGGAGGTCGCCGCGGCTGGCCTCGCGCGGGAAATCAGCCAATATTTCGCCGTGCTCACCGACGCGCGTTCCGTCGGCGTGATGGGCGACGGCCGGACATACGACGCGGTGGTGGCCCTGCGCGCCGTGACGACTTCCGACTTCATGACCGCCGACTTTGTCCCGTTGCCGTACGAAGTGTTGGGCAAGGTGTCGTCCCGGATCGTCAATGAGGTGCCGGGGGTCAACCGGGTAGTATACGACGTGACAGCGAAACCGCCGGGAACCATCGAGTGGCTGTGATTGAGAGGGAGTCTGTATCTCTTATGTATCAAGTGTTGGCTGTTCTGAAAAGAATCCTCTGATACGATTTTTGATACTAAAATCACTCATCTGCAATAATAGCAAATGCCCGTTGAATGCTAAACATTCAGCGGGCGTTTGCTATGCTCATTTTCTTATTGAATCAGCTAACTTCTGTAACTGGTCAATTTTCTGTTGGTGTTCCGCATATACCGCCCACGCTTGGCGGCAAACTTGCGGCTTGCCAGTTTCACCGTGCGCTCGTCCTCTTTCGGTGCGGTCAAATTTTGATGTTCTCATTATATCATATCTCGCCCTGGAATTAAACGATTTAAAGTGTTAAATTTATCGCTGTGGGCGATTATTTTTTTGCCACGCTTTATCGAAATAAATCGCTCAGTCTGATAAATGCGCTCACCCTCGGCGGCTTCCGCAGAAGCCGTTCCCCCTCGGAGAGCCCACGGCACTTTGCGCGAAGCGAAAGTGTCATAGTGGGTAATATACTCCGATGGAGTATATTACCGTGCCTCACCGTCCACGTCATCTTCCGCTTGTTCCTGCTCCTCTTTTTTAGCCTCGCAGGACACAATCGTTGCATCGATGGATTCCGATTGCAACCGTTCCACCGACTGAACAAAAAGTTTCGCAGCCTTCTGCTCGTACAAATCCATCTGTGTCGGCTCGCTTGGCAAGAAAAAGCGGTTCAGCGACAAGGTGGAGTTGACCGCCGAGGAATACGAAAAGCTGACCGACCTCGCTAAATTCGGCATTAAGGCAAAGGCGACCACTGACAGCCTGACCCGGCGGCTGGCGGATATGACCAAGCTGTATGAAACCACAAAGGCTGCGCTTGACCGCCTAAAAGAATTCGCCAAGCCCTTCGCGGAGGCGATGAAGGTGGCGGAGGAACGGGGTATCGGCTTCTTGTTCGACACGATTGAAGGCACAAAGGAAGCGGCACGGCAACGGGAGTTGGCAGCGCAACAGGCACGAGCCGCGCCTGAGAAACCGCCCGAAATCAAAGCTCCGCTGCCACACTGGCAGATTAAGCCGCAGGCACAACCGACGCCAACGCCAAAACCAAAATCACGCAACGACCGTGAAAGATGAAAGGAGATGATGTTTGAAAAAACAAAAATGAAAGGGGAATTGTTTATGCCAACTGAAATTTATCCGCAACCACGATGGAAAGTCCAACTGCAAGGGTATTATCCCGATAACACCATACCGAAACCACCCCGAAGACCGCCAAAAGGCGCATACAACCCGCCAAAGCACGAAATCCAGTCCTTCGCCCGATGTATCCTCCCGGCAATTTGAAAGTGACAAGGGTAAGCAGGAATACGCCGAGTGGTGCAAAAAGCGACAGGCGGAAAAAGATAAGACCGCATAGGCGTTAATTTGAAAATAAACAGAGTGGCGGCAAGCCAACGCCACTCTGCGTTACATATGACTTACAGCAACTTAAAAATATACGACAAATCCGAACGCATCGCCTATCGTAAGGATAGATGAAGTGTTCGGATTACCAGTCCGTGGCAGGGGCAGAAGGACTTGAATATATCAACGAAAGATTATCCAGTGTTTTCAAGTAATCTGTAGTCCCACAAATCCCTTGTACATAGCCACTTTTAGCCCGTTTTGTGTTATTCCGTCTTGGTAAGCAACGCCGTAATTGTTGTAGCAAGTGTTGTGAAAATTGTTGTGAGGTTTTCGCGACCAATCATGCGCCCGCTCCTGGTGATCATCTGCCGGGAGCGGGCGATGCTTTTCCTGCCTCAAGCGGGCACGACCTGGAGAGCAATCCCCTCGCGCCTCGCCACGTGCGCCCTGAGCGCCTCTGTGGCGTGTTTTACCCTCCGGTGGCACTCAGGCGCTTCCGGCGCAAAAACGATTCTAGGAGCATTTATGGGCGAACTAGATATGTAAAGAAAACTGCTTTACAGACTAGCGGACGCGCCGCCGTTGCCGAACGCGATCCCGTCAACACAGCGGTCATACACGAACCGCGCCAGCTCGCCCATATCGTTGCTCTCGTAGTAGTCCACCAGCAGGCGGGTGAACTCGCGTTGGTCGTCGATGGGCACGGTGATCACCCCCGCGCCGCCGCCGATCATTACCTGGTTGGCTGCCAGCATCGCCGTGCGCTTGTTCCCATCAAGAAAAAACTGCCCGCGCATGACGTAGAGCATCAGGGCAATCGCCCGCTCGGTGGTGCCCTCTATGGCGGCAATCTCACCCAGTTGCTGCCGGATTGCCTGGTCGTCCGGCATGTCCGGCTTCCACGTGGTGCCGCCGATGCTCACAGGCCACTTGCGCAGCTGCCCGGCGTCGAGGATCAGGTTGTCGCCGCCCACAAGCCGGTTGAGTTTGCACAGCAGGGCGTAATCGCATGGCACGTCGAGGGTGTCCAGCAGGAACTGCCAGGCGTGCTTGAGGTTGTTCACCGCGACGATCTCCGACACCTTCACGCCCGGCACAGCCATGCCGTTGAAAATGGCCTCGGTGTCCGGGTAGGTTACGCCCAACCCTTCCAGTTTAGCACTTTTCCAGATGTAGTCGATTATGTTGCGCTTGGCAACAAAAACGTTCTGCTCCTGCGTCATGTGGTATTTGTCGGTCATTGGATGTCCTCCACGTACTCCATGATGTCACCGGGCTGACCGCTGCCCTCGCCCGCCGCCCTCACTGCCGCTATATACCGCTCAAGCTCGGCCTGCTCATACTCGGCCAGCAGTTCGGCCAGCGGCGCGGCGCTGCCGGTTTGAGCGAATGCGTCGAAGCAGTCATAATAGCGGCGGCGGTCGGTATACTTCACGTTCACGGGCAAAAGCCCCACTTGCATCAACTGCAAGTTGAGCAGCAGCCGGCCCGTGCGCCCATTGCCGTCGATGAAGGGGTGGATGCTCTCAAATCGCAGATGAAACGCCGCCGCATGCTCGATGGGGTGCGCCGGGTTGGGCTCGGCGTAGTCTAGCAGCAGGGCTTCCATTTGCACCGGCACAAGCCAGGGTTGGGGAGGCGTGTGCAGCGCGCCCATGATCCGCACGGGCATGCTGCGGTAAATGCCTCGGTTTTCGCGGTCGTGCATCAGCACAAGCGTATGCACAGCCTTCACCATTTGCTCGGAAATGGGACTATTTTCGCTTGCAAGGCTTAGGACGTACTCGAACGCGTCCCGGTGCCCTATCGCCTCTAAGTGCTCTTTTAAAGGCTTCTCGGCGATGGTCACGCCTTCTTGCAGAATCAGCGCGGTTTCCCGCAAGGTGAGTGTGCTGCCCTCAATGGCGTTGCTGTCGTAGGTGTTCTCCACCGTGAATTCCGCCCGCAGCCGCGCCAGTTCCCCGGCGTTGAGCGGGCGCAGGGCTTGCAGCTCGGCCCGCAGAGTGTCAACGCGGTGCAGGGATTCTTGCAATTGCATCAGGCTTCCCCCTGTTCTTCTGCGATATACTCCATAATGTCCCCGGGCTGGCATTCAAGCACTGCACAGAGGCGGCCAAGTGTCTTTGCGTCAAGCCCGCCTGTACCCTTTCGCAGCGCGGTTAATGTGCCCTGCCCCATCAACCCTTCTTGCCGGATTTTGTACGAGGTGTAACCCCTCTCTTTAAGCAATGAAAGTAACTTGTCATACCTGATTGACATGGCTTCCCTCCTGTTCTGAATGTTCGGGGGGCCGCCCACATCCGGGTTGCTCTCCCATGCTTCTATTATACCACAAGAGTAGCACTAAGTCAAGTGACAACATGCACAAAGTTTAGACATGAATTCGCACTAAAACTTGTGCATTATTCCGCCTTGACCATCGCTAAGTTTAGTGCTATAATATAGATGTACTCAGGGAATGGAAGCAAGCGGGATGGACATTGGCATAAGTCGTCAGAATACGCAGCGGCAACAAGCTCCCGCCCTTCCCTGACAGCAAGGGGAACAGCATTGCGCACACCGCACGGAATACAGCGGCCCTACAGAGCGCCAGCAGCAGGGAAGCCCCGTGAGAGCCGGGGAGAGGGCGTGAAAGGTGCAGGAGCGCGGTTGACCCCACCAAAAATCAGACAGGAGGACAAGACAATGGGAACCAACGAACTGACCTCGAAGGTGCGGGAGCTGAAGGAGCTGGAAGCCATGCAGGCAGAGCTCGAAGCCGGAGCGGACGCGATCCGCGACGCGCTGAAGACCGAAATGACCGCCCGGGGCGTGGAGGAAATGCCGGTGGACGTGTTCAAAGTGCGCTGGCAGACGGTCACGAGCCGCCGCTTCGACGCGAAAGCGTTCCAGACAACGCACGGGGAACTGTACGAGCAGTACCGCAGACCCACTACGTCCCGCCGCTTCAGCGTGGCATGACGGTGAGCCTCAAAGCAAAAGAAGCAGCCCCCTACGCCGCTGCTGGGGAGCATGGAGCGTAGAAAGCCAACACAACCGCCGAAGCGGGTACAAAGGATATTATACCGGCCAGCTTCCGGCAAGTCAAGAGAGGGGAGAAAAATTTATATGGGGAAACTTACCGTAATTCCCGTTGATGTGATCAATGACCTATACGAAACAGAATGCGCCATGAGGAATACGACCGCAGCGGCCAGCGCAATGTATGAGTTATTCTTTGAGCGGGTGTATGCCGCGCACGAATGGGACAAACAGCGCTACGACTTCGCATCCCGCATGTTCAGTGTGCTGTCCGACCAGATTTTTAACCTCAAGGAAGAACTCGACAAGGTGAGCGCGAAATATGAGGCGATGCACAGGAGGATGCTCCGGCGTGACCATGGATAGACAGCGGAGCGGGCAGGGGGATAACCCCACGCCCGCTCGCTGTTCTTTTTTGCCGATCATGCGCCCCCGATGACTGTATCACGAACACCTTCCCAACATTCCGGACGATAGAGTGCCCCGTTGAGGCCATCGCCGTCCTCGAAAATGTCCGCTAGATCAACCTTGGCCTCTTTGCCGCAAACAGGGCACCGGGCATAGGTGTTTTCTCCGTCCTTGATTTCGACGTTGAGGGTCACGCCCTTCGCGAGTTCTGCCTTGACATGGTACATGCTGCTGTCCTCCTATGAATTTATTTTTGAGTTGTCGTTGCCGTAATTGTCACCTCAATGCGAGGGTTCTTTGCGTCAACCTCGAACCGATCCGCGAACCCCTCAACGTAGGCCCACCCATCTCCCTGGAGTATTCCGGACTTCACAAGTGCGTCCTGTATGAACTTCCGGGCAAAGGCGACGTTGTCCTTGTCGCGGCGGCGGTTGGGTTCGTGCCAGGTGTAGTGCATCGTCACCGGGGCGGCAAAGCGTACCCCTCGCAGTTGGGAGCGGGCGCACATGGTGATTAGCCGCTCTGCTTCCCGTTTCATGGCTGCTGCCCGGTACTTACCCCCGCCGCCGCGCTCTGCGGCTATGTACTCGTTCAGGCCGGGCAGGGTGCCGAGAATGGCTAGGGTGTGGGTCATAGAGCATCCTCCCGCCGGGGGCCTCGGCCATCGTCGGGGAGAACGAACACGGCCAAACCGGGGTACTTCTCGTGGAACTCCCGCGCCCTTCTCTCGCCATCCTCCGGGTCGCTGGGGTCGTAAATTATTACTTGATCCGGGTGGTATAATCCCTGCTGCTTGGGGCCTGTTTCCAGTGCAGTAAGCCGTCATTTCGCGCTGGTGTTCATAACCAAATCTCCCACAGTATGCAGAAACATGAAAAAATCTGCAAATTTTTCTTCCTGTCAGTCCTCGCACTGGTATTCAGCGGCTATTTTATCGAGGCGCTCCAGTTCTTCCACCTGAAGATCATCAAAGTGCTGGCGCATGGGACTGCGAGCACTTCGCCATGCGTCTTCGCGCCGTTCAGTATTGCCAGTCAAACGCGCAAGAAGGTAACAAGGCCTGTCGAGGTCTTTGCGGGTCAAGCAATCCATTGCAAGATCAATTGGGTTGCGTTTCATTGGCTTCGCCCATCTGTTCCCGCAGGGGGGTTAGATACCCCGCGAATAATATCATCCCTAGACAGTGCAGTCACGAGACACCCAACCAAATCGCCCAGCAACGGATGTGGACGGCGGCAAGGAAAGAAGCTGTGTTTTTCGCATATCGTGTTGCGATGCCGCGCCACTTTTTTAGC
>JAIRXU010000002.1 GCA_031268095.1 Oscillospiraceae bacterium | reverse complement strand
CTGCGGTTTTGCAGAGCCAAAGATGTCAGCGAAGCCCGTGAGGGCGATTTTCTCTTTAGCCATTTGCTAACACCTCCCCCACGAGCGCCGCATAGCCAGCCGCCACTTTGCCGTTCGGGTCGTGTTTGAAAATGCTCTCGCCCGTAGCCGACGTTTCGGCGGCGCGGACGGAGCGCGGAACGCTCTCGCCGAATATCCTAATCTTGCCGCCATAGATTACATTTTTCGGTTCAGAAGAAGAAGGCTCCTTTGATTATGTATCAATAGCAAAAGAATTGGGGCTGCGCATCAATTATGATGGCTTTACAGACGACTTCGGTTGTGAGAATGAATGGAATCTATTTTCCACCCGACAATCAAGCTTTATCAAGTCCTTGAAGCAATTAAATATAGTAGATGGGAAAAATGACTCGGACAGAGGCATATTCGAAATGAATCTTGCGCTTGTCAAAGAAGTTGGGATAGCAGGCGTTCAAATCTGGAAAGCAATAGAAGATATCAATGTTGCCGACATCCCCAAAAGACGCACTGAGTATGTAGTCGCCGATTATATATTTACTTCTCTATATCAGGCCGCGCAAGGGATAGAGAGGTTGCTAAAAGTTATAATTGAACTCATTATGTATGATAATGCTGCTGTTGCTGAGAAACAACAGGTTAGTAATTTGCTATATGGACATAACCATCCAGCGATGTTTGATTTTATATCAGAAAAAGAAAGCGTGTCCTTAAAGCCTAACTGCAAGAGGTTATTAAATCTTTTGTCAGATTTTTATTCAAATGTTAGATACAGCAGATATATTTTTAACGAGAATAATCTTTTGGAATTAGAGCTCTTGCAAAATTTCGGACGTGATATCAAGGAAGATGATTTTAGTGAGCAACTAAAGCATCTGTACGGAAAGTCGCTCGGTCAAACAGTTCAAGCCCTCTACGAGTTGATTGAAGTTCTATCAGTAAAACTGAACATATATGTATATGAATTGAATGCAGACTCAGTTGCTTACGTTGCCCTAACTGGTTGCTGCGGCGTTGATTTGTACGAGGCACTCAAAAGAACCGAACAATCGAAAAAAGAACTAATTTGGTATTTAATGAAAAACGGAAGCGAACTGCCTGCAGCAAAAATTACAGATGAATTATTGTCTTTGTCGTTTGATCAGGACTGTGTTCCAGATTACCTAAAGAGTCTAATAAAAAATGAAAATGCATGCTCTGATCTATGCGATTTTGTTTCAAGCTCATATGATGAGCTTGCTAAACAAGATAAAGCAAAGTGGAAAGAGCGTGTTGATGCGATTGATGCTTTGGTGGGAAATCCAAATGTCATTCTTGATTGGGATGAAGATAGAGAATAGCAATGTTTCATGATAAGCGTGGAGGGGGTTAGGATAATCGAAGAAGTCATGGGTGCATTTACGAAGAATAATTCAGTTGTTTGGGTAATAATTCACCTGTCAAGGAATAATTCATCTGTTGGGTGCAAGTGATTGCTGCACGGCATCAGACAGTATATGTGACGTGTGTTGCCAGGGTGTGCCGCAGAACGCGCATTTTCAAAAATGGGTCTGGCCCGTGTATCGGCTGGGGCCCGCCGTGGGCCTCGCGCTTGGGTTGATCCCGCTGCTGCTCTTGCGGTATCCGAACTCGCTGAAAGCCCAAGTGGAAAGCGAGATGGCCGCGCGGCGGGAATCTTCTACAACGCCCCTTTGATCGCCTCCCAGTAGGCCTTGGCCGCCTGCTCGGTCTTGTTGTCGCCGTAGTGGTAGTAGACCGCGTCCCGCAATGCGTCCGGCAGGTACTGCTGCCGCACCCAATGATGGGGGAAGTCGTGCGCGTAGAGATAATTTTGGCCGGGCGCACTGTTGTCCGCGCCATCGAAGTGCTTGTTTTGCAGCTGGCGGGGAATGGGGCCGCTTTTTCCCGCCCGGAGGTCGGCGGCGGCGGCCCCATAGGCATTGTACGCGGTGTTCGACTTCGGCGCGGTCGCGACGAGGATCACCGCGTCCGCCAGCGGCAGACTCGCTTCCGGCAGCCCCACCTGCATGGCCGCGTCCACCGCCGCTTTGACGATGGGAATGATCATCGGGTAGGCCAGCCCCACATCCTCGCAGGCGCAGACCATCAGCCGGCGGCAGGCCGAGGGCAGGTCCCCTGCCTCCAGCAGCCGGGCCAGATAGTGGACCGCCGCATCCGGGTCGGAGCCCCGCATCGATTTTTGATAGGCGGAAACAATATCGTAGTGTTCGTCCCCCTCTTTGTCGTAGCGCTGGGCGCTGCGCTGGGTCAGCTCCTTCGCCTGGTCCAGCCGGAGACGCCGGACTTCTCCGGGCGCCGCTGCGGGCGCAGAAAGATAGCAGAGTTCCGCCGCATTCATGGCTTTCCGCACGTCTCCGCCGCAGGCCGCCGCGATGTGCTCCGTCACCCCCGGTTCCACCTCGAACGCCTCAGCCCGCTCTTTCCGGAGGAAGCGGAACGCCCGCTCCACCGCCGGAATCACCTGCGCCGAGGTCACTTCCTTGAACTCGAACACCGTCGAACGGCTGAGAATGGCGTTGTAGACATAGAAATAGGGGTTCTCCGTTGTCGCGGCGATCAGCGTCACCGCGCCTTTCTCGATCGACTCCAGCAGGGATTGCTGTTGCTTTTTGTTGAAGTATTGGATCTCGTCCAAATACAGCAAAACCCCGTTCGGAGCCAGGAGGGTATCCGCCTTCGCGGCTGCGTCCTTGATGTCGGCGGTCCCGGCCGTGGTGCCGTTGAGGCGGACGAAGTGCCGCTTTGTTCGCTTGGCAATGATTTCTGCAAATGTCGTTTTTCCGACGCCGGAGGGACCATAAAAGATCAGGTTGGGCAGTTCGCCGGAAAGCACAATGTTCCGCAGCGCGCAACCCTCTCCCAGCAGGTGCGGCTGCCCCACCATTTCATCCAGATTTTGCGGGCGCAGGCGCTCCGCCAGCGGCGCGGCCATGTGACCACCTCGTTACTTCTTTAAAATTTTGCTGAATGTCCGCTGGGCGACAACGCGGGGAAAAGTCAGCGCGAGCGCGAAAAAGAGCGTCGGCGCTTGGATTTGCAGGAAGCCACAGATCTCCCAAAACGTATAGCGTTCCCGCATCTGGCGATAATAATGGCTTCGCTCGCTCATACGGAACCGCAGGTTCATCCGCTGCCACTGCATTTCCCGGTTCACCAGCAACCCGTAGCCGCGGGGGTTTCGCAGAAGCAGTTCGTTCCAACTTCTGCTCAGTCCTCCGTCTTGCGTCTCGAATCTATAAATGGGTTGGTCGTACCAGCGCAGGGGATGCCCTTCGCTCGCGATCGCATCCCAGACGATACTTTCCGGAATAAAGGTTTCGCCTTCCAGTTCCGGAAAAGGGAACCTCCGCAGCAGACTTGTCCGGTAAACCTCCGCCATATCCTGCGTCAGTCCCCGGGCATTTCGCTCCTGGTTGGTCATGTCAATATATGCTTGCCCACCGAACGCAGGCAACGGTCCCCCCCCATGAGCGGTTCTGCTTTTTATCTTGCGTCCGGATACCCCGGCAAAACACTCGCCGATCTCCAAAAGCCAGGTATGCACCAACTCCACCGCATTGTTCGTGAGGTAATCGTCGGAATCGACGATGAAGAAAAATTCTCCCCGCGCCATTTCTACGGCCCGGTTGATCGCTCGGTGTTTTCCACCATTTTCCGTACGCAGGAATATCATTGGAAACCCTGCGGCCGTCTGCTGGAACTTTTGCGCAAGCGATTCTGTCTCATCGGAAGAACCGTCGTCAATCAAAATCCATTCGAATTCCTTGCTGGTTTGCCTGCAAAGAGACTCAAACAAGCGCGGTAAGGTATGCGCGCGATTGTAACTCGGGGTAAATAGCGTCAGCTTCGGCATAGGCAATCTCCTTTCTTCTGTTATGATACTCTTTCTCCCAGGGCAAGTCAAGGCGCCGCATTAAAAATTTCGCGCATTTATAAAAATTATACTGGACAACCGGTCTGTTTTATGGTAAAATGACATAAATTGCGGATGTGAGAGGGAAATGCGGAGGGAAATATGAGTTGAAACGGGCGTTTGATGTGATTTGCAGCCTGCTGGCTTTGGCGCTGCTGTCCCCGCTGCTGGCGTTGATTTCGCTGGTGGTGCTGCTGGACGACGGTCGTCCTGTGATTTTCCGGCAGGAGCGGGTCGGAAAGGGCAACCGCCTCTTCCGGATCCGAAAATTCCGCACCATGCGCAAAGACACCCGAGCCGCCGCTTCCCGGGAAGTCCGGGACGAAGACTGCTATACCCGCGTGGGGCGCTTCTTGCGCAAAGCCAGCCTGGACGAACTGCCTCAGTTGCTCAATATTCTGGAAGGGACGATGAGCTTCGTGGGCCCCCGGCCGCTGATCCCAGAAGAGGATACGATCCGTGCCTTGCGGACGGAGGCAGGGATCTACGATTTGCCGCCAGGCCTGACCGGCTGGGCCCAGATCCATGGAAGGGACACCGTCACCGACGAGGAGAAAGTCCGCCTGGACGAGGAATACCGGCAAAAACAGAGCCTCGCCTTGGACTTGCGCATCCTCTTCCGGACAGCCCTGCAAGTCGTCACCGGCAAAGACGTCGATTAGTTCTTTCTCCGATCTCTATGGTCGCCGGTCCAGCCATTCTTCGAGGCACAGCCCCGCCGCCTTGATGGCTTTTGCCGCTTCCGGGCCGACGTAGCGCCAGTGCCACGGCTCGTATGTGATCTCGGTGATCTCCTGCTTGTCCTTGGGGTAGCGCAGGATAAACCCGTATGCATCAGCGTGTTCGCTCAGCCAGCGAAACTCTGCCGTCTTTTCGAAGCCTTCGTCCGCTCCCCATTTTCCGGGAGCCGTAATATCCATCGCCAGCCCTGCTTCGTGCTCGCTGCAACCCGGCGGCAAAATGCTCTGCGCCGTCAGCTGCACCGCCTGCGCTTCGCTGAACCCCTGTGCCCTGTACTCGCCGACCTTGCGGTCAAAGTTGGTCTTTTGCGTGGAAATATACCGGTACCCCGAGAAGGGCACCAGTTCAGCGCCGTCCCGCAACGCCGCATAATACATCCTTTGATAGGCGGCTGCGGCCCGCGCATCCAGTTCCCGCTCTTCCGGATAAACCCCCGGCACCGCGACGGCAATTTCCGGCGCGTAGTCGGCGGGCAGGGCAAAATGCCGGTTGACCAGCAGCAGGTTCCAGCTATCCGCGCGGAACACTGCCACCGCCGGATGGATGCCCGGATATTCATAGGCATATTTCCCGTCCGCTGCTGTGTCTCCTCCGCTTGGGCCGCTCGGCGGCGCCTCCGTTGAAAGGGAAACCGCCGCGCTCGTCGAAACGGCTTCACTGGTCCGGTTGTTTTGTTGCGTCCTTTCTTCTTTTGGACTGTTCTTCGCCGGGTCGGCGGTCTTGGCGGCCTCTGCGGACGTGATTTCCGACGCCGCAGGCTTTCCGGGCAGGAGTACGCCGCGCAGCAGCGCCGCGCACAGTGTCGTCACCCCTGCCGCCAGGACCAGAAACAGCGCCGCCACTTTGATTTTGTAGGTGTCTCGTTTCATGCAGACATTCCTCCGTTCCAGATTCTCTTCCCCATAGTTTTCCCATATTTTTTCCAAACCTCCATCGAAAACGGAAATTATATGATAGAGTTAAAAAACAGAAAGGCGGCATGTTACATGACGGCAAGGGAACGCATCGGCAACTACCCTTCCCGGCTGCGGGAATACACCAATTTCGCAGTCCGGGGCATTAAGAAGGTTTGCGAGGCCTGCGGCCCCCGCGAATGCGGGAGCGAAGCGGAATGGAAGGCACAGCAGATGATGGTCAAAGACCTGGAGACCTGCTGCGACTCCGTCGTCACTGAAGAATTCCGGACGGCGCCCCGGGCTTTTCTGGGCTGGATCAGTATCTGCGTGGTCTTCGGTCTGCTCTCCGCGCTGGCTTTCAACTTTGGCTACGCCATCGTCAGTCTGGTCTTGCTGGGGCTAGCGCTGCTGATGGTGGTGCTGGAGTTTCTGTTTTATAAGCAGGCGATCGATTTTATGTACCGTAAAAAGACGTCCCATAATGTGGTCGGCGTCCGCAAACCCGCGGGCGAAACCAAGCGCCGCATCATTCTTTGCGGTCACGCGGATTCCGCCTACGAGTGGCGGTTCACTTACTGGGGCGATAAGTATTTCCATACCACAAAGCTGCTGGTGCTGGTTATCGCCCTGTGTTTTGGTATCCTTTTCTTCGGGCTGGTGGCCTCAGTGGTTGGGTTGGCGGCCGGGCTGGGCTGGGCTGGCCGCGCTGCCTTTGCGGATCATCCTGCGCTGACCGTCATCGGCTATATCTTCGCGGGTCTGATGCTGCCGATGATGCTGGGCCTGCTGTTCAAAAACAACAAGCGCGTCGTCATGGGCGCAAACGACAACCTCTCCGGCTGTTTCACCTCCATGGCAGTGGCAAAGCTGCTGGGGGACCAGGACCTGCGGCTGGACAACACGGAACTGGTCGTCCTCTGCTCCGGCGGGGAGGAATGCGGCCTGCGGGGCGCGAAAGCGTACGTCAAGGACCACGACTTTTCAGACGCGGAGACAGTCTTCCTCTCCCTGGACACCATGCGCGATTATAATGACATCGGCATTTACATCAACGACATGACCATGACCGTTAAGCATGACCCCCGCGTCTGCGCGCTGATGAAAAAGGCCGCCAACACAGCGGGATTCGACATCCCTTACTGTTCCCTCTTCTTAGGGGCCAGTGACGCGGCGGCAGCCTCTCAGGCCGGTCTTGCCGCCGCCGCATTCGCCGCCATGGATCCCACCCCCGCCGCCTACTACCACACCCGGCTGGATACGGAAAAGAATCTGGATCCCAAAACGGTGGAGGCCTGCCTGGACATCGCGCTGGAAATTGTCCATCAATTCGACGCCACCGGGCTGGAGCCTTTTGAGGGCATCACAGTCAAGGCGGAAAAAATGGGCTGAGTCGGACGGAAGTCGGCAGCCCGGTCTCGCACTACTTCAACTAAAAGAAAGGGCGGATCTCTATGAAAACAACGCGGAAAACCCTCTCGGTGCTGCTGGCGCTGGCGCTGCTGAGTCTGGCGCTGTTCGGCTTCACCGGCTGCGATCTCTTCCCGCCGGACGAACCCACCGAAGCCCTCTCGGCCGCCACCCCCTACGCACAGGCGTCTCAGTCTCCGCTCGCCTACTTCAACCAGGTCGTCGCGGACACCGCGAAAAGTCAAAAGCACAACGAGGACTTTTCTTACAGCGTAGACGACATCGCTTCCGGCAATGACGTCCTGAAAGCCGCGTCTGGCGCCCTTAAGAAGTATCTCATCAAATATCTCCATCACGACGCTGAAGTCAAAGACTTCGCCGCTTCCGCGCCCCTCCTGCGCAACCCGCTGCGGGAAGACGACGTCTTGGACATTAAGCTGGAAGAGCAGTGGGACATCAAAATGCGCGATAAACTCGCGGAAATGCAGCTGGAACTCGAGGAAGGGCGCAACACCAGTTACGCGAAGCTCAGCCCTGAGGACATGCGCAAAGAGGCAGAGGAGCTGCTGGGCGAAGCCACCAAGGCCGAGGCGGAAAAATGGTATGAGATCCGCATTACCTTCCAGCCCCTGACAGAGGAGCAGGCCGCCCGGTACCTTGCCCCGGCGGACAAGGCGGCCATCCTGGAGCAGCTGGACATTGCCAAGGATTACCTGACGATACAGGATTATACCAAGGTTCCCAAGGAAGTTCCGGCCAGCGACGTAGAAGGCGACATCACGGAAGCGCGGCACGCCTACACGATTTTCTGCCGGGTGGAGAAGCAGACGGATCACATCGCGGAGCTGACTCTGACGGAAGTGTCCATCATCAACACCGCCGCCGTTGGCGTGAACACCCTCGCGGACGTGGGCAACATCACGCTTTCGTTCCAGCTGACCCAGACCGCCCGGTTCAGCGGCTTCGACTGGCCGGAAGAAAAGACGACTGTCAAAGCGCAGTAGTCCTCCTCCAAAACCACAAAACGCGGCCCCTGTCTCCGGTGGGGGGCAGGGGCTTTGGATATATATTTTTGGGGGGAACAGGAAACTGTCTTCTCGTTTTTTCAGGAAATAGACGACAGCTTCTCCAGTATCCAAACAATATTTTCACCCAACCGCGTCATCGTCGCTGCTCCTTCGGCATCCTTTTCGTACTCCCCGGCTTCCCGCGCCAAACTCATGGCCCAGTAGCCGCTGCCGGGAACAATCATGTCGTTGATCAGGAAAAAATGGTTGATTGAGTCCAGCGCATGGATGCTCCCCGCCCGGCGGACTGCGCACACGCCCGCGCCGATCTTCCGGGAGAAGCGGTTCCCGTCCCGCCGTGAGACGGAGCCCGTGCGGTCGATGACCGCCTTAAGTTCAGGCGTCAGGTCGGCAAAATACGTCGGCGAGCCCAGCAGGATCGCATCCGCCGCCGCCATTTTGGCGTACAATGCATTCATCCAGTCGTCGATCGCGCAGCGGCCTGGGTGCTGCCCGCAGCCGCCACAGGCCACACAGTCCCGGGTCGGCAGACCGCCGATCTGGACCATCTCCGTTTCATGCCCGGCGGCAGCGCAGAGGTTCAGAACGGTCCCCAGCATGTGCGCTGTGTTGCCCTCCCGGCGGGGACTGCCATTGACGGCGAGAATCTTACCCATAAACGAACTCCTTTCCGGCTGAGAGAAGGTCATCCTTCCCGGTAGTTCCGGCCCAATTCCACGGCCCGCAGATTCATTTCCAGAAGATGCTGCTTGCGCGCGTGAATGGCCTTATGCATGGCTGCGGTTACGGTCTCTTCATCGAACAAACCGGTTGCCGCAATGACCTTGCCGACGAAGATCATATTGGCCAGTCCCGCCATCCCCTCGTCCGAGGCCAGCTGCGCGGCGGGAATGTAGTATGCCGCAATGTCGGCGCGGCTACTGCGCTCCTCCACCAAGGAGCTGTCAACAAAGAGCTTTCCTCCGGGGCGTACGCAGGCGCCGAAACGCAGGAAGGACGGGAGGTTCATGCAGACCAGCACGTCGGGCTGGAGCACGATGGGGGACCCAATCGCATCATCTGAGAGGATTACGCTGCAGTTGGCCGTGCCGCCCCGCATTTCTGGGCCGTAGGAAGGCAGCCAGGAAACCTGCTGCCCCCGGATCAGCCCCGCATTGGCCAGAAACTGCCCGGCAAAGAGCGCGCCCTGGCCGCCGAAACCAGCCCAAAGAATTTGTGTCGTCACGCCTGCTCCCCCCCTTCTGTTTTGTCGCGGTACACACCCAAGGGATAATACGGGATCATTTTTTCCCGCATCCAGTCCAGAGCCTCCGCCGGGGACACGCCCCAGTTGGTCGGGCAGGAAGAAATTACCTCTACCAGTGAAAACCCCCGGCCTTCGGCCTGGCAGCGGAAAGCCTTGGCAATCGCTTTCTGTGCCTGGCGGATATTCTTGATGCTATCCACTGAGACCCGCTCCAGATAGGCGGGACTCTCCAGCGTCGCCAGCATCTCGCAGATCCGGATGGGCATCCCCGTACGGGTGACGTCCCGGCCGTAGGGACTGGTTTGGGTGACCTGCCCAGGCAGGGTTGTGGGCGCCATTTGCCCGCCGGTCATACCGTAAATGGCGTTATTGATGAAAATGATGGTGATGTTTTCTCCCCGCGCAGCAGATTGGACAGTCTCCGCCGTACCGATGGCAGCAAGGTCCCCGTCCCCTTGGTAGGTGAAAACGACGCTGTCAGGATTGGCGCGCTTGAGGCCCGTCGCGACCGCCGGGGCCCGGCCGTGGGCCGCTTGGATCATGTCGCAGTTGAAATAGTTATAGGCGAACACCGCGCAGCCTACCGGCGCGACGCCGACGGTCCGGCCGACCAGGTCCAGATCATCCAGTGCCTGGGCCACCAGTCGGTGAACGATCCCATGGGTGCAGCCGGGGCAGTAGTGCATGGGAACATCCGCGAGCGCACGGGGTTTTTGAAATACGGTCATAGGTTTGTTCTCCTTAATTCTATCTGTTGTCATCCGTTCACGCAAGCCTTTGCCGCCTACGCAAGGGCCAAGGTGTTCTCTGGAGGAACATTGGGCAGTACCTCTTCGTGACTGGGCGATAGGATCAAATTTGGCCCCAAAATATCCCACACGCGTTCCGCTTCCTCGTGTACTTGCCGGGGCGTCCCTGTGGTCAGAATCCCCTGCGCGTCAACACCGCCAATGAACGCCAAATCGTTCTTGTATTGCGCCAGCTCTTTTGCAGACATCCCCGCCGCTTGCGCTTGCAGCGGGTGCAGGACGTCGATTCCCGCATCAATCAAATCGGGGATCACGCGGTAAATGGAGCCGCAGGAATGCATCACAGCGCACTTTCCGTGCCGGTGCGCAACGTTCGCCAACCGACGGATGGCCGACAACAAAAAGTGCCGGAAGTGCTCCGGGCTCATCAGCTAAACAGCGCGTCCGCGCGGTCGCCTGCTCCCGCAAAAAACCGATCATTCGCCTCAACGAAATAATCCGCCACATGCAGCAGCGTCGCCTCCACCAGATGAGGCTCGGCATACATCTGCACCATCAGGTTTTCCAGCCCAAAAAAGTCGGCGGCGGCCTTCCAGATGGAACTCCACATCCCTGTTAAGCAGAGCTTATCGCTGTATTTTTCCAAGTCGGCATAGCACGGTGAAAAATTCAGGTTATCCAAATTGGGCCATGGATGCCGCTCCACTTCCTCTAAAGTTTCCACTTCCGCAAAGCAACCGGGCACGGCATGGCTTTTGCCGCGCGGCACACCAAGATACTGCTGAAACGCTGACAGCCCTTCCGGATGCTTATAGCAGTCATCGGCATTCACCTGACGGCATTGGCTACCTAAAAACACGGCAACCGCTTCCTTGCTCTCGACCGTCCCATACACCTTGGCGCATTTTTGTACGGTTTCGTCACCCATGTTTCCACACCAATAGCCCGGTGCACCGTTGTTCTTGCGCCGCAAAATGCGCAGCAGATGTTCGCGGTCGGTCATGCGGTTGCTTCCTCCAATTTTTGCAGAACTTCTTCCGGGGTCGGAACCATCCCGCCCGTCCGGTTGCAGCGCAGCACTGGCCGCGCGCAGCGGACCGCCAATTCGATATCCTCCACCATCTGGCCCATGCTCAGCTCCGCCGCGACAAAGGCCTTCGCCCGTCCGGCGAGGGCTTGCAGCGCCGCCTTCGGGAACGGCCAGAGGGTAATCGGGCGCAGCAGCCCCGCGCGGATTCCCTGCGCCCGGGCCGCCGCAATGGCGTTCTTCGCCACCCGCGCCAGCGCGCCGTAAGCGACTACCACCACATCCGCATCTTCCGTCAGGAATTCCTCCCAGCGGGTCTCCGCCGCCGCAATTTGTGCGTAGCGCTCGTAGCGCTCCATCACCAGCCGCTCGAGGTCCTCCGGATTCATGTACAGGGAATTAACGATGTTTGGCTTCCGCTGCCCTTTTGTTCCTGTCAGGGCCCAGCTTTTCGGCGGGAGTTCCCGGGGTGGGGGCGCGGCAAGATCCACCGGCTCCATCATTTGCCCCAAAATCCCGTCGCTGAGGAGCATCGACGTCACCCGGTACTGATCCGCCAGGTCGAACGCCAGGCCCGTCAGGTCAAACATTTCCTGGACGCCGCTGGGGGCCAGGACGATCATGTGGAAATCCCCGTGTCCGCCGCCCTTCGTTGCGTGGAAATAGTCTGCCTGGGACGGCTGGATCCCCCCAAGGCCCGGCCCCCCCCGTTGGATGTTCACCACCACCGCCGGCAGGTCGCAGCCCGCCAGATAGGATAGCCCTTCGCTCTTGAGCGCGACGCCGGGGCTGGAACTGGAGGTCATTGCCCGCCGCCCCGCCGCCGCCGCGCCAAGGACCATATTGATCGCAGCAATCTCACTCTCCGCCTGAAGGAAGGAGCCGTTAATTTTGGGCATTCGCTTGGCCATATAGGCCGCGATTTCCGTTTGTGGGGTGATCGGATAGCCGAAATAATGCAGGCATCCCGCTTGAATGGCCGCTTCCGCCACCGCCTCGTTCCCCTTCATCAGCACTTTTTCCGCCATGGATTTCTTCCTTTCCGTCCGCCGACTCTTCCGATGGGGCGGTTATTTTTCTACGGTAATGACGCAGTCGGGGCAGATCGTCGCGCAGAAGGCGCAGCCGATGCAGGCGCTCCTGTCCGTCACTTGGGCGGGGTGGTAACCTTTGGCGTTGAGCCGCTCGGCGCAGAGCGCAACGATTTTCTTTGGGCAGACCGAAACACAAAGCCCGCAGCCCTTGCAGAGATGGTCCTGAAATGTTACGTTGGCCATCGTTCTTTCCTTTCTGTCGTAATATTCGGAGATGAATGTTCACGAAGAGAGCGGAAAAGGCCCGGATCGCTTTCTCAAGCCTTTTTGGGTTCCCACACGCTCCAGGCCGCTTTCTGATATCGCGTCACGGGGAACAGCGCTCCGTCCTCCGGTGTCAGCGCTCCGGCGGCCTCCTCCGCGAGGCTCGTTTCCACCGCCGTGAAGATGATCGGCAAATCCATCGCCCGGGAAAGCTCCCGCAGCAGCGGCAAGGAGGACAGCACCGTCGCCATCTCCGTCTCCTGACCCAGGTTGGCGTTGCCGACCATCCCGGTGAATCGAAGACCCGCCGCGGCTTCGATGGCGTCCCGCACCTCCCGCAGACTTTCCACGTCCCGGGTCAGCGGACGGCAAGGATTCACCACCAGCCAAAGCGCTGCGTTCTTCTCCCGCAGCGCCGCCGCGAACCGTCCAATGGCCATTGCCCCGCTGTCGTCTCCGCCCAGGTCGATCACAGACCAAAGCGCCGGATCGTCCAGCACCCGCCGGGACTCCAGGGGAATCCAGGGCATTTCCACATTGGTATTTGCGTAGGGGGAAGAAATCAGCTCCACCCCGCCCTCCCGCAGCAAATCGGCATAGTCCGCCGTCCGGAAGTAGGGGTTGACAATGTCCATATCACAGAGCGCGGCGCGGCGCCCCTCCCTGGCCAGCCGGAGGGCATAATTCACCGCCAGCGTCGTTTTGCCGCTGCCGTAATGCCCGGCAAAGACCGTGATTCGCGCGGGGGTCACCGCCGCCGGACCTCCAGCCGTTCAAACAGCCGCGTTTTCCGCAGCAGCACGCACAGGGGCATCCCCAGTGCCAGGCAAATCACCAATTCGCTCCCGCCAACGCTCCCGGCGGCGGAGAAAAATACCAGCAAGTCGAAATCCGCAAACGACACCCCGCCGTCCGCCGTGAGCGTGATGACCGCGCCGACAATGACGGCGTTAAACAGCACTGGCATCAAGGCGGAGAGCACCGGCAGACCCTTGAGCAGCTTCTGCCGCAGCAGCCAGGTGCACAGGGCGGCCAGCAACGTCGCCACCGGTCCAAATAGCATGTCCAAAGGCCCCAGCGGACTGACGAGGTTGGCCACCAGGCAGCCCACCGTTAGGCCGGGAATGGCTGCCGAGGTAAATACCGGCAGCAACGTCAGCACTTCCGCGACGCGAAACTGCATTTCCCGGAAAGAATACCCGTACCCCGCCAGCGTCAGCGCCGCATATAGCCCCGCAATGACGGCGGCCTGGGCCACCCAAAGCGCGTCGCGCTGCCAGACTCGTTGTCCCATCAAAAACCCTCCCCAAAACACAACAAAATACCTATTATAGATATTATAATCGAAATCGGGTCGGTTTGTCAAGATGGACAAGCAGTAAAACACGGAAATCAATTTTGGGGGGGAAATCTTTATCAAAAGCCCTTCCGGAATTGGCGTATGCACCGGCAAATCCGCTCGCCCGTTGGGTTGCGGTGCGGGGAGGCGGCTTTGGACGTCGCCAAAATTGATTTCCGTGGCAGTAAAAAGCGCGGCGACTCAGGAGTTTCTTCTCCTGAGCCGCCCTAGACTCTGTAGTCACGAGATTCCGAGCCAAAGCGCCCAGCAGCGGATATGGACAGCAGCAAGGAAGGACGAGGAATTTTTCGCGTATCGTGTTGCGATGCCGCGCCACTTTTTTA
>JAIRXU010000073.1 GCA_031268095.1 Oscillospiraceae bacterium | reverse complement strand
CTAAAAAAGTGGCGCGGCATCGCAACACGATACGCGAAAAATTCCTCGTCCTTCCTTGCTGCTGTCCATATCCGCTGCTGGGCGCTTTGGCTCGGAATCTCGTGACTACAGAGTCTAATTAATCTTTTGAAAAATGCGCAAAATACTCTAGCGAAAAGCATTTCCAATGTGTTTAAGTTTTCGGGCGGGGCTGGAACGCCAACTACGGGAACCCCCAATTCTTGGTGGTGGAATGAGCGTTCAACATGGCGTTGGTATAATTCTGATGGAAAAGCACAGTACGATGTTGATGATTACGATCATAAAGGCCTAAAACCTCATCAGCATGATTGGGATTGGAGCGGTGAAACTCCACAACGACAAGTGAATCCGCATCCGGTTTCCGACCCACTTCCTCCAGATCTTGAAAATATGTGGGTCTTGGTTTGGCTTCCGTTATTGAGAGTTTTTATGGGCGGAGGAGATTCCCTAACTCCGCAAAAAAGCGCTTACGCATATTAGAAGGGGGATATTTCCATGAACCGTGGAATAAAATTCGAAATCCCCAATGAATATGGTGATAATCTTGGCCGGATTTTCTCGGAATTTCCAGTCGATGATTATTACTGGGTATTATTAGATGCTGATGTATACAAAGCGTGTCCCCATCCGGAAGACAATTCGTTTTTCGAGAAAATCGAATATGAAGGGCCGGAATTTCGTCAAAAGATTGAGGCTAAGCATTACATCGTATTTTTCAGCGTCATAGCGTTCCCAAGTGCGGCATCAGCTAAGCTGAAAGTTCGCACATATCAAGAGTTTTTGCAAAGCGATGCTAGATTGTGCTTCAATGTTATTGATAGTGGATATGTCAGCGTATACACCCGTAATCCAGAGGATACAGAGTTGTTTACTAAAAACGGAAACGCTATTCATTGCAGCCCTGTGGAAGCAATCCCGGAAAATGATAAAGTGGATGAATTGTCACAAGGCATGGTAGACTGGCTTTTGGCACATGGCATGATCTAAAAAGCCCGGACAGCCTGTTCGTCGCCGGAAATGAGCTCACGGGAGTGAATCTGTATGCTTATTGTAATGGGGATCCGGCGGTGTGTTTACAGTAATGTGAATTCAGAGAATATGCGTAAAATTCAAATGGAAGTGTGAAATGTTATGAAAAAGGATTTTCTTTCAAGGCCGGATGCGATTTCTGAACAGCGGTGTATCAACTATGGCGGGTTTTCATGGCATGAATTTATGACAGCCATACCCGAGCCGTTTTTTGTCGTCACAGGATGGAAAGCGAACGGAAAACAGAACGCCTGTGTGCAATCGTGGGCAAACTTCGTGAGCGGTGGAATTGACGACTTTGTCTGCATTTTGGGAAATGTATACAAGAATGGGCATATGTACCGATCCTTGCGGAAGACTGGGGTTTGCGTCCTCAATTTCCCCTCCATTGACGCGGACGTCTATGCGCGCTGCATTAAAACGATTGGAAACAATGCATACGAAACGGATGAAATTACCGCCGCCGGTCTGACAGCGGAGAAAGCTTCGAAGGTGAACGCGCCACGAATCAAAGAGTGTTTTCTCAACATCGAATGTGAATTTCTATGGAAACGTGCGCTTTGCGCGGGGAGCAAGACACTAACGGTCGCGCTGAAAGCCCTGAATATTTGCATGGACAGTGACCGCTATGACCAAAGCAAGCTCGGCAGATACGGAAAAGGCGGATATTTATTCCATATTCATTGCCCTGTTAATCCGGAAACGGGAGAGGACGCACCGTATGGAATCGGAACAATCGCACTGGACCATTCCATTCCGTGGAAAACAAAGTAATCCTGTACTGTCCATTCTTTTGCAGTAATTTTTCTCAACGAAAGCAAGGTATTCGAGGTTGCAACCTTCGTTTTGCCCAAAAGACACCATGGCCCGGCCTTCCTCTTTTTGAGAAAAGGCCGGGCCTCGGTTTGCCGCTTTTTATCGGATATAGGGCAGCGGGTTCTGGGTGTTGCCGTTGATGATCACCTCGAAGTGGAGGTGAGGACCGGTGGAGTTGCCAGTGTTGCCGACGCGGGCGATGGGCTGGCCCGTCTCCACCCGTTCGCCGACGCTGACCGAAATGGAGCCGGAGTAGATGTGCGCGTAGCGGGTCTTCACGCCGTTGCCGTGGTCGATGACAATCTGGTTGCCGTAGCCGCTGCTGGAATGGTTGATCATCTCCACTCGCCCGGCCTTCGCCGCGACGATGGTCTTGCCGCTGGCTCCGGAACCGGAAATATCGACGCCGGAGTGGAACCCGCCGCTGCGGTAGCCATAGGGGGACGTGATTGTGTGCAGGGACGGCGTCGGCCAGACGAAACCGGTAGCGGAGGGGTTAAGGTTGTAGGTTTGGCCATTGTAACTGACGCGGGTGGATTTGCGGCCGATGTCCCGCCGCTCGGGGGTGGGCTCCTTGATTCGGGTACGGGAAACTTCCTCTACGGACACCCGCTGATTATTAACCAGCGTCACCCGCCGTGTGACGGAATCCTCCCCCTCCGCCCCTTGGGCGCGGATGCGGTATTCTCCCTGGAACAGATCATAATTGTCGGTCTTAATGATCTCATAGGGAACCTTTTCGGTGATGGTTTCGGTGCTAATGACCTTCACCTGCAAGAACTGAACCTGTTCGGAAATCAGAACCGCCTCGTTTGGGTGCAGATAAGCGTCGCGGAATTGCGGGTTGAGGACCAGCAGGTGTTCCTCCGTTGTACCAAAGCGCTTGGCAATGGAATAGATGCTGTCTTCTTCCCGGGCGTATTCGTACTTCGCACCCTTCTTGGTGCCCGTCAGTTTCGCCAACAACTGGTTGGCGTCGGTCATGATCCCGCCGTTCTCCTCCGACGTTTCGGGAAAGTATCCCTGTTCCAGCCGGATGTCCTCCATAAACCCAACTGTGTCCCCGGGGTTGCGGCGGCCGGAGTAGGTCGCGAGAACGGAGTCTAGGACGGCACGCGCCTCGGTCTCGTTCTTGATGGTCGCGACAAGCGTCCCGTCCACATAGACGCCGCAGGCGCTGGTCAAATGCAAACTGGCACTCCCCAGCAACTGGTCGCAGAGCGTCGTGGAATCCATCAGCTGTTCGGGGGAAACCCGTTCAAGGACATACCGGGGCGCGCTGAGCGGGCTGGTGACTACGGTGGTTGGTTCGCTGTCGGCCGCCGCCTTGGGGGGAGCTGCCGTGACTTCCGTCTCGGAAGCGGTTTCATCCGGCAGGATGATGTGCTTACGCGCCATGGCCTGTGCTTGCTCAAAAACGCTTTCATTGGCGATATAGCCTAGGCTCTCGTCGTTATAGACCACCTTGAGGGCATAGGTGGTGCGGACTGTCGATTGGATCACCACCAGCAGCACCGCCAGGGCTGCCAGCGGTAGCAGGGCATTGCAGGTGGTGCGCAGGATGCTTCGGTAATCCTGGAAGAAAGCCGCCAGCCAGTCCTTGGCGGTCAGCTGCCGCCGCCGGGAAATCCGTTCCAGCCGTGCGCTGTGGGCCGTGCCTGCCTCCCAGAAGGCTTTGCGAACCGGGGAGAGGGTCAGCCGGTCAGCCGCCAGCACCGCAATACGCAGCAACGACCAAAGATAACGCAGGGGATAGAGCAACACGGGCCGGGCCCGGCGGTAAGCAATCAGCGTCCAGCGGGCGACACTCAGGCCGTAGAAATACACAAGACGGAAGCAGGCCGTCATCGCTGCGCCCAGGGGGAACTGATAGAGCGGTTCTGCGTCCGACCAGAACCCGTCCGGGTCCGTTAATCGGTCAAACAGCGACGGTGCCGGCTGTTTGGGGCTTGGCTGCATAAGGGTTGGCGCCGGTCGGTCTTTCTTGGACGGCGCTTTCGGCGGCGGCACGGATGGCGTACCGGATGGCGCGGCCACCATCTGTTGCGGCGTCTTGGCTGGGTTGGGCGGCCCCTTTTCCGCCGGGGCGAATTTCTGTTCTATGGGGGCAGACGCGTCCGCCTTCGCGGCCTTGGGCGGTATTTTTTCGGCCTTTGCGGGCTTCTTTTTCTCCGGCTTTACCGGTTTTTCCGCCTTAGATAACGCGGCGCTTTTTTCCGACGCGGGGTTGGCCGGCGGCGGCATGGGGTTGACCGGAACCAGGGGAACGATGTCTTCCGGACGAATGGGCCCGACGGGGCCGGTTTGGCTGGTAGCGGGGGGGATCGGCTCGAATTGCGCCGGTCGGACGGACTCGGGCGCCGGCTGGGAGGCGCGCGCCGGTTTTGGGCTTGGCTCCGCAGTCACCAGCGGTTTGGGGCCTGTCGGCGGCGGCTTCGTGACGAGCGGTTCCGCTTTGACTTTCACCGGCGGTTTGGACCGAACCGGTTCCGGCGGCGGCGCGGGAGCGGGTGGTGTCAGAACGGCGACCGGCGCAGGCAGAGCAGACCCTTCGTCTCCGCAGGCAAAGAGAACGTCCCAGTTCACATCCGTGACGTTTTCGCTCAGCAGGAGATCCAGCACCAAGTCTTCGGTCAGAGTACTGTCAGAAAGGGGCTGGGAGGCACTGGGGGATTCTGCTGTTTTCTGCGTGGGCTGAGCGCCTCCCTTTTTCTTGGCCATCGGTGGATTCCTCCTCTCTCGTTGGCTGATACTGTAGATTATACCACAGTTCGCCGGAAATTGCAAGCGGAAATGACAAATCGGTTACAAAAAAGTTACAAAAAAATTTTTAGTGAAAATTTGGTCACATGTCTTGACTTTTCCGCATATCCTATGTAGACTATATTTCATATTTTCCCGCGAAGGGAACTTTGGTCCGCCGACTAATTTGGGGGAAGCAAATATGGAAACGACAATGGATAGCGCTGATTCCGCCAAACCTAAGCTGATGAGCAACCGGACACTGCCGGCTGCGCTGGGATCTTACCTTGACGTCCAGGACATCCGAGACGAGATATGTTTTGCCATTGTAGGGGACCTGACACTATCGGGCAGGTACGGCGAAAGCGCCTTGCTCTTCCTGCCGGACCGGGTAATCGCGTACGACAGCGCGGCCAGGTCCGAGCCGGTGTTATTTCCCTGCGCCGCGTTGCGGGATGCCAAGGTTCGCCGCATGTATGGCAACGCACTCTTCGAGGCCCAGGGGCCGGAAGGCAAGATTACGCTGCTGCGCTTCACGTACGCGGCGGCGGAAATTGCTGAGGCCGCCGCGCTGTTTCTTCGGGCGGTGCAGGCGCAGGGCTACGACCCGGCGCTTCTGGAGCCGGTCCGGGCGAGTTACGACCGGCAGCGGAGTTTCTGCTCCCGCTGCGGACGCAAACTCCGCAAACCCGACGCGCCCTGCCTTAACTGCGAAGGCAAAAGCAAGGTCTTGTGGAAATTCGTCAAGTACGTCAAGCCGCAGGTTCCCGTATTGCTGGTGTGTGTGCTGGCGTCCGTCGTTACCACCACCATGGATCTGATTCCGACGGAAGTGACCGCGCGGATGATTGACACGGTGATCCCCCAAGGAATCGTCAAGCAGACCGTAACGCCGCTCTTGCAGATGGTGTTGTTTTTGTTGGGAATCAAGGTGTTCCAATGGCTGGTGGGTGCGTTCCGTACTTTTTACCTGCGCATGGCCGGAGACAAGATCATCGTGGACCTGAAGCAGGATATCTACGCCAAGGCGCAGTACCTGCCCATGGGGTTTTATGACAAGACCTCTACCGGCTCCGTGATCAACCGCATCAACGGTGATACGGAGAAATTGAAAAATTTCCTTATGCGCGTCAGCCAGGAGGCCTTGGTGCAGGCCTTTTTGATGGTCGGTATTATTATCGCCATGTTTCTCAAGGACTGGAAGCTTTCGATTTTTTCGCTGGCGCCCGTGCCGCTGGTGGTGATCAGCCAGCGGATCTTCGGCAAAAAGATCGCGCCTCGTTACCGCCGCATCTGGCGCAGGGGCTCGGCGATTTATAGCCTGCTGGCCGACACAATCCCCGGTGTGCGGGTGATCAAGGCCTTCACCAACGAGAAAAACTCCATTGGTAAATTCGGGCGCTATCTCCAGGATTGGCTGAAAGAGGATCGCACCGTCGCCAAAATTTCCACTGTTTTCAACCATGTTTCCGGTTTCGCGGTGGCCTGCGGAACCATCGTCATTTGGGCGGTGGGCGGCAGCGAGATCATCCGTGGCGGAACGAACGCGGCGGGCGGCGCGCTGACGGTCGGGAACCTGGTGGCGTTCATCACTTACGCTAATATGTTCTATGGCCCGGTGAATTTCTTCGCCAGCTTCAACGACACCTACCAGGACACCTTGGCCTCGACGGAAAAGATCCTTGACATTCTCGACGCCGAACCGGAACACGACTTCGGCGAAGGAAACAAGATAGAGCGTCTGGAAGGCCGAATTGAGTTCCGGAATGTCAACTTTTCCTTTGACCGCTCCAAGAAAGTACTGTCTAACGTCAATCTGGTGATTGAGCCGGGGGACACTGTGGGCATCGTCGGGACAACGGGCTCCGGAAAATCCACGCTGATCAACCTGCTGATGCGGTACTACGATGACTATGACGGAGAAATTTTCATCGACGGTCAGAACCTCAAGGAGGTCGATATGAACGACTTCCGCCGTCAGATCGGCTATGTCCAGCAGGAACCGCTGATGTTTAAGGATAGCATCTTCCGCAACATTGCTTACGGCGCGGGCAGCGTCTCCCCGGAAGCGGTGATCAACGCGGCGGAAGTGGCCAACGCGCACGGGTTCATCGCCCGGCTGCCGGACGCTTACGATACCATGCTGGGCGAAAGAGGCGTCGGGCTTTCCGGCGGAGAAAAGCAGCGGATCTCCATTGCCCGGGCTGTGCTGAAAAATCCTGGCATCCTGATCTTCGATGAGGCGACTGCCGCCGTAGACAGCGAAACGGAGCACCTGATTCAGCAAGCCATCGAGCGGCTGATCCGGGGCCGGACAACGCTGATGATTGCCCATCGGCTTTCCACGCTGCGCAAGGCCAATAAAATCATCGTCGTAGACAAGGGCGAAATCATTGAGTTCGGCTCGCCGCAGGAGTTGTTGGCCCAAAAGGGCAAATACTACAAACTCGTGCAAATTCAGTCCATGACGGAGCAGGCGGAATCCCAGCGGGCGGAAGAAAACTTTTAGGGAGGAGGGCACACATGCCGCGGTACATTTATGACCATGAGGTAACCATCACGGACAATGACGGAATCTTTGTTGACGTGGAATTCCTGGAGACGCGGGAGGCCCTCCGGGAACTAGAGCCGCGCCGACTGTTTCCCATCACCGGCCTGGATGGATTCATCACATTGCTGGACAGCGAGGGCTCCGAACAGGCGATTATCCGCAATATCTATGACCTCCCCGATGCAGCCCGGGAAGTCATTGAGCGCAGCCTAGAAGAATATTATATGATCCCCCGAATTCAGCGTTTCGTCAAAATGGCGGAGAATTTTGACATCTGGATGTGGACGGTGGAAACTGACCGGGGGGTATATACCTTCGAAATCCGTAACCACAATACCGCTATCAAGCCGCTTTTCGACGGCCGGGTCCTAATCAAGGACGCCAATGACAACCGATATGAGATCCCGGATGTGCGTCAGCTGGATAAACAGAGCCAGCGGATGATTCTGCCGAATTTGTAGACCGCGCCGCGCGCCGCATGATCTTTCTAAAAAATGGTGAAATAGTAAGGGGAATGGGTATGAAACTGGTCATTGCCATTGTCAACAACGAGGACGGCGCGGTGGTGTCGTCCGCGCTGACCAAAGAAGGCTTCTTTATTACGAAGTTAATCACCACCGGCGGCTTCCTCATGACCGGAAACAACACGTTCCTCATCGGCGCGGAGGACGAGGCCGTCCCCCGGGTCAAGGAAATCATCCGGACCTATTCCAATACCCGCAAACACGCCGTGCCCTCCACGGCGACGTTTGGCGTTGGCCTGCGCCCGGACGAACTGCCCACCGACGCAGAAGTGACCGTCGGCGGCGCGACGGTGTTTGTGCTGAGTATCGATGGAATGGAGAAATATTAGACACTTGAACTGGGAATTTATCCCTCCTGCATGTTTTCCACCGCTGTCCTCTTCCGGACCGCGGTTTTTTCTTGTGGCAGCGCCGACAAAAAATGATTGACAGCCCCGATATCTTGTGGTATAATACTTTCAGGTTTCTGGTTTCCTTATCATTTCCACCGAGTTTTCCACCAGAAAAATTTTGCGAAAACCCCGAACATTTGTCTTGACAATTCGAATTTTTGTGCTATAATAGAGATGGAAGCAGAACAAATGATCCCCTTGCGGGAAGGGAAAGGCAGATGACTATGGAATTTATCATCATTGGTTTTTTCACGATCCTTGCCGCTTTGCTCGTCATCGGCGCGTTACAGGAAAAAAAGCTGATTGCTTTGGAAGCGCGTCTTGCCGCGGCATTTCGCGCGGCCCGCGCCGCGCATGCTGATTCCTATCGCACGGCAGCCACACCGGCGGAGAGAACTCCGTCGGCAGTGTGTCTGGCAACCGCCGGTACGTTTTCGGCGTATTTGCCAGGGACGGAACTGCCGCTCAGTCCCGCGATGGAAGTTGCGCCTTCCTCTGCCGCCGGATCGGACCAGCAGCAACAAACTCCAGCAGCATAAGCTATATTTATTAGGATATATTCATTTCTATAAATTGACAAAATGAAGAATGCCCCGTCCAACCAATTTGGTTGGACGGGTGTTATATTTGCGACCTGCGGAGCTATTGTTTCTTTTCTTGTATCGGGATGAGCAGATCAAGCTGCATACGCTGATCCATCTCTTCGTCCGGCCACAAATAGTGGTGCTGTGCGTCCAGGTGCTCCTCTAGCCACCCGCATACTCTGTCGCCAATAGTTCCCCAACGGAAATCATATCGTTCACTGTCTCTAACCCAGTCGTGCAGCCAGACCCACTCATCCCATGCCCCCATCGGGATCATATGCGCGGCATAAAGTCCTCCCAAAAATGTCTTTTTAGAAAATGGTTCAGGAACTTCCCAATACTCTGGAATCGTCACCCAGCGCTCATATCCATGGCCGTCCCCATGGACGGGTTCGTCAGGATTATTGAATCCGTAGTGCCGAAACCCGGGCATAACGACAGGCAAATTGCTGCTTTTGACGAAATCAAACAACAGCTTGCCTGTCATGAATTCCGGCCCCGGCTCACTGCCGACGCTGTGAATCGCGGCTACCTTGGCAGGCGGCAGATAAACAATCCGCACATCCCGGTCGGTCAGTTTGCTTAATTGCTCGTCCGCTTTTGATAGTTTTGCCATAGAATTTTCCTCCTGGATCGTATTTTGGGGCAGGCGCAGTGTCTTCAGAATTCTCACAAGAAATTGATCGCTCAGCAACCGGTCAAGTTTAAGAGGGGCACACGTTTGATCTTGCAGCGTCTCGACCAAACGGCGCAGAATATCCCGGATGGTGGACAACGCGTTTATTTCCCCGTCCAACTTGCAGATGCTTTCTTGAAACACGGCCAGAGCGGCGGCGTTCCCGCTGCTGGAAAAAATCGCTTTGATGTCGCGCACGGGGATACGCAGCTTGCGCAGCACAAGGATCTGCTGGAGCCGCCGCGCTGCCGCCTCATCATACACCCGGTAGGAATAGCCGTCAACCCGGGCGCTTTGCAGCAGACCGATTTGTTCGTAGTATCGCAACATCCGCGAGGAAACGCCGTATGTCTTGGATATCACGGTAATGGGAACCAAGTCGCTCATGAACTGCCCTCCTTCTGTCCTGATGTCTTCTATTATAAACTGCGACACGGTGTCCGTGTCAAGGGGATGGAAAAATTTTTTTCCGAATTTTTTTGCAAAATCTCTTGACAACTCTCGCCGCTTCCGTTATACTATTATTGTTAGCAATCGCTAACAGACTTTTTGACCGCCTTGTTAGTTCTAACTTACGGAAGAGGATGGTGACCATGATGCCTCTGACCATGGCGAAAATCGGAGAAGAATCCTCCATCAAAAAGGTCGGCGGAAAAGAAGAAACCCGGCTTTTTCTATCCAAACTGGGATTTGTTCCCGGCGCGCACGTATCCATCATCACGCAGATCAGCGGCAACGTGATTGTGAACATCAAAGAGTCCCGCGTTGCTATAAGCCGGGAGATGGCCGCTAAAATTATGGTTTAGGAGGACGGAACATGCAGACGCTCAAAGCAGCGAAGCCCGGAGACACGGTCCGGGTCACGAAAATCGGCGGCGGCGGACCCATCAAACGCCGCATCATGGAAATGGGGATCACCAAGGGGGTGGAAATCTACGTTCGCAAGGTCGCCCCGCTGGGCGATCCAGTGGAGGTGACCGTCCGCGGGTATGAACTCTCACTTCGCAAAGCGGACGCTGAACTGATCGAGGTGGAGTAATCTCTTTTTTGGCCAGTTGTTTGTCCTGACTAACTCCAGAGAAATCAATAAGGAGGAATCGTCGCATGTCTATAAAAATCGCGCTTGCCGGCAACCCCAACAGCGGCAAGACCACCCTCTTCAATGCGCTGACCGGCTCCAACCAGTTCGTTGGGAACTGGCCTGGTGTGACAGTGGAGAAAAAAGAGGGCCGACTAAAGGGGCACAAAGACGTTGTAATCACGGATTTGCCGGGAATCTACTCTCTCTCGCCCTACACGCTGGAAGAAGTGGTTGCCCGGAACTATTTGATCGATGAGCGTCCGGACGCCATTTTGAACATCATTGACGGCACCAACCTGGAGCGCAATCTCTTTCTCACGACGCAGCTGGCGGAGATGGGAATCCCCCTGGTGGCCGCCGTCAACATGATGGACGTGGTGCGCCGCAGCGGCGACAAACTCAACACTGCCCAGTTGGCGAAAGAACTGGGATGCCCCGTAGTAGAGATCAGCGCGCTCAAGGGAACCGGTGTGGCAGAGGCCGCCCAGACCGCCATCAAAGCGGCGCAAGGGGCCAAAACCGTTCCGCAGCACCGGTTCTCCGGCGGCGTGGAACATACGCTGGCGCACATTGAGGAACACGTCCTGCATCACCTGCCGCAGGAGCAACAGCGTTTTTTTGCCATCAAACTGTTCGAACGGGACAAAAAAATCATCGTCAAACTAGGATTACAGCCGGAGCAAATCGCCCACATTGAGGGCGACATTCAGCGCCGGGAAGAAGAATTGGAAGACGACAGTGAAAGCGTTATAACAGCAGAGCGCTATACATATATTGATTCGATGATCCATGGCTGCATTAAAATCAAAAACAAGGGCCAGTTGTCCGCTTCAGACAAAATTGACAGGGTGGTCACCAACCGCTGGCTGGCGCTGCCGATTTTTGCCCTGGTGATGTTCCTCGTTTATTTTATTTCCGTAACCACCGTCGGCACAGTCGTTACGGACTGGGCGAATGACGGCCTCTTTGGCGACGGCTGGCATCTCTTCGGCATGGGAGCTTCCGCCTACGCCGCCGCCGAAGAAGATCATCATGTGGGCCAGGCAAAGATGGAAGCGTATATCAGCGCCGCTGCGGAAAAAGGCTTGGCTGTGGATGCCGTCCAGCAAACACTGGAGACGGAAGCGCCCAACCAGCGGGCTGTGGACGCTTTCCTGAAAGAAGCCGCCGCCGCGAATCTCACAGCGACAGCCGAAATCACGGATGACAACCAAACCATCCTGGCGGCGGTGACGGTGACGGCGGCCGATTTTGCGGCAGCTGTGCGTGTTCCGGAACCCGACCCCGCGAACTACGGCGTATGGGTGCCCGGGATCCCGGCGCTGCTTGGCGGAGCGCTGGAATCCATCCACTGCGCCGCATGGCTGCAAGGCCTTATTCTTGATGGAATCTTGGCGGGTGTTGGGGCGGTGCTGGGCTTCGTGCCGCAAATGCTGATTCTCTTCCTCTTCCTCGCCTTTCTGGAAGCCTGCGGCTATATGGCACGGATTGCCTTTATCATGGACCGCATCTTCCGCCGCTTTGGACTTTCCGGAAAATCCTTTATTCCGATTCTGATCGGAACCGGCTGCGGTGTGCCGGGAATCATGGCTTCGCGCACAATCGAAAACGACCGCGACCGGAAAATGACGATCATGACCACCACCTTCATCCCCTGCTCCGCGAAACTCCCGATCATCGCGTTGATCTCAGGCGCGCTGTTCCATAAAGCATGGTGGGTAGCCCCTTGCGCGTACT
This sequence comes from Oscillospiraceae bacterium, assembly GCA_031268095.1. Lineage (GTDB taxonomy): Bacteria > Bacillota > Clostridia > Oscillospirales > Acutalibacteraceae > WRMQ01. The sequence continues at coordinate 12,510 of JAIRXU010000073.1, read as the reverse complement.
TCATCGGCATGGCCGCCATCATCTGCTCTGGCATCCTCCTGAAAAAGACAAAATTATTCACCGGGGACGCCGCGCCCTTTGTTATGGAACTCCCTGCCTATCATTGGCCAACACCGCTGAATCTCCTGCGCAGCGTATGGGAACGCGGCTGGTCGTTCATCAAGAAAGCGGGCACCATCATCCTGCTGGCAACGGTTTTTGTCTGGTTTACTTCCAGCTTCGGCTGGGCGGACGGCCATTTTGGCATGACAGATATGTCCAACAGCCTCTTGGCAGCTGCGGGCTCCTTTCTCGCGCCGCTGTTTTCGCCGCTGGGCTGGGGCAAATGGCAGGCGGCTGTGGCGGCCATAACCGGCCTGATCGCCAAAGAAAACGTGGTCGGCACCTTCGGGATTCTCTATGGATTCGGTGAGGTGACGGCGTACGGCAAGGAAGTCTGGAGCCAGCTGGCCGCCGCGTTCACGCCATTGAGCGCCTTTTCGTTCCTGGTATTCAATCTGCTCTGCGCGCCCTGTTTCGCCGCGATGGGGGCGATCAAGCGCGAAATGAATAACCTCAAATGGTTTTTCGTCGCCATCGGCTACCAGTGCAGCTTCGCTTATGTTGTTTCGCTTTGCATTTACCAAATCGGCAGACTGTTCGCTGGGACGTTCAGCGCCGGGACGGTGGCGGCGTTTCTGCTGCTGGCAGGCTTTCTGTTCCTGCTCTTCCGCCCAGCTCAAAAAGCCAAACTTCCGGTTCATTCTTCTTAAGGAGGCGTTTTGCATGCTCCAATTTTTGACCAATACCTGGGGAACCCTGTTGATCGGCGCGATTGTTGCGGCCGTCATCGCGGCTGTCGTTGTCAAACTGGTGCGGGATAAGCGGAAGGGCAAGGTCCTGGGCTGCGATTGCGGCTGCGGAAGCTGCCCCAAAGCAGGATCCTGTGACATCCGCCAGCGTTAAATTTTTTCGGCGGATCATTCGTCCCATGGAACTGCGCCGCGGGGAGACGTTTCCCCGGGCGCAGTTCTTGTTTTTTTGTGTGAAAAAGCAAGAATCGTCTGGACAAACGGCACGGCATCTTGTATAATGAATTCCGAAGCTATTTTTATGTTCCATGAAACGTATTGGATCGAGTCTATTGATTGCATCAAAGGAGACAGTATGGCAGATCAACCGGAGCATCCAATTGTGCGGCTTCACATCAATGCCGACGGCCAGCCGACAGCGGAGGCGTTCCGCGTGGAACCCCTCGCTGGAGGGTTTTCATCCGACCGAAAATACCGGCTGGAGTCCGCCGAAGGCCAGCAATTTTTGCTGCGTGTCTCCGGCGCGGAAGCGCTCGGGCGCAAACGGGAGGTCTTCGCGGTGATGCAAACTGCGGCGCGGCAGGGCCTCCCTGTGCCGACCCCGCTGGAAATTGGCCTCTGTCCCGGAGGTCAGTGGAGCTATCTTCTGCTTTCCTGGGTTGCGGGCGCCGACGTTCATACCTGCCTGCCGTCCCTCACGAAGACAGCGCAATATGCGCTAGGGCTGGATGCCGGTGTGCTGCACCGAAGGCTGCACAGACTCCCCTCGCCGGCAGGCGGAGATTGGGAAGCGCAGTTCCGGACAAAGCACCAGGCACGTCTGCGCCGTTTGCTGGAATGTGGCTATGAACTGCCGGGACAGGACCTGTTTTTGCGTTATTGCGAGGAAACCATGCCCCTCACCGCCGGACGGCCCTGGACCTTCCAGCACCGGGATTTTCATGGCGGCAACTTGATCCTCGGTCCGGCCGGTTCGCTGCATGCCATTGATTTCGATCATTTTGATTTCGGCGACCCTTGGGACGATTTCAAAAGTATCTTGTGGGACGTGCCCCTGAGCCCGCATTTTGCCGCCGGACGGGTGCACGGCTATTTTGGCGGCGATCCGCCCGTGCTGTTCTGGCAGCTGCTGGCGCTCTCGCTCGCCACCAACATCCTCGGCTTGCTGCCCTGGGCGGCGGCTTTTGATCCCGGCAAGGCAGCCGATATTCAAACCCGGGCGCTTGACATCTTGCGCTGGTTCGATAATTTCCGCGTCCCTGTGCCTGCCTGGTATCAGACAGACACCGCAAGTCCGCAGGACGAACCATTGCGCGCCGCAACCGCCGCGCTGCATACGTTCGAAACCTTTCGTTACACGGTCATTTTTGCCCGGTATGGCGGCCAATGGCTTTACGCCCGCCACAAGGAACGCAACACCTGGGAGACGGCGGGCGGCCATATAGAACCCGGCGAAACGCCTCTTGCCTGCGCAAAACGCGAGTTGTTCGAAGAAACGGGCGCCGTCAAATTTGATATATATCCGGCGTTTGACTATATAGGTCACAGAGCGGCGGCGTCCTCCTGCGGGCAAGTCTTTTTTGCCGACGTCGCGGAGCTTGGCGCGATCCCACCCGGCAGCGAAATGGCAGAGGTGCGCGCGTTTGCAACGCTCCCGGACAAGATGACGTACCCTGCCGCTCTGCCCGTCTTATATGCGGAAATGCAGAAATGGCTGGAAAGCAACCCAAACCGGCCGAAGGACGGAGCCTTCGGCTGAACTTGCACCGTGATCCTTTGGGCAAGCATCCGAACCGTTTATTTTTCGGGGCCCGCGCCATTGAACGCTGCCATGGCACTGTCGATCTTCCCCTGGAGGATCATTTCAGCCGCCTCGCAGCCCTGGTCGCAGGCCTTTCGCAGCGCCAGCAGTTCATCCTTACCCATGGCGGACAGGACCCAGTCTCTCAGGTCAAAGTCCGGGTGACTGCGATCGCCGACGCCCAGTTTGATCCGGGGGAAACCGGCGCTCCCCAGCCGGGCCGTGACACTCTTGACACCATTGTGCCCGCCGTCGCTGCCTTGACGCCGGATCCGCAGCCGACCGCAGGACAGAGAAATGTCATCGAAAATCACCAGCACCCGCTCCGGCGGAATCTGATAAAACCGCGCCGCTTCGGCAACGGACAGTCCGCTGTCGTTCATCCATGTCTGCGGCTTCAGCAACAGGCAGGGCTGTCCGCCCAATACCGCCGATCCCAGCAAAGCATGGAATTTCAGTTTGTTCAGCTTTGCGCCGCAGCGTTCGGCCAGCAAGTCCACACAAAGAAATCCCGCATTGTGCCGGGTGAACTCGTATTCTCGCCCGGGATTCCCTAGGCCGACGACCAGCCAGGCCGGCGGCCCGGATTTGTGAAATAATTCCATGAAATCCTCCAAATCGTTGCGCGATCCATCCGCTGAGATTATAGCACAGCCGGTGCGGGAACGCAAGGAAAATTTGATCCGTAGGATCCGCGGGCGGAAGGGGTCGGGACGCTCTGCCGTAGAAAAAACGGGATGCCCCGTATTTCCTGCCCCGCCGCGGCATACGATAATGTTGGGACGAAAGGAGACACATCATGGTTATCACCAAAACCGCGGCAGTGCTCTTGGCCGGGGAGCGGCTGCCCTCCGGGTTGCCTTGCGCTCTGGCGGAAGTTTTGTTCGAACCGGTGTTGCACTGGGCGTTGGCGGATTTAACGGATCGGGGGATCGACGACGTCATTCTTGTCGCCGGAGATTGCGCGGCGGAAATTGCGGCGTATCTGGCAAAGACGGGCCGGGAGATCCCAGTCACTGACCGGCTGCCTTCGCTCCCAGAAGATGCCCTGGTTATCCCCTGCGCAACCTGGCCGGGACGTCCCGAATACCTTATCCGGGACGGGCGCAGCCTCTGGCGCTGCAATGAATGGGTCCGGCGCGTCATCCTCCAGCGGCACATGGAAGCCGGCGTGGGCATTCCCTGCACAGATGGCGTCATCGTCGGGCGGGAGGTTCAGATTGGGTCGGATACACTGCTGCTGCCGGGGACAATTCTCCGGGGCAAGACGGTCCTAGGCCGAGGCTGCACCGTCGGCCCCCAAACGATGCTGACCGACACGGTGGTGGGAGACCATTGCACCCTCTACGCCGTCCAGGGTGAAGGGGCGAATGTCGGCGACGGAACCCAGCTTGGACCCTACGTCCGTTTGCGCCCTGGTGCCCAACTGGGCCGGGACATCCGGGTTGGGAATTTCGTAGAAATTAAAAACAGCACCGTCGGCGACCGGACAAAGATTGCGCACCTGTCGTACGTCGGGGACGCACATTTTGGGCGGGACGTTAACGTCGGCTGCGGACTGGCCGTCGCCAATTACGACGGTCAGCAGAAACATCGCACCACCGTCGGCGACGGAGCGTTCCTCGGTTGCCACAACAGCCTTGTTGCTCCTATCCATATCGGCCCGGGAGCCTACACGGCCGCCGGCTCCACCCTGACCCAGGACGTTCCCGCCGGCGCGCTGGCTTTTGGGCGGGCACGGCAAGTGAACAAGGCACGGGATCCGGACGTATGAACAAAGCCCCCTTCCGCGCAAGGAAGGGGGCTATTTCTGACGCGAATCCGTTCAGCCTTCTGCCGTCAGCCGCGCAATGGTCTTCATAACATAGTCCCCGAAAGCCGCGCAGGTGCAGCCGGTGTCCCGTCCCGTGATAGCGATACGCTTTTCCTCAAACATGCAGATGTCCAGCGCACACTCGAGCAGGTCGGATTTCCCTTGCTGGCCGATGTGGCTCAGCAGCAATACACTGGCCCGGAGCATTGAGCAAGGGTCGGCATACTGCCCCCGGCCCTCGCGGATCATCCGGGGAGCGGAGCCGTGAATGGCCTCAAACATGGCGTATCGCTTGCCAATATTGGCGCTGCCCGCCGTGCCAACACCGCCTTGGAACTCAGCGGCCTCGTCAGTGATGATGTCGCCGTACAGATTCGGCAGGACGAAGACCCGGAAGTCCCGGCGGCGCTTTTCGTCGATCAACTTGGCAGTGGTGATGTCAATATACCATTCGTCCGTGACAATATCCGGATATTCCGCGCCGATTTCCTTGCATAACTTGAGGAATTTCCCGTCGGTGGTCTTGATCACGTTGGCTTTGGTAATGATCGACACCCGACCTTTGCCGTTGCGGCGGGCATAGTCGTAGGCCAAGCGGGCGATGCGGCGGCTGCCCTCCGAAGTGGTGACGCAGAAATCCACCGCCAGATCCTCTGAGGCATTGACGCCCTGGGAACCGACAGCGTAAGCGCCCTCGGTATTCTCACGGAAGAAGGTCCAGTCGATGCCCTGATCCTCCACCTTCACGGGCCGGACGTTGGCGAAGAGATCCAGCGCCTTGCGCATTGCCACATTGGCGCTTTCGATGTTAGGCCAAGGATCTCCTGCCTGGGGTGTTGTGGTCGGACCCTTCAGAATAACATGACACTGCTTCAGCTCCGCCAGCACATCGTCCGGAATCGCCTGGTTGGCAGCCACGCGGTTCTCGATTGTCAGCCCGTCGATCTCCCGGAACACTACTTTCCCTGCCGCGGCTTCGTCCCGCAGCAAGTATTCCAGCACCCGGGCGCTCTCTTTGGTGATGATCGGCCCGATGCCGTCTCCGCCGCAGACGCCAATGATCAGCTGCTCCAGCGCGCCGAAATCGACGAAATCACCCTGCCGCTGGATTTCTTCGGCCCGGGCCTGTTGCGTCCGCAGGAGGTCTTCGAACTGCTGGACTGCCTTCTGAATGGATTGTTCCGTATTCGGTGTAAAATTGGACATGATACCTTCCTCTCCTACATTTCATCCCCTGGACGTCATCTATTATAGCACAGTGTGACGCGTTTGGGTAGTCATATTTTATATTTCAGGTCGATTTTTCAGGCTTGCGGCGATTCCGCCGCCGTCCGCTGCCGGATCCAGCCAACGCACCGGTCGTACAGCACATCAAGCTTCTTCGGCAATCGATCCAGCCGAAGCAGGCGGAACAGCTGCACCCGGCCAAACTCCAGCAGTGCGCTGCCGACCGCGATTCCGACGCTTAGCCCCACCGCAGCCAGCCCCGCCAGCGGCCAGGACAGACCGAACAGGTCCTTGAATCGGTCCTTGAGAAAATGCTCCTGGAAGAACGGCTGCATGTGCACCAAATAAACGCCAAATGAGATCGGCCCAAAAAAGCAAGCGAAACGGGAAACCGCCCTGCGCCGAAACGTTTCCTTCCGCACGAAAAACAGAAACAGGGACAAAGCCGACAGCACATGCAACGGATGATTGAATCCCGGCCAGCCGATTGGCAGCCGCAGGACATATAGCGCAACGTATTCCGCCAGGGCGTTGACTGCGGCGGCAGCCCAAAACACCAGCAAAGTATGCTTTTTCAGCCAAGCCGGCGCGCCATATAGCCGCAAATAGGCGCCAGCGAAATACATCACAATCAGCCACCAGAGACTGTGCCCGTTGCCGAGCTCGATGACTTCCGCGCGAATCATCGACCAGCAGCAAAACAGGAGGAACATCACCAGCAGCATCCACTGAAATTGCCGCTTGGGTAGACGGGCAATCGCCGCGTTAAGCAGGGGAATGAAAAACGTCAGCGCGAAAAAATCCGTCACATACCAGTATTCCCGTGTCGTTACGGGCATGAGCCACAGCCACTCCAGCGTGGTCGGCGCCCGGCGGGTAACAATCACTTGCAGCGCGAGACCCACCGCGCACCAGCCGATGACCGAAAGCCAGAATGCCGCCGGACGGGAAGGACGGAACGTCTTGATGTGCAGGCTGACATAGCCGGATGTCAGCGCAAAACAGTTCAGCGTCAGAATTCCAAAAATGCGCAGAAACAGATAGACCAGCAGCGGCAGCCGCGTGTCGGCGACGGCGTCGATCATCCCGCCGATCCGCAGCACGTGACACAGTACGATCGTTACCATCGATACCATCCGCAGCAGCTCCAGCCCTTGATTGCGGCTTTGTTTGCCCGGGAGCCCCGGATCGCTCTGCATTATGCCTCCCCTTCCTCTTTTGTCTTCCGCTGCTTCGGCGCAATGACTTCCCGCGCAATATATATCGGCCGCCGCTTGGATTCCACATACGTCTTTGCCAAATACTCCCCCAAAATACCCATACAGAGCAATTGGATTCCGCCCAGCAGGAGAATCAGCGCCACCTGGGTGGCATACCCGGCGGGGGGTTTCTCGAAGAAGAGTTTCTGAATGATCACCACCATCATGTAAACCAGCGAGAGCAGGGCGATCCCTCCGCCCAAGACGGCCGTCAGCCGCAAGGGCATGGTCGTAAACGAGATGATCCCGTCCAGTGCGTACTTGAAGAGCTTCCAGGTTCCCCATTTGGACGTTCCGGCATTGCGCTCTTCGGCAGTATAGGGGATATAGTGCGTCTGAAAACCCACCCAGGAAAAGATTCCCTTGGAAAAACGGTTATGCTCCGCGAGGGAGAGTACCGCATCTACCATGCAGCGGCGCATGGTGCGGAAGTCGCTGGCCCCCTGAACAAACTCGATTTCCGTTACCCGGTTCATCAGCCGGTAAAAACTGCGCTTAAGGAAGGCAATCAGCTTTCCTTCCCGCCGCTGCGCCTGGAAGGCAGTGACGCAGTCAAACTCGTTATGGGCGTCAAGGAAGCGCACCATCTCCAGCGCGACTTCCGGCCGTTGCTGGAGGTCCGCGTCAATCAGTGTGACGTATTCCCCCGCCGCATGCCCCAGTCCCGCGAAGAGCGCGGATTCCTTCCCGAAATTGCGGGAGAAGCGCACCAGACGGATATTCTGCCGCGACCGCTCGTGCAGCGCCCGCAGGTTCGCGTAGGTCCCGTCCCGACTGCCGTCATCGACGAAAACCATCTCATATTCGAACCCGCAGTTCGCGAAGGCGGACTCCACCGCGTCATGCATGGCGCTCACATTTTCAGCCTCATTATAACAGGGGATTACCAGCGAAAGATGCATGCTCGTCTTCCTTCCGCGCTTTCATTAGGATTCACTTAGAAATGGAGTTCCTGTAAGATCCGTTTTGTACAGCACCCGTCGCAGGCGGACATAAATTTTCCCCGGAAGGCGTCCGTCTTCGCCCCGTCGAATCGGGCGAGGGCCCGCTGGATTCCGGCGGTCAGTTCCCCTGTATCCCGAACGATTTCCCCTGGCACGAAGGAGGCGTAGTCGTAATAAAAGCTACGGCGGCGGTCGTATTCCTCTAAATCGTACGCATAAAAAAGCATGGGGCGTCCCAGCAGCGCGTATTCGAAGATCAGGGACGAATAGTCGGTGATTGTCAGGTCTGCCGCCAGCAGCAGCGTTTCGATGCTCCATGTGCCGCCGTCAAAGACAAACCCCTGCGCCCCGTTCCCCGCCTCCGGCCGCTTCGCCCGCGGATGCGCTTTATAGACCAGCGCGCAGACGTCCCCCAACACTTCTGCCAGCGATGGCATGTCCAGCTTGCCGCCGTCCGTCGCCTCCAAGATATTATCCCCCCGGAAAGTCGGGGCATACAGTAGAATCTTCCGGTCGCCGATCTCTGGAAAAACGGCCAGCACCGCCGCCCTGGCTTCCGCCGCCGCCCCGGGGCGAAAGTACGCATCCGTCCGCGGCGCGCCCCAGGGATGGATAATCTCCGGCGCGCAGTGGAAGGCCTCCGCATAGCAGGGCACAACGGCAGGGGCGGAAACGCAGACATGCGTATAAGTATGATGCGACGGCAGGAAGCGAAATACCCGAGCGCTGGATCCCCAGTCCGTGCCCGCCGTGGAGTACCCGAATTTCTTGAACGCGCCGCAGCCATGCCAGAGTTGTACTACCTGCGTCCCCTGCCGGGGCTTTGCGCCGTACGCGGGGAAAAAGTGATCGTCCAAAAAGAGTGTGCGGCAGCGTCCGTAGGCCCGAAAAAAACGAACATTGTCCCGGTAACCCGCCAGCTTCTTCCGGAAAAAACCGCCTCGGACTGCCCGGAATCCGAAAAATCGGCAGTCATATCCCAGTTCCTCCAGCCGCAGCAGTAAGGGGACGAAATTATCCGGCGGCGCAGAGGAAAATTCCGAGGCGAAGACGACCAGTTTCGTGTCAATTGCCCGGCGGGAGCACAGCCAATAAAGCGCCGGCCACGCCAGGCGCTGCAAAAAAAAGCGAACGCTAAGTTTTATTCCCCTCACCAGTTTTTTGGGCATGCGCACCCCGCCTTCCGCTGCTGCTCTTCGCAAGACATAAACGCCCTTTCCTATGCTGCATACACTAATTGTATCCTGAAAAGTCACGTTTGTCAAGAGAAGGAATGAATTTTCAGAAATCTAGTGAAATTTCATCGTCCCGACCGAAGGGATCAAACGAGAACGCCCCCAAAACTGTTTCGGCGGCTCGCCATTCAGCCGACAGCAGTTCCTGGGGGACGGGAACAGTGGGTGCCGGCCAATTTGCTGATACCATTCTAGGCACAGCCAGTCATCGGCCGTCTATTTTTATTTATTCTCGGAAATACTTCTCCAGCCAATAATTCAACTGCAAAAAATACGCCGTTCGCTGGGGTGCCGCCATGAGCTGACCATACCAGGGGCGCCCATAGTCCGCGGGCGCAGAAAGAAACGTCTCCGCTTTGCGGCGATCCACATATTCATGCAGCGGCGCGCCCGGGCTGGCCAGCAGGTCCCGCATCCGTTCCGTCAAAATCCGCTCATACGCGGGATGATAGGTCTTCGGATAGGGGCTCTTTGGCCGGAAGAGAACCGATTCCGGCAGCCAGCCCCGCCCTGCTTCCCGCAGCAAATATTTCACCATCCCACCGCGGTACTTCAATTCCCAGGGAACGTTCCATAGGTATGCGGCAATTCGGTGGTCCGCAAACGGCACCCGCGCCTCCAGGCAGGATGACATAGATACACGGTCCATGCGGTCCCCTGACGTATCAAAACGCCCGACCGCATAGACTGCACCTATCAATATTTAGTTTTTGGGCAGGTTTGTCCTGTCCATGCCTCTATTATATCTGTTTTCGCTTGATGTGTCAAGATATTTTTTGCCTATTCCCCATTTTTCTTTGCCCCGCTAACCACCCCGCCACACCCTTAAACTCACTCTCCCGCGCTGGGTCAAGCTTCTTTAGTTCGGGAAAGTATTTCACCAGCAACCCACCCAAGATAATTTTGCGCCGCGTATCCTTTGCCCGCTCATTTATGTTTTGCCACGCTGTTTGGCCCTGCTCTCTATTCGCCCGCTGCTGCTCTTTCGTGTAGGCTCCCACAAACTCCACCCCGCTTATATTTCGCCATCCCCGCGTTATTCCTGTTCGCGCCGCGAACAGCGTGATTTTGCTCATCCGCTCATTCTATCCCATCCATTGTATCCCCCGCAAAATCCCGAAGGGCGCAATTATACACGCGCCGCGTGTTATTGCGCTCCTGCGGAGGGCCGGGCGGCTATCGCCGCTGCCATTTTGCATCACCAGCCTCTTTATTCCAGCTGTTGCTTGAAAGTTAAGGAACAAAAAAACATCCCCCAAGCTTGTCATGCAAGACAAGCTATGAGGGATTTGAGGCGGTTCATCTGTCTGGTTTTACTTTTTGTTCAATAGCCAAGTATGTGCGCAGGATTGGCAAGTGCATTGCGGTTCGGTTTTCTCACGCTTGGCCATTGCGATGAACAGCGCAATCCAGCCAACCACGGGGATCATCAGCAAAATGACATAAAGAAGCACCAATAAAATATTGCTCTTCTTTTTCACCTGCTGAATGACGGGGTTTGGTGTGCCGCAGTTGGGGCAAATGATCCGCGCGTCTTGCTGTGTTGTGGCGTTTGCCATGGAGTTCACCATACCTTTCTTCGTTTGGGCTTTATCGTTTGGTAGCCTGATGAGCCAGAATACCCGTATTGACGGCGGTTACCGCGCCGAAAAATGCTGCTGCTTCCGCGCTGGCAGCCGCGCGCTCGGAGGCGTGCGACATCTGCCGTTGCAATAGCACACCCTCGTTGCTGTTTTGCTCCAACAGCCAGCGGTGCTTTTGCTGTTCATACAAATCCACGCACTCTTTCCATGTGGCGGCGCGGAAGCTGCGCAAAAAGCCCAGCATAGTGTCCAGCGCAAACGAGTAGCGGTATTCCTCGGGGATGGCGTTGATTTTATCCGCAACCCGCCCGATGGTCTGTGCCAAAACCACGTCTTGCGCCTTGATTTGCTCATGCAGTTGCGCCATACGCGCTTGCCAGTCGGCATAGGCTTGCTTTTTCTTCTTGTTCATCGCGCGGATTATCAGAGGTGCAAGCCCGACCAGCCAGGCAATCTCAAAGATGGCTAACAAATTCCAAACAATGTCCCCGTCAATTGCGCTGCCAATGATGTAAAGGATAACGATAATCGGCAGTGCGAATACCCACCAATACCCAAACTTCGCACCGCCTGTCATTTTTTGCGGCGGCTCATTTGCCTGCAAAATGCGGCTGTCTCGTTCCATGTTCTCGATCGGTTCCATCGCCGCCTCAATTTGCACAGCCTCCTGCCGTGCGGTCTGTAGCAACTGCGTTAGTTGCTCCGTGGTGTAGTCCATTAGATTGGTTGCCAAAAAAATCACTCCTCAAAAATAAAATTGTGGCCGCCCGTTGTTGTTCCTTAACGTTCACCGTCCCCCGTGCCGCCCTCCGCCGCTTTGATGACCCGCTTGATGGTCGCGATGCTGACCGCCTCGCCCAGCGCGCGGTAAATCGGCGTTGGGGTGTTGCCCGCGTGGTAAAGCGCCAAAATCGCCTCGGTTTGCGGGTGGGGTTTGCTTGGTCTGCCGCCCTTGCGCCCCCGCGCGGCTGCCGCTTTCAGGCCAGACTTTGTGCGGTCGGACAAGCGGTTGCGCTCAAACTCGGCTAAAATGGCGAAAATGCCAAACAAAAACTTGCCCTCCGAGGTGGTGGTGTCCAGCAGATTTTCCTTGAGGCTCTTGAATGTCGCGCCTTTTTTCTCAATCACACCGACGATGTTCACCAAGTCAATCAGGCTGCGGCCAAGGCGCGACAGTTCCACAAAAATCACGGTGTCTGCTGGCTGCAACTCGTCCAGCATACGCTTGAGTTCGGAGCGTTCGGGGTCAGTGCTGTGGGCTTTCTCCTGATAAATGTTGCGCGGGTCAACCCCGTAAGCGGTCAGTTCGTCAACTTGGCGGTCGAGCGGTTGCTTGTCAAGGCTTGCGCGGGCATATCCGATGAGCATAATGGGTTCCTCTTTCGGCTTATCGTATCAAAAAACGGTCAAAAAGCCAAGTGAGTTTTTGAACCGTTTTATGACCCGTTTCCGAACAGCTGCCCGCCAAGAGCCTCAAAGGGATTGCGCAGGGTCAGAAAACGAACGTTAAATGAGCCGCCCACCGCACCCGAAAATCAGCGGGCAACGGCACGGCAGCATAACATATATTTTGGAAGACTTGCACAGTTTTGAGGAGTGCTATCCCATTTGTTCTTGTGCGTAATGACGATTTTGGAAAGAGAGGTGCCAAAAACACAGATCGGGTCAAAAAACGTTCGTTTTTTGACCCGTGTATCAAGAGAAATTATAGCATATTTCAGAGGAAAAAGCAAGAAATATTTTTATGACCCGCAACTCAGCTCCGAACGAGCTACCTATATGTCACAGGAGAATTAAGCGAGCAGGTATGCAGCAGTCGATTGAACCATTGGCCCTTGAATTTTCGGCGGTTGGCGC
>JAIRXU010000072.1 GCA_031268095.1 Oscillospiraceae bacterium | reverse complement strand
GCGCCAACCGCCGAAAATTCAAGGGCCAATGGTTCAATCGACTGCTGCATACCTGCTCGCTTAATTCTCCTGTGACATATAGGTAGCTCGTTCGGAGCTGAGTTGCGGGTCATATTATGTTTTTTACCCCGCTGTCAATCTGCGGGTCGTATTTTTTTCGGTTGTGTCTTATGGCCAAAAAATCTCTGCACGTTATGAAATGTGCCAGTGGCATATTTCTCGTAGCATGCCTTGGTGTGTCTCCGTTGACAAGGCCAGCCACTGCGAAAATTCGGGGGCGGTTTGGGCTACAGCGTCCCCCGGCCCTTCATCTCGACTTCAATCAAGGAAGCTGATTATCTCTTTGCTCGCCCCAGCGAACCATCGCTTTGAACATCCATATCATCGCTTGCTTTTTTCGGACTGATTTTTTGTTCCTGCGTTCGGTAGCACCCGAAAAATTCGGAGATGCGGCTGGAGGTAACAGCTTCATAAGAAACATTATACGGAACCAGTTTAACCGTTACGGATTTCCCCGTTCCCGCCTTTACTCATGCTGTGCGCATTTCCCCCAATAGTGCGATCTGTTAGGCGTGTTCCATGCAAATGGTGTATAGCCTGCAATTTGCAAGGCATTTATTCGTTCGGTCGCTTCGGGAATCGCTTTAGTCACGAAAAAATCAACATCAAACAGCTTATAAAAGCCGTTGAACAGTTCAAGTAATTCGCCGATACGGTCAGCTTTTTCGTAGGATGATAATATATCTATACGAACAACAGCCCAGCCGGCATATTTGCGATTTTCCCGCACGAATTTGTCATAAATTTCAACAGCGCCGATGGCTTTCTGCATCAGTTTATCGATTATGGAAAATCGCACCCAGCTTTTCCGTTCAAATTCTTTGCGCCACCAACATATCATTTCTAATATTGACTCACGTGTGCAATCATGAAAATAGTTGCGGTTTGTACTGGGGTCGTAGTTAAAGAATTTCTGCGCTGCCGGGTCAGAGTAGCACACCAATAAATCGTCCGCATCACTCTCACGCACAAGACGTAGCAGGAAATGTTCCGTTTCATATGCTGTGTCGGCAGTCAAGCTGCCGATGTAGACAGCTGTATTACGCATCACTCAATTCCCTCCAGATCGTCCGGGTTCGGCTAAAATTATGTATAAACCGGGCGTTATGGAAAACAATTCAAGTGTCTGTACACACTTGAAAAACGATTATATGTGACCCGAAGAATGAATAGCTCGGGAATTCTCTTTCAGTACATCGAGTATAAAATAACGACACTTTTTTTCTGTAAAATATTCTTCCGTCCTGGTGATCAGCGCATGTCCGTACCCCTTTCCAATGGAATCCGGCGACAGATAAATTGCCGTCAGTTCTCCGTCATCGGGGTCCCCCGCTGTGGCGGACTTGCCACAGATCGCCGTGCCGATCATCTGTCCATTGTTCCGCATGACCAGGAAGTCTGAACCTTGGCGATCCCAGCGGGAAAACAAGCTCTCTCGCCGGATGTCAACGGACAATGACGCTAGGTCTTCCGGCGAGATGTTGTGCGCATAGGCTGCGTTCCAGCATTCGTGAAGGAAAGAGGCGATTTCCCCGATTTCCTCACGGGCGGCCCAAAGAATATCCATGGCAGCCAAGTTCCTTCCATGGTTCGGCTCATAGACCTTCCGCGAACGTCACCACCCGGTTTTCTTCTCCGGAAGTCAGGATCGCCTCAATCAGTTTCATCAAACGGCGCTGCTGGTTATGGGTGACGATGGGCGGCGCACCGCAGCGGATCACGTCAAAAATGTTGTGATAATATTCGAGCCAGTCGCCGGCCGGAAGGGGGAGGGGATAGCGCTGAATGGTATCGTTGGTGCGGGGAGCCATAGTTTTTGTGATTCCGACGCCGGCCTGCACGGGAACGGATTCGCGGTTTTCCCAGTCGGATACCTTGACAATTTCCCCGTCACGCCCCCAGTTTTTGACAATTGCGGTTCCATTTTCACCCAAAATATACCAGCGGGGCAGCTCGATGAAATTGCTGGTTAAAATTTCTACCATAAATGTCAGATCATTTTCAAAACGGCAGAACACCCGGAAGCCGTCGTCCACTTCGTCGCAGGTGACATATGTCAGTTGGGCGTAAAGGGATAAGAGCTTGCGGTGCTCGTTGAGTGTCAGCATCTGATCCAGCATATGGATGCCCCAGTCCAGCAGCATTCCGCCGCCGGTGGCCTTGAGCGCGCGCCAGTCGCCAGGGACGCCCCGGGATCCGTGCACACGGGACTCAACATTGAATACGCGACCGAGGGGGTTGCCTTCCAAGATTTCTTTGGCTGTGAGGTAATCCGGATCCCAGCGGCGGTTTTGGTGGACGGTGAAGAGCCGCCCGGCCTGTTCCGCCGCCGCGATCATCTCTTCCAAGTCAGCGGAAGAGGCAATGGTGACGGGTTTTTCGCAAATCACATGTTTGCCGTGGTGCAACGCATTAAGGACGATTTCCTTATGGGAATCGTTGGGGGTGGCAACAGTGACCAACTCAACCCGCGGGTCGCTCAGCAGTGCCTCGCGGGAAGGAAAGGTATAGATCCCCTTTTCCCGGGCGGCCTCCTGCCGGACCTCGCGGATATCATAAACGCCAATCAAGGTGATTTTGCCACTAAGCTGTTCCAAAATTTTCCACGCGTGATAACTTCCCATGCCGCCATACCCGATGACGGCAAGCCCAATCGGTTGCTCTATCGTACCCAATGTCTCCATATGTTCCTTGCCTCCTGTATTCTCTTCCTCTGAATTTTCCGCCTGGGCGGCCGGTTTCTTAGAACCACCATGCGGCGCCGGTGGGCTCGCTGATCAAGACGTCTTTCAGCAGCGCGACGGCCTTGCGCAGGCCTTCGTTCTGGCTCATCAGACTGTCCTCATGCTCAATGCTCACGGCGTAATCATAGCCAATTACCCGCAGCGCGGAGATGATATCCTTCCAGTAGGCCGCGTCGCCGCCATACCCTACGGAACGGAACACCCAAGAACGGTGGAGCACATCGCCGTAAGACTTCGTATCCAGCACACCGGTGCGGGCCGTATTGGCGGGGTCAATCTTCGTGTCCTTTGCATGGAAATGGAAAATAGCGTCGCCCAGGGACCGGATGGCGGTAACCGGATCAATGCCCTGCCAGACTAGATGGCTGGGGTCGAAATTCGCGCCGATTTCCTCGCCGACCGCTTCCCGCAGCCGCAGCAGCGATTCCGTATGGTAGACACAGAACCCCGGATGCAGTTCCAGGCCGATTTTAGTGACGCCATGGGCCTTGGCGAAGGCGACAAACTCTTTCCAATAGGGAATCAGCTTTTCGTTCCATTGCCAGTTCAGGATTTCCAGAAAATCGTCCGGCCAAGGACAGGTGACCCAGTTGGGATACTTCGCGCCCTCCCAGTCGCCCGGGCAGCCGGAGAAGGTGTTGATCTGATGCAGTCCGCAGGCTTCCGCCAGCAGCACCGTCTGGCGCATGCCCTGATCGAAAGCCGCCGCGATTTCTTGATTGGGATGCAGCGGATTGCCATGGCAGCTGAAGGCGCTGATTTCCATCCCCGCGTCGGCAACCGTCTTCTGGAACACCGCGAGTTTGCCTTTGTCCCCCAGCAGTTCTTCAGGGTTGGCATGGGCATGACCCGGATAGCCCGCGCAGCCGATTTCCACCATTTCGATGCCAAGACTCTTGAAATATTCCAGCGCCTGCGCCAAAGGCAGGTTGCTGAACAATGTAGTAAACACGCCGAGTTTCATAAGAATCCTCCTTCGTTACGGTAAAGAAAAAAATACGGACTTTTACGCAGCATCGTTTTTCCCGGAAGTTTTTAGCGTCACTGCGGAGCGGCCATCCCGCTTAGCGAATCCACCGATAGGTGTGATGCCCAAATTCCTCACCGGTTTGCTGGAAAGAAAAAGAATGTTTCCAAAGGACGTGATAAAGAATGTGGCCCAGTTCCTTCCCCGATGCGTCATGCGCCGCCTCAGCGTCGGCCGCGCCTCCATAAAATTCCCAAAGGGCCTGTAACGGCCATTCCCAGTTGTGCGCCCAAAGACCGCCGGCAAAAGTGCTGGCAGAAAAGTATGCGGACGGGTCGTCGCGGGTGATGTTACACCAGGCGTTCACGGCGCCAATGAGGTAGGCGTTGATGAGATCGGCCGCCGCCGGGGCCTCGCGCTCGAACCGACGGTCCTTGGGATCTAAGTTCGTTCCGTTAATCACCATAAATAACAGTCTCCTTTCCTGGCCGGCCTTTTACGCGTTTGCCTTCAGCCACTGGATGCTCCGCGCGACGTCGGTCAGACCATCCGGCTCGGGTTCGTCGTTTTCCAGTACCAGCCAGCCCAGACCGATGTCCTTCGCGGCACGCACGACGGCTGCCAGGTCACACTCCCCCTCGCCCAGGGCCTTGGGGTGGCAAGCGACGCCGTCTTTGATGTGTAAACTGCAAATACGGTCTTGGTTCTCTGTGATAAACTGATAATTGTCTACCCCCGCGCAGAAACTCCAGTAGGTGTCGATTTGCAGCGCGCAGGCGACCCGGAAACGGTCGATGGCCAGGCTGCCGTCCGGGAAGGGTTCGAATTCGCCGCTATGGTTGTGGTAATAGATTGTCACGCCCTGCCGCTGCCCTTCGTCGTAGGCCGCTTGCAGCACCGCGCAGGTCGCGGCGGTTTCTTCCGGCGTCCCGTGCGGCGCGCCGCCAATTCCGATTTTGTCCATCCCCAGGACCTTGCAGAAGGCGATGGTCTCGGGCAGCTTCTCCGGTTTCAGGTCGCCTAAGCCCATATGGCAGCCGGTGGCGGTCAGGCCTGCTTTGTCCAGCGCCGCGCGGATCTCCTCCGCAGGCAGGCCATGGTAGCCGGCGAATTCTACGCCGTCGAAGCCCAGGGCCTTGAGCTGCGGGAAGAGAGCGAGGAAGCTTGCCCCATCGGTGACGAGATCGCGCAGGGAATACAGCTGAACGGAAAATTGCATAGTGATTGCCTCCTATTCGTCGTCAAAGGGGAGGGAGCTGGGCCAACAATGAACGAAATCTTCTTGTCGGTCACGCGGCAGGGGAGGAAGCCCCCGCCGCTTCTCGCCCCAAAAAATCCAGGGTTCAATATCTTAAAAATACACCGGCTGGCCGCTGGCCGCGCTCTCGTAGATCGCTTCAAGAATCTGCGTGACGACGATGGCCTGATCCGCACGGGTGGGGGGATCGGTGTCGTTAATGATGGCCTGATAGAACGCCCGGGCCTCCAACTCGCTGGGGTCGTCCCCCGCGCCTTCATAGAACGCCACGCCGCCGGCCTTGAAGTCGGGCTTCTCGATGCATTGGCGGCCGTTTTTGACATAGTTGATCCGCAGCCCGTCAAACATATCGGCCCCAGCTTTGTCGCCCGCCACGAGGCAGCAACTCTCCCGCGGATCGGCAATATTCAGTGCCCAAGCGGATTCCAGCACAATCGTCGCGCCGTTCTCCATCACGATGAAGCCAAAGGCGGCGTCTTCGGTGGTGAACTCCTTGGGGTCCCAGTCGCCCCAAGCGTTGGCGGTGCGGGTCTGCTGACCGAGCTTTTTGTAAGAGGTACCAACCACCATCTTGGGCTTGTAGTTGTTCATGATCCAGAGGGTCAGATCCAGGGAATGGGTGCCGATATCGATCAGCGGTCCGCCGCCCTGCTCATACTCGTTGAGAAACACGCCCCAGGTCGGAACGGCGCGGCGGCGCAGAGCCACTGCCTTGGCGTAATAGATTTCACCCAAGTCACCGTTCTCCGCCACTTCCTTAAGGTAGAGGGAATCCGGCCTCCAGCGGCCTTGGTAGCCGATGGTCAGTTTCTTGCCGGTGCGGACCGACGCATCCAGCATTTTTTTCGCCTCGGCATAGGTCTTGGCCATGGGTTTTTCGCACATAACGTGTTTTCCGGCCTCCAGCGCATCCACCGAAATGAAGGAATGGGAGCGGTTGGGGGTGCAAACATGAACCGCGACGATGCTTTCATCCGCCAGCAGTTCTTTGTAGTCCGTGTAGACCTTCGCGCCTTTCGCGCCGTACTTTTCCGCCGCCGCGGCCGCTTTTTCCTCGATGATGTCGCAAAATGCGACCATTTCCACTTCTTTGATCTTCTTCAGGTTGGGCATATGCTTGCCGTTGGCGATCCCGCCGCAGCCGATGATCCCGATCCGGATGTGATTTGCTTCCGCCATACTCTCTGCGCCTCCTCTGTCAAGTTAATGGTCCTGAACATTATATACAAGTCTGATGAGAAATGCAAGTCCCTTTTGCAAAAAAATTACGAAAGAGAAGTGGAATTTTTTTCAGCAATCCCGCCGCGTGTCTTTTCCCGGACATAAGCGTCGATAGAATCAGCCACCCGCCTGGATACCAGCACCGCCTCCACTACTGTTTTTGCCCCGGTAACCACGTCGCCTCCCGCGAAGATCCCCTCCCGGGTGGTGTGGCCGCAGTTGTCAACAGCCACAAGGCCGGACGCTTTGACGTCGATTCCGGTGGTGGACGAGACGATCACGGAGCGCGGTCCCTGGCTGATGGCGACAATCACCGAGTCGGCGGGTTCCAGGTGTTCTGTGCCGGGGATAGGCCGGGCATGCACACGGCCCTCCTCGTCGGTGTATAGGTCCGAATCGGCAAAGACTACACCCTCGTCCGTGATTTCGACTGGGGTTTGCCGGAGTGTGAGGGTAATGCCGTCGATTTTTGCGTACTCGATTTCGCTTTGCCGGGCGGTGACCCCGCTTTCATCCAGATGGCAAAACAGCTGTACGTCGCGGCAGCCGTGCCGAACAGCTGTCCGTGCCACGTCCACCGCCACGTTGCCTGCCCCAATAACGATGAGCGTCTTGCCCAGGCGATACACCTCGGGGTTTTTCAGGTAATCAATGGCGTAGTGAACGTGTCCCAGGCTTTCGCCCCGGATGTTGAGCCGGTTGGGCCGCCAGACGCCGGTTCCCATGAAGATGGCATGAAAGCCGTCCCGGAAAAGGTCGTCAACGCTGAGGTTGGCGCCGATGGTTGTGTTGGGCCGAATCTTCACCCCGCTTTTGCGCAGGGTTTCCGCCAGCCGGTCGATGACAGTCTTCGGCAGCCGGAATTCCGGAATGCCGTAGCGCAGCACACCGCCGATCTGGTCGTGTCCTTCGAAGATGGTGACGCTGTAATTTTTCTGCGCCAGGAAAAACGCGATGGTGATACCTGCCGGACCGGACCCGATGATAGCGACCTTGCCGCTTTCTCCGGTGGAAGGGACCGGCCGGTAAATGTTCAAATAAAAATCAGAAATATATTTTTCAATTGCGCTGATGAACACCGGCATGCCCTTTTGCCCCAGCACACAGTGTCCCTCGCACTGGTTTTCCTGATGGCAGATGTGGCTGCAAACGAGGGACAGCGGGTTATTGGCAAACAGCAGCCGTCCCGCGTCCTCGAGTTTGTTGTCCAGCAGCAGCGCGATGGCGTCCCGGATCGGGCTTTGGATGGGGCAGCCCTGCCGGCAGTGGGGATTTTTGCATTGCAGGCAGCGCTTGGCGTCGTCGATGATGTGTTTGCTCATGGTCACCTCGCAAAAACAAAAATTTTTCATGCAATGGGTTTCTTCTGTGTTCATTCCGTTGCTTCCGGTGTGAAGCGCAGGGTGATCAACTCGAAAGGATGCAGCGCCACTGTGCCGTCGGATGGAGAGAGATGCTCTTCCAGCGCGCTGACCACCGCCGCAGGGCGGTATCCTGCGAGGCGGACGGCGGCGGCTTGGTTCATCTCAGTGCAGTTATATAGCCGCAGGATCCGGTCCCGCGAGCCGTCGCCGGGGAGCTTCAGTGTTTCGGCGATGACCGCAGGGTTGTCGGTCTCCGCCAGCGGGGGCATCGGCGCCGTCTCTGCCGGGAGTGCGGATCCGAAGGCGGAAGTGTGCAGGATAGGATTGTTGAGAAAATAGGCTTCACGATAGGTATCCGCCGAGAGCGGGCCCTCGTGCGGATAAATGGCATAGGTCAGCCGGTGCTCGCCGAAGTCCACATCCCGTCCCGGACCGCCCCGGGGCGAGCGCAGCAGGTCAATGTCCACCGTCTGTCCCTTGCAGCGGAAGCCGTATTTGCAGTCATTCAGAACGGATATGCCGAAATCTTGACAGGACAGGTCCACAAATTTCTGCCCGCTGACCTCAAACTGGGCCTTCTCGATGCTGTTATGCTGCGTTGTGGCCCGCCGGAGGTGGCCGAACTGGATGTTAAAGCTGGCCTCTTCCGTTGGAACCCGCAGCGGCAGGGCAACCCGCAGCATCACGCAACGGCCGGTATGAATGATGTGGGTATAGAAGCGCAGCAGGGGAGAACCGGCCAGCAGGGAGATTTCCTGCCGGATGCTGTCCCCGCCCACGCGGTATTCCGCCTTGGCGAAGACCTTCGGGCCATCGGTTCCGGTGACGAAGGAAACGCAGCGGGCTTTTCGACGGCTCCACTGGTAATGAGACGGCTGGATGTCCCAACAATTTCCGAAATCGCTGTAAAGAGAAAAGACATTACAGGGACCCGCAGTCAGCTCCCTGTGATGGATCAAATCCAGCAGTGATATGATGTTTCCGTCATGGAAGCGCACCCGCAAGCAGTCGTTTTCGATGGTACAGGGTCCCGACTTGACAAGGGATTCTCCTTGCCAGGCCGGCGCGTCCTTGAATGCTAAAGCACTGAAGGCAGGAATTTGCGCTCGCCGCCACCGACCGTCCGCGGCAAGCCAGCCATCGAACGGGAAAGCGTTGAGGTTGACAGCCGCGCCCGGCCCGCAGAGGGCGGCAAGCAAGTCCGCGATTCCCTCTCGCAGCCGATGAACGATAAGTGCATAGCGCTCTTGGCTTTCCCGATAGACCCGGTTGATGGAGGACCCGGGAAGAATGTCGTGGAACTGATAAAGTAAAACCTCTTTCCAGAGCAATTCCAGTTCTTCCGGCGGTATGGGCAGGCCTAAGGACCGGTCCAGCGCCGTTGCGGCCAGCCACTCATAATTCCGCAGCAGGAATTCGCACTGGCGGTTGTATTGTTTGCTGCGGGCCTGGGTGGTATACGTACCCTGATGTTTCTCCAGGTAAAGTTCGCCCCGGTGCCGCGGGTAGCCGGGGTTCTCGGCGGCAAGCTGGCGGAAGAACGCAATGGCCGGTTCCTGCGTGACCTTCGGCAGAAACCGGAGGTCCGCCAGCCGCGCCGCGCGCTCGTAATGCTCAAACCCCGGTCCGCCGCCGCCGTCCCCGATCCCGAACAGCGACGCTGCCCGGCGGGAAATAGCGCGTTCCTTGTAATTTTTCTCGCCCCGGGTCAGGCTGTCTCCCCGGACAGGGGCGCTGTAGGTGTTTTCAGGAAGCATGTGGGCCAGAACAGGAGAGCCGTCCAGGCCCTCCCAATGAAAGGTATGGTAAGGGAAGGTATTCACGGTGTTCCAGCTGAGCTTCTGCGTGAGGAAGTAAGGGACCCCGGCGGCTTTCATTACCTGCGGGATGCAAGCGGAGTAGCCAAAGCTGTCCGGCAGCCAGAGGATTTCCATCTCCGCGCCGAATTCTTCTCGGAAAAAGCGCTTGCCATAATAGAACTGCCGGACCAGGGATTCCCCTCCGATGAGGTTGGAATCCATCTCCACCCAGGTCGCCCCTTGAATCTCCCACTGGCCCGCTTTCTGAAGCGGGAAGATGCGGCGGTAAAGGTCCGGATATCCTTCCTTTACCCACTGATAGAGTTGGGCCTGAGACGCGCCGAAACGGGCGTCCGGATAGCGCTCGAGGTTGCGCAGCTGGCTGGCGAAGGTTCGGGCGGCTTTGCGCTTGGTTTCCCGGATGGGCCAAAGCCACGCCAAATCCAAGTGGGCGTGACCGATGGCCGAGTACGTGAACATGGGGGTTTCGTTCTTCCGGTCCAGGTAAGGACGGACGGTTTCCCGCCGCCGCTGGGCCTCCGGTTCCTCCAATGTCCGGCTTCCCTGGGCGGCCGCGCGGATGGCGGCATGCAGCGCCTGGGTGTCCGGCCCCGGCGTTGCGGCGGCGTCCAGCGAGGAGAGCAGTACGGACAAATCATAATAGAGTGCCCGAACGGCCGGGCGGCAGACGGCGATGTGGAGTTTCCGCAAGGTGACGCGGTCGAATTTGTTGCCGAAGAGGTCGTTTGCGGCGGCATCGATCCAGAAATCCACCTTGCCGTCCGGCCCGACCAGCCCCTGGGGCAGAACCACCCGTTTCCCCGCCACCCCTTGCCGGAAGTCGCTGAAACTGGTGTAGGAGGTAATGCCCTGGATGGCGCGGCCCTCTCGGTCCACGATCAGCCCTTCTCCGGAGATGTCAGCCAGAAATACCAGATCCGGATTCTCCGGAGAAAGCCCGGGGGGCAATTGGCCGGTGACGTGCATCCATGCGCAGTCAAAGGTTCGCTTGGCCCAGACGTCTCCCATGCGCAGCCGCATGCATTGCCCCGCCGTCCGCTGGGCGAAGGGCAAGGGCTCCGGGCTATGGTAGGCGACGCAGTCCAGCGGTGCGACCTCTTTGTAGGCCCGGCGGATGAGCTGGTCAATGGCCCGCTGCAACCGCACCCGGGAAGCCGCCCGGGCAGGGGAGAGCACGTGGGAGAGCGCCCCTTGGAATGAAAAAACGAACTCGCCGAACTTCCAAACATGCTGAATCATAGAAAAAACTCCTTTCCAAAAGCCAGTGCTGATGCGGCAAAAGAGCGCCGTTTCCGCTTCGGCAGGCGCCGGGAGGCCAAGGAACGGTCAGCCCAGCGCGGTTTCCAGTGCCGTGAGGTTTTTCCGCATGAGAGAAAGATAGCTTTCTCCGGCGGCGAAGTCGGCTTTGGAGATGTTGTGACAGGCGTACAGCAGCAGGACCTGGGCGCCGGTGTCTTTGGCGATGGTGTCCGCCATGCGTTCGTTGGACAGCTCCGCATGGAAGACCGCCGGGATCGCCTCCGCCCGGATTTTCTCGATCAAAAAGATGACGGTCCTGACGCTGGGTTCCGTTTCCGTCGAACAGCCGGGGAAGGCCGCATAGTACCGTAAGCCGTAGGCCTCGGCGAAATAGCGGAAGGGGAAACGGTCGCCGAAGACCAGTGTGTCCCGCTTTCCGTCTGCGATGACGGCACGGAAATCCGCATCCAGTTTTTTCAGCTGGGCTTGGTAGGCGGCGGTCCGCTGGCGGTATGACGCGGCATGATTCGGGTCGGCGGCGCAGAGGGCGTCGGCGATCTTCGCGGCAATCAAAACCGCGTTTTGCGGCGCGGTCCAGACGTGCTCATCGTATTCCGGCCCGTAAGACGCCTCCGCTTCGGCCTGCATCCCCTCCACCGTTTCTTCCTCCAGCGGCGCAACGCAGTCCATCAGCGTGACCACCCGGGTTCGGGCAGGGTCAACGGCCTTCAGCACATTTTCCACCCAGGCGTCCGAATCCCCGCCAACGTAAAGAAATACGTCGCAGGCAGAAATTTGGGCGATATCCTGAGGCGACGGCTCGTAGGCGTGCGCCTCCGCGGCGGGGGGCAGAAGCATCGAAACGTCGGCCAGATCCCCGGCGATTTCCCGGGCAAAGTCGTAGGGAGGAAAGATGGTCGCGACGACGCTGAGTTTGCCGGGGGTCCGCTGCGGCAGCGGCGCACAGGACAAAAGGCCGGCCAGCAGGCCAGCCAGAGACAGCAGAGACAGGATCACGGGGCGTCGTTTACGCATCGTTTGGTTCCTTCAAAAAGCGTTTTTCCGCTTCGGGAATGTCCAGCCCGAGGGTGCCGCCGGGATTCATGATCCCGTCAGGATCGAAGTATTGCTTCAGCGCACGGATAACGTCGTATTCGTTCCGCCCCAGCTGCCCTTCCAGCCAGGGACCGAACATCTTCCCGATGCCGTGATGGTGGCTCATGCTCGCGCCGCTGCGCTGAATGGCGTCGAGGATGCTGGCGTGGAACTTCCGGAATTCCTCTGCGTCATTTTCCAGGATAATGAAGATCCAGTAAAGATTGCCGCCCTGGGGATAGACGTGGCTCATGTGGGTCATGCAGATGGTCTGCGGCCGGGCCTTGACAATTTTACGGACTTCCGCGTGCACCCGGGCCATCTCGCTCCAGTTGACGCTGCATTCCATCGTGTCCATGATGACGCCAAAGTCCTGAAGCGTGTCGCGCAGGTAAGGGTCAGAAAAGCGGCCGTGTTCCCAGCCCTTGCAGACCAGGCCTGTCAGGCTCAGCCCGCCGTACCGCTTCGCTACCCGCCGTACGGTTTTGGCGCAGTTTTTCGAGTAGCCGTCTTCCCCGCCGGTGTATCCCAGGAACAGGCACATTTCGTTTTCCTTCATGCCCTTCGCCCGGAAGAGATGCTTGAGCGGAGTGTCCATCACGCCATACATATTCACCATGATGCTGGTTTCTTCCGGATCGCTGAGGCGGAAGACGCTGGGTTTGCCCGCCTCACTCTGCATGATTTCCCGCGCGGCGGCGATGCCGGTCTGCCAGTCCTTGAACATATACGAGAAGCGACGGGTCGTTTCGGGCATGTGGCGGCTGAGCCTCAGCGTAACATGGGTCAGCACACCGAAGGTCCCTTCCGCGCCCATCATGAGCTGATCCAGGTCCGGCCCGGTGGCCTTGCGGGGGTGGGAGTCGGTGGTGATGCTTCCCCGGGGGGTGGCGTAGCTCTGGCCCAGGACCATGTCGGAGATACAGCCGTAGTAGGTGGAGTTCTGGCCGCTGCCGCGGGTGACAATCCAGCCCCCCACGGAGCTGTGCTCGAAACTCTGGGGGAAGTGACCGAGGGTGTAAGCCCGCTTGGCCCCGAGGACCTTCGGCGCGTTCTGGAGGATCTCTTCCAGCTTCGGTCCGCTCATGCCCGCCTCGACGGTGATCAGCTGATCTTCCTCGTTGAACCGAACTACTTTATTGAAGCGCAGGCGCATATCCAGGGAAATTCCGCCCTTGACGCATTCCACGCCCCGGGTGACGGAACTTCCCCCGCCATAAACATAGAGGGGGATTTTGTGTTCCGAAACGTAAGCGACGATTTGCTCAATCTGCTTCCGGTTTTCCGGATAAACCACCGCGTCAGGGACGTTTTCAACGATCTTGTTCCGGGCGCGCAGCAGGTCGAACATGGTTTTGCCGTAGGCGACGCTGAAGCGGGCGTAGTCGTCGGTCCGGACGAAGTCGTTCCCCACGATCTCCCGCAGCGCGGCCAGGTGCTCGTCTGCCAGCTGGATGGGGATGTCGAACTTCACTTCGTCCAGCCCCAGGTCCTGCTGATACGCATGCAGGAAATCGTCGTTTATCCCGAATCGCTGGAGGATGTCCCGCAGCATGTCCTCCCGGGGCGCCTTGATTTGCTCCGGGACACCCCACTTGAAAATAGAACGGTACGAATCTTTGGGAATTTCCCCCTGGAACCATTTGGGCTCGAAGCCCTTGTAAGGATGGGCCATGATGATACCTCCCAATTCATAAAAAATAGGTTGCCTGCCAAATATTATTTTTTCATGATGCCGTCCATGACGCAGAACAGAGGCTCGAGGCGGTCGAAAACTTCCGCATAAATCTGGTCATAGAGTGTCTGATAGAGGGCGTGTTCCGCCGGATCTGGCTGGAAAGCGTCCTGAATATGGACCATTGCGTCCACACCCGCTTGGTAGGAAGAGAAGACGCCTTGGGCGACGAAGGCCACCAGGGACGAACCGATGCCGGTAACCTCGTGCGTGTGGATCCGGTGCAGCGGGAGCCCGAACATATTGGCGGTGATCTGACAGATCTCCGGGCTTCGGCTCCCGCCCCCGGCGACGAACAGGCCTTCCGTCTTTTGCTTGGAGCGCTTCTGGACGCTTTGCAGCCCTTCCATCAGCGCGAAGTTGATTCCCTCAATGATAGCGCGGTAAAGATGCATGCGGGTGTGACTGTCGGAGAATCCGATCACCGAGCCCCGCGCGTGCGGCATGATCAGCCCCGGCGTGAAATAGGGGTGAAGAATCAGTCCCTGGCAGCCTGGCGGAATCTCCCGCAGGTGCTGGTTGAGCAGATCTTCCGGCGTGACGCCCAGGGCTTCGGCCTGTGCGGTTTCCAGCGCGGCGAATTCCCGTTTGAACCAGCTGATCAGCCAATAACCGCGGTAAATCTCTACTTCCGGGGTATAGTGGCCGTGCAGAATGGAAGGGTAAGGAGGAATGAAGGGAAGGGGCTCCACGTAACGCGGCACTGTGACGGCGATGGTGGCGGTGGTTCCGAAACTCAGGGCAGCCTTTTCCGGCGTTAAGCAGCCCAGGCCTAGAACCTCACAGGATTTGTCACTTCCAGTGGCGATCAGGGGCAGGCCTTCCGGGATGCCTGTTTGCGCCGCCGCTTCTTTCGTGATGGTTCCGAACACCGCGCCGGACTCGGTCAGGGGATAGAGTTGGTCGTCCCGGACGTCGAAGAGTGGGCGGGTGAAATCCCCTGGCTGCAGCCAGGTGCGGGATTTGTAGCCGAAAGGCACGTGTCCCACCGTACTGGGTACGGCGTCGATGAGATTTCCGCAGAGCCGGTAGGTCAGCCAGGCGGAGAAGAGGACATACTTATCCGTCTTTGCCCAAAGTTCTGGCTCGTGCTCGGCCAGCCAGTTGCAGACGCCAACCCGCCGCTGCAGCCGCATGGTTTCTGCTTTCCCCAGCAGGGCGGCGATGATCCGCTGCGACCGGGGCAGTTGGTCGTTGCTGGATTCCCGGCTGTCGAGCCAAAGGATAATGTCCCGCAGCGGCCGTCTGTCTTTGTCCAGACAGACGCAGGTGTCTCTCACGGTGCTGGTGGTGACGGCGATGACATCTCCCCAGCGTTCCCCGTGCTGTTTCTGCAGCTCCCGGCTGCAGGCGCAGACCGCGTCCCAATAAAATTCCGGCCGCTGTTCCGCCCAGCCGGGCTGCAAGGAATAATACGGCGGGTCATACACCCGCTGCGCCTTGGCGACGATGGTTCCCCGGGAATCCACCAGCAAGGCCCGTGCGCTCTGCGTTCCCATATCAAATGTAAGAATCAAGGGATCATTTGCCATTCGGATCGCGACCTTTCATGCATGAACGTCAGCGGACCGCCGCCGCCCAGTCAGCTGTGACGATGATATTGCCCGCGCAGATGGGTTCCAGTCCCGCGATCACATCCCCGCAGGCGGCGGGCTTTTTCAGCACCAGCCCGGCCAGCAGGGTCATTACGGCAGGAATAGCGGATTTCGGAATTTCCCGGTCCGTTCGCACGGGAAGCATCGGCGCTTCCGGGAAGACGGTCCGGACGGTGGATGTCAAGTTACGCATAGGATGAGTCAGCTCCGCCAGGGCAAAGGCCTCCCCCCGGCGGCAGGCATTGCCGGCAACGCGGACGCCGTCTCCGTCCAGTTCTGCCTGAAGGCGGCAGCCAGTGGGGCAGGTGATGCAGATAAGTTCTTTCATGCGTCAGGTTCCTCCATCTCCAGGGACAATATGTCGCCGGGCCGCAAGGGACGTCCCGCCAGCGGCACGGTGATCCGCTCCATCTCCGGCGGGCGGAGCAGGCGGAACGTGTGATCGTAGAGCGCCTCGCCGCCGCGTGTGACCCGAACATGCGTCCGGTCCCGCTCGTCTTTCGCGCGAAAAAAGAGCGTCAGCGCCTCTGGCTGCTGTGTCAGGTCGATCCGCTGGGGGACGGCGCAGAGGAAGCCTGTCCCGGCTCGAACGGAGGCGCAGGCAGGGGAAGGCAGGGGCCCGGGGGTTTTGGCATAGTGCGCGGCGGCGGCGCCGGCCCGGTCGCCGCTCTCGCTGACGTAATCCACCAGATCGTTGACATGCACCGCGTTGCCGCAACAGAAGACACCCGGTACGCTCGTCTGATAATTCTGGTCGCAGACGGGGCCCTTGGTGGCAGGATCCAGCGCGACGCCCAGGTCTTCGGCCAGTTCGTTTTCCGGGATCAGGCCAACGGAAAGAATCAGCGCGTCGCAGGCGATACGCTCTTCCGTCCCGGGGACCGGCCGCATCCGTTCGTCGACCTGGGCGATCTCCACCGCTTCCAGCCGCTCGTGCCCGAAGACACGCGTAACGGTGCGGCTGACGTGCAGCGGAATATCGAAGTCCAGCAGACATTGGGCGATGTTGCGCGGCAGGCCGCTGGGGGTGGCTTTCGCTTCCCAGACGCCCAGAACCTGCGCGCCTTCCAGCGTCAGCCGCCGGGCCATGATCAGCCCAATGTCCCCGGAGCCGAGGATGACAACGCGGCGGCCCGGGAGCTGACCCAGGATGTTGGTATAGTACTGCGCGCTTCCGGCGGTGAGAACCCCGGCGGGGCGCGTACCGTGAATGGCAATTTGCCGCGCGGTGCGCTCCCGGCAGCCGGTGGCCAATACCAGGGCTTTCGCCCGGACCTGCCGCAGACCCGCCGCGCCCGTGACAGTCAGCTGGATGCCCGCATCCGTCCGCTCCATCCGGGTGACAAAAGACTGGGCCGCCACAGTGACGCCGGTTTCCCGCAATGCCGCGACGCAGCGCTGGGCATACTCCGGCCCGCTGAGTTTCTCGTCGTAGCGGATGACCCCGAAGCCATCGTGAACGCACTGCTTGAGAATGCCTCCCAGCCGCGCTTCCCGCTCGATCAGCAGCACCGAAGCGCCTGCGTTTTCAGCGGCAACTGCCGCCGCTAGTCCGGCGGGGCCGCCGCCGATCACGGCGACGTCATACTGTTCGGAGGGAAGATTCCGCTGATGTTCTGATGTGTCCGGAAGCGGAGATACGGGAGCGGGGAGGGGGGGAGCGCCCCGCTTGCTGCAGCCGGTGAGGAGTTCGCTTCCCGCGCCGCTCTTGCGGACCTGTTCCAAAGGGATACCCCGTTCCTGGGCGATGAGCGCTGCGACCTGGGGGCCGCAGAAACCGCCCTGGCAACGCCCCATTCCGGCACGGACGCGCCGCTTCACGCCGTCCACTGAGTCGCAGGGCAGAGGACGGCGCAACGCCGCCAGGATTTCACCCCGGCTAATCTGCTCACAGCGGCAGAGAATCACCCCGAAGTCTGGATGTTCCCGGATTAGGGCGTCGCGTTCCGCGTCCGGCAGGTCGGCGGGGTGGGGAATGGCCGGACGGCGGGGATCAAATGTCTCACTGCGCGGCGGCGGGCAGCCCAGGGCATCCAGCTTTTCGAAGGCCCACTGCGCGATGTCCTCCGCGATGGCGGGCGCGGCCGTCAGCCCCGGGGACTGAATCCCTGCGGCATGGAGGATATTCCGGGTATAAAGCCCTGGGCCGAGGACAAAATCTTCCTCGAACGTCGCGGCCCGTACGCCGGTAAAATAGGTGATGGTTTGCCCCTGACCAAGTTTTTCGCTGGTTTTGGCCTGCTTATCGAAAACGGACTGGATACTTTCCGGCGCTGTCGAGAAGTCCTCCTTGCAAGGGGTTTCTACGGCATTGGGTCCCAGCAGCAAGTTGCCGTGAACGGTATGGATCACCCCGCCGCCCTTGGTGTGGGCGCCCTTGGCGTGGCCGGTCAGGAGTGTAGAGGAATGATAGCGGGAGATATATGCCGCTTTTTTGTCCAGGATAGAGTTGGTGCCCCGGCGGGGGTGAATGGAGAAGAAGCGGTCCCCCGCCATAGCGGCGATCTCTTCGGCGAATGCGCCCGCCGCGTTGATCACCAGCTTCGGCCGCAGAACGCCCCGGTTGGTGCGTACGGCGGCGATGCTTTGGTCTCCCGCCGCGTCCGTTTTTAAGTCCATCCCCAGTACGGCAGTGTTCAAGTTGATCCGTGCGCCGTTTTGGATGGCGTTTTCCGCCAGCGCGATGGTCAGGCCATAGGGGCAGACCGCCCCTGCGCTGGGGAAGTAAATCGCGCCGCCCAGGGCCGGATGCAGCTGCGGCAGGACACGGAAGAGCGCCTTGCGCCCCAGCACCCGGTTGGGGACCCCCATATAGGCCCAATAGGGTTTGGAAAGGTACAGCGCGGCGGCCGGCAGCTTTTTCGGGAAACAAAGGTACTGCCCCTCCCGGGTGAAGGGCACTTGAAGTTCCTGGCAGTAGGCATCATAGCAGGCGTTGCCGCGCCGATTATACTGGTATTTCAGGCTGTGCTTGTGGAGATCCAGCCCTGGGTGGATCATACCGTCGTTGCGGGAGGAAGCGTGCAGCGCGACGTCGCACTCCTTGTCCACCAGCAGCACGTCCAGCTTCCATTTCGTCAGCTCCCGCGCAATCGCGCAGCCGGTGACCCCCGCGCCGACCACCAGCACATCGGGAGCCGCGCCCTCCAGGGACTGGTCATTTTCCCGCGGCAGCCGAACCGGGGGCAAGTGTTCCGTCCCGGAGAAGCGGACGTCATTCACCACGCCGCCCGCTGTGTCATTGTATTTCGCGGCGAGGAATCCGGCGGAGACAATTTCGTTCCAGTCCTCGCTGCTTCCCTCCAGGACCAAATGGGAACGCTCCTGCCGGACGGTGATCCGTCCGGCGAAGCGTTGGTTCAGTTTTTTCTTGAGCTTATTAAGACGGGACATAGAACCCTCCTGCGTCGAATCCGAATGTGATAGAAGGCAATCGGTCAGGCGTAACAGGTCCGATTGATAATCACCTTCTTCAAGTCGTCGGACAGCTCGTTGAAATAGGAACAGTATCCGGCCACCCGGACCATGAGGTACTTGTGCTTTTCCGGATGTTCGTAGGCGTCCAGCAGCAGTTCCCGGCTGACGACGTTCGGCTGGAACTGCATCCCGCCGCTGGTGAGGAAGGTTTGGAAGATGGATCCCAGATTGTGGACGCCTGTTTTTCCCGGGAAGAGCGCCGCGTCCACGGTGAAGGTCACGGTGGAGCCGTTAACGGCATAATCGCGGAAGTTGATCTGGCTGATGTCGTTGAGAGCGGAGAGCAAGTCGTCCTGTTCTGCGCTGTAGCGGGGGGTGACGGAGTTGGCCAGAGGGATGCCCGCCTTCCGTCCGGAGGGCAGGGCCTGGGTGTATTTCCCATACCGGTCGGACGTGTTCAGCGCGTAATACCCGGCGGCATAGCGGCCTTTGGCGTGCTGCGGATCGGTTCCGCCGGCCCGGACGGTGAAGGGGCATTGCGCCAGAGCGATGTTGAATATCTCCATCACCTTCGTGACCCAACGAACGCTGTCCGTGCCGCGGTCGTCCCCGAACTTCGGCAAAGCCAGAATATCGTTGAGGATCTGCTGGTTTCGCTCGCCCTCGAAGTTGTCGTCCGCAGCGTAGATCATGTCCAGCAGCGTATACTTCCGCTGACGGAAAACCAGCTCGTCAATGGCGAGCAGGGAGTCCGCCGCGTCGGTGATTCCGACGCCCTGGATCCCGGCGGAATTGTAATCCGCCCCGCCTTCGTAGGCATCCAGGCCCCGGCGCACACAACTGGGATAAAGAGAGGAGGCCAGGGGGGTAGTGAAGTGCTGGGACAAGACTTTTTCAATCTTCTGCTGGTCCGCGAGGATGGAGCGGGCGAGAAAATTCAGCCGCTTTTGGAACCGGTCCAGCAGTTGATCCATGTCCTTTGGCGGGTCATAGACAAACTGGCCCCGAGCTTCGCCCCGGCGGCGGAGCTGCGTCTTGCGCATCTGCCGGATTTTCTGCCCCAGGGGTTCTTTCCCCTGGGTGAAGTACTCAATGGTCCGGGTGGCGAATTTCTCAATCTGCGTTGGCACGTCGAAATTCCAGAGATCATCCCGCTGTCCCTTCATGGCCTGGAGCAGCGGCAAAGTGACGTTCATGTTGGCCGAATCGGTGTTGCCGAAGTGGTCCGGCGAAGCAATCGGTTCCACGCAGCCGACAATCGAATAATTTCGGGCGTTTTCGGGCGAAGCGCCGTAGTGACTCTGGAGGGTGTCGAAGTAAACGTCGTCCGCGAAGAGCTCGGGCATGGGGCAGCCGTTGATGTAAATCTCCGCCAGCCGGTCGAGGTAAGGCTGGGGGCTGTCTTTGTGGATGCGGGCGCACATATTGACCGAAAGCGGCAGCAGCTCGCAGATATCAATGAACATGAAGGTTAGGTCATTGGTGGCGTCGCCGCCGTCCGGCTTCGTCCCGCCGAACGTCAGGGCCTGGTCGGTGGAGAGGGTCTCGAAGAGCTTCGAAACATTGAGCAGCCCGTCCCCGTCGTTGATGAGGATGCATTCATCCATCTTCAGCACCCAGAGGCTCAGCAGTTCCTTCGCCTGGTCGTAAGTGATGCGCCCGTCAGCCAGGTCCTTTTCATAATAAGGCTGAAGGATCTGATCCACCCGGCCATACGATACGGCGTTTTCATAGCCTTCCGTGCACAGGGCGATTTGCAGAAACATCATGCTTTGCAGCGCTTCATGGAACGTCCGGGCCGGATACTTCGGAACCCGGCGGCAGACTTCCGCCATCAGCGCCAACTCTGCCTTGCGGTTCGGATCCGTCGCGATGTTGCACTGCTTCTGAATCAACGCGGCATACCGGGCGGCGAAGCTCTCCAGCGCGTCCAGCGCGATCAGCATGCCGCGGTAAAGGTCGCGGTTATGTTCGGGGTGTTCTTTCGCGGTCTGACGGACTTCCGCCTTCAGGCCGGTGGTTCCCAGCGTCAGCATGCGTTCGAAGTTGACAATGAAGTGGGCGATCCCGGCGAAATTATTGTTGAACCCGACCCGCTGCTCCGCCACGGACGAAAGCGATTG
Source organism: Oscillospiraceae bacterium (assembly GCA_031268095.1). GTDB lineage: Bacteria > Bacillota > Clostridia > Oscillospirales > Acutalibacteraceae > WRMQ01. Next base: position 52,181 of record JAIRXU010000072.1, on the reverse strand, counting down.
GACCAGCTGCGCCGGGCCGTCGAGGCTGGTGAAGCGGCCGATGATGCAGCGGGGGAGCCAGTAGGGGAAGATTTTGGTGTAGAATTGTTTGCGCTCTTCCGCCGTGCTGATGAACGGGACCGGGGTCATCCGGTCGGCTTTATACAGGAACGAGATGTAGAGCGGGCCGTACTGCTCTTCCCAGATCTGTCCGCCAACGCGTTTTTCGGTGAAGTTGCCGACGATCAGTTCTCCGGGATAGACGTTGAGACTCCGCCGGTCCAGGACATAATGCAGCCGCTCCGCCCGGTGGATGTGCACAGGCTTAGCAAAGCCGTTATATTTCTTATAATAATTTGTCTTCAGCAACGAGGTCTCGAAACTGATTTCCCGGGGGTTCTCCCTGATTTCCTGCTGGATGCGCAGCACACGCTTGGTGAACTGGGCGGGCTGGGGCTTCGGCTGGAGCGCGTCGCTGAAAATGTCAATGCCCTCGGCGCGGAACCGCTCCGCACCGGCCTTGAGGGAAACCAGCCCCTGCGCCGGGGAGATCCCCAGCTGGGGAATATCCAGCCCCAAGCGCTTGGCTTTGTCCTCATGCAGGGTATGGTATTGCAGCAATTCCAGCTGTGTGACGTCTAAAGATTTGAGGTAGTCCGCCGCCGCCTTGATCTGCGCGGGACTGTCGTTTTGGCCGGGAACCATCACCATCCGGCAGCGGACCTTCGGTTGGGGCTCCAGAGCCAGCAGCTGGAGAAAATTTTCCTGGATCAGGTGGTCGTCCTGGCCCGTCAGGGCTTTGTGGGTCCCGCTGTTGCCGATGACCTTGAAGTCCACCAGGAACAGATCGATGAAAGGAACCAGAGGCTCGATATGATCCCAAGGGACAAACAGCGTGGTTTCGACGGAAACCGGAATCCCGTCTTTCTTCAGCGCCGTCAGCAGTCGGGTGAGCTCTGCGGGGTTTTGGAGCAGCGGTTCCCCGCCGGAGAGGGTGACGCCGCCTCCCGTTGCCCGGTAATAAGCTGCGTCCTTGCGCAAGACGGAAGCAATTTCTTCGGTGGATACGAAGACGTCACCTTCTAGCGGCGCGGCAGAGAGGTTTTCAGGATTCTGACACCAAAGGCAGCGCAAGCCGCAGCCTTTGAAGAAAACAGTGGTGCGCAGGCCTGGTCCGTCGTGAACGCAGGTGCGCTGGATTTTCGCGACGCGCAAGGTCTGCTCGGCGGGGTTTTTCGCCTGCAAATGCCGCGCCGCGGGAATGGAAGCTGTGGACATAATAGAAGATCCCCCTTTTCGCGTATAGGTTACGACTCATTCTTACATTCTCTTATTATATTAGAAAAAGGATAAAAAAGCAATGGTATTTTTGAAGAATTTTAGAAAAATTCACTATTCCACTAGACTGGGGGTGATTTCCCAGAGTATGCTCATCGGTTGGGAATTCCTGTTGATTTGTCGTTTCCGGACTTGCCGTTCTTTGGGAAGCCGACAAATTTTCTTCAGATATCGCCGATTTATCGCGAAAAAGCTCTTGACTTTAACAGGACAAACAGCTATACTACACCCAAGAAACCGGTCCGCCGCCCATGCGGCCGCCGGGGACGAGAATGCGCAGGGACGAAAAAAGCAGGGAAGTGGAAAGCCTCCGCGCTGCGGACAGCTGACCGTTGGAGCGTGTGCTTGCGCCGCCCTGGATTTGTCAGGCGCCGCGCAGGTGCTCTGTTTTTCGCACTGCCGCAATCGGTCCATTCACGCAGAAAGGAGGGTTCGCGTGACGAACGAGATTCCGTCTTATAGGAGCGGACGTCCCTCTCCGGGTCCCTACACCGCACCGGGGCGGTCGCAGCCGGTTGAGCCGTACCCTTCTGTCGATTATCTTTCTCCGGCTTATGCGCAAGACTATCTGGATGACAGCGGCGCTTACGACAGCGATGGGTATGCGCCCTGGCTGCACACCGCCATCCAAGATGGCTATTTGGATTGGACGGCGGCAGCGCCGCCCGCGCCGGTGGCGGCGCAAAATACCGGCCCCATCACCTCGTATGATATCGTCAACAGCCAAAGCTTCCGCTTGCCGGAGAACCTGCGGGAACCGGTTCCCATCCAATCGGTTCGGGAAGAGGGGAAGGTAGAGCTTCCCGCGCTCGGTGTGTATGCCGCGCCGGCGGACAGCGGGCCGGCGGTTTCTCCGGCAGCACCGGAACCTGACAGCATCAAGGCCCAATCCAAAGTCAAGAAATTCATCACATGGCTGACATCCACCGACGACGACGCAGACGTGATTGAGATTGCCCGCCCATTTCGAAAAAAAAAACATTTAACCAGGCTAAATAAGTTAGGCAATTTTACGGTTTCTGCCGTGTGTTTGCTGATCGTTGCGGGATCAATTCTCTTTGCCGTCAGCAAAAATCCGGAAAAATCTATCTTTGGATTTCATTTTTATACCGTCCTGACCGACTCCATGACCCCTACCGAGCAGACGGACGGCACCACCCCCATCGGCGGGTTCCTCAGAGGCGACGCCATCGTCGTGCGGGAGATCCGGCCGGAGGACGTGAAGGTGGGCGACATTATTACCTTCCGCACCAACCCCGTCACCAAGGACGGCGAAGTCTCCGTCAGCCTGACGCACCGGGTTGTTGCCGTACGCGAAGACCTCAGCAACCAATTGGGCCGCTGTTTTGTCACCAAAGGTGACCATAACCAATCAGAGGATCCCCCTATCTCGGAGGACGCCTTGATCGGCAAGAAGATTTTTACCATTCGCCGCCTGGGCAAGGTCCTGAAAGTCGCGCGGGAGCACCGGTTTCTGACCGCTATTCTCTGCTCTTCGCTGCTGCTTTGCTCCCTCCTCATGGCCCGGCCGCTTTCCTGGCTGCGCAAGGAGGAGAATGAGACGCTGCATGAAACTGTTCAGCGGTGCTGGTGCGCCGTGTTCCGGAAACGGAACAAAGAATCCGCGGCTTCCGCCGCTCCTTAAGGTAGACCTCCCGCGGCGCGACCAGGTCCCGCGGGGTTCTATATCCCCTTCGCATCAATCATCCTGGCAGGACGTGAAACGGCAAGGACGTAAGGACGTAGCAAGCGCAGGATGTTGATAGTCGTATAAAAGCAAGGAAGTTTAAAAGAGGCGGGCGCGGCGGCAAGGCTTCCGCGTCCGTTTCCCGCCCCGATGGAAGCGGAAAATCAGTAGGAGGCGAAGCAGGGGCCGCTTGGAGAAAATGCTGGTTGGCGCCGGCGTCGGTTTCCGTATTCTTTTGACGTTGACAGCAGCAGTCCTATTCTTTAGCGCCAGCTCTTCCTTCGCATGGTGTACCGAAACAGAGAAAATAGAGAACAGCCGTATCACTGACGGGAGCGCAACGCTTTATGAATTGACCGGGCAAACCAGCGAAGCGGCCGACTACGTTTCACGGGAAATTGCTGTGAGCAATATTGGGAAAGAGAGATATTTGATCCGGCTCGGTTTCCAGGAACGGACGGCATTGGCGGGATGGTCGGATACATACGATACATACTATGTTCACTCTTGGGTTCAGAGCGATGCATACTGTTTTAAGGCGTTGCAGGAACCCGCGGCGACGGCGCGAGCAGTTCCGACCGCTCTGCCGCGGGATGGGAAAGGACGGCCTTGCTCTGCGCTGAATGAAAATATTTTATTGGACTTTACTGATTTGATCACCGACCCGGCGGCGCTCAAGGATCCTGCCGCCTGCCTGGATCGCTGGTACTATAATCCTGGCGACGGGTCCTTCTACTTTATTGGTATGGTTCCGCCGGGAAGCATGCGCCCGTCACTGATAAAAGGCTTGGTAACGGTAAATTTTCCGGGCGAGAGATATCTCCAGAGAACAGAATATCGGTTGGACGTTGGCATTGACGCTGTTACCGCCAAAGCCGCCAGCCTGACGTCTGAGACCGGCTGGACACTCCCCAAAAATTCTCCGGTCACAAAGGCTCTGACCGCTATCCTGACCACTGAAGCGGCCGACTAATCAGCTTTCCCCCCATTGATGTTTGGGATGAAATATCTTTTATGCGTGATTCAGTTCACGAGGGAACCCGAAGAGAGAGGGAGGTTTTCCTGTTTTGTGCAGCCAAGAACTGCGCGGTGCCGTCCGATTGGGCGGTTTTTTTAATCATACTGTACGCCGTATTGCTTCATCCGCGCCTCGTGCTCTTCCAGCGTAACGGAATAATGATTCTGGTTGTCGTTGCCAAAAAAGAAATATAGGTAATCGGATTTGGCGGGGTTGCGGGCGGCGTTGATGGCGCGCACACCGGGGCAGCAGATCGGCCCGGCGGGGAGCGCGGCGCATTTGTAAGTATTGTAGAGCGCGGCGAAGCGGCCCGGATCCGGAACGAGGGCGTTTGGTTTAATGGACTGTTCGACGTAAGTGATGGTAGAGTCCGCCTGGAGTTTCATGCCCTTGGCCAAACGGTTGCGGAAGACCGAAGCCACCATTGCCATATGTTCCGCGCTGCGGGCTTCCCGTTCAACGATGGAGGCCAGAACCAGCGTCTCGTCGGCGGGCAAACCGGACTTGGCGGCGTAATTATTGAGCATGCGGCGCAGGACTTCTACCGGGTCGCTGCCTTGGTAAAATTCATACGTGTCCGGGAAAAGGTAGCCTTCCAGATGGTAGCAGCGGTCGCTGCGTACGGGGACGGTAAAGGACTGGACCCGATACGCTTGAGCCGCGTCATAGAACGCCTTCTCAGAACAGATCCCTTTGGAGTCCAGCTGCCTTGCAATCTGGTAGAAGGTGCTGCCTTCCGGCACGACAATCCGCACCACGGCTCGCTCGGTGGAGGGCGGCTGTGAGTCTGCGGAAACCGTCTTGGCGGTTATTGATGGTGCGGCGCCGGGCTGGCGCGCACTGGTTTTGGCGGAAGGATTTCCGGAAAGCGGCGTCTGTGCCGCTGGAGGTTCCTCCTGTGAAGGCGCCGAAGGGGATGTGTCCGGCCATTGATTCCAGGACAGCGGAACTTCGGCCGTCTCAAAGGGTCCGGCGCCGGTTTCCTGCGCGGGCACGGTTGGCGCGCAGGCGCTCAGCAACACCAGAAGCAACGCCGGAACCCACCAGATTTTTCTCTTCAACACAATTCCCCCGTTTCGTCGAATAAAGCAATTCTTTGTCGCTCCACCCGCGTCATTTCCTCTTTGGCGGCCACCCGGTAGGCTTTGCTTCGCCCCGCTTTACCGGTGCATACCACGGCTCCAGCGCGGGTCATCACCAGCAGCGTCGTTTGCGCCAAGTCGCGCGGGATCCCAGCCCGGCGGCTGAGATCCAGAGAGGTAAAGGATTCCGGCAGACCCGGAGGGAGCAAGGCGGCGTAGTCCGCCGGCCCGGCCAAAAGATGGTCGGCACAAAGTCCCAGTGGTTGCTTGTCCGCCCAACTGGCGCGCCGCTTTTTTTGCGCGCCATCGCCATCCAGCAGCCGATATTCATCCCATTGCAGCAGCAGCACACGAAACCGAAGGTTGGGGTGCGGAAAAATATCGCCCAGCCGATACAACTCGGGGAAAATATGGTAAATTGTGCCCTTCCGGGGACTTTTGCGGCGGCTACGCAGTTCTCCGGTATTGGGGTCAGCCCAGCAAATCCACTTTTCCGCGGCAATCGGATGCACGACCGTTACCTGGGTCACGGACAAAAAAGCCGCGAGCTTGGGCCGCAGCCGCCCGAAATCCCTGGTTTGGACCTCCAAAACCCCAGATTCTCCCACCACATCTGCCACGTAGCGTCCAACGCGAACCTCGCAGCTGGCGCCATCGCCTTCCGCGCAATAAAGCTTTACAATACCATGGAGCGCTTTTTCGCCCAACGTTCCAATCCCGCTCCGGGATCTTTTTTCGCCGCAAGCTCGGATTGCCGCGTCAAAGAGATCCCGGTTTGAAACAATAAAAGGCGGACGCGTCGCAGACTGGCGCTGCGCACCGTCAGCGCAACAGCACACAGTGTGCTCCAGCGATGGCGGCTCACCGCTGAAGCACGCAACGCGTTCTGGTGCTGCTGAATCACCGCTGGAATACGCCGAATCACTCATGCGGTTGCGCAATGCGCCAGCGCGATGCGCTTGCCGCTCTCTGCGGCGGCATAGGCGGCCTCCATAACGATGGTGAGCTGCTCGGCCAGATCCAGATTCAGCGGGTTTTCGCCGTCTTCTGTGACTGCGCGGACCCAGAGTTCCAGCGGGTTCGGCAAGGCGGGGGAGAACTCGGTTACTTCCACCCACCGACCCTCTGTCGCGTCGGCACGATAGCGGAGTACCCCGTCATAGAATTGGAGCGTACCCTGTGTGCCGCTGATTTCCAGAGAAAAAGGATTATGGGCGCTGGCGAAAGCGGTTTCCGACACGCCGATGACGCCGCCGGGGAAGGAAAATACGCTTACAGCATTGTCTTCAACGGCTTTATCTGCGACATTGGTGTAGCACGACAGTACGCTGTCCGGCTGTCCCAGCAGCCAGGGGAGCAGGTACATCGGGTGCGCGCCCAGGTCCATCATCGCGCCGCCGCCCGCCGCCACGGGATCAAAAAATGAGTCCGGCAGCCAGCGCAGGCCGTCGTGCGCTTTCCGTACCCGGGCGTAGGAGACCGTTCCCAGTACGCCGCTGCGCAGGATGTCCCGTGCTGTGCGGATAGGCGCCTCGCAGATATGCGGAAAAGAGATGGTCAGTACGACGCCGCTTTGCTCCACTGCCGCGCGAACGCGACGGGCCTCCGCCGAGGTAAGGGTCATCACCTTCTCCGTGAAGATGTGCTTCCCCGCCAAGGCGGCCTGCTCCAGGAAGGCGGCGTGTTCATTGGTGGGGGCGGTGAGGATGATTCCGTCCAAGGCCGAATCGCGCAGCAAAGCAGAAAAATCCGGTTGGTAGGCGCATCCCAATTCCGTTGCCCATTCTTTTCCAATGGCGGGGTTGGCGTCCCAAACTGCGGAAAGAGACGCGCCGGGGATCTCCTTGATTTCCCGGGCGTACCCCTTCGCGTGGACATGCCAGGAGCTGATCAGTGCTACATTCATCATAAATCTCCAATCCTTTCCTATACGGCAGGGGAATTCCGGAAATCCAGACAAAAACCTACCGATATTTGACATAAATATGAAAAAAATTTAAAAAATTTGAAAAAAACACTTGATTATTGCCGGGAAATAGAGTACAATACTTTATACGGGCGACAAAGTAAAGTGCTAAACAGACAACTTACGAAAAAGAAGAAGGACGATAAAAGGAGGCAGTCAGTATGAAACGGTTCGTCAATACATCGGGGCGGGAGCTCCCCATCTTTGCGGACAGCAAAATGTCCAATAAAGTGGGTATGCTATACCGCAACAGCGCCTGCAATTGCATCCTTGAGCAGGAGCAAACGGCGGTAGTACTCTACAAGGTATCCTCAAACGGCGTCTACAAAGTCGGGTTCACCGACTACATCCAGGGGATCCAGATGGAAGAGTAACGCGTGAAACGCATACATAACGCCGCGAATCCCTGGCAGCCACTAGGAAATCATCCCTAACAGAAACTGCAGACGGGTACCCGTCCGGCGGTTTCTGTTTCTTTCGGGGCAATTTATTTCCCCTTTATTTGCCGCACAAGAATCGTGCCGAAAGCCAGCGCCGCTGTTCGTGCCAGACGCAGAGGCTTGAGCCGGACCCCGGAAACCAGCACGGGTTTGAGCTGCGCCGCCGTCGTATCATCTGCCTGAAGCGCCGGGAAGCGCACATGATCCGCCGCCGCGCCGGGGGCATGGACTGGGGAGCCGGCCGGCTCCAGCAATACCGTCCCGTCCGCGAAGCCGGTCATGTCCCGCAGCAGGGCCTCGTCCGGCTGAGCGCCCGCAAAGCCGAACAGCCCCAGGACGCCGTTTTCCGTTACGCCGTTATAGGCCGGGGCCAGGGACCGGGCCTGCGGGGCCGTCATGACGAAGGCTTCCCGGATGCTGCCGTTGGACCGGCTGGGGTGCACCCGCTGGCGGCCCGTATAGGTTCCGAAAGGATTCAGCGCGACGGTGTCCTGCTCGTTCCGGCGGCGCAGGCGCATCGGGCAGCAGGCCATGGAATTCAGCACTTGCCGCGCGTTGGCCAGGCAAAGCCCCGTTTCCCCATTGGTCAGGCCGACGAAGCCGCCGCTTAGCTGGTGGTTGAAGGAGTCGAGATTCTCGTTTTCGGGAACGCTTTCCCGGAAAGAAGCGATCGGATAGGACGACAGCGCCCCCGTGAAGTTCCGCTTAACCACAGACAACGGCCCGGTCAGCCGCGGCAGCAGCTGGAGGGGAACCGCCTCCTGCCAGCGGTTGTCGGTCTTGCGGCCTAAGGCGCTGGAATGGGTGGACAAAGCATGGGTTTCCGGGGTATAGGGGTATTTCACCCGGAAGGGAAGGAAGACTCCGTCAAGGCCCGGCAGTGTGAAGAAGTCATACGTAAAACGGCCCGGGGCCGCAGCCTCCGGCAAGGGAATGTCCCCCGTAATTCGCAGGCCGACGGCAGCTCCCGCCGCCGGGAGGGGCAGCCGTTTTTTGGGAGTAAAGCGGACCAGGCGTCCGTCGTAGCGCAGGAAGCTTTGCAGAAAGTCCGGCCCGCCGATGGGTTTCCCATGATAGGTGAAGGCGCGCAGTTCCCCGTGTTCACAGAAACGCAGCCGCAGAGACGCCGTCTCCAGCGCAGCGGGAATTGCCGCAGGCGCGGGAGCTTCGTCCAAAACCGTGACCGTCAGGGTCCGCCAGGCAGCGCCCGGCCCGAAGCGCAGAACAGCGAAAGCCGAAGCTACGCTGCTGTCCAGATGTTCCTCCAGTGCCACCGCGCCGAAGGTCTCCAGTCCCTCCGCCTCCAGCCTCAGGCGGCCGATCTCCGGCAGGAAACCGGGGTCGAAGCAAAGTTCCGCGGAAGCGACAGCGCCGTCTTCCGCTCCCGCGTCCGGCAAACACAGCGTCAGCGCCGCCGGTGTCTCCCGGGCGGCCAGTTCCCGTGCTGTCATTTGGGCGGAGAGTTCCAGCGCGCGGCGCTCCCGGTCTACGTTGAGCACCGGGGAGGCCAGGCCGAAATGAGTGGTGGACAGCAGCAGGATCCGGTCCCCAAAAGAAGCGGAGTCAGCGTCGCGTCCTTGCGCCTTGGCCAGGGCCCGCGCCCGCTCCAGCCGGGTCCAGATTTGCCGGTTAAAGGGTTTTTCGGCCCAGGAAGCGTAGCCGGTGTAGCTGCCGTCCGCTGTGTCATGGCCAAAAGAGACTTCCGCCAGGGGCGGATGATGCCGGAGGTAGCCGCCAGGGGTGTCGTAGACGACGAAGTCCAGGTCAGCAACCTCTTCCGCAAGACCCAGAATCCCCCGCGCGTTGGCGAGTTTCCCCAGCGGCCCGGGGAGGCCCAGCGGCTCCCAGAAGATCGCGTCCGCGTCCATGTTGATGAAAACAAACACGTCACGGTTGATTTTTCCCGCCAGCTGCTGCCGCCGCAGATCCTTCACCAGCCAGCGCAAGGTGCCCGCATCGACCAGATCAGCGTTGCTGTAAGTCGGCAGGATAGTGATTCCTTCCCCCTGCCAGGTATACGTTGCGGGATTGAAGGCCAGCTCGTCCCGCAGCTGCGGAACGATGGTCCGGAAGGCGTCGAAGGGGATGCAGCTGTAGTACAGACAAACGGCCTCGATCCCCGCGCGCCTGTAGTCCCGGACTTGGGACGGTGTAAACATGAATTCCTGCGGCCGGACGATCCGCTCACAGGTGCCGAAGAGGTCTTCCAGTCCGGAACCCTTTCCGTTGCGGATCGCCCAGGCAATCGACGCGTCGAATTCATCAGGGGTCATGGCGCCCAGCGCACCGTTGTTGTAGCCCATGAGGATATTTTCATCCCCCCGGCAGCGGACACGCTCCCGCACCCCGTCAATGATGTCCGGCGCGTATTTCGGCAGGATATCCTCCAGGGAATAGGCATTTTCAAAATCCCAGGTTCCCTTGACAGGGATGCCCCGGCTGTTGCAGTCATTTAAAATAGCAATGATTTTCCGGATGACGCGGATGTCTCCGCCGAAACCCAGTTCGTCGTTGCTGTCCCCCCGATAGGAGTGATAGCAGTTGACGTGAAACCCAAAGCCGACGTGGACACGGTACTGTTCGTTCATGGATCATTCCCCCATACTTTCCTCTCTGATATCCCCTTGGTTCTCTTTCTGTTCTTTATACGCCGTGCAGTTCCCGCAGTTTTGCTTTTCCCAGAGGATAAGCCAGCGCCAGCAGCAGGCTCATGGCCAGACAGGCGGCGGCGGGGACGGTGGTCGCGATGGTATACATTCCCTGAGCGACGGCCCGCGTCTGCGGCTGGGCGGCGCCCTCGACCGCATTCGCGACCTGGTAGCCGATCAGCCCCAAGGCCCAGGCTCCGCCGCTGCCCGCAGCCGTCTGGCCGATTTTCCGGACAAAGGAATAGAAGGCGTAGACCGTGCCTTCCTCACGCTGACCGGAACGCCGCTCCTGGTAGTCGATGACGTCGGTCACCAGTGCCCAGACCTCCATGGTAAAGAACGTCAGCCCCGTTCCGCAGAGGAAACTGAACACAAGATAAACCCAGGGCTGCTGCGTGTGAATCAAAAAAGCGGCGGCGTAGGCCAGAGCGCTGCCCAGCAGCCCTGCCGCGCAGAGTTCCTTTTTGCCGAATTTCCGCGTCAGAGGCCCCAGCACTGGCAGCAGCAGCGCCATGGGGATGTACGTAAAGACCGAGTAGAGGCTGAAAAGCTGCGGGGCCCGGAAATAATCCTTGAACAGATAGAAATTCACCGTCTGGGTGTACATGGTGACGGCGATGAGCAGCATGGAAGCCAGGCTCAGCGAGAGGAAGGGCCGGCTGCGCAGCAGCGCCTGCAAGGTTTTGCGCAGCTGCGGTTTCGCGGCATTTTCCCCGTATATCACCCGTTCCCGCGTCAGGCGGTAGGAGGCGAAATAGATCCCGACGGAGCAGACGGCCATGACCAGCACCGCCAGCAGAAGTTTGCCGCTGTCGAGCTGCTTGCCGCCGCCCGCCCCGGAGGAAAAGACAAATGTCGGCAACAGGATCATCGCCGGTAGTCCGCCCAGTCCGGCCCCGACGGAACGGAAAACAGAAAGAGAAGTCCGCTCGTCCTCCCGCGCGGTGATCACGGAGGCAAGAGAGCCGTACGGGATATTCACGCCGGTGTATAGCATACCGAAGGCGATGTAAGTGACATAGGCATAGGGAAGCCGGAGGCCGACGGGCAGGCCGGGAAAGTACGTGAACATCAGCACCGTGGCGACCGCCATCGGGATAGGCACCCAGAGCAGATACGGGCGGAATTTTCCGCGGACGCCTGCGGGGCGGCGGTCGATGATTCTGCCCCAAAGGGGGTCATTGACCGCGTCCCAGATCCGGGCGACCAGCATGAGCACGAAGATCTGTTGCAGAGAAAGGCCCAACACATCGGTGTAAAACATCGACAGAAAAGCCCCGACCAGCGCGAAGCCAAGCTGCCCGCCCATGTCGCCGAAGGCGTAGCCGATTTTATCCCGCAAGGTGATGCGATCGCAGTCCATACCCTTGCCCTCCTAATCATATAATAGAGGATTTGCTATTCCGCTGCCGTTTCGCTGCGCATCTTGAGTTCCTCGATGATCCGGGCGTGATCTTTGCGCTTGAGGTCATAGAAGAAATACGGAAGGGTAGAAATGGCCGTACTGAGGATGGTGATGACCAGCGGCAGGACGAAGAGCCCGCGCAGGGTCTCCGGCGGTTGGCTGGGTTGGTTGGGCGTGAAATGGATAACCGAGATGATAATCGCCGTAGACGTGCTGCCGAATGCGCCGACGATTTTGCCCATCAGCCCTTCGACGGCGTAGATCGCGCCGTCGTTGCGCTTGCCGGTCCGCCACTCGAGGTAATCCACGCTGTCCGCAATCATCGACCAGTAAAGCATGCTTTTGATCGCCCCGGGGATGTTTGTGAGGAAAGTGATGAGCGCCATGAAGAGTTTCGACTGATACCCGACGGCGAGATAGATCAGGTTGGTCAGAATCGTCAGCACACCGCAGGCTAGGATCAAATTGCGCTTTTCGAACCGCTTGATGAGCATTGGCGTCACGGCGGAAGCGAGGAGCAGCGCCGGAAACCCGGCCAGGCCGATGACGGTCTGCCAAATGGTGTTGCCGACGTTGTAGTCATAAAAATACATCCCCGTGTTACCAGGGCTGATCAGCCCGGCGAGGGCGTTGGAAATCATCATAATCAGGAAAAGCTTGTTTTGCAGCATTCCCCGGAAAATTCCCCGGACATTTTGCTGTTCCTGGGGCGGGGAGACGATCCGCTCCCGGACCTGCGTATACATCAGTCGGTTATAGAGCAGGAAACAGACGGCAACGAAGACCGCGACGCCCAGGTAAACCCATGTTTTGGCCTGGATATCGTCTTTGGGGACGAAGCTCATTAGGATGGAAATCAGCCCGCCGCTCCCCGCGACCGCACTGCCGATGGAGGAAAAAAGCCGTGCCCGGGAGATGATCTCTCCGCGTTCCTGGATGTTGGGGGTGATGGAATTATAGTAACTCATGTAGGCAGTGCCGTTGAGGGTGTGCATTGCCTCAAAGGGGATGTAGCACAGCAGCACGAGGGCCATGCGCAGCCAGGTATTGACGTTCTCGTTCGCGCTGAAGCGGATGGGGAGGAACATTACGATGAGCAGCAGCGCAACGGGCAGGGCGGTGGTCTTGAAGAAGACGCGCGCCTTCTCGGTCTGGTAGGCGCGCTTGTCAAAGTATGCCCCCACCAGCGGATCATTCACGCCGTCCCAGAGTTTTTCGGCCCAAAGCAACAGGCCAAGCTTGAATTTCTGCAAGCCAAGGATATCCGTGTAAAAATAATTCACCATGCCCATAACGGCATAGGACATATCCCGGAAGAAGGCGCTGGCATAAAACGCCAGCTGCTCCTTTCCGCTGACAAATTTGGTCTCCTGTGTCAGGTCAGCCGGCCTGGTTTCATCCATAACACATAATTACCTTTCATAGAGTTAATGCGCCAGAATGCGCTGCAAAAACTGCTGGGTGCGCTCGTTCTTGGGGTTGGTGAAGATTTCTGCCGGCGGGGAATCCTCCAGCACCGTGCCTTCATACATGAACAGCACCCGGTCGGCGACGTCCCGGGCGAAGGCCATTTCATGGGTGACCACCAACATGGTCATTCCGCTTTCCGCCAAGCTCCGCATGACGCCCAGCACCTCTCCGACCAGTTCCGGATCCAGGGCGGAGGTGGGTTCGTCGAAGAGCATGATTTTGGGGTGCATTGCCAGCGCCCGGGCGATGGCCACCCGCTGCTGCTGCCCGCCGGAAAGCCGGGCCGGATAGGCGTCGGCCTTTGCGCTGAGGCCGACGGTTTCCAGCAGCTGCCTCGCGTCGGCCTCCGCTTCCGCTTTCGGAATGTTCTGGACGTTCACCGGGGCCAGCAAGAGGTTTTCCAGTACCGTCCGGTGCGGAAAAAGATTGAACGACTGGAACACCATCCCCATTTCCAGCAGCAGGCGCTTGTGGGCCTGGGGAGCCGTGCGCCCCACCGTTACGCCTTTATCCCGGTGCAGGAATAATTCGTCCTCAATGAAGATCTTGCCGGAATAGATCGACTCCAGCTGGTTGAGCGAACGCAGCAGCGTGGACTTTCCCGCGCCGGACGGCCCGATCACGCAGACCACTTCTCCTGGTTCCACCGAAATGCTGACATTCTTCAGCACCTCCAGGGTGCCGAAGAATTTGCAGACGTCTTCCGTTCGGATCAGCGACATAACAGCGGCCCCCTTTCTCATTGATAAATGGAGAATCGCTTCTCCAGCCGGTTGAAGATGAAGGTGAAAAGCGCGGTGATGATCAGATAAATCGCGATGGAAGGGATGTATACCAGCACCTTCCCGCTGGTCGTGGAGATGGTCTGGGTTACCTTGGCCAGATCCGAGAGCGAGATGATCGACACCAGCGACGCGTCCTTGAGCACCATAATAAACTCGTTGGCCACCGGGGGAATCAGCCGCCGGATGGACTGCGGGATGACAACCAGCCGCATGGTCTGCCCATACGTCAGGCCCAGCGCCTTCGAGGCCTCGAACTGTCCTTTGTCGATGGACTGGATCGCCGCGCGAATGATTTCCGCCATGTAGGCGATGGAATTGAGGGTGAAGGCAATGTATGCCGCCGTGAACCGGTCCTGGATATTGAGGTTGGGGTTGATCAGCGGCAGGCCGAAGTAGATGAAGAACAGCTGCATCAGCAGCGGGGATCCCCGGAAGACAAAAATGTATGCGCTGCAGAGCTTGCTGAGGGGTTTGAACTTCGAAATTTTTCCCAGTGCCATGAAGATGCTCAGGAAAGCGCCTGTCAGTGTCGAAAGAATAGTCAGCGAAACGGTGATCTTCGAGCCGTCCAGCAGCGGCGGGATCCAAAGCACGATGTCTGCGACGTTTTCCAGCAGCTTTTGCCGCTGGTATTCCCGCCGCTCCGTTTTGGTTAGCGGCGCGCGGACGGTTTCGCCCCGCTCCTTCTCCGCCTTTTCGGCCTTCGCCTTGAGGTCCAGTTCCCGGTTCAGATCCGCCTGAAAGATCTTTCCGGCGAAGCCAACGTAAGTTTCCGTGTCCCCGGTTTTGACGTTTCGTCCCCGGGCTATGCCGATCACCAGCAGGTTGACCTTTGCTTCGCTGTAGCGTGAGCCGCTTTCCCGGACAAACCGCGGGGAGATCTGCGCCCGAATTTTGGCCATAGGAGGCCGAAGGAAGCCCAGAACGGCGCAGGCGGCCAGCAGTGTTGCCGTCAGCAGGCACACCGCCCGGTGATTCAGAAAGAAGGCCGCGCTTTCGGCCCGCCAGTCCCGGCGCTGTTGGATGCGTTCCTTTGCCATACGTATGCAACCCTTTCCTGCGGTAACCCGTTGGGACGGGCCGCCAAAATACCAAAAAATACAGAGAAGAGGGCAGGGGAGTTGTCCCCTGCCCTGCGGCTGTGGGATCTTATTGCGACTTCAGCCACTCGTCGCGCAGCTGATCCATGGTTCCGTCTGCTTCCAGCTCCGCCAGGACCTTGTCGATCGCTTCCTGCAGCGGGATGTTGCCCTGTTTGATAGCGATGCCGAACAGCTCCGGCTCCTCCCCTTCGACCGTAGACTGATGCCAGGTGATTTCATACGTGCTGGGATCCCGGGCGACATAGCCTTCGGCCACAACGCTGTCGCAAAGCACGGCGTCCACCCGGCCCAGTTTCAGATCGTCGAAGCAATTGAGGATCTTTTTGTATTCCGAAACCTCGCAGTTCACCGCCCCGGTGTCGCGCAGTCTTTTGAGGTATTCAAACGAAGTGGTGCCCTCCTGATAAGCGACGGAAAGCCCCGCGAGCCCCTCCGGGCTGGTGACGGGCGCGCTGCCCCGCTTGACGACGATAGCCTGCCAGTTCTTGATGTATGGCGCAGAGAAATCGCAGTCGTTTTTCTTCCGTTCTGGCGTGATGGTGATGGCAGACATGACGATGTCATAGCGGTCGGTCCCCAGGCCTTTGAGGATGGTCTCGAAGTCGCTCTCGACGACCTCAAACTTCAGGCCAAGTTTATCGGCAATCAGTTTGCCAAGCTCCATATCCAGGCCGATGTACTCGGTGCCGTCGTCGGATTTCATCTCGAAAGGCGGGTAGCCGATTTCCGAACCCACCTGCAATACGCCGTCCTTGAGCAGGTTATAGGGTCCGTAATGTTTTTTGGCGCAGCCGGTCAGGGACAGGCAGAGCATCAGGGCGGCGAGCAATAGCGCCGCGAGGGTCAGCAATCGTTTTTTCATCAGTTTTGTCCTCCTCGTTTCTCTGTGAATTACGGCTTGTCCCCCGGCGGATCGGAGCGGGGGCCACAGAATAGTTCGCCTTACTATTGTACTCGTAATCGGCTGCCTTGTCAATAAAGTAGTGCAATAATATGCAAAAAAACTGTCAGGCAACGGAGATTTTCCGGATAATTACGACAAATACTGACAAAATTGCCGAAAAAGAAACAACTGGCCGCAGTCCACCGGAACGCCGGGGACTACGGCAGTTGCTTTGTTGTTCCATTCATTTGGGGAAACGGATCCCTTCTGTTTGGTGTGGGCTTAGCGGTTGTTTTGGCTGCGGAGCAGGGCGTTCAGGCGGAGCAGCGCGCCGAGCTTGCGGACACTCAACCCTTTTTGCGCGGCAACTTCCCGGAACAGCCGTTCTTCTTCCTGATGCATGAGGTCATGCGCTCTGAAGTGGTACGTCATGGGGATTCCCTCCTTTCTGGTGAGCTATAAGGGCCACAATGTTATTATATGCAGATCAGTGGCAAAAGTCAAGGCGCATTACACAAAACAAATGACGCGTTTTTGTGCAATGTGCCATAAAATGTGGAAATGAAACCAGTTCCCGGGGCGGTTTTCCGGTGCTGCGCTCAGAATCCTGACGGATGCCCTGAAAATTTTGTGCAGCCCGCCCAATGGCGCGGATCAAAAATCAGCGATTTGCCGAATTTAACGGTCAGAGGGCTGGCTGACCACCACGTTTTCCGTGCCCAGCAGTTCCCGCAGCGCCCGGTCCAGCGGGGCGTTCCAGTCCACCGCGCGCAGCGCCCGTTCCGCCGGCTGGGCATAGGTTTTGCTTTCCGTGAAGAAGTACATCACCGGCAATGCGCCGCCGAAGCCGGAGAAAATCCGCAGGAATTGTTCCGCCTTGGTCAGGCGGGGGTCACCGGGACCGGGGAGCCGCAGGAACACCCCGCGCCGGACTTTGCGCGCCGACCCGTCCGCCGCGGGGGAGGACGTCTGGATGGGTTCGGCGGCGCCGACGGGCGCTTCCTCGCCGTCGGCGATTTCCTCCAGGGTGTTGCAGATCAGCTTAGCCTCCTTGTTTTCCTGGAGGCTCAGGCGTCCGCCCAGCAGGACTGTCCGCCCTTCCACGCAGAGGGACGCGAAGCGCTCCAGCATCGCGGGGAAGACCAGGGCCTCAATCTGACCGTACATGTCTTCCAGCGTCAGGAAGGCCATGGTGGCGTTGTTTTTAACGACTTTCTTTTTGACCGAGACGATGATGCTCAGCAGCCGGACGTCTTCGTTGTCGCGGTGAGGTCCCTGGCCGGTCTCGTTGGCCGGGTCAAGCAAATCAACAATCCGGGCGGAGCGCAGCTGTCGGGCCAGGTCCCCCAGTTTGGCCAGAGGATGGCCGGAAAGATAGAATCCAACAACCTCTTTTTCATTGGTCAGCAGGTCGGCAAGGGCGTACTCCGCCTGCCGGGGAATCGCAGGTTCGTTGACCCGCTGCTCCTGCCCTCCCATCAGCTCGAAGAAACCGATCTGGCCTTCCACGTTGCGCCGGGTTTCGCTTTCCAGCGCGCTGAGGAAGCCCGGCAGGGAAATCATCATTTCCCGCCGGTTGGCGCCCAGTCCGTCCAGCGCCCCGGATTTGATCAGCGATTCCACGGCCCGGCGGTTGAATTCTTTGCCCTGCATGCGTTTGAGAAAATCATAGAAGCCCCGGAAAAGGCCGCCGCGCCCCCGTTCAGCCAGAATTTGCCGGATGAATCCGCTGCCCAGGTTTTTGATGGCCAACAGGCCGAAGCGGATGCCCTCGCCTTCAGGGGTAAACTTCTCTTCCCCGGTATTGACGCTGGGGGGCAGCAGGGGAATGGACAGCCGGGCGCACTCGGCGGCGTACTCCGCGACTTTGCCGGAATGCTCGATGACGCTGCTCAGCAGCGCCGCCAGAAATTCCTTTGGATAGTGCCGCTTGCAGTAGGCGGTCTGGTAGGCGACGTAGGCGTACGCCGCCGCGTGTGATTTATTGAAGGCATAACTGGCGAAACTGGACATTTCGTCGAATATCTTGTCGGCAACCTCCGCACCGACGCCCCGGCGGATGCACCCGTCCACCTCGATGCTCCCGTCCTCCCGCTGGAGGCCGTGAATGAAAATTTCCCGTTCCTGTTCCATGACTTTGTGTTTTTTCTTGCTCATGGCCCGCCGGACGATATCCGCGCGGCCCAGGGAATAGCCCGCCAATTCCCGGAAGACCTGCATGACCTGTTCCTGGTAAAGCAGGCAGCCGTAGGAGACCGAAAGGATCGGCTGCAATTGCGGCGTGAGGTATTTCATGTTCTCCGGGTGCTGCCGGTTTTCAATACAAGTGGGAATCGAATCCATCGGCCCGGGGCGGCAGAGGGACGTGACGGTGGAAAGGTCCTCGATGCTTTCCGGCCGCAGGTCCATCAGCACACTGCGCACCCAGCCCGCCTCGAACTGAAAGATCCCCGTCGTTTCCCCTTTTGTGAAAAGCTCATAGGTCGCCGGGTCCTCCGCGGAGACGCGCTCCAGCGAGAAGCCGGGCGTGTGCCGCCGGACCATCTCCTCCGCGTCGTGGAGCACCGTCAGTGTCCGCAGCCCCAGAAAGTCCATCTTCAGCAGCCCCAGCTCCTCCAGCGTGGTCATAGGGAACTGGGTGACGATGGATTCGTCGTTGCGGGCCAGGGGGACGTACGTCTGCACCGGGTCCCGGGTAATGACCACCCCGGCGGCGTGGGTGGAAGCGTGGCGGGGCATGCCCTCCACCTGCCGGGCGGTGTCAATCAGGTCCCGGACGGCTTCGTCGCCCTCATAAGCGGCTTTGAAATCGGCGGATTCTTTCAGCGCCCGGTCGATGGTCATCTTCAGTTCCATCGGCACCAATTTCGCCACTTGGTCCACCGTTCCGTACGGCAGACCCAAGGCCCGGCCAACGTCTCGCAGCGCGGCCCGGGCCGCCATGGTACCGAAGGTGACGATCTGCGCGACATGGTCCGCCCCGTATTTTTCAATGACGTAGTCGATGACTTCGCCCCGGCGCTCATAGCAAAAATCAATATCGAAGTCTGGCATGCTGACCCGCTCGGGATTCAGGAAACGCTCGAAAAGCAGCTGGTATTTCATCGGGTCGATGCCCGTGATGCCGATGCAGTAGGCCGCCAAACTCCCGGCCCCGGACCCCCGCCCCGGCCCGACGGGGATTCCCTGGGCCTTGGCGTGGGCGATGAAATCGTGCACAATCAGGAAGTAATCTACGTAGCCCATGCGGCGGATGACGTCCAGTTCATAGCGCAGCCGTTTCCAGTATTCCTCCGGCGGGTTCGGTCCGTAGCGCTCGGTCAGCCCTTCCGCGCAGCGGGCGCTGAACCAGGCGAAGTGGTCAGGACTGCCGGGAATGGAGAAATGAGGCAGCTTCGTGACGCCGAATTCAATATCCACCTGGCAGCGCGCGGCGATGGCGGCGGTGCTTTCGAGGGCCTCCGGGCAGTCGGCGAAGAGCGCGCGCATCTCGTCTTCGCTCTTGAGGTAAAATTCCTCCGTCTCGAACTCCAGCCCGGTTTTCTCCCCCAGAACATGGTTGGTCTGGACGCAGATCAGCACCCGCTGGACCCGGGCGTCCGCCTTCTGGATGTAATGCACGTCGTTGGTGGCGGCCAGGCCGATCCCTGTTTCGGCGGAGAGGCGGCGGAGCATCGGCAGCAGACGCTGCTGCTCTTCCAGGCCGTGGTCCTGGATTTCAATAAAATAATTCTCCGCGCCGAAAAGATCCCGGTACCAGAGCGCCAGGCGCTTGGCCTCGTCGTAGTCGCCGCGCAGCAGGGCCTGGGGCACTTCCCCGGCCAGGCAGGCCGAAAGGCAGATCAGCCCCTCATGGTAACGTTCCAGCAATTCATGATCGATCCGCGGCTTGGTATAAAACCCGTCCACCCAGGCTTCCGACACCATGGCCATCAGGTTGCGGAACCCCGTCTGGTTCTCGCAGAGCAGGATCAGATGGAACCGCTGCCAGTCAACGTACTTCTCTTTGTCGAAACGGGTTCGCGCCGCAACGTAGCATTCGCAGCCCAATACCGGACGGATTCCGCGCTCCTTCGCCGCCCGGTAGAAGTCGATCGCGCCATACATATTGCCGTGGTCCGTGATCGCCAGGCTCTCCATGCCCAGCGCCTGCGCGCGGTCCAGCAAAGCCCCTAAGCGGCAGGCGCCGTCGAGGAGGCTATATTCCGTATGGACGTGCAGATGGGTGAAGGCCATGGCGTCAACTCCGATTCTGTATTTTATTTCCTGCATTTCGTCATTTCGCCGACGGTATCGCTGCGCCGTTGCGTGAAGTCTATCCATTATACCGCGCGGCGCGGCTCCCGTCAAGCCGAACCTGCCAGCCGGGACGGCCTCCGCCGATATTTTTTGACCGATCCAACGATTTTTGTTGACATCCCGCATTCTATGTGCTATACTGATAAAAATAAATCCAGCGGAATTTTGGCGAAGGAGAACGTTTATGCGCGGCAATCCGGCGGCGATCGTTATTGGCGGGGCTGTTTACCTTGTAGTAAACGGCTCGTGATCCATATGCCGCCGCGCAAACGCTTTGATTCGCGAAATCATACGCCCGGCGGCGACAGCTGCCGGGCTTTTGTTTGTGGGCCATTTTGTTATTTTTGAGGCTTAGAGGAGTTGATGCGCCGACGGAAGGCAGCAATGGGCACAGGATGGAGCAGGCGAACTTCACCAGGAAAGGATTTTTGCCGAGTGAAACGACCGATTTTCTGGAATCGGCAGCGATTGAATGGAACAATTGAATTGATTGGATAATAATGACAGGGGTCAGAGCGACCAGAAAGGGATTTTGACCATGAAACACGAACTTGCCAAACAATACGACCCCGCGCAGGTGGAGGCGCGCACATATGCCGCCTGGCTCGAACGCGGGTATTTCCGGGCGGAGCGGCGGGAGGGCTCGAAGGGACCGTATACCATTATGATGCCGCCGCCGAACGTGACGGGGCAGCTGCATATGGGGCACGCGCTCGTCAGTACGCTCCAGGACATCCTGATTCGCTGGAAGCGTATGCAGGGCTACGACGCCCTTTGGCTGCCCGGTACGGACCATGCCGCCATTGCGACGGAGGTTAAAATTGTAGAAGAAATGGCGAAAGAAGGCCTGACAAAGGCCGACGTCGGCTACGACGCATTTATGACGCGCGCTTGGGCCTGGAAAGAAAAATACGGTGGGCGTATCGTCGAGCAGCTCAAAACGATAGGCTGCAGCTGCGACTGGTCCCGCGAGCGTTTTACGATGGATGAGGGCTGTTCCCGCGCCGTGAAGGAAGTGTTCGTGTCGTTATATGAGAAAGGCCTGATCTACCGGGGGGAGCGGATCATCAACTGGTGCCCGAGCTGCAAAACGACCCTCAGCGACGCCGAGGTGGAGCACAGCGACCACGAAGGCGCGTTTTGGCATATCCGCTATCCCTATGCCGACGGGTCCGGATACATTGAAGTGGCCACTACCCGCCCCGAAACGATGCTGGGCGACACAGCGGTCGCCGTCCATCCGGAGGATCCGCGCTACAAAGACAAAATCGGCAAGACGCTGATCCTGCCGCTGGTCGGGCGAGAAATTCCTGTGGTGGCGGATGAATACGTCGAAATGGATTTCGGCACCGGGGCAGTGAAAATCACGCCGGCCCATGACCCCAACGACTTTGAAGTCGGATTGCGGCACAGTCTGCCCGTGATCAGCGTCATGAATGAAGACGGGACGATGAACGCCGAGGCGGGGGAAGCGTACGGCGGCCTGGACCGATATGATTGCCGCAAGCGGCTGGTAAAGGACCTGGAGGTGGGCGGCTTCCTGCTGAAGACGGAGGCTATGACGCACAGCGTCGGCGAATGCTACCGCTGCGGCACCGTCGCGGAGCCCCGGGTCAGCACCCAGTGGTTTGTCCGGATGCGGCCCCTGGCCGGGCCCGCGGTGGAGGCCGTCAAGTCCGGCGGAACGAAATTCGTGCCGGAGCGCTTCGAGAAGGTTTATTACCACTGGATGGAAAATATCCGCGACTGGTGCATTTCCCGTCAACTCTGGTGGGGGCACCGGATTCCGGCCTGGTACTGCGGGGACTGCGGCGAACTGACGGTCTCGCGGGAGACGCCGGCGGTTTGCCCGAAATGCGGGAGCGCGCGCCTGACCCAGGATCCGGACTCTTTGGATACCTGGTTCAGTTCCGCGCTTTGGCCTTTCAGCACCCTCGGCTGGCCCGAAAAAACGGACGACCTCGCGTACTTTTATCCAACCAACACCTTAGTGACGGCTTATGATATCATTTTTTTCTGGGTGGCCAGAATGATCTTCTCGGGGCTGGAGCGGATGGGCGAAACGCCGTTTGATACGGTATTTATGCACGGATTGGTGCGCGACGCGCAGGGCCGGAAGATGAGCAAATCCCTGGGCAACGGCATTGATCCCATGGACGTGATCGCGCGGTACGGCGCCGACGCGCTGCGCTTCACGCTGGCCGCGGGGACAAGTCTGGGCAACGACATGCGGTTCTCCGACGAGAAGGTGGAGGCCAGCCGGAATTTCGCCAATAAGATTTGGAATGCCGCGCGGTTCGTGCTGATGAATCTTGGCGAAGACGAGGCCGCGCCCCATATCCCCGGCGAACTTGCGCCGGAGGACCGCTGGGTGCTGAGCAAATACAACGGCTTGGTCCGGGATGTAACCGACAATCTGGAAAAGTTCGAGCTGGGCCTGGCGGTCCAGAAGCTCTACGATTTCCTTTGGGATATTTATTGCGATTGGTATATCGAGCTGACGAAACCGCGGCTGGCGGCTGGCGGGGACCAGGCGGAGCGGGCGAAGGCCGTGCTGGTCTATGTCCTCAGCGGAACGCTCCGGCTTCTGCATCCCTTCATGCCGTTCATCACGGAGGAAATCTGGCGGATCCTGCCCCACGAAGGGGAATCCGTCATGGTTTCCGACTGGCCGGCTTATGACGAAGCACTCTGTTTCGCGGAGAGCGAGGCGGAGATGGAGCGGGTGGTGGAGGCCATCCGCGCCGTGCGGGCCCGCCGGGCGGAGATGAATGTCCCGCCTGCCCGCCGGGCCAAACTGATCTTCGTGACCCCTCAGCCGGAACCCTTCCGCCGGGCGGCGGCGTTTTTGGAGCGGCTGGCGGGAGCCGCGGCGGTGGAATTTGCGCAAGAGGGTTTCCCGGGGGAAGATATGGTGCAGATCGTCACTGGCAGCGCGCGGATCTTCATTCCCTTGGGGGATTTGGTGGACCTGGCGGCGGAGCGCGCCCGGCTGGAAAAGGAATTGGTCGCGGCGGAAAAGCAGTTGGCCGCGGCGGAAGCAAAGCTGCAAAACGAGGGTTTTCTGGCCAAGGCGCCTGAAGCGGTGGTGGAAGGCGCGAAGGAGAACGCCCGCAGCCTCGGGGAAAAGTGCGTGAGACTGCGGGAAAGTCTGGGAAACTTGGGATAATTCGAATGGGATGAAAAGCTTGGAGAACTAGAAAGGGGAGACGAAGTGACCGAACGGGAATATCCTTTTGGCGCGCACCGCGGTTTTGACCGCGTCTGCGTCGGGCTGCAAGTCTGGGGCCAGCGAATCTTTTGCGGGCTGATGATCGCGCTGCTAGGGGTGCTGAGTCTGCTGAGCTGCGTGATGTCCGCCAAAGTCTCCATCGGTGAGCACGTAACCTATCCCCGGGACGCGGTCTGGCCCTGCGTACTGATGCTTTTCCTGGCGATGATCACTTGCTGGCAGCTGCTGCGGCAGCTGGCGCGCTGGAGGCCCACGAAAGTGCTGGGCATCGTCCTGGCCTGGACGGCGGCGCTGGCAGTGCTCTGGCTGCTGCTGACCCGCCCGAGCCCCACCGGGGACGCCGGGATCACCACGGCGGACGCGTATGCGTTTTCCGGCGGGGAATACGGCGCGCTGTCCGGGACATATTTCCGGTATTATCCTTTTCAGGCGGGGATCACGCTTTATAAAGAACTCTGCTTCCGGCTGGTGCGGCTGCTCTTGCCCGCCCGGCTGGAAACCTTCGGCCGGCCGGATATTTTGCTGCAATTTCTGAATATTGGCTGGCTCTGCGGGGCCTATGCCGCGCTGCACACTTTATTGGGTCAGGCATTTCCCGGGGAAAGCGGGCGGGGGATCCGCAATACCTTGTCCCTATTGCTGCCGGGTTGTCTGCCCGCTGTGTTCTTTTGTACGTTCGAGTACGGGACGCTGCCGGGGCTTTGCGGTTCCCTCTGGGCGGCGGCGCTGCAGGCAAAATTCCTGCGTACAGGCCAAAAGCGCTGGATGGCCCCGGCGCTGGCCTGCATCGCGCTGGCCTGCCTGATGAAGCCCAATTACCTGATTGCCGCCGTCGCGCTGTGCATCCAGCTGCTGCTCTGTTTTCTGCGCAAGCGGGAGTGGCTCCGGCTGGCGGCGGTTCCCCTCTGCGCGCTCTGCGTGTTCGGCGCAATGTGGCTGCCCCAGGCGCAGTATGAATGGCGCAGCGGCCAGGATTTGGGCAAAGGAATCCCGAAGCTTGCCTGGATGGCCATGGGGCTGGGAGAGAACTCCTATATGACCACCGGCTGGTGGGATCCGGATTACACCGTCGTCGCCTACGACCGGCTTCAGGGTAATGTGGGCGAGCTCCGGCAGGAGTCCGTGCAGGCAATCCGGACGAAGCTGGAAAACCTCGCCGAGGACCCGGCGCACCTGCGGCGGTTCGTCTATGAGAAAGTAACCAGCCAATGGTGCGAACCGGCGTACCAGAGCATCTGGAACAGCTGGGTTTGCAGTCAGTATTCCTTCTGGAACCAGCTGGACCAGGGGATGACAAAGGACGTCTACGAAGGGCGGATCCGGCCCTGGCTGGACGGCTGGATGAATCTCTATCAGCCGGTGATCTATCTCTTTGCCCTGGCGGGGCTGCTGGCGTTGCTGCGCCGGGGGGATCCGCTGCTGCTGGTTCCGCCGGTGACGGTGTTCGGCGGGTT
The DNA here is from genome assembly GCA_031268095.1 of Oscillospiraceae bacterium. Taxonomy (GTDB): domain Bacteria; phylum Bacillota; class Clostridia; order Oscillospirales; family Acutalibacteraceae; genus WRMQ01. The sequence goes on along the minus strand of JAIRXU010000072.1, from coordinate 27,392 downwards.
TCTGTACCATTTGTTTTTCGAGGGCAAGGCCCAGTATATCCTCCCGTTTTTCGTGCTGCTGCTGCCGGTTGCGGCGCTGGGGCTCTGGCGGGCGCAGGCCTGGTTCGATGCTTTGGCGGCTGATGTTTGGCAGGCGGGCGCCGCGAGGCGCAAGATGAAACGGGACAAGGCAAGGAGTGCAGAAAAATGAAACGGAACGGTTCCGATATTATGATGGAAGTCCTGCTGGAGCAGGGGGTGCACCGGATTTTTGGGTATCCCGGCGGGGCGGTGCTCAACATCTATGACGCGCTGTATAAATACAGCGCCAAGATCCAGCATGTCATCACCGCCCACGAACAGGGGGCGGCCCACGCGGCGGACGGGTATGCCCGCCTGACGGGGAAGATCGGAGTGGTGCTGGCCACCAGCGGCCCCGGCGCGACGAACTTGGTCACCGGGATTGCGACGGCCTACATGGACAGCGTTCCGCTGGTGGCGATCACCGGCAATGTCGGTACGGGCCTGATCGGCCGGGATTCCTTCCAGGAAGTCTACATCACGGGAATCACGCTGCCGATCACAAAACATAATTTTGTGGTACGGCATGTCGAGGAATTGGCGGATGTCCTGCGGGCAGCGTTTGCGATTGCCCAGGAAGGGCGGAAGGGCCCGGTTTTGGTGGATATCCCCAAAGATGTGTCCGCGGCCGTGTGCGAATTCACGCCGGCCCCGGAGGCGGCCCGAACGGCCCGGCCCCGCAGCCTGGACGAAGCGGCGCTGGGGGCGGCCGCCGACCTGCTCAACGCCGCCGAGCGGCCCGTTCTCTACTTCGGCGGCGGGGTGAGTTCCGCCGGGGCGGGGGAGGCCCTGCGCGCGCTGGCGCGGAAGTGCGACGCCCCCGCAACCCACACGCTGATGGCGGCAGGGGTGCTGGGCGCGGGGGAGGAACGCAACCTGGGATTGATCGGCATGCATGGCTGCGCAACGGCCAACCGGGCGGTGCATGAGGCCGACGTCCTGCTGATGGCGGGGACCCGGCTGAGCGACCGCGTTGCCCTGAGTCCCGGGAAATTCGCTGCCGGGGCAAAGCGGATCCACATTGACATTGACCCGGCGGAGATCGGCAAGAACGTCACGGCGGATCTGACCCTGGTCGGAGATGTGAAGGACGTTCTGGAGGCGCTGCTGCCGCGGCTGGAAGAAAAAGAACACGCCGTCTGGCGGGAGACCCTGCGGGACTGGCGGAAGAATGATTACCACCCCAAAGACGATTCGTCTGTCCTGCGGCCCCATCAAGTCATGGCGGCGATTTCCGCCCTGGCCGGACCGGAGGCGGTCTATGTCACCGACGTTGGGCAGCATCAGCTTTGGGCAGCGCAGTATGTGGACCATGTCCGGCCGCGCAGTTTCCTGACCAGCGGCGGTCTGGGGACCATGGGCTACGGGTATGGCGCAGCGATCGGCGCGAAAATGGCGGCGGGGAGCCGTCCGGTGGTCCACATCACCGGCGACGGCTCGTTCCACATGAACATGAACGAAGCCTGCACGGCGGTGAGCTATCGTGTCCCGGTGATTACTATAATTATGAACAACCAGGTGCTGGGGATGGTGCGGCAGTGGCAGACCGTCTTTTATGACCGCCGCTACTCCGCCACGGACCCCCAGCGCAAGACGGATTTTGTCAGGCTCGCCGAGGGGTTTGGCCTGCGCTGCACCCGCTGCGAGACCCTGCCGCAGTTCGAACAGGCGTTCCGCGCGGCCCTGGGGGCAGACGGCCCCGTCTGGATCGAGTGCCGCATCGGCAAAGATGAAAAGGTCCTGCCGATGATCCCTGCGGGGGGGACCATCGCGGATATGATGATGGATTGACTCAATTTTTTAGAACAGGAGATGATTCCATGAAAAAATCCCTTGCCCTCCTCCTTGCCGCGCTGCCCTTTGTTCTGTGCTTCGCCGGCTGCGCCGGCAGCAAAGACAAAGCCAAAAAACTCGGCTTCATCGGGAACGAGACTGACCAAATCTGGGAAGGCGTGTTCCAGTCCTACGACGGCACGGAATCCAAGCGCATCCGGCTGAAGAAGGGGCAGAACTTTATCCTCAGCTACAACCTGACCGCCGCCGGAGAGGGGACGCTGACCGTCACCATAGAAGAGACGAACGGGAAAGCCAGATATACCGTTTCCAACAGTGAAGCCGACGCGACGGATACCATCACGCTGAACGGCGCGGCGGCCTATGTCGTACGCGTTACCGGCAAGAACGCCAAGGACGGTTCCTTCGCGCTCAGCTGGAAATTTGATTAGGCCGGCGGTACGGCGAAACGCATGACGGATCAATTGGGAGGTGCGCATCATGGTACGCAATGTCTTGAGCGTCTTGGTGGACAACCACGCCGGGGTCCTGGCCCGGATTTCCTCGCTGTTCGGGCGGCGGGGGTTCAACATTGATTCCCTGAGCGTCTCCGCGACGGACGACCCGGGGCTGTCCCGGATTACCATCGTCGTTTCCGGCGAGGGGGCGGAACTGGACCAAATCCTCAAGCAAACGGAGAAGCTGCTGGAGACGCGGGCGGTGTTCCTGGTGGAGCCCGCGATGGGCGTGCTGCGGGAGCTGCTGCTGGTGAAGGTCGGCGCGGACGAGACCACCCGCTCCGCGCTGCGGGAGATCGCGGCAGTCTACAAAGCCAAGATCATTGATCTCTCCCCCGGCAGCATGATCTTCGAGCTGACGGGGGAGCCGGAAAAAATCGACGCGTTCCTGGGGATGCTGTGCAGCTATCCGGTGCTGGAGCTATGCCGGACGGGGATCACCGCCCTTCAGCGCGGGGAGCCGACTTATCAGTTGAAGGAACGGATGCTGCCGTAGCGGCATGTTCCGGCGGGGAGGAGGAGCCAGGTGTACCTTTCGATTTTGCTTCTATATCTGTGGGTGGGGTTTTGCGCGCTCTGCTTGTTCCTGTTTGCCATCGTCCTGGCCGTTTGGCGGCGCATACGCAAAAAGCGCGGCAAGAAAACCAAGGCGTTTACGGTTTTGATTGCTGTTTCACTTGCCGTTGCCATCCCTTGGGGCGGCTATTTTGTCGCTGTGCCCGCGGATCTTATTTCGTACGGCCTCGCCAATAAAAATTTCCGTTATGAGGAGATTGGCAATGCGATCGCCGACGCCATCCAAGCACGGGACGCCGCTGCGCTTGCGCGGATGTGCCGCAAAGACTTGCGCCGCAGCGTACACGATCTGACGGGAAAAATCAATGCCATGCTGAACATCATGCAAGGCGAACCCGTTGACTGTACTCTCGAAGAACAGCAGCAGTACAGCGGCAACGGCGATCAAAATCTCAGGGGCATTGGGCTCAGAGCGGCGACAAACGTGACGGAATATAGCGTCGGCGTCAGCTACGCCATTCGCGGCGGCACAGGGATAGATTCTATTTGGATTTACACAAGCGACGAGGACTTCCGGCCGCAGGTGAAATATGAAATCACGGCCCAAGATCTCAACGCGGAGCACAGAAGCCGGTGGAGCGGCAACACCAATACGGCCGCCGTGAAGCTCATCGCAAAAGAAAGCCGGTTTGACAATTTTCGCGTCGAGGGGGATACCGTGTTTTTCGATTCCACCGTGACGCTGCAAAATCTCACGCAACAGCCGCGCGCTGTTCAGATGATCGCGCTGCCCGACCGAGCGGACTGTTTTTGCCTGATTACCGGTGGCTCCGACGGCGAGTGGGTCAGCTGCTATGACACGGCAGCCGGCGCGCCAGCGTTCGGCGTGACTGAATTCACCGTTCCGCCCATGGCAAAAGCCAGCTTCCAAATCACATTTGAAGCGCCGTATGCCGGGACGCCGCGGAAAGCCAACCGATTGCTGCCGATTCTGCGGCTGCTTGATATGGGCTGAATGACCGGGATTTTGTTCCGTTATCAAAAACAGCGCCGAAAGGAGTTTGCCATGTCTTCCGATCAGGACGCCGTCCGTCTGCGTTACGCCGACCCGGCGAAGGAAGAAGCCCGCCATTCGCGCAGCCGCGCCGACGGGATGGAATTTTTGATGACCCGCAAGCTGCTCGAGCCGTTTATCACGCCGGAAACGGACGTTGTGGAATTCGGCTGCGCCTCGGGGTACTACGCCGGGCTTTGGCAGGAACGGAGCCGCTGCTATTTGGGCGTTGACCTCACGCCGGAGAATGTGGAATACTTCAACAGCCGGGGTTTTGCGAACGCCCGCGCGCAGGTTGGCGACGCCGCGCATTGCCCGGAAATTCCCAGCGGCAGCTTTGACGTTGTGCTGTGCCTGGGGCCGATGTATCACCTCCCGCCGGAGGGGCGCGCGCGGGCAATGGCCGAGATGATACGGATTTGCAAGCCCGGCGGGACGCTGGCGTTCGCTTATATCCCCAACGCCGGCGTGATGCTCTGGGCTGTGGCAAACCGCATCCGCCGAAAAGAGCTGCCCTGGCGCAAGCGGAGACACGGCGGGTTTTATCCAAACCGCAAGGGAAACGAATCCATATTTTCCGGCGTGAACGACAGCAATCCCTGCTTTCTGTTCACCATGCCGGAGGAGATGGAAGCCCTGGCGAAGCAGCACGGCCTGCGCGTGGTCCAGAACGCGGGGGTGGACATCAAGCCAAATATGGATCAAATCAACCATATGAACGAAGAACAGTACGCCTGCTGGCTGGAGCTCGCGGAATACCTGCTGCAATTTCCCTCCGTCGCGGGGGCGGCTGGCCATGCGCTGATGATCTGCGCGAAGGAGGGCGCAGGATGAAAACCGCGGGGGGAAAAGCCGTTGACCTGTGATTAGCCCGTTGGCCCTGCCAAGGACGAACGCTAATGATAAAAATCCAAATATAAAAAGGAGAACAAACCCATGATTAAGAAGTACTATGACATCGACTGTGACCTTTCTTTGCTCGACGGCAAGACCGTTGCCGTGATCGGCTTCGGCAGCCAGGGCCACGCCCATGCCCAGAACCTGCGCGACAGCGGCGTCAACGTCGTCGTCGGGGTCCGCGAAGGGGGGCCGGGCTGGAAACTGGCCAAGGAAGTGGGCATGGACGTCCGCTCCGCCGAAGAGGCCGCCAAGGCGGGTGACTTGGTGATGATGCTGGTGCCGGATGAATTGGCAGGAGAGATTTACCAAACGCAGATCGCCCCGAACCTCCGGGAAGGCAATGTCCTGCTGTTTGCCCATGGCTTCAATATTCATTTCCAGATTATTCAGCCGCCCCCGGGGGTGGATGTCATTATGGTCGCGCCGAAGGGCCCTGGGCACACCGTTCGATCCCAGTACCTGGAAGGAAAAGGCGTTCCCAGCTTAATTGCTGTCCACCAGGACGCCACGGGCCGGGCGAAGGACTACGCGCTGGCGTATGCTTCGGGCATTGGCGCGGGCCGGGCCGGGATCCTCGAGACGTCTTTCCGCGAGGAGACGGAGACGGATCTGTTCGGCGAACAGGCGGTGCTCTGCGGCGGCGTGACGGAACTGATGAAGGCGGGCTTCGACACGCTGGTTGAGGCGGGCTACGAGCCGGAAATGGCTTATTTTGAGTGCATCCATGAGATGAAGCTGATCGTTGACCTGATCAACTCCGGCGGCTTCGCGATGATGCGTTATTCCATCTCCAATACCGCCGAATACGGCGACTACCGCACCGGGCGGCGGCTGATCACTGAGGACACCCGCAAGGAAATGAAAAAGGTTCTGCGGGAGATTCAGGACGGCGCCTTCGCCAGCGAGTTCATGCAGGAATTCTCCACCGGCAAGAAGGCGAAGTTCCTTGCCACCCGCCGGCTGGAAAGTCAGCACCTGCTGGAGAAGGTCGGCGCGGAGCTGCGGAAGATGATGAGCTGGCTGAAAAAGTGAGAAAACAAAAAATATCGCGCCGCAACAGTTCCGTTACGATACCGCGGCATTCATGAGAGGAGCTTCCCCATGCTTCGCAGCGCCAACGTCACCCAGGGGGCTGAGCGCGCCCCCAACCGGAGTTTGTTTTATGCCTTGGGCTACACCGAGGAGGAATTGAACCGTCCGCTGGTGGGCGTCATCAGCGCCTACAGCGAGATCGTCCCCGGGCACCAGCACTTGGACAAACTGGCCCAGGCGGCCTGCACCGGCGTTTCCATGGCGGGGGGCACACCCATTCTTCTGCCCTCTATTGGGATTTGCGACGGCATCGCTATGGGCCACGCGGGGATGAAATATTCCCTGCCCAGCCGGGAACTGATCGCCGACAGCGTCGAAACCATGGCCCAGGCGCACCAACTGGACGGTCTGCTGCTGCTGCCCAACTGCGACAAGATCGTCCCCGGCATGCTGATGGGCGCCGTGCGGCTGGACATTCCGGCGGTCGTGTGCAGCGGCGGGCCGATGCTGGCCGGGCGCGTGAACGGCGAACCGACAACGCTCTCTAAAATGTTCGAGGCGGTGGGATCGTTCAAGGCGGGTCTGATCGGCGAGGCGCAGCTTTCCGCCTGTGAGCGCGACTGCTGCCCTGGCTGCGGCAGCTGCTCGGGAATGTACACGGCCAACAGCATGAACTGCCTTTGCGAGGCCATCGGCATCGCCCTGCCCGGCAACGGCACCATTCCGGCGGTCCATGCCGCCCGCCTTCAGTTGGCCAAGCGCGCGGGACAGGCGCTGCTGCGGCTGATTGAACAAAATGTCACGGCGCGGCAGATCGTCAACGAAAAATCTCTGCGCAACGCCCTGGCCTGTGATATGGCCCTGGGGTGCAGCTCCAACAGTGTGCTTCATCTGCTGGCCATCGCCGGCGAAGCCGGCGCGCCGATGGACCTGGCGACCTTTAACGAGGTCAGCGCCCGGACGCCGAACCTCTGCCATCTCGCCCCGGCGGGGCCGACCCATATGGAGGATCTCTATTTTGCGGGCGGCGTCGCGGCGGTGCAGAACGAGCTGCTCAAACGCGGGCTGCTCGACGGCAGCCTGCCGACGGTGACGGGCCGGACCGTTGCCGAAAACACCGCGGGCTGCGAAATCCGGAATCAGGAAGCCATCCGGCCCATCGAGCGCCCCTACAGCGAGACCGGCGGGCTCCGGATCCTCTGGGGCAACATCGCCGAGCGCGGCTGCGTTGTCAAGCGCAGCGCCGTCGCTCCGGAGATGCTGTGCCACAGCGGTCCCGCCCGCGTGTTTGACAGCGAAGACGCAGCCATCGCGGAAATTTATGCGGGCCAAATACATCCTGGTGACGTTGTCGTGATCCGCTATGAGGGCCCCAAGGGCGGTCCCGGTATGCGGGAAATGCTCAACCCCACCAGCGCGCTGGCGGGCATGGGGCTGGATAAATCCGTAGCGCTCATCACCGACGGGCGCTTCTCCGGCGCGAGCCGCGGGGCCTCCATCGGCCATGTCGCTCCGGAAGCGGCGGAAGGCGGCAACCTGGCCCTGCTGCGGGAGGGCGATATCATCGACGTTGACATTCCCGCCGCGAGGATCAACGCCCGGCTGTTCGAGGCGGAACTGGAAGCGCGCCGCGCCGTATGGCAGGCCCCTCCGCCGAACATCACCGCTGGCTGGCTGGCCCGGTATGCCCGGATGGTCTCCGGCGCGGACCGGGGCGCGGTGCTGCGGTGAGTTCAAAGAACCCCACATCTTGTGCGATTTCGCGGTTTATTGCAATAAACCATACAAAATTTATGAACAAAATTCCGGTTAGCTCTTGTGCTGGCCGGAAATTTTTGATATAATAAGATGAATATATATCATGGGGGGCAGAGCTTGTTGGATAGCGCGCGGAGCAATCGGGGCCAAGAAGGCGGTTCGGGCAGGGAAGTGTCGGCGGCGGAGCTGGCGCGGCAGCAAGAATTTACCGCGCTGCTGCGGGAGCTGCTGGCTGACCGGTATCCCGACCCCGCCGTTCCGCCGAAAGCGCTGGTGCGAACGTTCGGCTGCCAGGGCAACGAGGCCGACGGCGAACGCATCCGGGGGATGCTCTGCGCGGCTGGCTACGAACTGACCGATACGCCGGAAGAAGCCTCCCTGATTCTCTACAACACCTGCGCTGTCCGGGAGCACGCGGAGGACAGGGCCTTTGGCAATGTCGGCCGGCTCAAAAGCCTGCGGCAGGGAAAAAAAGACCTGCGGGTTGGGTTGTGCGGCTGCATGGTCCAGCAGCCGCACGCGGCGCAGAAAATCCGGGACAGTTTCTCCTTTGTGGACCTCGTTTTCGGTACGCATGCGATCCATCGGCTGCCGGAACTGCTCTATCGTCTGCTCTCGTCGGGCCGTCGGGTGTTCGACCTGGCGGAGGAGCCGGGAAGAATCGCCGAGGGATTGCCCGTCCGGCGGGAAAGCGGATTCCGGGCCTGGCTGCCAATCATGTATGGTTGCGACAATTTTTGCAGCTACTGCGTGGTCCCTCTGGTCCGAGGACGGGAGCGCGGCCGGCGGCCGGAGTTGATTATCCGGGAGGCCCGGGAACTGATGGAAGCCGGATACAAAGAAATCACCCTGCTGGGGCAGAACGTCAATTCCTACCGCTGCGGCGATTATGATTTCCCCCGGCTGCTGCGGGAGCTGGACGAGATTGGCGGGGAGTATTGGCTGCGGTTTATGACCTCTCATCCAAAGGACTGTTCTCCCGCGCTGCTGGACACAATGGCCACCGGACGGCACATCGCGAAGCACCTGCACCTGCCCGTCCAGAGCGGCAGCGACCGGGTGCTGCGGGAAATGAACCGGGGCTATGACGCAGCCCGGTACCTGGATGTCGCGTCCTACGCGCGGCAGGTGATGCCGGGTCTGTCGATGACCAGCGACGTGATCGTCGGGTTCCCCGGCGAGACGTATGAGGACTTCCGGGATACCCTCGCGCTCGTTGCGCGGATGGAATATACGTCCCTGTTCACGTTCCTCTATTCTCCCCGGGAAGGGACGCGCGCTGCCGCGCTCCCGGACCCCGTCCCGCGCGCGGAGAAGGTCCGGTGGTTTCAGGAATTGACGGCCCTCCAGGAAGGAATTGCCGCCCGCCGGGGGGCGGAGAGCGTCGGGCGGGAACTGCGGGTCCTCTGCGAGGGCAGGGGCAAGCGGCAGGCCCTGGCCGGGCGCAGTGAAGGCAGCGTCGTCGTTGAGTTCGACGGTCCGGAAGAGCTGATCGAGCAGTTCGCGGATGTCCGGGTGACGAAGGCGCAAAACTGGCTGCTGGACGGGGCATTGGTACAAGACCTCTAACATGAAGAATAAGGAGACTAACTATGACTGATCTTGACAGGCTGACCCGCGAACTGGGCGCGGCGACTCAGGCAACCCCCGCGTACGCCCAGTACATCGCGGCGAAGGAGCAAAACGAAGCCGACGACGGCTTGAACGCGCAGATGCGGGAAATTGAGATGATCCGGCTGTCCTACCAGCACGAGGCCGCCAAGGGCGACGCGGCGGACGAGGCCAAAATGGACGAATTTGACCGGCAGTTCAACGCGCTCTATCAGCAGGTGATGGCCAATCCGAACATGCAGCGCTATCGCGAGGCGGCGACGGCCCTGGATACGCTGATGAAGCGGACGATGGGAATCCTCTCCGGCTGCGCGGCGGGGGAAGACCCGGCAACCTTTGAACCCGCGGCGCATAGCTGCGGCGGGGACTGCGGCGGCTGCGGGGGCTGCCAGTAACGGATGGAACCGGAAAACGAACGGGTGGGGAGAGGAGAGGGACCATTGGACGAATTGACGCCAATGATGCGGCAATACCGGGAGATTAAGGCGCAATATCCTGACGCTGTCCTGCTCTACCGCCTGGGCGATTTTTATGAGATGTTCTTCGAAGACGCCCTGCTGGCGTCCCGGGAACTGGATCTGGTGCTGACGGGCCGAGAGTGCGGGCTGGAAGAACGGGCGCCGATGTGCGGCGTACCGTTCCACAGCGCGGACGGCTACATCGCCAAACTGGTCGCCCGGGGGCACAAAGTCGCCATCTGCGAGCAGACGGAGGACCCTTCCCAGGCGAAAGGCCTGGTCCGGCGGGAGGTCATCCGGGTCCTGACCCCCGGCACGGTGATTGAGCCGTCCATGCTGGACGAATCCCGCAACAACTACCTGGCTTGCCTGCTGCTGGCGGAGGAGGGCGCGGGGCTGTGCTTCGCGGACATTTCCACCGGCATGGCGGAAGTGACGGAGCTGCGGGGAAAAGACGTCCTGGGACGGGTGGCCAACGAACTGGCGAAGTACCTGCCCACGGAGCTGCTGGTCAGCGCCGGGGCGATAGAGCTGCCCCGGTTGCGGGAGACCCTGCGGCGGCTGCCGGAAACGACGGTGGAACCTCTGCCGGAACCCGCCTTCGCGGAAGAAGACTGCCGGACGGAGGTCCTGCGGCATTTCCACGACCGGACGCTGGACGAGCTGGAGCTGGCGGAGGAGCCGCTGGCGCTGCGGGCGCTGGGCGCGGCGCTGCGGTACCTGCGGGAGGCGCAGAAGGCGGAACTGAACAATATCCGCAGCGTAGAATGCTACAGCGAACGGCAACTCATGCGGCTGGACGCAGCCTCGCGGCGGAACCTGGAGCTGAGTGAGACCATGCGCGGGCGGGAGAAGCGGGGCAGTCTGCTTTGGGTGCTGGACCGGACGCGCACCGCCATGGGCAAGCGGCTGCTGCGGGCCTGGCTGGAACGGCCGCTGCTGCATTTGCCCCGGATCACCCGGCGGCAGAACGCGGTCGGCGAGTTGCTGGAGCGAACGGCGCTGCGGCTGGATTTGCGGGACGCGCTGGCAGAGATCCACGACCTGGAACGGCTAATGGCTCGCGTAATCTATGCAGCCGCGAACGCGCGGGAGCTGCGGGCGCTGGCGGATTCCTTGGAGCGGCTGCCGGGGCTGAAGGGGTTGCTGGCGCCGTGTAAGACGGAGATGCTGCGGGAGATTTGCCGGGACGTCGATCCGCTGGAGGACATGGCGGCCTTGGTGCGCCAGGCGCTGACGGAGGAACCCCCCTTTTCCCTGCGGGAAGGCGGCCTGATCCGGGACGGGTATTATCCGGAACTGGACGAGCTTCGGGCGATCGTCCGCGACGGCAAAGGCTTCATTGCCGGAATCCAGGCCCAGGAACAGGAACGCACCGGAATCAAAAAGCTGAAGATTGGCTACAACCGCGTGTTTGGATATTATATCGAAGTCAGCAACGCGTACCGGGAATTGGTCCCGGACGAATACATCCGCAAGCAGACGCTGGCCAACTGCGAGCGCTACATTACCCAGCAACTGAAGGATCTGGAGGCCAAAGTCCTGGGGGCGCAGGAACGGATTGTCCGGCTGGAATACGAGATTTTCACCCAGCTGCGGGAAGACGTTGCCGGGCAGTATCACCGCATCCGGCGCAGCGCCCGGGCGGCGGCCACGCTGGACGCGCTCTGCTCCCTGGCGGAGACGGCGGCGGCCAACCACTACTGCCGTCCGGAAGTGACGACGGGAGATGAAATCGAAATCACCGAAGGGCGGCATCCTGTGGTCGAGCAGATGCTGGACGGCACGCCCTTCGTTTCCAATCATACATCCCTGCGGCGGGACGCGGGGGCGGACGGTTGCCGCTGCGCAATTATTACAGGACCGAACATGGCCGGGAAATCGACGTATATGCGGCAGGTGGCGCTGATTACCCTGCTGGCCCAGGTGGGCTCCTTTGTCCCCGCCGAGCGGGCTACCATCGGGATGGTGGACAGCATCTTTACCCGTGTCGGCGCGTCGGACGACCTCGCCGCCGGGCAGAGCACTTTTTTGGTAGAAATGCGCGAGGTTGCGCAGATCCTCCAGAACGCCACGCCCCAGAGTCTGCTGATTTTTGACGAGATCGGGCGCGGAACCTCCACGTTCGACGGCATGAGCATCGCCCAGGCGGTGCTGGAGTACGCGGCGAACCCGAAGACCCTGGGCGCGAAGACCCTCTTCGCCACCCATTATCATGAACTGACGGAGCTCGAAGGCCAGGTCCCCGGTGTGCGGAATTTTGCCGTTGCGGTCAAGAAGCGGGGGGACGACATTACATTTCTGCGCCGGATTATCCGCGGCAGCGCCGACGGCAGCTTCGGCATTGAGGTGGCCAAAATGGCCGGGGTGCCGGGGCCGGTGGTCCGCCGGGCGAAGGAGGTCCTGCGGGAGCTGGAGGCCCAGGAGCGGGACAAGGTTCAGGGGACCGGCGCGGCGGCGCTTCTGGCGGCGGACAAGGATGAAGCGGGGCTGGAGGATCTGCAGGTCCATGCGCTGGCGGAGGAACTGGCGCAGATCAGCACCGACACCCTGACGCCCCTGGAGGCGCTGACGAAGCTTTACGGGTTCGTACAGAAGGCCAGAGAGATTGGGTGACAAGATGACGCGCCAATAATCCATCGTGACTAAGATCTGAAAGGAGGCCTCCCATGCCGCGCATCCAGGTATTGCCCAAGCATATCGCCGAGCTGATTGCCGCCGGGGAAGTGGTGGAGCGCCCGGCCTCCGTTGTGAAGGAATTGGCTGAAAACGCCATCGACGCCGGGGCAACCGTCCTGACGGTGGAGCTGCGCGGCGGCGGGGTTCAAATGATCCGCGTGACGGATAACGGCTGCGGCATTGCGCGGGACGATATCCGCGCGGCCTTCCTTAGCCATGCCACCAGCAAGATTGCCGCCGAAGAGGAACTGAATCGGATCCTGACCCTGGGCTTCCGGGGGGAGGCGCTGGCCTCCGTCGCGGCGGTGGCCCGGGTGCAGATGCTTTCCCGCGCGGCGGGCGAGGATGTTGGCGTCTGCTATGAGATGGAGGGCGGCGAGGAAGTCGGGCTGGAGGACGCGGGCTGCCCGCCCGGGACGACGGTGGTGGTCCGGGATCTCTTTTACCAGACCCCGGCCCGCATGAAGTTCCTGAAAAAGGACGTCGCTGAGGGCAATGCGGCCGCGGCGGTGCTGGAGCGGCTGGCCCTCTCCCGTCCGGATGTGTCGGTGACGATGATCCGGGAGGGGAAGACGGTGCTGCGGACGCCCGGAGACGGGACGGCGGCGGGCGCGGTCCGCGCGGCGCTGGGCAAGGATTTTTATGAACAGATGGTTGGTGCGTCGGGGGCGGCGGAGGGCGCGGTGGTCAGCGGTTTCGTCTGCGAGCCCCGCGCCGGGCGGCCGAACCGCAACATGCAGTATTTTTTCCTGAATGGCCGCGCTGTCCGCTGCCCGGCCGCTTCCGCCGCCCTGGGCGAGGCCTACAAGAATACCATGATGGCGGGGAAGTACCCCTCCTGTGTGCTGTATATCACTCTGCCGCCGGAGTGGGTGGACATCAACGTCCATCCCACCAAGATGGAGGTCCGCTTCGCCAACGACAGACCCGTGTTCCAGGCGGTCTTTCAGGCGGCGCGGTCGGCCCTGCTGGGGGCGGCGCAGGGGGTGCCCTTCCGGCAGCGGGAGACCGCCGGAAGTTCTGCGGCGCCGCCTGTTTGGCAGGAGGATTTTTGGGAAACCGCCCCAAGCTCCGCGCCGGTTCCCGCCATATCCGCGTCAGTTGTTCGGGGGCAGCCCGCGCCCGCGGCGCCGTCCGTTCTGCGGGACGGGGCGGGGGAGGGCAATCCCTTGCCGCAGGCGCGGGAGGAGCCTGTCCTGATTCGCAGACCGGTCCCGCCGCCGGATCCGAAACCGGAGGAGATTCCCCGTCTGCTTCCGGAGGGACCGGAGCCCGTGCGGGTCATCGGTGAAGCGTTCCGGACGTATTTGTTGGCGGAACGCAGGGAAGAATTATTGGTGATTGACAAACATGCCGCCCATGAACGAATCCTGTTCGAGCGGATGAAGGCTGGGACGGTGCGGGGCGCGCGGCAAGTATTGCTGGCGCCCATGCCGCTGACCCTCAGCCGGGAAGAGGCTGCCGCGCTGCTGGAACACGGAGACTTGCTGCGGAAAGCGGGATTTGTGGTGGAGGAATTCGGCGAAGGGACAGCGGCGGTTCGGGAATGTCCGGCGGAGCTGACGGGGGCGGACCTCCCCGCGCTGGCGGCGGAGATTGCCGGATATCTGCTGGACCGGCGGCGGGACTTGACGACAGAAGCCCAGGACTGGATCCTCCATTCGGCGGCCTGCCGCGCGGCGGTGAAGGCTGGGGATCCCACTTCCGCGTATGAGCAGGACCACTTCGTGCAGGAATTGCTGGCGATGCCGGACATCCGCACCTGCCCCCACGGCCGCCCGGTGATGACGGTGATTTCACGCAAGGAGTTGGAGAAGAGTTTTGGACGCTTGCCCTGAGAAGCCGCGCCTGCTGGTGGTTACCGGGCCGACGGCCTGCGGCAAAACCGGACTGGCGGCGGCGCTGTGCCGGCGGCTGGGCGGAGAGGTCGTGTCGGCAGACTCCATGCAGATTTACAGGGGTATGGAGATCGCTACAGCCCAGCCGACGCCAGAGGAAACGGACGGTGTGCCCCATCACCTGGTGGGGTTCCGGGATCCGGCCGAGCGCTTCAGCGTACAGGAATACGCCGCGCTGGCCCATGCTGCGATCCGGGAGATTGCCGGGCGCGGGCGGCTGCCGGTGCTGGCGGGGGGGACGGGGCTCTACATTCAAGCGGTGACTGAAGGGCTGACGCTCACGGAAGGCGAGACGGATTTTGCTTTGCGGGACGCCCTCCGGAGGCGGGCGGAAGCCGGGGGCAGGCAGGCGCTCTGGGACGAGCTTTCGCGCCAGGACTCGCAGGCCGCTCAGCGGATCCATCCCAACGACACGCGGCGGTTGGTCCGCGCGCTGGAGCTCTTCGCCGCCGCGGGCGTGACCGTGACAGAGCAGAACGAACGCTCCCGCCAGGACGGCCCGCCCTACGACTGCCGGACGCTGGTTATTCTGCCCCGGAACCGGCAGTCGCTTTATGACCGCATCGACGCGCGGGTGGAAGAGATGCTGGACCGGGGGATGAAGGCGGAGGCAGCGCGTTTTTTCGCGGCTCAGCCCGGCCCAACGGCGGTGCAAGCCATTGGATACAAAGAACTGGCCCCGTACTTTTCCGGGGAAATCTCCCTGGCGCAGGCAGCGGAGAATCTCAAGCAAGAGACCCGGCGATACGCCAAGCGGCAGCTGAGCTGGCTGCGCAGAGCGGCGGTCACGCGGCCCGGCCCCTGGGCGGAACTCGCCATGGACAGCGCCGTGCCTTTGCTGGATCAGGCGCTGGCGGCCCTCGCGCAGCTTCCCCCATGGAAATTCCCCCAATGAACCGCTGATAATTTCCACAAAAATTTCTGCCGACACAGAACGGAGGTGACGACCGTGAAATCCCAGCCGGAAACACCGGTCGCTGTATTTTTCCGCACACTCTTTCCGCGGTTAGGGGAAAAGGGCGCGCAGGTGACGGGGGCGGAAGCCCAGCAGTGGCTGGAAGCCATTCCAAAACGCTGGCGGAGGGCGGCTTTGCTCGGTTCCGCCGCGATTCTGCTGTTCGGAATGCTGGGGATTTTCGGAAAAGACCTGGTCAACCGCAGCGCCCGGCAGGAGACGGAGCGCACCATTCTGGTGACCCGGCAGGAAACGTGCGACACGGTATTCACCTTCGTGCGGGACGAAACTCTGATGAACCAGGCTGACTTCGGCGTGATTGTTCCGCTGCTGGCTTCAGGCGAGCGGGCGGCCGAGGGAGAAGAAGTTGCCGTCGGCTGTGAAACAAACGACGATGCGGAGGCTTTGACGCGCCTGCGCGCCCTGCGGCAACGGCTGAGCTGGCTGACGGACGCGAGTCGGGTCACGGCCTACCATGCCTTCGACGCAAAGGGGCTGCGCCGGCAGGTGGACCAGACATTCACCCGGATGCTGCGGGAAGCGGACGGCGGCGGTTTCGCCGGACTGGCCGATGTCAGGGAGGAATATCTCCGGCTATCGACGAATCTCCAGGCCATCCTATATGGTGACTTGGACCTGTCCGAAGAAATCGCCCAGACGCAAAAGGAATTGGACGCCATCGATACGTCGGTGCTGGACGGGCGGCTGCGCTCCATTCGCGCGGAAAAGGCAGGCTGCTTTCTCGCCCAGTACGACGGGCTGGAGGAAGCTCTGACCCCGGCGGTAATCGAGGGCATTACCCCAAGCGGCTGGGAAACGCTGCGGAAGCAACCGGCCGCCGAAGCGGCGGGAAGGATAGGAAAACTGGTCAGCGGGTTCCGCTGGTATGCCGTGGCGGTGGTCTCCGAGGAGGAAACACGGCTGCTGCGGGAAGGCGGGATGTACGACGTCTGTTTTCCGGAGCAGACGGACCGGATGTTTTCCCTCCGGCTGGAATCCCTGCGCCGGGAAAACGGCAAGACCGCGCTGGTTTTTTCCGGCGACGAGATGGACGGGGCGCTGCTGGCGCTCCGGGAAGCCAAAGCGCAGATTCTGCTGGCGGAATACGAGGGCCTGTCCCTTGCGCCGGGCGCGCTGCGAGCGCTGACGACCGGCGATGGCGTCTGGCGGCGCACCGTTCAGGGCGTCTATGTGCGCCGGATGGGGCGCACATTCTTCCGGGAAGTGGAGCTGGCCTATCAGGATAAGACCTTGGCCCTGGCCGTGCAGCGCAAACCTCTGGTTCCGGTGGCGGTGCCGGGCGACCGGGTGACCATCGAAGGGACAATCCTGGCGCTGGAACGGACGGAAGAGGGGGATTTGCATGTGCTGGGCAAAGACCTGACGCTGACGGCGGAGGACACGGCCGCGCGCTCCGCCGTGACGGGGGAACAGTACAGTCAGGTCACTGTGCGGCGCTCGCTGTATGATGAAGTTCTGATTTCCGCCGGGCAGCTGCGGCAAACGCGGGAAGACGGCAAGCTGATATTGACCGGCGGGAATTTTATCTATGAAGAGCAGCGGATAGGGACGCGGCTGCTGTTATATGACTCCGTCATCGTGAAAGGAAGGGTGCTGGAAGATGGATTGCCCAAAGACGATGCCTGAGACGGCGGAGCGGCGGAAACAGGGCGCCGCGGTTCGGGAGCGGTTCGTTCGGGTGCGGGAGGACGTGGCGGAAGCCGCCCTGCGCGCCGGACGGAATCCTGCGCAGGTGCGGCTGATGGCGGTAACCAAGACGGTGGACGAATGGCTGATCCGAGAGGCGGTCGAGGCAGGGACGGATTTGCTGGGAGAAAACAAAGTCCAGGAGATCCAGCGCAAACGCGGGAACCTCCCTCCGGCGGAGATGCACCTGATCGGGCACCTCCAGCGCAACAAAGCCGCCAAGGCGGCGGAATGTGCCGATATGATCCAGTCGCTGGATTCCGTCGCCCTGGCGCGGGAACTCTCCGCCGCGGGCGGAAAGCTGGGCAGAACCATCCCCGTTTTGCTGGAAGTCAATATCGGGCGGGACGAAGCGAAATTCGGGTTCCCGCCGGAGCAAACGGCGGCGGCGCTGGAAGAAATCATGAGATTGCCGTGTCTTTCGGTGCGCGGGCTGATGACGGTGCCCCCGTTTTTGGCGGACGAAAGACAAACCCGCGCATTTTTTTCGCAAATGATGCAACTGTTTATTGACATTCGGGACAAAACATTGGATAATATAAGTAAGGAAGCTCACGCAATGGAGGTTCTGTCCATGGGGATGTCGGGGGACTACCCTTGGGCGATCGCGGAAGGGTCCACTCTCGTCCGCGTCGGCACGGCGATTTTCGGCATGCGCGATTACCGATAGACAGAAGCGAAGAACCGGAGCACACTAAGGAGGGAAAGGGAGACATGGGCATGAAGAATTTATTTGACAAGATGTTTGGCCGGATTTCGGAGGAGGATTACCAAGAGCCCGACGCTGCGCCGGAGGAAGGCGAGGAGCCGTATGAGCCGGAGTTCCGGCAGACGCAGGCCTATGACGGAGAATCGCAGGCCTACAGCGGCGCGTCACAAGCGTATGGTGCGGCGTCGCAGGTCTACGGCGCGTCGTCGTCATACGGCGCGGCGGCGTCCCAGGCTTCCTATGGCGGCGCGCCGCAGACGGCGGCGCAGTCCTTCGGCAATACGCGCCGGTTCGATAACGTCTACGACTTTACCGGGAAGAAAGCTTCCAGCAGGCCGACGGAGCCGGAAGAGGAGTTCACCTACACCCCCGGCGGCGGATCCGGCGGCGGGAGCGGGCTGGGATCCGGCGGGTTCGGCGGCGGCCCGGCAGCGGAGGGCCCGTTCGTCGTGCTGGTGCTGCCGAAGGAATTCGACGACGCCGACCGGGTGGTGGAGCACATGGTGGCTCCCCGGGTGGTGATCATGAACCTGGAAGGCTGCGACGAATCGGCGGCAGGGCGGATCTACTATTATGTCCGGGGCGCGGCCAAAGCCTGTGCCAGCACCATCAACCGCATTGCGGGGCGGACATTCATTATCACGCCGAAGAACGTGCCGTATGAAGGAGATTTACTGGAGAGCTTCCGCGAGGCGGCGGAGGCCTCGGACTTTGACGAATGACCGGAAACGGATTCGATAGGATGGAAAGGGGATAGCCGCCATGCTCACTTCGGAGCAAATCAGGGCCCATGAATTTCACAACGTCGCCAAAGGGATGTATCGCAGCGAGGAGGTGGACGACTTCCTTGACCAGACGGCCAACACGCTGGCGGAAACCCAGCGGGAGCGGGACGGGTACCGCCACCGGGTGGACCAAATGGCCGGGGCGCTGCAAAAACTGCACGCCGAGCGGGATCTGATCCAAAAAACGATGATCATTGCCCAGAAGACGGCGGACGACCTGGTGGCCCAGGCAAAGGATGAGAGCGAGCAGCTGCTGAACAAAACGCATGAGGACGTCGAAGCGCTGCTAGAGTCCGCCGGAAAGAAGGCGGAGCAGATTGAGGCCCACGCCGCCGCCCAGGCCCGGCAGGAACTGGAACGCCTGCTCGCGCGGCAGGAAGAAGAAAACCGGGAACTGCGTCGGCTGGAGCAGGAAACCGCCCAGTTCCGCGCGCGGATCCTTGATGCCCTGCGGCGGCAAATCACGGCGGCAGAAGAACTGCCCGAAGGCGGCGCGCCGGAACCGCCCGCGAAAGCGCCGGAGGAATCCGGCGGGCCGCGGTATGTGCGCGGTCGGGAACTGTCAGGACGGGATATCACGCCCGAAGAGATGGAAACGGAGCCCGGCGAATTCGACGAAAAAATTGACGATTACGAGGCTCTGGAAGCTTCCCTGGAGCGGCCGCAGGACGGGGCGCCGGAACCCGGCGGGTTCCGGTTCGACCCAGAGGACATGCTGCGGGATTACGGGGAGGACGGGGCCTGACCGTGGAAAGGAACGGACGCATGAAACGGATGATACCGCTGGCGGCGGTGCTATTGCTGGCCGGTGCGGATCAGGGGATCAAGGCGCTGGTCCTGCGCTGGCAGGAGCGGCGGCCGGGTGAGATTCGGTCCCTGATCCCGGGTCTCCTGCGGCTCCAGTACACAGAGAACACCGGGGCGATCTTTGGGGTGTTCGACAAGTCAACCGTCGCCCTGGCGGTGATTTCACTGGCGGTGGTGATCGCCGGCGCGGTATTGCTGCTGACTGGGAAGATCAAGGGCGGCGTCCAGGTGACCTGCACGGTGCTGATCCTGGCGGGCGGGCTGGGCAACCTGATCGACCGGGCGGCCCGCCGCTATGTCGTGGATTACCTGGAATTCCCGTTTACGGCCTTCGCTATCTTCAATTTTGCCGACGTGATGGTGACCGTCGGCATTGCGGGGATGATTGCCTACCTCATTTGGGATATGATTCGCGATGCGCGTAAGCCGAAGCCGGAGAAGGCGTCGTGATGCAGGTGTGCGTCATGGTCCCCGAGGAATGGGACGGGGAGCGGCTGGATAAAGTCCTGGGGGGAGAGCTGGGGCTGTCCCGCAGTTATTTACAGCGGCTGATCGCGGCCGGGGCTGTGCTCCGCAACGGAAGGCCTGCCGGGAAAAGCGAGTTGCTGCGGGAAGGGGACGCGCTTCTGTGCGCCGTGGAGGAACCCGCGCGGCTGGAAGCAACGCCGCAGGACATCCCGCTGGACGTCCGCTATGAAGACGGGGACCTGCTGATCGTCAACAAGCCCCGGGGCATGGTGGTGCATCCCGCGCCGGGCAATCCGGACGGGACTCTGGTCAACGCGCTGCTCTGGCATTGCCAGGGGCGGCTGTCGGGAATCAATGGTGTTTTGCGCCCGGGCATCGTCCACCGCATTGACAAAGACACCAGCGGGCTGCTGGCCGTTGCAAAGAGCGACCTGGCCCATCAGGGATTGGCGGCGCAGATTCAGAACCATTCGTTCCTCCGGGCGTACCAGGCGGTGGTTCACGGGCGGATGAACGTTCCGGAAGGCACAGTGGACGCGCCGATTGGCCGCAGCGAGCGAGACCGCAAACGCATGGCCGTCACCCAGAAGAACGCAAAGCCCGCCCGGACGCACTACGAGCTGCTGACCCAGTACGAGGCGTTTGCTCATCTGCGCCTGCGGCTGGAGACCGGGCGTACCCACCAAATCCGTGTCCATATGGCACACATCGGTCATCCGGTGGCCGGAGACCCTGTCTATGGTCCCCCCCGGAGCGGGAACCCTCCCGGCGTGACGGACTTGCAGGGTCAGTGCCTCCATGCGGGGCTGCTGGGCTTCCTTCATCCCCGCACGGGCGCTGCCATTGAAATCGCGGCGGAACTGCCCGGCTATTTCACCGCTTTTCTGGCTGAAATCCAACGATAAAACCAAAACATTCTAAAATTCGGCGTCTAAAATCTAGCAAGGAGGATTATGAATGGATTCCGCAAGAAACAAAGAACTGCGCGCACTCGCCTGCCGGGTGCGCATGGGGATCATCGAAGGCGTATATCATGCCAAATCCGGGCACCCCGGCGGATCCCTGTCGGCGGCGGAACTGCTGACGTATCTTTATTTTGAGGCAATGCGCATCGACCCGGCAAATCCGAAATGGGAGGACCGGGACCGGCTGGTGCTCTCGAAGGGGCACGTGGCCCCCGCGCTTTATTCCGTGCTGGCGCACCGGGGGTTTTTCCCGGTGGAGCAGTTGAAAACCCTGCGCAAGAACGGTTCCATGCTTCAGGGACATCCCAGCATGAAGCTGACCCCCGGGGTGGACATGAGCACCGGTTCTTTGGGGCAGGGAATTTCCGCCGCCGCCGGAATGGCGTTGGGTGCAAAGTTGGCGGGGAAGGACCTCGTGACATACGCCCTGCTGGGAGACGGCGAAATCGAGGAAGGCCAGGTTTGGGAGGCCGCAATGTTCGCGGCGGCGAAGGGCCTGGACCATCTCATTGCCATGGTTGACAACAACAATCTGCAAATTGACGGCACCATTGCGGAGGTCAATTCGCCCTATCCGATCCCAGAGAAGTTCGAGGCCTTCGGCTGGAACACGGTTTCCATTGACGCCGCCGACTTTGATCAAATCGAGGCCGCCGTCGCCCGGGCGAAGCAGTGGAACGGCAAGCCGACGGCCATCATCGCCAAAAGCGTCAAAGGCAAGGGCGTTTCCTTCATGGAAGATCAAGCCGCCTGGCACGGAACTGCGCCCAACGAAGCCCAGTACGGTCAGGCGATGGAGGAACTGCGGGAGCAATTGGCGTTGCTGGAGACCTGAATGTATATTTTTGGGCACTTCGGTGCATCATAGAACGAAAGGGAGTTTTCGGTATGGCGGAAATTCAAAAAACGGCGACCCGCGACGCTTACGGCAAAGGGCTGGTAGACCTCGGCGCGGTGAACGATAAACTGGTGGTTCTGGACGCGGATTTGGCGGCGGCCACAAAAACAGGGATGTTCAAGAAAGCGTATCCGGGCCGGTTCTTTGACTGCGGAATCGCGGAATGCAACCTTATGGGGGTGGCCGGCGGGCTTTCGACGATGGGGTACACCGTGTTCGCCAGTACATTTGCCATGTTCGCGGCGGGCCGGGCTTTCGAGCAGGTACGCAATACCATCGGTTACCCGCACCTGAACGTCAACATCGGCGCGACGCACGCGGGCATTTCCGTCGGCGAGGACGGCGCAAGCCACCAGTGCTGTGAAGATATCGCCCTGATGCGCACCATCCCGGGCATGACCATCGTCAATCCGGCGGATTACCAGGAGGCATACACGGCAGTCGCGGCAGCGGCGGCCTGGGATGGGCCGGTGTATCTGCGGTTCGGGCGGCTGGCGCTGCCGCATCTGTTTGACGAAACGTACAAAATTGAGATCGGCAAAGGTGTGCAGCTGCGGGGCGGTGACGACGTCACCCTGGCGGCGACGGGGCTGATGGTCCACGAAGCCCTGGCGGCGGCGGAGCAGCTGGCCTTGGAGGGCATCTCTGCCCGGGTGCTGGATATCCACACAATCAAACCCCTGGACACGGAGATCCTTGGGAAGGCAGCGCTGGAGACCGGCGCGGTTGTTACGGCGGAGGAACACAACATCATCGGCGGCCTGGGCGGCGCAGTGGCGGAAGCGCTCAGCGAGACGCTGCCTGTGCCAGTGCTGCGGGTCGGAGTGGAAGATGTCTTCGGCGCGTCCGGCCCGGCGGCGGAGATGCTGAAGGTATATGGTCTGGACGCGGCGCACATCGTCGCCAAAGCCAAAGAGGCGATTGCGCGGAAGCGGTGAACAGCGATGAAGTCAATGTAACGCGGGGGAAGCGGCGGAGAACGGAAGCGAAAGGGAAGGCAAGACATCCTTGCCGGAGGACAGAGGAAAAGGAGGATTCGCCATGGCCAAACCAATCCATTGGCCCTTCCATTGGAACAAGCGCGACTGGCGCTGGGGCGTAACGGCGATTGCGGTGGTGGCCGCGATCACCGTTGTCGTCGTTGTTGCCGTCCTGGCGCCCAAAGGAGACCGGGATGACGGCTCGTATGCCGTTATTTACTCCAAGGGCGGGAATTTGCAGCTGCAAAACGACGGCGGCGGTGCGCCGCTGCGCACGGCGAAATCCCAGCGGCAAGTATTTTCTGGCGACCGGAAGACGCTGTATTATGACGCGGCGACCGAAGACGGACTGGCGCTGTATCGGCTGGACCTGAGCAAGAGCAAGAGCCGGGAGGACGGCGGGACGCGGGTTGCGCCGTCGATCCAGCCAGATTGGACCGCAGGAACAGACGGGCGCTATGTTACCTATATCGAGACCAAGGGGAAGATCCTGCGCTGCTACGACAGCGAAAGCGGCAATGCGGCTGAGCTTTCTGCCGGCGTAGCGGCATTGTATGCATCACCGGGACTGCCGGTGTTTTTCTTCTGCAAGACGGCGGGGGAGCAGAAGCTCCTGTTCCGCTGCCAATTGGGCGAAAAGCCGGAGCAAGTGGCGGGGGGCGTAGACGAGGTTCATTACTTCGCCGACGGAAAGCGTTCCCTTATTTTCTTTACCTCGGTGACGGGTGAAAGCACAAAAAGTCTGTCCGTGGTGGGAGAAACCGGCGGCGTGACGATGATCACCCAAGATCCGCTGAAGATTTTCTTCGACCAGTATGAGCTCGGCGGTAACCTCTATTTTCTCCAGAAGGGGACGGATGCGGCGGGTGTCAGTGTGCTGGTGGAAGACCCGCAGCAGACGGCGGACGCGCTGCTCAAGGAACCAAAGCGGGAAGATTATTTCAGCGGGATTATCACAAGCTTTCTGGGTGACCGCGCATATGAGAAAGATTACCAGGCCTACCAGGAAAAGCTGGAACGGGATACCCTCCGGGCGGAAGTTAAGCGAGCGCTGGAAGCTCTGCCCAACCAGGTGACCCAGCAGGACTGCTATGCCTTCAATGGCGTAGCCTCCTACCGGTTGGCCGGGCCGCTGACGGAAGAATCCATCCTGCGGCTGCAAGCGATGGGTACGCCTCGCTGCATTTATGACAAATGGCGCGTGACGGCCGGCGACAGCACCAAGACCGTTACGCTGGAAGAGCTGGCGTCCCTGCGGCGCAAGGGCGGCGCGGACGCGGTCGCCAAGCGGCTGAACGAGCTGGCGGAGGGAAGCCGCAGCTACGACGGCCGGTACCTGATCCAGCTGACCTCCGCCGGGCCATACGAAATCCTGCTGGAGGAAGAGGAAAACGGCCGCGACCGGTCCTATGCGTTCCTGCGCAAGCCGGAGGCGCTGTTTTGCTTGGAGCGGGAGGAGCAGGGGAAGACTTTTGTGCTCTACCGCTATGATATCACGGAATTCGGCGTATCCGAGCGCAAAACGGTAGATACCGGCGTGATGGATTTGCTGCCCGCACAGGAGGGAGCCTACTACCGCAAACAGGAGCCAGGTGCGGAGCTGGGGAGTCTCTTCTATGCCGGCGACGGCAAGCCGCAGAAGCTTTGCACTGGGGTAGAGGCATTCTTTCTGATTGACAGCGGCCTGCCGCCCGGCGAGAAAGAGGAGACCGCGCCGGCGAACGAACTGATCGCGCTGTGCGAAGTGCAGGGCGGGATGGCCCGGGCCTATTACTGCGCGAAAGGGGAGGCCCGGCTGATTTCCAATTCCCTGAAAATGGATACGCTGCGGTATGCCCGGGGAGCGGTGTTTTACCTTTCCAATCCGCAGCAGGGGGCGTACGAGTGCTATCGGTACGCTATCCGGGGCGGCAAGCATGCTATTATTGATACTTCGGTGACGGAAATTTTAGTGGCGGCATAGATTGCCGGACAATGAGATCTGATGGATGGAGCGCAGCATGGGCGGTGATTTTTTCCGGACAGTACGGTTTGGCGGGTTCAACAAAGAGGACGTGATGCGCTACGTGGAGCGGCTGGAGGGCAGGGTACAGGACCGAATGCAGGAATCCCGCCAGCTGCGTACGCGGCTGGAAGAAGAGACGCGCCTGCGGGAGGAAGAGCAAACCCGGGCCGCCGCGCAGCTGGATGTGTTACAAAATAAATTGGAGACGCTGCAGGAACTGCGGGGCGAGCTGGAGGCTTTCCGGCGGGAATTGACCGGTGCCCGGGAACTGGTGGCGGAACTGGAACATGAGAATATTCAGCTGCGTAAACGAATGGCACTGCTGGAGCAGCCCCGGTCGGGCGACCTGCCTGAGCAAGAGGGGTTGCCCCTGGAACAGTTGACGTTCCGCTTGTTTTTGGAAGATTTGGAGGATGGGGACGCTTCTGATTTGGCGTTTCTGAACATATAATGCGTTGCGAGCGCATGATGGGCGGATGCTGCCGCCACGGGAATGCCGCCGAAAAGGAGAACTGCCATGATTGCTGTACATACCGGAGAGCTGCGGGAAGCGGCCCGGACGCTGGAGGCCGGGGCGCGGGTGTTGCTTTCCGGGACCGTCTATACCGCGCGGGATGCCGCCCACCAAAGAATCGTTGCCCTGCTCGACGAAGGGGGAGACCTGCCGTTTCCGCTGGACGGCGCCTGCGTCTATTACGCCGGACCGACGCCGGCGCGCCCGGGGCAGGTGATCGGCAGCTGCGGCCCGACCACCTCTGATCGAATGGATCCCTACACCCCGCGGCTGCTCGCGTTGGGTCTTTGCGGTATGATTGGCAAGGGCGGGCGGGCGGAAACGGTCTGCCAGGCGATGCAGGCGTATGGCGCGGTGTATTTCTGTGCTGTCGGTGGGGCGGGGGCGCTGGCGGCCCAGTGTGTCCGGTCCTGTGAGGAGATCGCCTTCCATGATCTGGGATGCGAGAGCGTCAAGCGATTGGAGATGGAGGCCTTTCCTCTGGTGGTGGCCGTTGACGCCCGGGGCGGGAATCTCTTCCGGCGCGCGGAGGCAAGGGCGTGAGCGTCAGTTTTGGGACGTTTGCGGCGGCGCTGGGGGGCAATCCCCTGCTGGCGGTGACGGCGCTGCTGACGCTGGGAGTGGTGTTTGTCAACGGCTGGACGGACGCGCCCAATGCCATTGCTACCTGCGTCTCCACCCGCAGTATGCCCCCCCGTGCGGCAATTGGGATGGCGGCAGTGCTGAATTTTGCGGGAATATTGGTGATGACGGCGGTCAACGCAACTGTGGCGGAGACGATTTATCACATGGTGGATTTCGGCGGCGACGCCGGTGCGGCGGGGACGGCCCTGTGCGCGGCGATGACCGCCATCGTGCTTTGGGCTGTACTGGCCTGGTATTTTGGGATTCCCACCAGTGAGAGTCATGCACTGATTGCAGGGCTTTCCGGCGCGGCGATCGCCCTGCGGGGCGGCATGGCCGGGATCCAAGGAGATGCCTGGGTCAGGGTGCTTTATGGTCTGGCGCTCTCCGCAGCGCTGGGATTCGGTTTTGGCTTCCTTGCGGGGAAGCTGACAAGTTTGGCTGCCGCCCGGGGGGACCGCCGACGGACCAACCGCTGGTTTCGCGGTGCGCAGGTCTTCGCGGGGGCGGGCAGTGCATTTCTTCACGGCGCGCAGGACGGTCAAAAATTCCTGGGCGTTTTTTTGTTGGGCATTTCCCTGGCCCGGGGGCAGGCGGACGCGTCGTCGTTCCGGATCCCCTTTTGGCTGATGCTGCTTTGCTCGGCGACGATGTCGTTGGGGACCTCCATCGGCGGTTACCGGATCATCAAGGCTGTTGGGATGTCGATGGTGCGGTTGGAGGCGCACGAGGGCTTCGCGGCGGATCTGGCGGCCAGCGCCTGCCTGCTGCTCAGTTCCCTGGGCGGATTGCCCGTCAGCACCACCCACACCAAAACCACTGCCATGATGGGGGTGGGGGCGGCCCGGCGGCTGCGCGGGGTCAACTGGTCTGTGGCGCGGGAGATGGCACTGGCCTGGGTGCTGACCTTCCCCGGCTGCGGCCTCATCGGCTGGCTGACCGCGCGGCTGTTCCTGCGGATATTTTGAGGGAAGGCGGAAGGTCCATGAAAAAATCGGTTGATTATTTTTCCGTACTGGCGCGGCAGAGCGACTTTGTTCGGTTGGCGGCGGAGCGGCTGGCGGAGACGTTACGGAATTATCAATTTCTGGGGCTGCCGGAGACGCTCGCGGCGATCCAGGCGGACCGGCAGCGGAGCGCGGCGCTGTGCCGGGAGCTGACCGGGGCGGCGGTCCGGGACTTCCTGCCGCCGCTGGAGCGAGGGGACTTGTTGGGGCTGTCCGCCGGACTGGACGGTGCGCTGGGCGCGGTGGAACAGGCGTTACGGCAGCTGGCGGCCTTCCAGACGGCAAAAATTCCGGCGGCGGCCGCCGGACTGGGCGAAAAAATCGCGGCGCAGGCGGTGCTGCTGGGAGAACTCACAGGGATGTTGCCGCGGTTGAAGAAGAATGGTGATGGGATCCTGTCCCTGACGGAACGAATCAGCGCAATGACACGGGAAATTGGTGAAGCGGTCGGCGACGCGCTGCGGGTGCTCTTCTCCCGCCAGGCGGATCCCCGAGAACTGCTGATCTGGAGCACAGTTTATTTCCAGCTGGAGCGCTGCGGCGGAGCGGGGGATCAGCTGGCCCGCGCGGCGGAATTGGCGCTGATGCGGAACCTCTAGATTGTGTAGTCACGAGATTGACAAGTCGGTTGAGATATGCTATACTATAAAGAAAACGGAGGTTTTCTTTGATGGAAGAGCGTTTGGCGGAGTATCATCGGCATGACATTTC
>JAIRXU010000035.1 GCA_031268095.1 Oscillospiraceae bacterium | reverse complement strand
CCGCCACAGGCTTCAATTTTGCTGTGCGTAACCGTTATGCCGCGCTTTTTGAGATTGCTGCTTATGGTGTTGCGGTGACAGCCGTATTTTTCGGCAAGGGCATAGGTGGATGCGCCCTGTTGGTATTCCTCCGCAATGCGGTCTATTTCCGCCACCGTTAGCCGCTTTTGGGGTTGCTGGATTTTCCGCGCGGCAATTTCGCCAAACTCATCTACAAAAGTTTTGCTTGCCCCCGCCTTTGTAGTTGTGCTTATAAATGGGGCCGTTAGGGCGGTTTGGCGGTGTCGCAATAAGCGGTCAATTTGGTTTTCATCAAGTGCCGTTAGTGCCACCATATCAAGACCTCACTGCGCAAACGCAGTGAGGTCATTGCTTGTTCGGGCAAGCGCCACAAGCGTTTGACAAGCCCGGAAAGTGACATTATGCACAAGCCATCGGGCACTCTGGACAGCCCTATGTACAAGCGTTTGCGGGGCTTGGCAAACCAAAATGTATACGCGAACACGAAAGGGCTTGTGCATCGTGTTATCGTGTAACCTTACAATTTGTAACTATTACACTTTTGGGGAATTTCAGAAGTTTTTGTCGAATTTCTCTCGTTGGACAAGATTTTTTCGTGTGGGTTCGAGTCCTGTCGCCGCGAAATAGAAAAGACGCTGTCGATACAACAGCGCCAAATTATGTGCAAGTTCGCTAAAATTTGCTTGCGTCGATGGGGATTTCCCGCCCATCGCGGAAGGTGAAAATCAGATGGTCGATGGCGTGGACGCTAATCTTTTCGATCACAGCGCGGAAGAGTGGCTCTTCAAACTCGACCAGCAGACCCTCGCGCTGACGCACTGTTTCGAGAAAGCGGCGCATTTTTTCGCGCTTGGCCATGCGGTGCAGGCGCTCGGCGGCCAGCTTTTCGAGACGCGCCTTCACGTCGTCGTGGCGGCCCTTTAGCTCGCTATATTGCGCTTCGCAGGCGGCGCGGTCGGCCCCGGGGCAGGCGATCTCGGCCACCAGGGCCTCCATCTGCGCGTAAATCCCGGCCTGTCGCTCCAGCAAAATCTGCTCCTCGCCGTCGAGATCGGCGCAGTCGGTGAGCAACGCAATGGCCGGTTCCATGTTCGAAATATAGCACTCCCTATCGCCCAACACAGCGTTAAATGCCTGAACAAAAGCTTGCTGGAGGGCCTCTTCTGTGATGCCGGGACTTTTGCACTTTGGCGCGGCGCGATCGCGGTAGCGTCCGTTGCACTGCCAGACGATTTTTTTGTAACAATCCTGGCTGTGTTGGGTTTTGCGGCCAAAAAATTCGCCGCAGGGGCACACCACCCGCCCCGAAAACGGGCTGATGTTGCGCCGCCCGTGGCCCAATTGCGCGTTGCGGGCCAATTCCTCCTGCACCAACTGGTGCAACTCAGGGCTGACAATTGCGTCGTGGCTGTTTTCAACGTGAAACATGGGCACTTGGCCCTCGTTTTTGACCATCTTTTTCGACAAATAGTCGAGCGTGAACGTCTTTTGCAGCGTCGCCTCGCCGCGATATTTTTCCGACGACAGGATGCTGCGAATGGTGCTGACCGACCATTCGGCCTTGCCGCCGGGAGTCGGAATCCCTTGTGCCGTAAGGCTTGCGGCGATTTGGCGGATGGTCTGGCCTTGCAAATAATCGTTGTAAATCCGGCGCACAATCTTGGCCTCGCGCTCGACGATCTTGGGCCTGCCGTCCGCGCCCTTCTCATATCCTAGAAAACGGGAATATGGCAGGCTGACCTGCCCGTCGGCGAAGCGCTTGCGCTGGCCCCATGTGACGTTTAGGCTCAAAGACCGGGATTCCTCCTGCGCGAGGGCCGACATAATGGTGATCATAAGTTCGCCTGAACTGCTAAATGTGAAGATATTCTCTTTCTCGAACCAGATTTCAACACCAGCGTCCTTTAGCTTGCGAATATAATTCAGGCTGTCGAGGGTATTTCTGGCAAATCTTGACACTGATTTTGTGACGATCAACTCCAGCTTGCCCGCAAGGGCGTCGGCGATCATCTGCTTGAAGCCGTCGCGCTTTTTGGTGTTTAACGCGCTGATGCCTTCGTCGGTATAAACCCCGCAAAATTCCCAGTCCGGGTTCTCCGCGATCTTCTTCGTGTAGTAGTCGACCTGCGCCGTGAAGCTGCCCTCCTGCTCCTCAGAATCGGTTGAAACCCGTGCGTAGCCTGCGGTTCGGCGTTTGCGGGACATGTCGCGCAGGTCGGCTTTTTCGAACATGGTGAGCGTCGCGGGGATCTCTGTTACGATAGGTTTGGCTGTCATTTCGATTCACCTCTGTGATGTGCTAATGCTTTTTGGCGGGCCATTTCTCGCATTTCGGGAGTCCAACTTTCCCGCCGCGAACGGTGCTGCCACGTGGTTTCGATGGTGTGCCCATCAAGAAAAATATAGGTCAACTGCCCCGGGCCGGGCACGAGAATTTCCGTCACGCAACTGCGCAGCGCCTGTTCGTCGAAGGCCTGCAACCCAAGCGCCTCAACGGTTATGGCGATCAGGATATCCTCCGGGATCTGCTGATTATCACATTCCGCACGGCCTAGCGTATTGAATTTGTCACAAATCCAGACGATTTTTTCGTACTTGGAACCTGCGTTGGCGTGCTTGCGGCGGTAGGGCGCGCCGCATTTGCCGCAGCGCAGTAGCCCGGTGAAGGGATAACTTGGCGGCGGCAGTTCCGGCACAGGTTTGGGCTTGGGCGCATGGACGTCGGCGCGGTGAGCGATTTCATGCTGCACAGCGGCGAACTGCTCCCGCGAGATAATCCCCTCGTGGCTGTCGGTGACGTAAAACTGCGGCAATTGCCCGATATTCTTGACTTTTCGCTTCGAAATATGATCCTGCACGAAGCTTTTTTGCAGCCTCATGTCGCCCTGGCACTTCTCGTTGCGCAGTAAATCGCGAATGCAAGTTTCGCTGAGTTTTACGCCCCGCGCCCGCAATTTTTTCTGAATCGCCAGCAGGCCATGGCCCTCCAAATACCAGTCGAAAATCTGCTGCACCACCTCGGCCTCCTCCGGGATGATCACCAATCGGCCCGCGATCAGGTGATAGCCGAGCATTTTCATGCCCGAAACCCGGCCTTCGCGGAAATCCTTGCGGACGCGCCATTTTTGGTTCTCGCTGGCCGAGCGCGAGTATTCCTGCGCGAAACTGGCCAGCAGCGTCAGCAGCAGTTCGCCCTCGGCGCTGAGACTGTGGATCTGCGCATCCTCGAAAAAAACGTCCACCCCAAGGGCGTTTAGTTCCCGCACGGCGGCCAGCACGGTCGCGGTGTTGCGGGCAAACCTCGAGATGGATTTTGTCAACACGAGTTGAACGCGCCCGGCGCGGCACTCGTCCAGCATTTTTTGGAACCCGGGGCGGTCGTCGCGGGTTCCAGTTTTGGCCTCGTCGACGTAGCAACCGCTGAATTCCCAGTCCGGGTATTTCGCGATGTAGTCCGAGTAATACGAGATTTGCGCGGCCAAACTGTGCAGCATCGCGTCTTTGCCGGACGACACCCGGGCATAGGCGGCCACTTTTTTGCGCTGCAGCAGCGGCGGCGGATCGCTGCTGTTGATCTGCCGAATTTGCATAAAATCCCCCCTTTCGTAGGTAGCATTATACCATTGAAAGCCTTACAAGTCAAGCGATTGCGGCTTTCTCATCTGCGAATTTTATTGGCAGCGGCGGTGCATATTTTTCAGAAAAGTAATGCTCTAACTTGCTAAAATCGCGCGCGTCAATCGCCCCGGCGCGATGCATATCCCGGGCGAGAAGCATGGCGGCGGCATAGTCGAACTCAGCCTGCATTTTCTTTTCAGTGATCATGACGGCGCCCCAAATCTGGAAAAAATATAATGCTGGTGACTGCAAAATTTTTTCGTGCTGTGCGACAGTTTTTCGAATTCCGCGCCGCAAAACGCGCAGCGGCTTGTGACGACAGAGTCGCGGCGAACCGCCACCCGGTTGTGGTTCCACCAAGCCTCGCGGCATTTGTCGCAGCAAAATTTGCGGGGCTTCTGCTTTTCGGTCTGTTCAATTGCTGCGCCGCACTGCTGACAACAGTTAGGTTTTGTCACAGAGTCGGCGGGCGCGGCGGGCAAAATTCCGTGGCGGTAGCAGTAGGTTTTGATGTTCCCGGCGGCAAGGCCTGTGAGCAGCGCGATGTCGGCATAGCCCCGGCCCTGCGCGCGCAGGGTTGCGATTTGCTGTTTTTGGGTTGCGGTCATGATATCACCCCGCCACATTTGTATGGGTAGGACAAAATATGATA
The DNA here is from genome assembly GCA_031268095.1 of Oscillospiraceae bacterium. Lineage (GTDB taxonomy): Bacteria > Bacillota > Clostridia > Oscillospirales > Acutalibacteraceae > WRMQ01. The sequence goes on along the minus strand of JAIRXU010000035.1, from coordinate 9,696 downwards.
TGACAAAACCCGCAGGCGAACCTGCGGATTCTGCTTTTTTATTCGTCGGCAACCAGCCGCTCCTTCTCCTGCCGCGACATCTGCTTGAGGGCATACTCCCGCCGCTGGGCCTCCTGCTTGGTGTCGAAGGCCTCGCTGTAAACCAGCGCAACAGGTTGACGCGCGCGTGTATATTTCCCACCGGTGCCGCTGTTGTGCGCCCGCAGACGGCGCTCAAGATCGTTAGTCCAGCCGGTGTAAAGCGTGCCGTCGGCGCAGCGGAGGATGTAGGTGTGGTTCATAAGCGGCCCCTAATCATTTGAGGCGGCTCCGCTTCCATCACCCCGCCCAGCAGCGTGGCGGATTCCTCGCTCAGCCGCCGTAAATCACCGAAAGCGGCCCGCTGTCGCCGTTGGCGAGAATGCGGTCGATCTTGTCTTTTTTCCAAAAGATGAGATAAGAATTGGGCATATACCAGACCTTTCTACCCCTCCATATTCGCCCGCTGCGGCCCCTGCTTCAGGCTGCCATCAATCGTCACAACGTGCCCTGCAAACATGTCATCGTCGTGATAGTACGCCGTGTAGCTCCCGCCGGAAGTGACCGCCAGCTCCGATAGATGAATCCTGCGCGCAAAATCCTCCTGCGTGATGGGCACATCGTCCTCGGCCCAGTCGTTGGCCAGTTCCGTCAGCTGCTCCGTCGCGAAAGCGCGCCACTGCGCATCCATCCTCTCCCGGCTATCGTAAAGCGCTCGCAGGGCTTTCAGTGCCTTTGTCCACGTGGCCTTGCTGTCCGCGCTGACCTCCAAATGCGCGCTGCACTTCCAGCCAAACCATTCAACAGAACCCTCGAAGCAGCCGTAGTCTTTGTTGAGCGTGAACGCGCCCAGCGCATCGTCCGCGATGACCACCGGGCGGCGGTATTCCTCCTGCACGGCTTGCAGGCCCGCGTGTTGCACCTCTTTTTCGAGGACTTTGACCACCAAAAAGTTGTTATAGAACGACGGCAGCCGCCCCTCCGGCACGGTTTTGTCCAGCAACTCCCGCGCCAGCAGACGGTAAACCGTGCCGCGCCTGAAACCGTGCGGCCAGGCGCAGCCATGGGCTTTGCGCTCCTCCTCGGTGATCACCCAGGTGACGCGCCCGTCGCCCTCGTGCAGTTGCCCGGCAGCGTCCACATAGGCAAGAAAATATTGCGAAGCCGCCCAAAGATCCCCGCCCAGACCCGATGCGCCGGAGGATTTGTCCGGCGTGAGGATCAGAATTTCGGTTTCCGCAGGGCTGTATTGGGCGCAGTATTGTTCGCGGGTGGTGGTTTCCATGGGGGGCCTCCTGTCGTCTACTTCTTCTCTTCCGTCAGCGCCTTCATGCGCTCTGCGTTCGTCTGCAATTGCCGCAGTTCCCGCTCGAACAGCTCCCAAAATCCCAGCCCCGTTTTCGTCAGCTCGCCGGTTTCGTGAGAAAACCGGGCGATATCGCCGTCTTCGTCCACGCACCAGCAATCCGCGTCCAGCTGCCATTTCAGGATGGGCACGGCCTTCAGCCCGGTGTCTTCCATGAACGCCCGTCCTGCGTTCACCAGGCGCATTTCTTCTTCCACCTCGTCGCCCGGCCCCGCCGCCGTGAAGGTGTGAAGGGAATACATGAACATCCAGAACGCCCCGCCCCGCCGGGTTTTGGGCCAAACGTCGTCGTTCGCCATGAGAAAAATGCCGGGGTATTCGCCCGTCAGGTGGGCGGCATATTCCGCCGGGAAACGCATGCCCAGCGCAGTTTCAACCGCTTTCACGTCGTCCATTGTGCAGGAATGCAGCGGCGCAAGCCAGAACCAGTCGATGGCGTTCTCTTCCACGCAATCCTGTACCAGTTGCATTGTTTTGTCTGCCATAATCATTTCCCTCAACTTTCGTGTGCAATATTCACAGCCGCAATTCAGACAGAAGCCTTACACCGGTGCATCTAAAATAAAACCCGGTACCTTGCAGGGTTTGATATCAATATCCGTCCATACTTTTCCAATAACATAGGGTTCCTGCGCCAGCCACTCGCTCATGAGCGCTTCTTTTGAGGGGTAATCGACAATCATGACGGATCCGAGTTGCCGCTGTCATCCAAAATGGCCGCTGCATATAGGTGTTTACGCTTTTTGATCCGCATTTTTACCCCGGCAAGGTGCTGCTCCCGCACGAGATTCCTGCGCGCGGCAGCTTCGCTGTCTTTTCCGTCATAAGCGGTTATGAGAAAATGCATTTTAGCCTCCCTCTATGCCTCTGCATGCCTCGTTCTCCTGAACCGCCTCCCCCAGCACCTTGCCGATGGAATCGTGAATCACCAAATCTGCCTGCGCATCATAGGGGGTGGCTGTTTTGTTGATCAGCACCAGCGCGCCGCCGGAAAAGTACCGCAGCAGTCCTGCCGCAGGGTACACCGCCAGCGATGTGCCGCCCACGATCAGCAGCTCCGCCGCCGCAATGGCCTCCACTGCCGCCGTTATAATACCATTGTCGAGGCCCTCTTCGTAGAGCACCACGTCCGGGCGCACGATGCCGCCGCATTTTTCGCATTTTGGGATGCCATCCTGTGCCATGATGTAATCCAGCGCATATTTTGCGCCGCAGTCCACGCAGGATTGCCGCCAATTGGAACCGTGCAGTTCCAGCACATTTTTGCTACCCGCCGCCTGGTGCAGCCCATCAATGTTCTGTGTGACCACCGCTTGCAGCTTGCCCGCCGCTTCCAGCCGCGCCAATGCCAGATGGGCAGCGTTGGGCTTTGCGTTGCGGGCAATGAGATTTTTGCGGTAATAGCGGAAGAATAGCTCCGGTTCGTTTGCAAAACAGGAGTGGGAGAGCAGGTATTCCGGCTCCTTGCCGAACACCTGCCGCGCATGATATAGCCCCGTCGCCGAGCGGAAATCCGGGATGCCGCTTTCGGTGGATACGCCCGCCCCGCCGAAAAAGACGGTGCTTTTGCTGATTTTCAGCAGGCGGCGGAGTTGTTCGGTTTGGGAAGCTGTCATTGATTTGTACCTGCTCTATATTTTGGCTTTTTCACTATTGTTTTCTTCTATACCATAACCGCGTTGCATGCCGAAAGTGTCGCCTCCACCGCCCGCACAAATTCTTTCTCAATCCGCTCGTAGCGCGGCGGGTCGCTGCTATGGCTTTGGCAATGCTCCGGGCCTTCGAAAATTTCCAGGCGTGAAAGCGGGTTTCTCGCTGCCGCAAAGAGCTGCTCGGACTGGGAAACATAAATGTCCATGTCGCCGGTGCTGTGGAAGAACAGCAGCGGTACATCGCTTTCGCGCACTGCGTCGATGGGGCGAATATCGCTGAAGCACAGACCGTACTTCCGGCGCACATATTGCTCGGCCAGAGGAATGAGCGGCTGGATGGAAAAGCCCAGCATGTTGCGCGTCAGGTAGCCGACTGCGTCACCGAAGCAGGCGGCCCCAGCGTCGATGACCGCAAAGTCGATGCGCCGGTCGATCCCAAGGCATAGCATGCTCGTGATCGCCCCCATGGACTCGCCGTGCAAGCCGATGATGCAGTCGTCACCCAAGCGCGCTTTTGCCCAGTCAATCACGCGGGACAGGTCGAAGGCTTCCTGCTTGCCAAGGGTGCAGCGTGTGCCAGTGGAGCGCCCGAACGCCCGGTGGTCGTAGATCAGCGCGGCGTAGCCCATGTCCATGAAGGCCTTGATGAAGCGCACGGAAATCTGCATATTCTGCGAATGGCCGTGCACGCGAATGATGCAGCGCGGGTGGGCATCGGGCTTGTTTGGCGGGATCGCAGGCAAAAACGCGCAGGCCAGCTCCGCGCCCTCCACGGGCAGACGAAAGTCCTCACGAGGTAACGCGTCAAAGGCGGCGAAGTCCACGCCGCCCAGCGCCGCCTGCTCCTGCCGCACCTGCTCATAACTGCGCTTGCGCTCGCCGGTTGGCTCCAGAAAAAGTTTGAAGATGTTCATCGGGCGGCCCTCCCCGCGAAAAAATTTCCCATGTATAGTATAGCAGAAATCCGGCCCAAACGCAAGCAAAATCGCCGAACCCGCAGGCTCGGCGAAAAATCTTCTGGACATACCATTTAATATAGTATATAATGGTATGTAATAGGACGCAGGTCACACTGGCCACTGCTTCGACATGCGCAGCAGGCGGTGCACGGCGCGCCACACCTGCTCGGAGGCGGGCACGCTGTCGGCGAAGAAGCCACCGGTGCTGCCGTCGCGGGACTCATAAAAGTGGCTGGCCAACATAATCACGGCCTGCTCAGTGGTCGGTGGCATGTCAGAGCAGGCGTAAGCTTCAGCGGGCAAGTGCTGATATTTTTCGGCATAGCTCACAGCGGCGGCGATGTATTGCCGCAGCAGCGCGTCATCTTGGTCATGCTCTAAAATCAAGTGCCGCTTTGTTTTTGTGAGCAAATCCATCACGCCGCCGCCATCGTTAAATATTTTGCAGACTCAGCCAGCACAAGTTTGCCGTCGACACGCTCGGTGGTGAGGAAGCCCACCTGATCCGTCACGGCGAACAGTTGGTCAAGCCGCTTGATGCTGCGGCCACTGCGGTCGGCGATCCAGTAATAGTTGAAGTCGGCCACAAGCAGGGCCTTCGCCCCCGCCGCCATCGCGGGCATGAACGGCGAAGTGTAAATCGGCCTGCCCAGAATGCGATCCGGCTGACCCTCCTGCACCGAGGGCACCCAGAGATACTGCCCGCTGCTGTCCTTCAGCTTGCGAAGCGCGCCGAGGGTGGCGTCGTTCGCGAGGAAGATCGCTTCACTGCGATACGCCGCTTTCAGCGAGTAAAACAGGTCGATGACTTCATCGAAGGTGATCGCGGTCGCGCTGGCGGCGACTTTGCCCTGCTGCGCGTCGGTCAAAATGCCGGTGGGCTGATTCGTGCCGGTTCCGACGAGGAAGGCCTCCTCCTCTTTCACAGCGATGCGCCGGGCAAATTCTTTTGCGATGTAGCTTTCCAGCGGGAATGCGCTGTCTTGCAACAACTCGCTGCTGGCCTTGATGAGCGAAGTCAGCTTGTGCGCGCCCAGCGTGATTTGCCCGAACGTGTCGTCGCTTTCGAGAATTTCGGCCTCCTCGGCAGACCACGCGGCGGTGCCTTTGTCGGCCACGATAGGCAGCAGAGTGTTGCGGCTGCTCACAGGAATTTTGTGACAAATTTGCCGCATGATATTTTTCGCGTCAAGGGCTTCAATCAACTGGCGCTCGAACTGGTCGGGCGCAAGATAACCGCCCGCAGGATCAGCGCTTTCGTGCAGCGAATTGGTCACGCCGCGCCCGCGCAGGGCGTTCCAGAAGGCGGTGCGGTACGCGTCGGCGGTATTGCCCGGGCTGCTGCCGGGGATGCTCACGGGAATGCCGTTCATCGGCCCGGCCACCTCCTGCTCCAGCAACGCGCCGCGCTCAAGGCGGTCGATTTCGCGGCCCATGGCCACCACTTCGGCCTCCATTTTGTCGAAAACCGCGCCGTCCTCCGGGCTGAGCAGGTCGTTTGCGCCCCGGTGCGACTCGGCAAAGGCCTTTGCGGCCTCCCACGCTTGTGCGCGTTTTTCACGAAGTTCAATGGCTCTCATCAAAAATGTTCCTCCCTCAAATTTGTGTGAAGATATATTTTTCGCGCTGTGATGTGTTAACGGCCACGCCGCCGCGCAGTTTTATCAGCAGCGAGTTTAGCACCGGCGCGGGGTTGTAAAGCTGCGGCTGCGCTTCCGGCTGGTACAGCATTCCATCGGCAAAGCCCAGCGCCACGGCCACCTGCGCGGACATGTCGGTTTCCGCGTCCATCATGGCGGCAAGTTTTATGCGCGGCAGGCCGGTTTTGAGTTCATATGCGTTGATGATGCTTTCCTTGACTGAATCGAGCAGTTGCTTTGCCCTGAGCATTTCTTCGCTGTCACCGATGGCAATGGTCGCGGGATTGTGAATTAATATGTGCCCCACGGGCGAAATCAGGACTTCATCCCCCGCCATGGCGACCACGCTGGCCGCACTGGCCGCAATCGCGTCGATTTTCACCGTCACTTTGCCGGGGTACTCCTTCAGTGCATTATATATTTCCGCAGCAGCAAATACGTCGCCGCCGGTTGAGTTAATCCAAACCACGATATCGCCGTCACCTGCGTTCAATTCCTGCTTGAACAACTTTGGCGTGATCTCGTCGCCGAACCAGGTTTCATCGCTGATTGGGCCGTCGAGGCGCAGGGTGCGCTCGCCGGAGCCGGTGCTAAAATTCCAAAAATGCCGCAAAAAATCACCACCTGTCCTGCTATACTATTCCTGTGCGTCCTGTTTGAGAACATCCTTCCCAAGCCACTGAATCCCGGCCAGTTCAATCGGGCACATATTTCCGTTGAAGAAATATCCGCTGCCCGCTGGCGAGTCAATGCAGGTCATATTTTCGAGCCTGCGGCAGTCGTTGGGGCTGAGAAAACCGTTCTGAATCCCAATGGCATAGCCCTTCATGCGGGTTTCGTAGTCGCCGCGCAGCAGGCCGTCGAGGTTGAATTTGATGAAATGGCTGTCCTGCTCCGAAGGCAGCAGCAGCGCCTGCGACATGGCCTGCTCCAACCGCACCACCCACGGATTGACGGTATATTTCACAAACTCCAGACTTTGCTGCTCTATATTACTGAAGCTGGATTTGTCCAAATCGCCGACCATGTGCGGGGGTACGCGGAAGATCCGGGCGATTTCATCCAACTGAAACTTGCGAGTTTCCAGAAATTGGGCCTGCTCGGGCGGGATGCTGACCGTGTGGAATTTCATCCCTTCCTCCAAAACGGCCAGCCGGTGGCCGCCGTTCTGGCCGTAGAGGGACTCCCAGGATTCGCGGATTTTGTCATGATCCTCAAGGGTTTCCGGGTGTTCGAGGATGCCGCCGGGGTTGGCGTTGTTGGCGAAAAACAGCGCGCCGTAGTCGTTGGCCGCCTGCGCCAGACCGATGGTGTCCTTCGCGAGGGCGATGGGCGAATAGCCCACAAGGCCGTCAAACGACAGGCCGGGGACATGCATCACATCGTCGCGATCCAGCACTAAGCCGCCGGATTTTTCGCGGGGCCGGGTTTCATCCGCGTCGCGCCAGTAGGTGTAGTAAATTTCGCCGCCGGGGCTGCGGTTCACGTCCATTTTGTTGGGCAGCAGCGGGTACAGCGCCGTGACGCGACCGCCGTTGTCGCGCGAAATGTGAACGTAGGCGTTGCCGTAAATGAGTAGGTGGTGCATCATGGTTTCGCGCAGCACAAAGCTGGACATTTCGGGGTTTGGCGCGTTGTGCAGCAGTTTGTTCAAGCGATGATCGGGCACAATGTGCGCGCCGTCCTGCTCCATCCGATAGACGTGCACCGGCAGCGACGCGACAGCTTCCGAAATCACGCGCACACAGGCGTAGACGGCGCTGAGTTGCAGCGCGTTGGTCTCCGTCACAATCGGCCCCGCCGTGCTGCCACCCCAGAAATATTGCCTGCTGGTGGAAAGGCTGTCCTTGACTTTTGGCTTCTTTTTTCTGCTGAAAACCGCCACTATCTGAACCCTCCTTTGCCATAGCTTGGGATGCCGCGCGTCTCGTACACACTCTTTTTGCGGGTTTGGTGCACAAGGGCGCGGTCGAGGGCCATGACCAGTGCGACCACGCCGTCGATTTTCTCGCTCGATTTATCTTTGTTCGGCTTGATGTTCGCCGCCGCGTCGTGCTCAACGTAGACGTTGCCCATCATCCACTCGAGCACGGGGTTGCCGCCGTGGGCAATGCGCTGCGTGAGGATCAGGCGCTCGAGGTTTTTCGTCGCGGGCGACATGCTTTTGTAGCCCTGCCCGAACTCAAAGGCCTTCATGCCCTCGTTTTCGAGTTTCTGCACCAACATCCCGGAGTTCCACGGGTCAAAAGCGAACTCTTTTATATTATATTTTTTGTGCAATTCGACTATAAAATGTTCGATAAAGGTATAATCCACCGCGTTGCCGGGGGTGGTCATGAGGAATCCGTCGCGCACCCATTCGTCGTAGCGCACATGGTCGCGCTTGATACGCTTCTGCATTTGCTCCTCGGGGATCCAGAAAAACGGCAGTATCTGGTATTTATCAGCCTCATCTTCCGGGTCTTTGGGCGGGAAAACCAGCACGAAGGCCGTAAGGTCGGTGGTGCTGGAAAGGTCGAGGCCGCCGTAGCACACCCGCTTTTCGAGCCGCTGCGGCACCACCGGGAACGCGCACTTGCGCCAGTCCGCCGAGGGCATCCAGCGCACGGCGTTGTTCACCCAAACGTTGAGATACAACTGTTTGAACTGGTTTTCCAGCACCGGGTCGGTCAGGGCGTTCCGGTAGTCCGTGCGGTAGTCGTCGATCTGGCAGGTCACGCCCATGCTGGGGTTGCAGGCGCGCCAGTTCGCCTCGTCCTGCCAGTCGGCCTCCTCTGGCATGGCGTAAATCGTCGGGTAAAACGACGGGTCGCTGCGGCGGCCATCGAGGATCGCCTGCGCCTTTTGGTGCTGCAGCCAGCAGACGCTGGTTTTGTCCACCCCGGCGGTTGTGATGATGAAGTACAGCGGCTGCGTGCGCGAAAACCCGCTGCCGGTGGTCATCACATCGAAAAATTTTCTGTCCGGCAGGGCGTGCAATTCGTCAAAAATAACGCCATGCACGTTAAAACCATGCTTGCTGTACGCTTCAGCGGACAAAACTTGATAGAACGAGTTCAGGGGTTTGTAGATCAGTTTTTTCTGCGACAGCACGGGCCGAATCAGGCGGCGCAGTTCGCGGCACTGGTCGACCATGTCGGCGGCAACGTCGAACACAATTGAGGCCTGCCCCCGGTCAGACGCGCAGGAGTACACCTCGGCGCGAGGTTCGTGGTCGGCGCAGGTCAAAAGCAGCGCAACGGCGGCAGCCAGCTCCGACTTGCCCTGCTTCTTCGGAATTTCCGTGTACGTCGTTCGGAACTGGCGGTAACCCGTCGCCTTCCGAACCCCGAACACGTTGCGGATCAACTGTTCCTGCCAATCCAGCAGCACGAAAGGTTCCCCGGCCCACTGCCCGCCCGGGTGCGTCAGGCAGTTGATGAACCCGCAGGCGATGTCCGCCGAAAGCTGGTCGTAGTAGGAGCCGGGGGCCATGAATTTTGTGGGCTGGTAGGCCATAGCGATCCCCTTTCCGTTTTTACCATGCTTATGCGCACCGGGGACAAGCTATGACTGCCGGGGGAAATTTTTTTCTTGCGCTGCGGGCCGCGCTGTGGTATACTATATAATAATGAAAAGGACAAAGCCCCCGCCGGAGCGAGGGCGTTTGTGGGGTTGCTGCCTATTTGGCCAGCCCCAGAAACTCTGCGATTTCATCAAGCAATTCATTAATGTGGTGCGCTGTTTCTACCGAGGCCCAAGTTACATCCTCCGGGGCAATTCCGCTGTGATCGTCGATGTGGGCAAGCAGGGCCGCGAGGGTTTGCCGGGCGCGCTCGGTTTCGGCGGCGAAAGCGGCGAGTTTCTCTTCGGGGGTAATTCTGCTGACGCGCGCGTAGACCGCGACGTTGTTGTTGTCAGGCTTCAACTTGGGCCACCTCGCTTTCTTCGGCGATTTCAGTAGCGGGTTCTTCCATAGGGGCCTTGTCGGGCGGCCCGCTTAACCAGCCACTATTTCCAGAAAGTGGAGCAATGAGCCTGCGGCGCGTTTCGGCATACTCTGGGCCTATCATATTTAAGGC
>JAIRXU010000023.1 GCA_031268095.1 Oscillospiraceae bacterium | reverse complement strand
TAAAAAAGTGGCGCGGCATCGCAACACGATACGCGAAAAATTCCTCGTCCTTCCTTGCTGCTGTCCATATCCGCTGCTGGGCGCTTTGGCTCGGAATCTCGTGACTACAGAGTCTAAGAAAAATGCAGTCGTTATCGTATGAAAGAATCAGCTGCCGTATCCGCCGCCCGCCGCGGAATTCGGCCCCATCACGAAGGCCAGCGTACCGCCGTCCGCGATCTGGCTGTGGGTCAGAAACGGTTCGGTCAGGCGTACGCCGTCCAGCGTCACGCTTTGGACATAACAGTTCTTCGCCGACTGGTTGGCCGCTGTGATCGTCAGGACCTTGCCGCCGCCAAGATTCAGTGTGGCTTTGCCGAGGATCGGCGCACCGATCCAATAGCGGTCGCTCCCTGCGACGGGATAGAGCCCTATGGCGCTCCAGACATACCAAGCGCTAAGGGTGCCGCCGTCGTCGTTGCCGTCCAAGCCGTCGTCGTCCGTGCTGTGCCGCTCAGTCAGCGCCCAGCGGACCCACTTCTGCGCCAGGTCAGGCCGCCCGGCGTCATTGAAGAGGTAGATGGCGTGAATGTCATGCTGGTTGCCCTGCCAGTAACCGGAGCCGGGATCAATGGCCGCCCGGCTGCGGGCCGCGTCTTGCATGAACTGGTTGAGTTCCTTGACAAAATTATCTTTCCCACCCAGCAAGCGGATCAGTTCCTGGGGATCCTGCTGGACGCTCCAGCGCCACTGCCGCGCGCTGCCCTCGTCGTAGCCGTAGGCCAGGCGTTTGATTGGCAGAATGTCATTATAAAACGTGGTGATGTAGGGGCTGAAGTCCTGCCAGGTTCCGTCCGCGGCGCGGGGGCGGAAGTACTTCGTTTCGGGGTCGAAGAGGTTCTTGTAATTCGCCGCTTTCGCCTGATAAACCGCCGCCTCGTCCGGTTTGCCCAGCGCGTCAGCCAGCAGCGCAATGCTGTTGTCCGCCCAAGCGTACTCCAGCGTATAGCTGACCGAACGGTTCCGGGCTTCGTTGGGGATGTAGCCGTACTGGTTGTACTCCTCAATTTTATCCCGCCCGCTGGAGGGAACCGGCCCGTCGGAAGCCTTCTTCATGAATTCATAAGCCTCGCCGAATTCGAAGTCCCGCAGGCCCTTGAGATAGCTTTCCGAGATCAGCATATTGGCGGGGGAGCCGAACATGGATCCCGTCTCGCCGGAGCCGGAGGGCCAGCGAGGCAGCGCGCCGCCGGTCCGCGCCATGCGCACCAAGCTCTTGAGGGAATCCCGCTGGATTTCCGGGGCGATCAGGAGGTAGAGGGGATGGGTGGTGCGGAACGTGTCCCAAAGGGACATATCGGTTCGGTAGGTGAAGCCGTCCGCCGTGCCGATTTCTTCGCCGAACCCCAGATATTCCCCGTTGACGTCGGTGAAGTTTGAAGGCATGATCATGCTGTGGTAAAGCGCCGTATAAAAGATCGTCTTGACCGTGTCGTCGCCGCTCTCTGTTTGGATCCGGGAGAGCCAGCCGTCCCAGTTGGCCTGGGCAGCGGCGCGGATCTGGTCAAAGGACTGCACCTGGGCCCCCGCCCCTGCCTCCGCCTCCAGGTTTTCCCGGGCGTTTTCGAGGCTGACAAAGCTGATCCCCACTTGGAGCGTCACTGTCTGACCGGGGATGCTGCCGAAGTTCAGGTCCGCGCCGGCGTCATTTCCGGCGGATTCTGCCCGGCCCAGGACGCTGCCGTCTGCATTCCAGGTCGCGTAGGAGTCCAGGGGCCGGTCAAACCGGGCGACGAAGTAGCCCTTCAGCCCGCCGTAGCGGGAGGACGCGTCCGTGAAAACCCGGCCTTCTCCGACAACTTCCCGGCTGTCCGGCAGGACGGTGACCTTGCCGTCTTCCGCCCGGCCGCTGAGGAGGAAGCTCGTCGCGTCAATCAGCAAATGGGCGTCCTTTGCTCCGTAAAAAGTATAACGGTGCACACCGACGTGATCTGTGGCCGTCAGTTCCGCCAAGCAGTCGATGGTAGGCAGTTGGACGGCATAGTACCCGGCGGTTGCGGTTTCCTGATCATGAGAAAAAGGCAGGGGGTTGCGCAGCCGCTTGGAGGGATCTGGTTTCCCGGCGGCGGGCGTAACGCGGAAATGTCCCAGGTCCCGGAATCCGGTGCCGGAAAGCCGTGTGTGGCTGAAGCCCAGCAGGTGGGTCTGGGCGGTATGGTACCCCGCGTCGGCCATCCGGAAGAGATCGACGCCGAAAGGAAAGCAGGTGTCCGGGCTCAGCCGCACCAGGCCAAAAGGCGCGGTCGGACCGGGGAAAAGCATAGCGCTGGCCCAGGGGATGCCCCCGGTTCCGATGAACGGATCCACCCATTGGCCGTAGGTTCCGGTTGGAGTGGCGGGCAGGGGCCGGGATTTGGGCAGGGATCCGGTGGTGAAGAACGAAGTCAGGAAAATACTCAGCGAGGAGAAGAGGCTGACAGCGCAGCGGAATAGGTTGGACATACAAAAACCTCCTGTCAGGGTTGGGATTTTTGGACAAAACCCCAAGATGCACCCATTATACAGGAAGCGGGCGGAGATGTCAAGATTCCGAGACCGAAAAGCCGCATTCCAAAAGGGAAAAATGGAAATCCGTCCTTGACATTTCGCCGCTGTTCAGGTAAAATACTACGGGTGTGACCTAATCTCATTTTCATAAGGAAAAAGGAGTCTGACCAAAATGTCCCATGAAATCAGCATCGAAACCTCGGCGCGGCATGTGCATGTCAGCAGGGAAGATCTGGATACCCTCTTTGGCCCGGGATATGCGCTCACGCCGAAAAAAGACTTGTCCCAGCCGGGGCAGTTCGCCTGCGAAGAGCGGGTGCAGGTGGTCGGACCAAAGGGGAAGTTTCCGGCTGTCTCGATTCTCGGCCCCGTCCGTCCCGTCACCCAGGTGGAGCTTTCGCTGGCCGACGCGCGGTCCATCGGCCTGACGGTGCCGATCCGCGAGAGCGGCGACATCGCGGGCAGCCCGGGATGCAAACTGGTCGGCCCCAAGGGTGAAGTCGTCCTGGCCCAGGGCGTGATCGCCGCCAAGCGGCACATTCATGCCACCCCGGCGGACGCGGAACGCTGCGGGCTGACGGACAAGCAGGTCGTCGCCGTGCGGTGCGAGAGCGCCGGGCGCGCCATTATCTTCGGGGATGTGGTGGTCCGGGTACGTCCGGACTTCGCCTGGGCGATGCATATTGATACGGACGAATCCAACGCGGGCGCCGTCGCGTCGGACGCGGCGGGGACAATTGTGAAGGACGCGTGATGATCAACTTTCTGCTGCGCCTGTTCGTGCGCGACCATCAAAATATAGGCGATCCTCAGGTCCGGCGGCGGTACGGCGCCTTCACCGGCGGCGCGGGGATCGTCCTGAATGTTCTCCTCAGCGTCGGGAAACTCGCCGCCGGATCCCTCAGCGGGAGCATCGCCGTCACCGCCGACGGGCTCAATAATCTCTCGGATGTGGCGTCCAGCGGGGTTACGCTCCTGAGCTTCCGTTTGGCGGAGAAGTCCGCCGATGAGGAACACCCCTTCGGGCACGGGCGCAGCGAATACCTCGCGGCGCTGGTGGTGTCTTTCCTGGTGCTGCTGATGGGCTTCGAGCTGGGCAAGGGCTCTGTGGAAAAAATCCTGCACCCGGCGGCTGTCCAATGGAGTCTGCTGGGCGCGGTGGTGATGGGTATTTCCCTGGCAGGGAAGCTGGGGCTGGGCCTGCTGAACCGCAGCTTGGGGAAGCGGATCGATTCCGGCGCCATGAGGGCCACCGCCGCAGATTCTTTCAGCGACATGGCAGCCACTTCGGCGGCTCTGCTTGCGCTGGTTCTGGCCCGGTTCACTTCCCTGCCTGCCGACGGATGGCTGGGGCTGGTGGTCTCGGCTTTCATTTGCTGTACAGGGATCAGTCTCCTGCGGGAAACCATCGGTCCCCTGCTGGGGGAAAAGCCAGATCCCGCGCTGGTGCAGGATATTGAACGGTACATCCTCTCCTGTGAGCATGTGGAGGGTATGCACGATCTGATTCTGCACAATTACGGTCCGGGCCGGATCTTCGGCAGTGTGCACGCGGAGGTTGCTGCCGACCTGGATGTGATGATAGGGCACGAAGCCATCGACCGGATGGAGCATGACCTGCTGCGGTTGCTGGGGGTGCAGATGGTGGTGCATTATGATCCCCTGGCCGTCAACGACGCGCGGCTGCGGATCCTGCGGGAGAAGACGGAAGCGGCCCTGGCCGAATTGGACGGCGGGCTGCGCCTGCACGACTTCCGGTTGGTGGACGGCCCGACCAGCTGCAATCTGATTTTCGACCTGGTCGTTCCGCACGGCTACCCGCAAACCCATGCCCAGGTCCGCGCCGCCGCGGAGGAGCTCATCCGCGCCACGGTCCCGCAGGCCAACTGCGTGATTACGGTGGAGGAGAGTTATGTGTAGGGCGGCAAGACCTTCTGTTACAAAAATTCCGCAAAGAATTTTTCCGGGTTGATCAGCGCTTCGGCGTTCGCGCGGATGGCGTCGTCGTCCCAATCCCACCACTTGACGCGCAGCAGCGCCTCGACCCGCGCCGGAGGATAGCGGTAGCGCTTGATTTTGGCGGGGACGCCGGCGACCACCGCGTAGGGCGGTACGTCTTCCAGCACAACCGCGCCGGAACCGATGACCGCGCCGTCGCCGACGGATTTTACTTTGGAGCAGTTGATGAACGCGTTCGCGCCGATCCAAACGTCGCTGCCGATGACGAGCGGATGGCTTTTATTGGCCGCGTACGGCAGTTTCGGATCGGCCAGCAGTTCTTGGCGGAACAGCGCCTGGTGTTCTTCCGAAAACAGGCGGACGATTTCATCGCTGACGAACGTCATGCTGAACTGGTGGTCCACATGAATCATTGCCGTGCTGTTCATGGATGTGAACCGTCCGATGCTGCTGACGTAGCCGTTTTCGATCGCCGCTGCGACGCGGTCGCCGAAATAGGTCCATTTGCCCACCGGAGTGCCGTCGCAGTTCCAGTCAAAAGGCAGTTCTCCGCCGATGTCGTCATACTGCCAGCAGTCCAGCCGCTGGCGGAAGCTGCTGTGGTCGCCGCCGAAGAAAAAGGCCCGGCTGTCGTTGCGCGTTGGGAAGATCACGTAGTGCTTCGCCGGTTCGAGCGGCTCGTCCTCCCCGGCGATGCGGCAGGGAAACCCGCAGTGCCGCAGGTCGCGCGCGAGCAGCCGGGAAGGCGCCCCCCATACCGTAACTTCGCGACCTTGCAGGAAATGGGCCAGGACCTGCGCCAGTTTTGTCCGCATGCCTCACGCCTCCTGTTTTTTGTAAAAAAATTTCTCAAAAGAGCCGTTCTCCCGAACAGAGAGCGGCTCTTTTTTGGGGGACCTTCCCTGTCGGAGATTCCGCGGGCTATCCCCGCATCTTCGCCAGGTCCCGGTAACTGATCTTCTGGATCCCGCAGTCCTTGATGTGCTGCTGGAATTTTTCGTCGGCGTAAAGGCAATATTCCCAGATGCGGTGGATGCCGACACCGGAAGCTGTGGTGACCTCGCCGGTGTCCAGGGAGGGATGCAGATAGGTTTCGGTGATGCCATGGGGGATTTCCTCCATGAAGGTGTACATGTAATCCCGGAAGTCATCGTAGCTTTCTTTCTGGGGGCCGTTGTAATCGTGCGGAATGAGATAATCCGGGCAAATCACGCCTTTGACTTTGGCATACGCCTGAAGCTGGCCGAACATCGACTCCAGCACTTCTTTGGGCAGCTGAATGTCCAGGGTCTGATTGCCTTCCTGGTCGGCCAGGCCCGCCAGAGGGAACCGGAAGGGCAGCCCCACATCAGCGGACAGGTCAAAAATCTGCTGCAGCAGTTCTAGCCGCCCTGTGGCGATGCCATAAAGGGAACCCATGTGGTTGTCCCAGTGAGAAGGATTGAGGCCGAAAAGCTTTGCCCGGGCCAGTTGGGCGCGGACTTCCCGCTCTACCTCGTCCATGTCGGCGTGCTCCTCGAACTGGTCGCTTTCGTGCCAGAAGTAGCCCTCTTCGTCCCGGAGGGAGTCGGTCCCGGAAGGGGACACAGGCCCCCAGCGGTAGGCACCCCACTCACTGGTGGTGGTGAGATGGACCCCGATGGCGTATTCCGGATGGGCGACGGCCCACCGGACGGCATGCTTGGCCCAGGGACAGGGGGTCATGACAGTGGAGGAGGTGATGGCCCCCCGCTCCAGCAAGTCGAAGGTCGCCAGGTTCGCGCCGAGGAAGGAGCCCAGATCGTCCGCGTTGATAATTAAATACTTGTCCATAAACAGTGCCTCCCATAAAAAATCATTTGATTCCGGATGCATAGCGTCAGATTCTATGTTAGGATACAGACGGCGTATCGGAGCATCCAAACGCGGCGATCCAGAATATCCATCTTCTAGTATAATATAAACTTTCACAAAAAGCAAGGGCTTTTTTGGGGCAGGTGTGCCCGGATGCGTCTTTTATAAAAAGTCGAGGACAGAGCAAACGGGATCACGGAATTTGTGGAGATGATTGGGCCGCTCGAGAGATTTGTGCTTGGTTGGAACGCGGTGCTTGAGCTTGGCTATACCGAAGGCGTTGTAAGCGTCTACGAACACCTCGACAACGGACTGGAGCGTCTCCAGGCTGCGGCAAAAACAGCGGCTTCGGCGGGCAAGCACGGGAATGTAGTGCCGCAAATCGGCGTTGATGCTCTCGACATTGTGGGTGTCTTTTTTGTCGCAGACATTGCGCACGTGATCGCCGGGGAAGACCACGTCAAGATAGCCGAAATAGCCATCCGTGCGGTAAAAGTCAGCCTCCAGTGCGTCGTCTACAATGCGTTGAATGTGCACCGCACCCTTGTCCACAGCAACCTCAAACCCCACAATCATGCGAGGTTCAGGACAAATCATCGTCATTAAGTAGATGTTTTCGCGTGTCTCTGTCTCCGCTTTTTTCTTGATGAACCAATACAACTCGTCAAGCTCGTAAACCGACCCCGGTTTTCCACTTTTCAACATTTCTTCAGTCGTTTTTTTTAATCCAGTCGTACACGGTGCCCTTGCCGATGCCCATCAGTTTTCCAACGCCCCTTCCGCTCACGCCGGAGTAATACGTTTTCATCGCTTGTTGCTTCACTTCGTCTGGATACTCGCGCGTTTTGCCGTTCAGCGTGTATTTGTGGTTGCAAAATTCGCACACACAGCGCTGCGTGCCCGACCGATTGTATCCCCCGTTGATTTGGTTTTCCGTGCGCCCGCATTTCGGACAGCGTCGGTTCTCGTCTATCGTTTGTTTTCTCATATCTACATTATATCATGCTTTTTCTCGTTTGTAAAGACGCTATTCAGGCACTCCT
>JAIRXU010000034.1 GCA_031268095.1 Oscillospiraceae bacterium | reverse complement strand
GCGATGCGTTCCCACTGCGCGTCCGTCAGGTCGCTTGGATAGTTTGTCGGCTTGAATGTTATATCATTTTTCATGCCCCCATTATACCATATCTTGGGGTTGAATACAAGCTCTAAGATTTAAATATACAGAATAAACTTATCCTGCTTCCGCCAGAACAGCAGCCCCCCGATCGCAATCAGGACCAGGGAGAACCCCAGAGCATAGGCGAAATGCGGCAGATAGATTGGCTTTCCCCGCAGCACACAGTCCCGGAACATCTCTACCACGGAATACAGCGGATTGGCCTTCAGGGCATACATCATGATCTGCCCTGTTGAGCCCTTGAGCTTCAGCGTCTTGGTGGAATAGAATATCGGCGTACAGTAGAACAGCAGCATGCTGAAAACGTCGTAGAGGTATTCGATGTCCTTGAAAAAAACCGAGAGCGTCGAGAGGACCAGTCCCACGCCGATGCACAGCAGAAACAGCACCAGCAGCGGGACGGGGGTCAGCAGGGCATAAACCGTCAGGTGGGGCGGCGGGTTTTTGGGGTCCCGGACCAGAAAAAAGAACGCCGTGAATCCCACCAGGACGATGAGAGAAATCAGGAAGGTGACAAAGTTCGAAATGACATTGGCGATGGGGTAAATATACTTGGGAACCTTGACCTTCTTGATCACCGAGGCGCTTCCTGTCACCGAGCGCATCGCCCGCTTGGTGGACTGGGAATAAAACTCATATAACAGCCGCCCGCAGAGCAGATAGATCGGATAGTTCACAATATCCGGGTCGTTTTGCCGCCCGAAGACGTAGCCGAAAATGAACACCAGAACCACCGTCGTCAGCAATGGCTGCAGGAAGGTCCAGAAAATCCCCAGAACCGAATTGCGGTACTGGATTTTAATATTTTTCACCACAATTTCCCGCAGCAGGGAGCGGTAGCAATATAATTCCTTGATAAACATAAACTGCCCCTATTCTTGGTAGATTGCCCGCCTATGTCGTGCCCTTCCATTTCCGGAAGTACCGGAACATCGACTGGACCTGCACCAGCATCAGCCAGAGGCTCTTTTTGCTCTCCCGTTCCCAGACGTGCTGCACCATCGCGTCCGGATAATAGAGCACCCTCCCCTGCCGGGCGACGGTCCGCGTCAGGTCGCAGTCCTCAAAATAGAGGAAGAACCGCTCGTCGAAGCCTCCGACCTTCTGAAAAATCTCCGTGCGCAGCAGCATGAAGCAGCCGGTGGCGTTCTGGATCTCAAAAGGTACGCCCGCCGCCGCTTCCATTTGCTCCAGCATCGCGTATTCCCGCAGGAGGGCAAGGTTCCGTCCTCCCCGGCGGCGTCGGCTGGCCACCAGGTAGCGCAGCGTTGGGTTTCGTTTGCCCAGAACCTGATCTTCCCCGGTGGCGGGAAAGACAATCCGCGGAGAGAGCATCGCCACCTCCGGGTGCTCGTCCATGTATTGGGCCATAGCGGTGATGGCGTCCTGTGTCAGGACGATATCTGGGTTAATGATGGCATGATACTTGGATGTTAAGCGGTCCCGGATGGTATTGTGCCCTGCGCCGAAGCCAACATTCTTCGCGGCGCGGAGGATTTCCGCCGCCGGGTCCGCCCGCTGGACGAGCTCCAGGGTGTCGTCTTTGGAGCAGTTGTCAATGATATACAAATCAAACGGCACGCCTACGGTCTGTTCCCGCAAGGTGCGCAAGGTGGTTTCGATCGTCCGGTGATTGTTGTGCGTAACAATGGAGCCGCTGACCGTATAATCCGTCATGAGACCTCAATCTCCTACTATATTCTCTCTTCTACTTCCTTCTGTTTTTCGGGGCGGCGCAGCAGCGCCCAGAACAGCCGAACCCGCCAGCGCAGTTTCTGCCGCAAAGAGGTCCCTCCGCCCGTCTGGGCGGCGCCGTGGCGGCGGTAAAGCAGGTACGGCTCCCGCAGCCAAACGACCGGACTCGCCTGTTTCGTCTGGCAGGCCGCTCTGCGTTCCGCCGTCAGGCCAATCCACTGGTCATGCATGGGAATCCCCGCCGGAAAAGGCAGAAGGTCCGGCAGCAGCGCCGCCCGGAATCCCATGCAGCAGCCAATGTAGCCATTGCGCCAGAAGTTGCGCCAGAACCCTGGCGCGGCCCGCCGCTCCGTCAGGAACGAGGGCGCCAGTTCCGCCAAGGTTTCATCGACGATTTTCGCGTCATGAAGCACACAGCCCGCGCCCGCTTCCAGCGCCGCGCAAATGGCCGCCAACTTGCCGGGCAGCCAGACGTCGTCTTGGTCGGCGAGCAGCAGAAAGTCGCCGCCCGCCCGCGTCAGCAGGAATTCTACATTTCGGATGACGCCCCGTTTCGGCCCTTCCAGCACCCGGACCCGCGCGTCCCGGGCGGCGTATGCTTCCGCTATCCGGCGCGTCTCGGGCTGGTCCGGCGGGGAATCATCCGAAAGCAGCAGTTCGTCCCCCTCCCGCAACTGGGGCAGGATCGAGTCCAACTGCGCCGCCAGGAACCGTTCCCCGCAGTAGGCGGGCAAAAGCACCGATGCCGTCATAGCCGCTTCATGGTCGGGAAAAGCTGGACGTCCCGAATGGTATGGCTGTCCGTCAGCAGCATAATGACCCGGTCAATGCCGACGCCGATCCCGCCGGTGGGGGGCATGCCATGTTCCAGCGCCGTCAGGAAATCTTCGTCCGTGTGCTGGGCTTCCTCGTCTCCGGCGGCGAAGAGCGCTTCCTGGGCAGCGAAACGGGCCCGCTGGTCCAGAGGATCATTCAGTTCCGAATAGGCGTTGGCGAATTCCCGTCCGGTGATGAACAGTTCGAAACGCTCGACGTATTCAGGTTTATCGGGCTTTCGCTTGGTCAAGGGGGAAATCTCCACCGGGTGATCCAGCACGAAGGTCGGCTGAATCAGTTTTTCTTCCACGTATTCTTCAAAAAAGAGGTTGAGCAAGTCGCCTTTCTGGTGCCGCTTCTCGGCCTTCAGCCCGCGCGTCTTGGCCTGCGCCAGGGCTTCCTCCAAAGAAAGCGCATCGAAGTCCAGGCCGGTTTCCGCCAGTACCGCATCCCGCATGGTGAGCCGGGCGAAGGGCTTGCCGAGGTCGATTTCCGTGCCCTCATAAGAAATCAGTGTCGTCCCGAGGACGTTCTGCGCCGTCCGGCGGAGCATCTGTTCCGTCAAATCCATCAAGACATTATAATCCGCATAGGCCATGTAAAATTCTAGCAGCGTAAATTCCGGGCTGTGCCTAGCGTCCACTCCCTCGTTGCGGAACACCCTGCCCAGTTCATACACCCGTTCCATCCCGCCGACAATCAGTCGCTTGAGGTAGAGTTCCAGAGAAATCCGCAGGAACAGGTCCTCGTCCAGGGCGTTGTGATGGGTGAGAAATGGCCGCGCCGCCGCGCCGCCGGCGTTATGAACCAGCACCGGGGTTTCCACTTCCACAAAGTCCCGCTCGTCGAGGAAAGCGCGGATCTCTCGAATGATCGCGGACCGCCGGACAAAGGTTTCCCGCGTCTCCGGGTTGATGATCAGATCCACATAGCGGCGGCGATACCGCGCGTCGGTATCCGTCAGCCCATGGAATTTTTCTGGCAGCGGGAGCAGGGATTTCGTCAGCAGCCGCAGCGCGTCCGCGTGAACGGAAATCTCGCCTCGCCGGGTGCGGAAGACCTTTCCCCGGACCTCCAGAATATCTCCGATGTCCCACTTTTTGTATTCAGCAAAGGCTTCTTCGCCAATATCATTGACCCGCAGGTAGACCTGCATCCGGCCGGAGCGGTCGCTGAGGTCCAGGAAGTTCGCCTTGCCCATGTCCCGGCGGGAGAGCATCCGGCCGCAGAGGAAGACTTCCTGCCCTTCCAGCCGTTCGAACTCCTGCACAATTTCTGCCGCCAAAGCGGTCTGGACCGCCGTGGTGATCAGAAACGGATCCTGCCCGGCGGCCTGGTGCGCCGCCAATTTTTCCAGCCGGATTTGCCGCAACTGATTGACGTCTTGCTCCGCCGGCGCCTTCGGCGCGTCAGGCTGCTGATTTTGCTGATTGATCGTTTCGTCCATATGATAAAACCTCATCGCTTCGTCGTCAAATTATCTCGAAATCCGTTCGGAATCACTTGGAGATCCGCAAAATTTCCAGGGTAATCACTTCTCCGCTGGGGACGTCCGCTTCCACCACATCCCCCACCTGGCGGCCCAGCAGGGCTTTGCCAATGGGAGATTCATCAGAAATACGGTTCTCGTCCGGATTGGCCTGGGCCTTGCCGATGATCTGATACTCTACTTCCTCGCTGTACATCCGGTCGTAGAGCAGCACCGTGGAGCCGATGCCCACCACCTCCGTACTCAGATCGTCCGTGTCCAGGATCGATGCGGACTTTAATTCGTCCTCTAACCGGGCGATTTTGGCTTCCATGATCGCCTGCTCGTTCATCGCCTCGTCGTACTCGGCATTCTCCGAAAGATCGCCGAAAGAGCGGGCCTCCTTGATTTTCTCGGCGATCTGTTCCCGGCCGGTGGTTCGCAGGAACTCCAGTTCTTCCACCAGTTTTTTGTAACCCTCCGCCGTTAGGATGGTCTGATTAGTTGCCATGAATTGCTTCCGTCCTTTCCCCGCTGTATTCGTTACTTTTTCGGCGCCCCGCCGCCGGACAGCATGCACAAACACCCGTCCCCGTGTCCAGTCTGTCGGTAGTTTATCAACCGAAACAGACGGATATACACGAGGATATTTCTGGATGAAACCAGTATACCCTATTTTGCGGAAAATGTCAACACCATTATTTGGAAGCTATTTCCCTTGTTTTCCGGACCGCTTGATTTCGACGGTCCGGGCTGTTCTATTTCAGTTCCACAATCGTGACTCCGTTTTCTCCTTCCCCATAGACTCCCAGCCGGAAAGACTTGACCGTTGGATGGCCTTTGAGGAACTTTTGGACCGCGGCGCGCAGCGCGCCGGTGCCCTTGCCGTGAACGACGGTGAATTCATGCAGCCCGGAGCGCATCGCGCTGTCCAGAAAACGGTCCAGCTCCAGCAGGCAGTCGTCCACCGTCATGCCCCGCAGATCCAGCCGTGTTTCGGCGGACAGCGTCAGGCGGGAGCTTTTCTCTCCCCGCTCGTCGGTGACCTTTCCGCCCCGGCGGGGGCCGTCCTGCCGGGGAACTGCCGCCCCTTCCAGCAGCCGCAGACCCTTCAGCGGGACCCGTGTCCGCATCGCCCCGGCCTGCACCTCGACCATCTGCCGGCCGCTCCGGTCCCCGCCGTCCGGCACCGCCAGGACCGTCCCTGTCACGCCCAGCCCCGCCAGCCGGACCATATCTCCCGTCCGCAGCGGCCGGGGCAGAACGTAGATCCCCTCGTCCTCCAGGTCCGGGGCCCGGCCCGGATCCGCCGCCGCGTCCACCGCCTCCATGCCCTTCTTGACGGCTGCGCGCGCCCGCCGGGCCAGTTCCGCAATATCCCCGGCAGTCTCTTTTTCTTTCTTATATTTTTCCAGCTCCGCCAGCAGCGCGTAAGCCTCCCGCTTTGTCTGCTCCGCAACGCGCATGCCCTGGGTCCGTGCGGTCTCCATGGCCTGGTCCAGCCGTTTTTGGGCCTCCGCCTTGCGCCGCTCGGCTTCCTCCAAGGCACGGACAGCTTCCTGCCGGAGAGTTTCCGCCTCCTCCTTTGCCCGCTCGGCGGCGGTTCTGCTCTGTTCCAGCCGGTCCACTGCGTCTTCAAAGCGCAGGCTTTCCCCGCTCACCAGCGCCCGCGCCCGATCCACCACGACGGATGGCATTCCCAGCCGCGCGGAAATCGCAAAGGCGTTGGACCGGCCCGGCACCCCGACCAGCAGGCGGTACGTCGGCCGGAGCGTTTCAACGTCGAACTCGCAGCAGCCGTTTTCCACTCCCGGCGTCTGGAGGGCGTACGCCTTCAGTTCCGCGTAGTGGGTGGTGGCCGCCAGCTTCGCGCCCTTGCCCCGGAGCGCCTCAATCATTGCCGTTGCCAACGCGGCGCCTTCCACCGGGTCGGTCCCCGCTCCCAGCTCGTCGATCAAAACCAGGGAAGACGGATCCGCCAAGTCAAGAATTTGGATTAAATTTGTCATGTGAGAAGAGAACGTGGACAGCGACTGCTCGATGCTCTGTTCGTCGCCGATGTCCGCCAGCACCTGCGAAAACACCGCCATCTGACTCTGGTCCCCCGCCGGAATCATCAGCCCGCACTGGGCCATCAGCGCCAGCAGACCGATGGTCTTGATCGACACCGTTTTTCCGCCGGTATTGGGGCCTGTAATAATCAGCGCGTCGAACGTCAGCCCCAGCGAAACGTCCACAGGCACCGCCGTATCCCTGTTCAGCAAGGGGTGCCGCGCCCGGCGCAGGAGAATCTTCCCCTCCCCGTTTAGTTCCGGGACGCTGCCGCGCATGTCGTAGGCCAGCTGCGCCTTGGCGAAGATCAGATTCAACTCCACCGCGCATTCATATCCGGCGGCGACGGGCTCATAGAAACTCCCCGCCAGTTCCGAAAGCTCTGTCAGGATCCGCTCGATTTCTTCCCGTTCCTTGCCCTGGAGGATCTTGATTTCGTTGTTGGCCTCCACCACCGCCATAGGCTCTACAAAGACCGTCGCCCCGGAGGATGAGGCGTCATGCACCAGCCCCGGCACTTCTCCCCGGAACTCCGCTTTGACCGGGACCACGAAGCGCCCGTTGCGCTGCGTAACCAGGTTTTCCTGCAAAAATTTTCCGACCTGCGGCGACCGGGTGATACGCTCCAGCCGCTGCCGGACGTTGGATTCCTGCTGCCGGATTTTCCGCCGGATGTCTGCCAGCGCGGGGGACGCCGCGTCGGCAACGGTGTCTTCCGAAAGGATCGCCCCGCCAATCGCGTCTTCCAAATACTTATTCGGGCTGATCCCGCCAAACAGCGCGTCCAGTCCCGTCTCCACTCCCGCACAGCCTTCCCGCCAGACGACGATTCCCCGCAGGATCCGCAGCACCTGCGCGACGTCCAGCAGCTCCCGCAGGCTGAGCATACTTCCCGCCTGGGCTCTGCGCAACGCATTGTTGACATTTTGCAGCCCGCCGAAGGCCGGTCCGCCGAAACGCGCCAATAGCATGTGGGCGTCCCGCGTCTGCGCCAGCAGCGCCCGGGCCAGGGGCAGCGACGGTTCCGGCGTCAGCCCCAGCGCCAGTTCCCGCGCCTCCGCGCAGGCTGTATGTTCCGCCAGTAATTCCAGAATCTTATCCAGTTCCAGCGTTTTATGATGTCTGTTCATTGATGATTCTCCCGTGTTTTATTTTTGATTTTCATTGCAAAAGCGCGCGATCCGGTGTATAATAGGCAACAGCCTTGGACCCTTCCCCCAAATATAGTTTCCCGGAAAGGATGCCTCACTATGGACCGCATCGCCAGTTTTTCGATTGACCACACCATTTTGCCGCCGGGGCTGTACCTTTCCCGCCGGGATAAGACGACCGTTACCTATGACCTGCGGCTGGTCCGGCCCAATACGCCGCCCTATCTCTCCAACGGCGCACTGCATACCATCGAGCACTTGTTCGCCACCTTCGCGCGCAACAGCGGCGCGGGGAAAGACATTATTTATTTCGGCCCCATGGGCTGCCGCACCGGGTTTTATTTGGTGGTGGACGGGCTGGAGCCCGCCGCCGTCATCCGGCTGACGGCCGAGACCTTCGCCCGGATCGCCGCCTTTGAGGGGGAAATTCCCGGTGCGTCGGCCGCCGAATGCGGCAATTATTTGGAGCATGACTTGGCCGGGGCCAAGGCTGAGGCGCAAAAATACGCCGAGATTCTTCAGGATTACCCTGCGGAGCGGCTGGCGTACCCGGGCTAAGCGGCTGCGGCCGCATCCCTCCGATTTATTTTTAAAAAACCTTTGACCCGCCCAGTCCCTCATAAAACCGCAGCGTTGCGAACTGTTTCCCCAGCTGGCAGCGTATGTATGTCCCCGTCACGGCGGAGAGGGCCCGTAGGCCCTGATCGGACATGGTGAAATGAAATAGCTTGGACAATTCTGCGGTGCAGAGGAACCGCAAGGCTTCCAGTATTCCTGGCGCCAGCGCGGCGGTATACGTTCCTTGCCGTTGGGTCAGCGTTCCGGCGGCGCAGTCAAGGTACTGCACCCCGCCAACGGGACCGTCTTCCTCCAGATCCGGCCGGTAGCCCGCCAGCGCCATCAGGCGCAGTTCCACCGCCGCCTTCAGCAATGGCTGCGGCCGCCGTCCGCCCGCCAAAAAATGGAAGGCGTTGAGCAGCAGCCGCAGCTGCTCCGGGGCTGGCTCCTCCTGCGGCGCCAGTTCCTCCGCCAGTTCGCAGAAATATTCCGCCAGCGCCACCCGCTCTACCTGCCCCCGCAGCCCAAAAAAGAGCTCCGTGGGGCTCACTTCAGCGACGCGGTAGGTTTCCTGCCAGCGGGTGAGTTCATATTTTCCAAAGCAGAATAACTGTGTAGCGCTTTGCTGGTTGCTGCCCGCTTTTCGCGCACCCCGGGCGAAGGCCCGCAGTACGCCATATTCTTTCGTCAGCAGGGTCACCAGCCGGTCATTTTCGCCCGCTGTGCGCTCGCGCAGGACCAGTCCCTCGCTTTGCAGCCGCTGCCGCTCCGCCTGTTCTCGGTTTGCCACGGACGACTCCTTCTCCCGCGGGAACCGCCGCATTGCTCGCCTGGCGGTACCGCAGGTAATCCTCGATTTTTCCGCTGGCCGCGAACGCTGACCAAGCCTGAATTTCACCCTTTTGTGGTGACATATAACTTCCCCCGTTTTTCTGAATTCAATCTCAGCAATCCTCAGCAGTCTGGGTCCGTCCAGTTGGCTGCTGGATTATTTTGCGCCGGAGGAAGGGAAATAGCCGTGGAAAATGTTACTCTAGCCCAAAGTTTTTGATCAGGCCTTCCCGGTTGCGCCAGTCTTCCTTAACCTTCACCCAGAGCTTCAGGTTCACCTGACAGCCGAAGAAGGCTTCCAGTTCCTTTCGGGCCCGGGTACCGACGGTTTTCAGCATCCCCCCGCCTTTGCCGATCAGGATCCCTTTATGGCTCTCCCGCTCGCAGGTAATGACCGCCTCGATGTCCAGCAGGGGCGCTTCGCCGGGGCGCTCTTTCATTTGTTCCACCGTCACGGCGGTCCCATGGGGAACCTCCTGGTCCAGCAACCGCAGCAGCTGCTCCCGGATCCGCTCCGCCGCGATCACCCGTTCCGGCTGGTCGGTGAGGGTATCTTCCGGGAAAAGGTAGGCCTGCGGCAGGTCCAGACGATCAGCCAGCGCCAGAAGCTCCTCCCGCAGCGCGTCCAGGTTGCTGCCCCGCAGCGCGGACGCCGGCACCACCGCCGCAAATGCATACCCGCCGCTCAGCTGCGCGATTTGCCGCGCCAGCCGCGCTTTTTCCGGCAGCAGGTCCACTTTATTGAGCACCAGGATCACCGGCTGCCTCCGCAGCTGCCGGAGCATCGCCGTTTCTTCCTCCTGAAGGGCCGGGCGGCCCGCTTCCGTGACAAACAGGCAGGCGTCCACCCCGTCCAGGCTGTCATGGGCCGCGCGGACCATGTGTTCGCCCAGTTTGGTCCGCGGCCGGTGCAGACCCGGGGTGTCCGTAAACACCAGCTGCGTCTCCCCCTGGGTTAAAACGCCCATGATCCGGGTTCGGGTGGTCTGCGGTTTCTCGGAAACGATTGCGATTTTCTCCCCCAGCAGCCGGTTCAGCAGCGACGACTTGCCGACGTTCGGCAGGCCGAGAATCGAAACAAACATAGTTTTGGGCATAATTTCATTCCCTTCTGGACTTTAAAATAATTCCTTTCCCTCGTGTACCGCCAGGCCGATCTGTTCCACGTTGCCCGTGCGGCCGTTGTACCACAGCAGCCAGCGGTCCCGCTCCGGCTCATAAATAGCAAAGGGTTTGTAGCAAGCTTCGCCGTCCCAGCCGCCGGGAGTGAGGCTCAGGATGGGGTTTGCCGGGCATTTCTCCCAGTTCGTGATGCCGTTGGAGGAGCGGGCCAGGCCGATCCGGGCGGTGTCCTCATTGGAAAAGCCGATGTAAAACATCAGGTACCCGTCTTCCCAGGGGATCACCTGGCATGCGGTTACTTTGTGATTTTCCCAGTTGCTGCCCCGCGCGGCGGTGAAGACCGGCTCCGGGCGGCGGGTCCAGTGGACCCCGTCTGGGCTGACCGCGTAGCCAATGGCGTTGGGCTCCCGCATTTCCCCGGCGGAATACCACATTTTGTAGAGCTGCTCCCCTTCGTCCCAAAGGACATGGGGGCACATCACATTATTCTGTTCCCAGGGTTCCCTTGCCGTCATGACCGGGTCTGGCTGCACACGCTCCAGGGAACGCAGGTCCGTCCCCCGGGCGTAGCCGATTGCGGAGGACTGGTCTTCCCAAACCTGTCCCGTGTACCAGACATGGTATATGCCGTCCCGCAGAACAGCGCAGCCGCGGTTGACTTCGGTTTCCCAACCGCTGGCCAAGTTGCTGGTCAGGATCAGTTCCGGCGCGCTCCAGCGCTGACCGTCTTCGCTCTCGCTCAGGGCAAGGCCCTGCTCCTGCCGCCAGGACACCAGCATCCGGTATACGCCCTCTTCCCGCAGGACAAAGGGATCGAACATCACGCCGTATTCCCCGCCCAGGACGGGCTCGGGCAGCTTTTCCCATCCGCCCGCCGCCGGCAAAAAGCGTTTGCTTTCCCGCTGCACCCGGATACTGCTGCGTATGCTGATGGCTTTCTCCCGCAGCGGTCCCCGGTACCGCCAGCCAAGCAGCGCGACCGCGGCGAGCGCCAGCGCAGTCGCGCCCAGCCCCAGCAGCAGCTTCTGTTTATGATTCAGGCGGCGTTCTCTTATCATGGCGCGACCCCTCTCCTTCTGGGTGGATTGAACTCTTTCGGCTTTTGGGATAAAACACAAACAGGCCAGCCAGGATCCCTGAAATCCCCAGCACCGCCAGCATTCCGGGCCGCGCCCAGTAGTAATCCGCCATGGCCCGGAAAGCCGCCGGCTGCCAGAGCACCGCGATTCCCACCGCCACGGCGCCCGCCGCGCAGACCAGCACCGCGCCGGAGGCCGCGTCCTTTGCCAGCTTCGCCAGCGGGTGCCGCTGCGGACTGGCCAGATCCACAGCCCGTTCCAGCGCGGAGTTCATCAGTTCCGCGCCGATCACCAGCGCCGTGCTCAAAAACAGCAGCGCCCAGTCCGTCCGGCTCAGGCGAAACCAGTCGAAAGCCAGCAGAAAGCCATACATATAGCTCCCGACAGCAACATGGAAGCGCAGGTTGCGCTCCCTGCGCAAGCAGACCGCGACGCCCCGGGCGGCATGGGCAAAGCTGCGGAAAAACGATTGTACTGCCTCCATGACGCTTCGCCCTCCTTCTCCCTTTCCAAAAAATCCAGCCCGGCAATGATACCTTCGTTCTGTTATAATTCGTCCGGCGGCGCGTTATGTTCCACCAGGAGATTATAAAACTCCGCTTCCCGGTTGGCGCTGCGGAAAAGCAGGAGCAGTCCGCCCGTGCCGGGAAAAATGCTTTGCAGGAACGGAGCGAAACGCTTCTGGAGATACTGCCGGGCAGCGGCGACGTTTTCCCCCGGAACCAGCAGCAGCCCCAGGTACCAGCCGTTCTGGTCTTCCGCGAGGGTGCTGTAATGGAACCTTGTCGTCCGCTTGAGGCCAAAAAGGGCCGCGTTGGCCTGGGCGTAACCTTGGAACAGCGCGAAAGCATTCATTCCGGCGCTCTCGTTTTCCGCCGCGAACTGCCGCCCCGCCAGACGCAGGTACTTATACATCGTGTCCCGGCAGGGCAACCGGCTGCTCTCGCCCCCGCCGCAGACGGCTTCCAGCAGATGAATCAGTTCTTGCAGGCTGCGCAGATCCCGGCCCTCGGCCGAGCAGAGCGTTTCCGCCGCCAGCTCCACGAAGGCTTCCTGCCGCAGCGCGGGCCTGTCCGCCGCCATGACGATCCCTCCTTGTCCCGCTTGTCTCCGACGTTCTTTTATATCATACCACAGCCGCGCGGGAAAAACAATCCGGTAAAATAGAAAATCGCCGCCGCTTGACATCTTGACATCTCCGGCGGGATTTTGTATAATGGTGGCTTGGCCACCGCCGAAAAAGAAAGGGAGCGTTGTTATGTTTGGGAACCCCCTGCTGAGCAAAAAGGAAACCCGCGCGCTGCGGGCCGCCGCGAAAGAGAAGGACCCGCAGAAGCTGGCCCGGGCCGTCCGGTCTGCCCCGCATGGCAGTGTCAGCCGCGCCGCCGCGGAACGAATCGAGGATCCCGCGCTGGCGTACAAACTGGCGATGGATTCCGATGTCTCAGGTGAAATCTGCCTGCTGCTGGCGGAGAAGCTCCGGGAGCCGGACCGGACGACGGCGCTGATCGCCATTGCGTGCCGGAACCATTACCAATGGAAGGACGAAGACCCCAATGGCTGCCTCCTTGCCATCGACAGGATTTCGGACGAATCTTCCCTGGCCCGGGTGGCGGCGTTGAGCGATGATAGCCGTATCATCGAAGCCGCGATCGCCCGGATACATGACCAGAAAATCCTGAAATCCCTGCTGGACGGACAGACCCGCTCCAAGTATCAAAAGGACGGAAAAACATACCACGTCAATGTTTTTCCCAATTACGAGAAAAGAGAGCGCTTGGATGAATGTATTTTTCAGTCGGTCTTGAATCACCCAACAAATCCGCCTGCCGTCCAGCAGTTCCGCTGCGGTCGTGAAGAACATGATTTTGACAGTTGGATCAGTGATGAAGATAAGATGGTCCATGAGAGTCTCGATACGTATTCCAGAGACCATCGCGTTTGTCGAATTTGCAACACCATAGAGCGACGACAAACATGGGGAACTTATTATCTGGACTATGGCTACGACTACCAAACACACAGCGACCTTGACTACTCCCTCTGCAACGCCAACATCCGGACATAACCGTTTGCACCAGCCGCGCCCCGGACCTGTCTCGGCCCGGGGCGGTTTGTTTTTTTCGGATGGTGCGGCGCCTCAGATTGTCCCGTCCCAAGTCGTCGTCCGGTCCTTCTTCTTCTCCTCCTCGTCGAACCAGCGGGTGGTGACGACCTTGGATTCCGTATAGAACCGGAAGGCGTCCTTGCCCAGGCAGTGGGCGTCGCCAAAGAAAGAGCGCTTGTGCCCGGCGAAGGGGAAGATCCCGACCGGCACCGGAATACCGACGTTGATCCCCACCATGCCGCCGTCGGTCCGGCGGGCGAATTCCCGGGCGTAGTACCCGTTCTGGGTGAAGATCACGGACCCGTTGGCGAAGGGGTTCTGGTTCATGACCGCCAGCCCCTCCTCGAAGTCCCGGACCCGTTTGATGCAGAGCACCGGCCCGAAGATCTCCGTATCGCCGACGGCCATGCCGGGCTTCACGCGGTCAAACACCGTCGGGCCGATGTAGAAGCCGTTCTCGTACCCCGGCACCGCACAGTCCCGCCCGTCCAGGAGCAGCTTCGCCCCCTCCGCCAGCCCTTCTTCGATCCTTGCCAGGACGGCGGCTTTGTGCGCGGCGGAGTAGACCGGGCCGAGTTCGCTTGTTTTGTCGTAGGCGAGGCCGACCTTCCGGGCCTTTGCCTGGGCGACGATGGCGGCGGCCAGCTCGTCGGCAATGCTCTCCTGCACCACCGCCACCGGCAGCGCCATGCAGCGTTCCCCCGCGCAGCCGAAGGCGGCGTTGACGATCCCGGCAGCCGTCCGGGCAATCGGCGCGTCCTCCAGCACCAAGGCATGGTTCTTCGCCTCGCAGAGGGCCTGGACCCTTTTCCCCGCCGCCGCCGCGGTGGAATAAATGTGCAGCCCGACTTTCGTGGACCCGACGAAGGAGACGCCATTGACATCCGGATGGTTCAGGATGGCGTCCACTTCATTGCGGGAGCAGGTGACGACGTTCAGCACCCCGTCCGGCAGCCCGGCTTCCCGGTAAAGCTCCGCGATGCGCAGCGCGGTCCGGGGCGTCGGGGAAGCGGCCTTCAGGACCATTGTGTTCCCCGCCGCCAGGCAGACCGGAGCCATCCAGCCCATGGGAATCATGGCGGGGAAATTAAAGGGCGCAATCCCCGCGAAAACGCCGACCGGCTCCCGGTAAAGGACGGAATCGTAGCCGCGCGACGCGTCCATCAGGCTTTCGCCCGTCAACAGCGACGGGGCGGCAATCGCCAGCTCCGTGCCTTCTTTGGCTTTCAGCACGTCGCCCTGCGCCTCGTCCCATACTTTCCCGTTTTCCTCGGCCACCAGGTAGGTCAGTTCGTCCATGTGGGCGTCCAGCAGGTCCCGCAGCCGGTAGAGCACCTGGACGCGTTTGATTGCGGGCGTGGCGGACCAGCGCGGGAAAGCGGCCCGGGCGGCCCGGATGGCGGATTCCACCTCCGCCGGCAAGCAGCAGGGCACCCGCGCGGTGATTTCCCCCGTGCTGGGGTTGAAGGCGTCGGTATACGTTTCCGTCTTGGATGCGACAAATTGGCCGTTAATAAAAGGCTGAAGGGTTTGCATGGTGCAGTTTCCTTTCCGAATGAAATTCAGGGTTATTCAGGGTTCGTCTCCGGGTCAATGTCCGGACGGCAGGCATGCGATAGGAACCTGGACGCGCCGATACGCCGCACAACAGCTCTGCCATGCCGTCATCCCTTTTCCAGCAGCCACTGATGCTCCGGCTGGAAATTGCGCTCTGTCCACGGGTAGCCGTCGAAATGCCGGATCATCCAGACATACATCATCGGGTAACCGGGAGCGTTGACCTGGGGGTGGTATTTCCCGCCGGGGATGGCGGCAAAAGAACGGTCCCGGATTTGGTACGCCGCGCCGTCCAGGAAGCAGGCTCCAAACCCGTTCGGATGCCCAAAGCGATAGTAATACACCTCCGGCTGGGGATGCTCGTGAGGCGGATAGGAACTCCAGCCGCCCTGGGGAATCAAAATCTCGCCGCAAACCATGTTGGAGTACGGCGCGGAATCATAATCGAAGAAGGTGCTGACGGTCCGCTGGGCCTTCCCCTCGAACTGCCCCTGGCCGAAGGTTTCCCGCCGGGTGGTCTCGGGGGTATAGAAGACCGGCGCAAAACGGTCCGGATTCCCGGTGGACTGCACCAAAACTTCGCAGGGCTTCTGGTCGCCCCGCCCGCTGATGTTGCTGGCGCTGACTTGTACGCCGCGCGGCACATGCAGGCAGTATGCGGGGTCGTCAATGCAGCTGGGGCGCCTGGCCTGCTCCGTTTTCGGTGTGAGGCCATCGTCCCAGTCGAACTGCGCTTCCCCCTCCAGAAGCAAAAATGCCATTTCTTCTGTATCCGAATAAAATCTGCGGTTCTCGTCAACATCCAACCGGTACACTGTGATGTTTTGCAGCATATCCGGATACAAATCCTGGGTGTTGGTCAGCGGCATGGCGCCGCGCACGTCGAATTGCGGATACCCGAACTCCTCGTTGCTTCGCATCGAACATTCCCCCGTTCAGCTGTGATATTTTTATTTTATTCTGCCGTTCCCCTGCGGATACTTCCCGTCGAACCAGGCCAGCGCGTCCGCTGCCGTGCCCCGGAAACGGAAACTGCGCGGCGTTTCCCCCGTCGCCCGCAGGCCCAACCGGCGCAGGATCCCCTGGGACTTTCCGTTTTTGTTTGTTTGCGCTGCTTTGCAGCTGGGTCACCCCAGCGCGGCGGACGTCTCCGAGCAGGCGGCCCAGCAGCAAAGGAAAGACGGCGCCGTCTCCCTGGAACGGCGCGGCGATCTGGATTTCGTCCATGTGACAGATCCCGCCACCGATCCGGTAAAGGACATAGCCCGCGAGGACCGCCTGGGACACAGCGGCGTCCCCAGCGTCAGGGACATCACCGGAAACCGCCAGCACCCAATGTTTCGCGGGATCCTGCATCTCG
Organism: Oscillospiraceae bacterium; assembly: GCA_031268095.1. GTDB lineage: Bacteria > Bacillota > Clostridia > Oscillospirales > Acutalibacteraceae > WRMQ01. Next base: position 6,362 of record JAIRXU010000034.1, on the reverse strand, counting down.
CCGTGCATGGCCTCTGTCCAGGCGCGGCGGTCCTCCTCCAGGGGGTTGCCGGTCGGGGCAATTCTGCGCATGTTAGCGGCGATGATCCCAAACATCTCCGGGAACCAGCGCTCAAGCTCCGCGGGGCGGCCCGTCAGATCCCGCAGAAGAATGGCCATGGGGGTTCCACCGCACTTTCTCTTACGCGATCTCCGCCAGTTTCACCGGCCGCCCTTCCTTGGCCGACTTCGTCGCCGCGATGCCAATCAGCACCGCCGCCAGACCGTCTCCTGCGCCCACAGGGACTGCGCCGCCGTCCCGGACCGCCTCGAGGAACTCCGTCACTTCCGTGGCGTAGGCCTGCATGTAACGCTCCAGGAAGAAATACAGGGGCTTTTCCCCCGTCACGCCGCCGGCCGACGAAATCTGGACGGCGGAAGCGCCGTCGTTGCCGCAGGCGGCAGCGCCCAGGGAGCCGAAAACCTCTGCCCGCTGATCGTAGCCATAGGCGCAGCGGCGGCAGTTGTCGATCACCGCCAAGGCTCCGCTGCGCAGTTTCAGGCTGATCACTGCCGTATCCACATCCCCCGCCTCGCCGATCGCCGGATCCACCAGCACCGCCGGATGCACGAAGACTTCCTCAACTTCCTCGCCGGAAAGGTAACGCACCATATCGAAATCATGGATGGTCATATCCAAGAAAATTCCGCCGGAACGGGCGGCATATTCCGCGCTGGGGGGCGCGGGATCCCGGGAGGTGATCTTTACCACTTCCACCTTCCCGACGGCGCCGTCCTCCACCGCCCTGCGCACGGCACGGAAGTTATGGTCGAAGCGGCGGTTGAAGCCCACCATGTACTTAAGGTCCGGCGCTTTCTCCAGTGCGGAGAGCACCGCCTGGATCCGCGCGACGTCATGGTCAATGGGCTTTTCGCAGAAGATGTGCTTTCCCGCGGCGATGGCCTCCAGGGAGATGGCCGAATGGGTGTCCGTAGACGAGCAGATCAGCACGGCGTCAATGTCCGCATCCCGGAGAATGTCGCGGTAATCCGCCGTGGTGTTCTGGATGCCATAGCTTTGCGCCCAGGCTTCCGTTTCCGCGTTCATCAGGGGATCCGCGATGGTTTGGACCCGCGCGCCCCGGACGAAGTTGACAATGGACTGGGTGTGTACTTTTCCGATGCGCCCCGCGCCGATGATACCGATGGTTAACATGAAGACACTCCTTTTTAATGTATATTTCAGAATTCAGTATACCACAAAACGCGCGCGGAAGCAAGAGAAATCCGGAACGGGTCCGCTGATTTGTGAAAATCAGGCCTTGCCCTGCGTACGCGACAAAATATCACGCGACAATCTTCGATATTTCTTGACAAGCAGCCTGCCGCGCAGTATAGTAGGATACCTTCCATAAAAAACAGTTGATTTTGGGGGCGGAATTGGGCTTTATTGCCGTAAAAGAGGGGCAAGAGAATGCACGGAAGCAAAGAGGGTCGGCGCCGGAACGCCAGAAATGTCTGGGGCCTCTGGGTGGGCATTGTCTGCCTGCTGCTCATGGGAACCCTACCAGCAGCAGCCGTCACGGTGGATGGCGTTGTCGGGACCGCGGAGTGGGTGGACTATCCGCCGACGGCGCTGTTTGCCAGCCGGGAGGAGAGCCTCTGCGGCGTCACCAGTGCCAATCTCCGCTGTGAGATCCGCCCGGCGGACCGGACCGCCATCTTTGCGGTGGTCGCCGCCGCCGACAATGTCTCGGAGGAAAGCGCGTTTGGCTTGCTGCTGAAGGCGGAAGGGAAAGAAATCGCCCGCTGGCAAAACAACGGCGGCACGGCCGGCGAGGAAGCTCTGTATCATACCGAAGGCGCGGCCGCGCTGCGGGGCGCCGCCGGATTCTCTTTGGAACTCGCGCTGGGCTGCAAGACGGAAGCGGCCTTCGCGGCGCTGCAAAAGCTGGCGCTGCAACTGATCGATGCGGACGGAGAACCTTCCCGGGAACTGACGTATCCCATCCTTGTCTCCGGACCGGAAGGCACCACGGCCCGCGAAACCACGACGAAGGCAACGACAGTCAAAGAAACGACCACCAAAGCGACAACCGTCAAAGTGACGACCGCCAAAGTGACAACCGTCAAAGTGACGACTACGAAGGCAACCACCGTTCGGGCGACCACCAAGGCGGCCGTCACAGTCAAGCCAACGGCGGCTCCGTCCGCGGCAACCCTCCCGCCGCTCACAAGCGCCCCGGCTTCAGCGGTCTCAGCAGCGCCCGCCATCTCCGCCCGGCCCGCGCCAACCCAAGCGTCTGCCGCGGCGGTGCACACTGCTGTCCCGAACAACAACGATCCTCTGCCCGAAGCAACGGAGCCGGCCGATCCGGCTGGCTATCCCGTCTGGGGGGAATGGCTGTGGACCGAACCCGCGTCTTCCGCGCCGGAGGTTGTCTCCCTGCAAATCCCCGGCGGAGGGTCCGCGCAGAGCGGCGCTGCCCTGGGCGCGGGACGGCGAACGCTCCTGCTGGCAGCGGCGGTCCTCCTGCTGCTCCTTGCGGGCGGACTGACGTTTTTGTATTTCCGGAAACCGCGGAAAGAATCGCCAGCGGAAAACGCGCCGGCGTAACCCGTTGACTTCGCAATCCAAAATCCAAGAAAATTGCGGGGATTTTTTCGCAAGAGTCTTGTTAAGAATAAGAAAACCTGACACAGCAATCCGAAAAAGTGCCGCGAGGACGGCGTTTCTCTGTTTGCATCCAGGTTTTAAGAAAACCGCCGCCCGGAGCAGATCCGGGCGGCGCTGTTTTGATTGTTCCTCTTAAAGAAATCCGCCGTCCACCCCCAGCACCTGGCCGGTGCAGAACCCCGCCGCGTCCTCCGCGAAGAAACGCACCGCGGCGGCAACCTCTTCCGGAGATCCCAGGCGGCCCATCGGGGTTTGCTCCGCCAGGGCGGCCAGCTCTTCCGGGGAGAGGTGGGCATTCATCGGGGTGTCGATCACGCCGGGGGCCACGCAGTTGACGGTGACACCGCTGGGGCCGAGTTCCCGCGCCAGCGCGCGGGTCAGGCCAATCACGGCGGCCTTGGCGGCGGAGTACGCCACTTCGCAGGACCCGCCCGCTACGCCCCACATTGACGAGATATTGACAATGCGTCCGGCTTTTTGCCGCACCATATAGGGCGCCGCACGGCGGCAGCAGAGGAAAGCGGCCCGGACGTTCACGGCAAACAGACGGTCAAAGTCCACCGCCGAAGTGTCGGTCATCAGCTGCTGGGGCAGGGCAACCCCCGCGTTGTTGACGAGGATATCCACCCCGCCGAAGGCTTCTTCCCCCCGGCGGAAAAGGGCGTCCACGGCCGCTTCATCCGTCAAATCGGCGGTGCAAACCAGGCTGCCGGGAAGTTCCCTGGCCAGGGCCTCCGCGGCGGCGGGATGCCGGCAGGCGTGCAGAATCAGGGGCCGTTCGCCAGGGCCGGCGGCGAGAGCCCGGGCAATGGCGGCGCCGATGGCCCCGGACGCGCCGGTAATCAGAGCGGCCGCCATCAGGACATCATGCCCTCAAACCCCTTGAGGAGATTCTGGAAGTCTCCCGGGCTCATCTTCGCCATTCCCTTGACGGAAAAATACGACGTGTCCGCGCCGGCACGGAACTCTTCGATTTCGTTGACCAACAGCGACCCGTCTTCCCCCTTGACTTCAATGCGCTTGAGGGTGCCCGCGTTGGCCCCGTCGGCCAGGAAATAATACTTCTGGTAGGTTCCGTTTTCCCCTTCCACCACGGCGCAGAGGTAGTTGACGCCGCCGCTGGTCACTTTGGTGGATTTGGTGTCGTCCGGAATCACGGCCAGCACACCGGAGAGGTCGCCCAGCATCGAGGAATCAAACGCGGTTTGATCGTCGGGATTGGCCTGCTCCAGTTCCTGCATGCTGATATAGGTCTTGCGGTCCGGGAACGCGAGGTAGGTCGTGCCGTCCGCGATCACCATCCGCATTCGTTTGCCCATGGCGGTATACAGCGTCGCGGCCATCAGGGCCTGCTGCCCGTACTTCAGGTCCATAGACTTGGTCAGGCTGGTCCAGTCGATGGTCATTTCTGTCGCGGAATTCTGATCTTGCAGCACCATCACCACAGGCATATACGACCCGGATTCCCCCAGAGGGTTGCCAATGGCGCTGCGCATCTTCATCGTAAAGTTTTTGCTGTTGATGATTTCCTGCATTTTCTGCATATAAGGCCGCGCGGCGTCCTTTGACACTTCGGTGCCTGCCGGGAGGGCGGGGGGCTGGGTCACGGACGCTTCGGTGGGCGGTGTCTGGAGATTGGTCGGGATGTTGACTTGCAGGTCTTTGTTGGCGACGGCGACGTCAAAGCCTTCTTTGCGCAGCGCGTCCTGCAGCTTCTTGCGCTGCTCGTCGGACAAATTATTGACGTCGCCGGTAACGCCAAGCTTCTGCATGGCGGCGTCCACGTCCTCCTGCCGGAGGAACTTGGGGGCGGTGGTGCCCACATCGGGGTTCAGCTCTTTGTTGCAGGCCGCCAGGGACAGCAGCGCCAGCGCGGCCAGCGCCAAGCACAAAATTTTCTTCATCATGATGAATTTCCTTTCTGAAAATGATATGTGCGGAATCGGAACGGCGCGGCAGGGATCAGCCCGCTTGGTTCTGTTCCGCCGCGCGGACGGTTTCTACCAGCTGCGCGAAGGTACCCGCGATGATCTCCGCCGTGCGGGGGCCGAGGGAGTTAGTTTCTTCATAGTGGTTGCGGCCGGTGGCGTCTTTGCCGCCGTCGATATAGGGCTTTTCCGCGTTCAGGATCCAGTCGTTGGGCGGGACAACGTATCCGGTCATGTCGTTGCACAGGCCGAAGACCAGCAACTTCTCGTCGCCGATGATCTCCGTCAGGGGCGTCGGGTTGATCTCCGGGCCCTGGCCGGTGGCGGATTCTTCCGCCGAAAGGAACCCGCCATAGGCCAGTTCCGGGAAGAGCTCGCAGGGGAGCAGCAGCATCTGCTGACCACCGAGGTTCATGTAAGTCATCTCGGTCTGGATAGCGTAGCCCAAATCCCCATCCCCATAGGTCACGCGTTTTTTGTTCTTGATGATCCCCAGATTCACCGCCAGCAGCAGCATCAGGTTTTCTGCTTCGGCGAAGTAAGGCTGGGTGACGAAGTTCAGCAGCGGCGGCAGCTTGCGGTCGTTGTCAATCTGTGTGGCCGCGCGCCCGAGCTGCTTTCCGCAGGATATGGTGGATTTGATATTGTCCTCGTCGAGCTCTTTGGGCCGGATCATCCCGCCGATGGCGCCAATGAAATAGATGACCTCCGCACCCGCCGTCTCCTGGATTTCCCGCCGCAGGTAGCAGGGGAAGTCCGCGCTGATGAGAGAATTCTTGCCCAGCATGGCCTCGGAGTGAGAGGCGAAGTTGATCAGCCAGGTTTCTGCCGAACCGTCCTTGGGGACGAAGCGGAAACGGGTCAGGGTATTGTTCCAAACCACCGGGGGACGGGTATCCCGGATCACAGGCGGCGCGTCGATGGTGCCGTGGTAGAGGTCGCCTTCCCGGCGGCCCTCGTAAGCTTGGCGCATGACGGCGCGGACGCCTTCGTGGAGGATGGCCATGAACTCCGGATCCCGGCCGGTCAGCGGCAGGGGGCCCCAGTAGCCCAGGGTATCGATCCCGGCGTGATTGTGGGTGCTGAGAATAAACACGCCCCGGCAGCCCATCTTTTCCAGTTCCCCGCGCATGGAATCCTTAATCAGGTCGCTGTCATAGCTGCTCATCCCGACATTGTCGATGGAAACGAGGAAAATGCCGCCCCGGCCGGAGTTGTCGTCGAGCCAGACGGCGCTGGCCGTCATGGGATCCAGCACACCGACAGCAGGGTTATACGCCCGGTACCCGGCCACCCAGTATTTCTTCTTGGTGACGTCGGGGGGCATGACGTCGGTCTTGGCGAAACCGAGGGTGAAACAGTCGCTCTTCGGGGCGGCGAGGTAATCGTAGCGCGCCCGGGAGAGCTTTGGCGTCGGGTGCTTCTTGCCGTACTTGACGGACCCTTTCCGGAAGCGTTTTCTGGCGGTTGTTGTTATTATGCTCCATGCGCTCATGAATACACCAGTCCTTTCGCAGTTTCTTTGCTGGGAATTAAGTTTAGCAGACTTCGCCGGGAAGTGCAAGGCCTTGAGGGCAGAATTTACAGTTTAGCTACAAAAAAACAGCAAAAATATCAACCGCCAGGCAAACGGGCGGCAGGGCAGAGCGAAAAAATCCAGCAAAGCCTAGGCGCTGTCTACACGAGTTGACAAGAGGGAGCAGATGTGCTATAATATAAGAAAACGGGGAGGTTTTCTTATGGAGACAAAGCAAGCGGACTATCATCGGCACGACATAT
>JAIRXU010000031.1 GCA_031268095.1 Oscillospiraceae bacterium | reverse complement strand
TTATGTTTGTTTGGACAAAAACGGCATAACGGTCGCGCCCATATTTACCCCCACATACGCGCTGATTTTCAACCAGCAGGTAAGTTACCAAACCATCGCCCAAAATGCCCCACAGGGCACGGAAAACGGCTTGCCGCGCAAGCGGCAAGCCGTTTCCTTTACTTCCTTGTTTCCATTGCCACATGCCCCATCACATTTTTTTAGTCATGGTTTCAGTAACAACATTTTGGTGGGCCGTCGGGGACTTGAACCCAGGACAACCCGATTATGAGTCGGGGGCTCTGACCAACTGAGCTAACGGCCCGTACCCACTATTTTACACCATCTGAGGCGAAATGTCAAACAGAAATTGAACTTTCCGAACGACCTCTCCCCGCGCCCGGCCCGGGAGAGGGAGCGGCCGGGGAGCGGATCATTGCAGGCTGATCTGCTGCGGAATGGAAATTTCGCCGGACTGGATTTTCTGCCAGACGGCGGCCGCGTCGTCCAGGACCGCCTGGCCAAAGAAGCTGTCGGAAAGGGCTGTTTTGTTCCAGCCGGTGAGCGGCGAGTCCAAGCGGACGGTCCGGAGGTCCGCCAGGCCGGCTTTGGCGCTGTCGATTGCCTTTTGGTCTGTGGAATTGCGCAGGGTCGAAATCGCGGAAAGAATGTACTTCATCCCGGGGTCCTTGTTTTTGACGGTTTCGCCGACGACGCTGTCCGGAGAAATATAGCCGTTGTGCCCGGCGACAAGGCAGGGTTTGTCGAGATCTTTTGCCGCGTCCAGCGCGCCCCAGTCTGTTTCGCCTCCGGCGCAGAAGAAGAGCATGTCGCAGCCGGCGGTTTCGTAGAGTTCTTTGGCGGCGTCGTATCCGCCGGAGCGGTTGTAACCGTTTCCAACATAGGTGACAGCGGAGGCGACATCCCGGCCGGCTTCCTCCGCGGCGTAGGCAACGCCGGCTTTAAAGCCCGCTTCCATCTGGAAGCCGGGGGGGTTCTCGGTGCCGTTGACCAAGCCGATCGTTCCGGCCTTGGTCGCCTTCGCCAGGAGATAGCCCGCCAGAAAGCCGGATTCTTCCGCCCGGACGGTTCCCTGAATCAGGTTGGGGCAGTCGGCAATCTGTTCGGGATGGTCTTTCTCAAAAAAGAAGCCTTCCATAGCGACGAAGTAGATGTCCGGATGGTCCGGCGCGGTTTCCCGAAGGTAGCCGGTCAGCATGCCGTTGTTTGTAATAATGGTATCATAGCCGGCGGCCAGAACAGCCGGGACCACCGTCCGGGCGTCCTGCGTGGTGGGGGCGGCGAACCAGCGCAGGTTCCCGCCGTGCTCTTTGACGTAGCTTTCGAGCGTCGCCCAAAGACCCCGGCTGGAGGCGGAGCGCATCTCCGCGTCGCACAGGAGCAGGGCAATCTTTTGGGGGTTGGCGTCCGGGGCTGCGGCTGGCTGCGCGGGGTCATTGGGCTGGGATTTGCAGCCGGGCAGCAGCGCCAGCGACCCGGCCAGGGCCAGCGCCGCCAGGCACAGGAGCAGCGCGCGCCGGAAGAGGATCCATTTGGGTTCGTTTGTCATCTGATTTCACACTCCCGATTTTTTATCCCGAATAGCATACCAGTTTTTTGACAAGATGTCAAGAGCGGCGCGCGCGGGGGCTGTTTTACTTCATCCAGTCGGGAATCTCCGCGACGCTGACATAGGTCACTTTGGCATTGGCGCCGCCGCCGTCGAGGCCGACGGTGCATTGTACGCCGGAGGCGGTCTCATAACGGAGAAACCAGCTGTCGTTGAAGAACGAGGGCGTTTGCGCGCCGTAGAGCTCCTGCGCTTTGGCCAGGCCGTCCCCCGCCGCGAGGCCCAGGGCGCTCTGGTTCTGGATTACTTCTGTCACGCCCCGGTCCGAACCGAGGTAGGTTGTGCCGTCGGTGCAGCGCAGGGAGGTGTCCGCCGCGATGTAAACAATCCCCAGCTGATCCAGCTTGGCCTTCAGGACCGGCCAGGCAATGCCCAGGGGGATGGTTCCGGCGCCGTCGGCTTGGGTCAGCGCGCCCAGGGCGGCGGAAATTTCCGCCGGGGTCCGGCGGGCCGCCGCTGCGGATTCCCCGGCCCCCTCCTGCGCCTGAAATTCGTTGGCGGCAACCGGCCGCTGGGAGCAGCCGGCCAGGGCCGCGGCCCCTGCCAGCGCGAAGGCCAAAATGGATATGGTGATCTTCTTCATGGCATAAATCCTCCTTCTATGATTCACCGGTGTATTGCGGTCTGGCGTCTGAAAAATATTAAAACACTCTCGCGAAGCCTTTGATGCTGGTGTTGCGGTCGAGGCTATAGGAATGGGCTTCCACGGCGTTATTGTAGTTCCCCTCGACGGTATAGACGGTCTTGGTCACGCTGTCGTACCCGGTCACAATACCGACATGGGAGGCGTATGTATAAGGGGAGCCGGGGGGAAGGAAGTAAATCAGGTCGCCCCGGGCCGGGGGCTTGGAGGCGAGAGCCGTCGCTTTGGAGAAATACTGGCCGGTATAGGCATTGCTGCCGGTGAGCATGTTGATGGTGGCGTAGGAGGTCTTCTCGAAAGAGGAGGAAGCGCCGGCCTTGACCGAGCAGGCGTAGACAAACACCGCGCACCACGCGCCGACGTAGGAGCCGTTATAGAGCACACCGTATTTTGTCCAGTCGCCGCTAGCGGGAAAATGGACTTTGCCCGCGTTGGCGCCGGCGTTGATTTTGGTGCCCTCGTGATAGCCCACCTGGCTCTCCGCGTAGGCGACGAATTTTTCTTTCAGGCTGCCGGAAGAGCCGGCGAGAAAGGACTTCTGGTCGTGTTCGTAACTGGCCTGGGCCAGGGATACATAACTGTTTTGATAAGGGCCGCCGCCTGCCGTCAGGCCGGCCGGAGGCACGATAACTTCCGGGCCGCTGGTTGTTGTGGGGGTGGTTGTCGTGGGCGCCTTGGTGGTCGAAACGGCAGTGCTGGGCGGCGGCACGGCCGTCGAACCCGGAGAGGTCGAGGGGGGGTTGGCGGTAGACGGCTGGGTGCTGGGGACAGTCGCCTGGGTGGGGTCGGGCGGGTCGTCCGGCTGGGGCGCCACCAGGATGGCCCAGTCATAGACCATGGCGAAGACGCCCAGCGTCGCCACAACCAGCAGCCACCAAAGCGGGGAATTCCGGTCCACATCGCCGATGAGATCATACATCTTCTGCTGTATGCCGCCGTTGGCAGACGCTTCCTGTGCTGTTCCGGCCGTCGCGGCGGCGCGCACGGGGGTCAGGCCGCCCGCGCCGCCGGTCAGCAGGGCAACGAGCAGCAGCAGGGCCAGTAGACGGCAGGCAATGCCATGGGCGCGCGGCGCGCGCGCGCCGGTGACGCCGCGGAGTTCATCGGCAGGGGCCGGGCGGGGAAGGGACGGTCGCATGTTCCGGTTCATCGGAAGATCCTCCACAATCTCAAGAATGTGTCTGTTCGGCAGTCGCAGAATCCGTGGGATCCATGCGGAAGCGCCGGAAGACGAATGCGACAGCGCGACAGCGTGTTACTGCAACAATTATAGCTGGTTTCGACGAAAAATGCAAGTCTTTTCCAAAAAAAATTATTTTTTACCCAAAAGGCGGGAAAACCGGAGAAAAACAGGAAAAAACGGGGAGATTCTTCGCTTCCAAATGAAAACAGTTGCAATTGCCGGGAAATTCGGGCATAATGGCCTCGAGCACTTTCCAGCGCGAAAGCGGCTGGCGGAGGTCGCCAATCAAAGAAAGAGAGGATCCCAAAATCATGCAAAGCGTTATTGCGTTCTTTATGTTCATCTTCACCTTGCTTTCGTCCTTTTTCACCGGCAAGGACACCACCCACCTGATCCCGCCCTGGCAGAAGCCTTCGGTGACGGTCAGCGAAAAAGCGGATGTGCTGGAGCTTTACCGGCAGCTGGGCGAGGCAAACAAGAACACCGTCTTCCAGGGGACGCTCAGCCTGAGCGAATCGCCGGCGTTCGGCAGTTCCTCCGCGCTGGTCAAAAACCTGCTGACGAAGGCGGTCAACGACGCGCTGGCCAACGCGAGCGCCTCCATCACCGGTCTGCCCGGAAAGTACAAGGATATCACCGCCGCTGACCTCGAGAGCGCTAAGGCGGAGTATTTCAACAGCGGCAAGACCCTGCGCATTACCCTCATCCCCAAGGCGCAGACAGACACCCTGACCGGCCCGGGGGCCAACGGTTCCGTCGGCAGGACGATCGGCGCGCAGGGTGTCCCGGTGCTCCAGGATCTGCTGGGCGGGCTCGGCGGCGCAAGTGTCCTGACGGGCGGCGCCAGCCTGGCGTATCAGAATCCCCAGGTGGTGATCGTCGCCGACGCAAAGACCCTCGCGATCGTGGAGGCATCGTTTGGCTATGATATGGCGGCGACTCTTGGCGGGATCTCCGTCGCGGGGGTGACGCTGCCGTCGCTGACTTTCGGCGCGCGGTATGACGTGACGCTGGCGTAAGCGGAACCGAAACACAGCAAGCCCCCGCAGCCGGACAGGGCCGCGGGGGCTTTTTTTGCGGAAGCGGGGAAGCTTTGCTTTGGAAGAAACAATGCGCTTGGTGTGTCTGCCGTCAGTTTTTTCGGACGTCGCCGCAGCAGTTCTTGTATTTCTTCCCGCTGCCGCAAGGACAGAGATCGTTGGGGCCGACCTTTTTACCCTTGCGGACAGGGTGTTTGACGTCAGTGCCATCGGAAGCCCCGGCGGCGTTGGTGCTGGTTTCCTGGGCGACCTGCCGGCGCTCCGTCTCCTGCTGGCTGCGCACCCGCAGCGTCAGCATCATCTTGACGGTATCTTCCCGGATGTTGGTGGTCATTTCGTCGAACATATCGAAGCTCTCCATCCGGTAGGCGACCACCGGATCCTGCTGGGCATAGGCCCGCAGGCCGATGCCTTTTTTGAGCTCCTCCATGGCGTCGATGTGGTCCATCCAGTAGGTGTCCACACTGCGCAGCAGGACCATCCGCTCCAGCGCCCGCATCAGCTCTGCGCCCAGCTCGTCTTCCCGGGCCTGGTAGCGCTCTTGCCCGCGGGTGACCAGCAGATCCTTGGCCTGCGCGGGGCGGAAGGCGCCCTCGGCGAAGTCGTCCGGCTCTGTCAGCCAGCCAAGGTATTTTTCCCGCAAGCCGGCAATGTTCCAGTCCTCTTTCGCGGCGGCGGCGGAACAGTAGAAGTCCACATTCTCGCTGACGCTGTCTTCCAGCATCTTGAGGATAACAGGGGTGAGGTCCTCGCCGTCCAGAACCTGGTTGCGCTGGCCGTAGATCAGCTCGCGCTGGCGGTTCATGACGTCGTCGTACTTCAGGACATTTTTACGGATGGCGAAATTCTGGCCCTCAATCCGTTTTTGGGCGTTCTCAATGGAGGCGCTGACCATCCGGGCCTCGATGGGCATATCCTCCGGGGCGTTGAGGGTGTTCATGATGTTGGAGAGTCGCTCGCCGCCGAACAGCCGCATCAGGTCGTCTTCCAGCGCAAGGTAGAAGTGGCTTTCGCCGGGGTCTCCCTGCCGACCGGAGCGGCCGCGCAGCTGGTTGTCGATCCGGCGGGATTCGTGGCGCTCGGTGCCGATGATGAACAGGCCGCCCGCCGCCCGCACCCGGTCGGCTTCTTCCTGGATACCGGCCTTGTGCTTGGCCTCAAGTTCGGCGAAAACCCGCCGGGCCGCCAGGATTTCCTCGTTGTCGGTTTCGGCGAAGCCGGTGGCCTCGACGATCATTTCCTCGCTGAACTCCTGGCGGCGCATCTCCGCCTTGGCCAGGTACTCCGCGTTGCCGCCCAGCATGATGTCCGTGCCGCGCCCGGCCATGTTGGTGGCGATGGTGACGGCGCTGAATTTACCCGCCTGGGCGACAATTTCCGCCTCGCGTTCGTGGTTCTTGGCGTTGAGGACGTTGTGCTTGATCCGGCGGCGGGTGAGGAGGTGGCTGAGGAGTTCGGATTTTTCAACGGAGACGGTGCCCACCAGCACCGGCTGGCCTTTTTCGTGGCAAGCGGCAATCTGATCGATAATGGCGGCATACTTGGCTTCGATGGTCTTATAAACGGCGTCGGCATGGTCGGTTCGGATCATGGGTTTGTTGGTCGGGACTTCGACGACGTCAAGGTTATAAATTTCCCGGAATTCTTCCCGTTCGGTCATGGCGGTTCCGGTCATGCCGGAGAGTTTGCTATACAGCCGGAAATAATTCTGGAAGGTAATGGTCGCCAGGGTCTTGCTCTCGTGCTCGATTTTGACGCCTTCCTTGGCTTCAATGGCCTGATGCAGGCCTTCGTTATAGCGGCGGCCATACATAATGCGGCCGGTGAATTCGTCAACGATCAGGACCTCGTCGTCCTTGACAACATAATCCACATCCCGCTTCATCACGCCTTGGGCGCGGATGGCCTGGTTGATGTGGTGGGCGACGGTCATGTTTTCCGCGTCCATGAGGTTTTCAAGCCCGAAATATTGTTCCGCCTTGGCGACGCCGGACTTCGTCAGGGTGGCGTTGCGGGCTTTCTCGTCTACCAGGACGTCCCCGTCAGAAATGTCCTCGGCGTTCTCTTTGTCTTTGAGCTCCTTGACCCGATGGAACTCCAGGGACAGGGCGAAGTCGTTGGCACGGCGGTAAAGGTCCGTGGAGGCGTCGCCCCGGCCGGAGATGATCAGCGGGGTCCGGGCCTCGTCGATGAGGATGGAGTCCACCTCGTCTACGATGGCGTAGCTGTGTCCCCGCTGGACCTTGTGTTCTTTATACTGCACCATATTATCCCGGAGGTAGTCAAAGCCCATTTCATTGTTGGTGCCGTAGGTGATGTCCGCCGCGTAGGCTGTCCGGCGATCCTCATTCTCGAGGTCATGGACGATCAGGCCGACGGTGAGGCCCAGGAAGCGGTAGATCTTGCCCATCCATTCGGAGTCCCGGCGGGCCAGGTAGTCGTTGACCGTGACGACATGGACGCCGTTGCCCGCGAGGGCGTTGAGGTAGGCCGGCAGGGTGGCCATGTGGGTTTTGCCTTCGCCGGTTTTCATTTCGGCGATGCGCCCCTGATGCAGCAAGATGCCGCTGATGACTTGCACGGGGTACTGCCGTTTTTGATCGACGCGCCAGGTGGCTTCCCGGCAGGCGGCAAACGCCTCGGGCAGGATATCGTCCAGGATTGCGCCCTCGGCCAGGCGGGCCCGCAGTTGCGGGGTTTTGGCCTGAAGCTCCGCGTCGCTGAGGGCTGCGTAAGACGCCTCCAGCGCCAAAACCGCCTCCACTTGGCGGGCCAGGCGCTTGATTTCTTTCTTGGAATAGCTGCCAAAGATTTTTTCGATGAGACCCATGGGATGGCTCCTTTCAGATGATAAATCGAGGGGTGTCAGTGACTTGAAATACTTTGCGCAAACCAACACGTTCGCAAAAGAGAACACCAAAGGAAGTTAAATTAACCCTAGAGTTCTTTAAGACCAAATTGTAAATACAATCTCCTTTGGGTAAAATTGATTCCAGATAGTCAGAAGCTTCCTGGTTAATTATGCGCTTTACCAATCTTTGATCATTTAGATTAAAGCGTTGTCGGAAATCGCTTACATATGCGCCTAACCTACCCGATATTGGAAACGGCTCAGAGCTTTTTCTGCTCCGCAATTTTTCTTCAAATTCCTGCAATATTTCAACATTGACTAGACCCAAAGCCCGCAACAAGACGAGAGACCTTTCCAAACTGGAGCAGTCAAATGGGGGAAGGTTGCCTACGATAACCTGATGGCCGATTTGAATTGCCCGGCCTTCTAGCAAATGTTCGTAAAAAACTGTTAGACTCTGTAGTCACGAGATTCCGAGCCAAAGCGCCCAGCAGCGGATATGGACAGCAGCAAGGAAGGACGAGGAATTTTTCGCGTATCGTGTTGCGATGCCGCGCCACTTTTTTAGC
>JAIRXU010000064.1 GCA_031268095.1 Oscillospiraceae bacterium | reverse complement strand
CGCGATGCGTTCCCACTGCGCGTCCGTCAGGTCGCTTGGATAGTTTGTCGGCTTGAATGTTATATCATTTTTCATGCCCCCATTATACCATATCTTGGGGTTGAATACAAGCTCTTAGTCCGAACCTCACGATTCGGGAGAGCAGATGGGGAAACGAACGGAGGGGATTTTCCTTGGAGAGACATTTGGACAGCAAAGAGCGGTTTACGGACTATGTCGAAGACTACGTCAGGTACCGGCCCAGTTACCCCGCCGCGCTGCTGGACCAGTTGCTGCTGGTCTGCGGACTGGCGGCCGGATCCGTGGCGGCGGATATCGGCGCGGGAACGGGGAAGTTCACGCGGCTGCTGCTGGAGCGGGGGCTGACGGTCTACGCCGTGGAGCCCAACAACGCCATGCGGGCGGCGGCGCGGGAAGCGCTCTCCTCTTTTGGAGGGTTCCGGTCTGTGGCGGCGCCGGCGGAGCGGACGACGCTGCCGGATACCTCGGCGGATGTTGTGACAGCAGCGCAGGCATTCCATTGGTTCGACCGGAACGCCTTTCGGGACGAGTGCCGGCGGATCCTGCGGCCCGGCGGACGGGTGGCCCTGGTCTGGAACCGGCGAGACGGTTCCGCGCCGGTGATGCGGGATTACGAAGAGATCATCCAGGCGCATCACGACGACAGACCCAACCGCACCATGCGGGACATGGGGCCGGATAGTTACGGCCCGTTCTTCGCGGGCGGCTACGAGACGCATACCGTTTTATCCGATCAATGGATGGACTGCGAGGGTCTGGTGGGCCGGGCGCTGTCCAGCTCTTACGCCCCGCGCCCGGGGCATCCCCAGCACGAGCCGCTGCAGGCGGCGCTGCGGGCGTTATTTGACCGCTACCAGGAAGACGGCAAGATCCGCTTTCAGTACCGGAGCGAACTGATTGCCGGGGAAGTCTAATGACCCTGATTTTTGATGGAGGAGCCGAAGGGGGTGGCGCTTTGGACCGGGATTTGCAGTCTATCCAGGAAGTGCGGGATCTGATTGCCGGGGTCATGACGGCGCGGGAAGCGCTGCTGGGATTTCCGCAGGAGCGGCTGGACGCAGTCTGCGCGGCGGTCGCCGAGGAAGGCGCGGCCAACGCCCGGCGGCTGGCGGAACTGGCGGTGCGGGAAACAGGGTTCGGCCGGGTGGAAGACAAAGTCCTCAAGAACCTTCTGGGCAGCGCAACAACGTGGGAATACTACAAGGACGCCCGGGTGGTGGGGATTTTGAGGGAAGACACAGCGGCGGGAACGATGGAAATCGGTGTGCCCGTCGGCATTGTTGCGGCACTGATCCCTTCCACCAACCCGACGTCAACGACGCTTTACAAGGCCATCCTCTGCCTCAAGGCGGGCTGCCCTGTGATTTTTAGTCCGCATCCAGGGGCCAAAGGGGCCATTCTGGAAACAGTGGACTTGATCCAAACGGCGGCGGTCCGGGCCGGCGCGCCGGAAGGCGCGGTCCAGGGGATCCGCCTGACGACCCGGGAGGCCACCGACGCGTTGCTGACCCACCGGGAGGTGGGGATGATCCTGGCGACGGGGGGCGAGGCAATGGTTCGGGCAGCGTACCGCTCGGGGAATCCCGCCATCGGCGTCGGCGCGGGCAACGGTCCCGCCTTCATTGCCCGCAGCGCGGACGTCCCGGCGGCGGTGCGCCATATCATGGAATCAAAGACCTTCGACAACGGCACCATCTGCGCTTCGGAACAGAGCATCGTCACCGAACAATGCGTTGCCGAGGAAGTGGAAGCGGAGCTGCGGCGTCAGGGCGGGTATTTCCTGTCCGCGGAAGAGAGCGGGAAGCTGGCCGCGCTGCTCCTGCGGGCCGACGGGAGCATGAATCCCAGAACTGTTGGCAAACCGGCGGCAGAAATCGCCGCGATGGCGGGATTCCCGGTTGCTGCGGGGACGCAAGTGCTCCTTTCCCGGCAGGAAAGCGTTGGACCGGAGAACCCCTACGCCCGCGAAAAGCTCTGCCCCGTGCTGGGATACTACGTTGAGGAACACTGGGAGGCGGCCTGCGCCCGCTGCGTTGCGTTGCTGCGCAATGAAGGCGCAGGTCATACGATGGTGATCCATGCCCGGGACGAGGCGGTGGTCCGGGCCTTTGCGCTGCAGAAGCCGGTGTCCCGGCTGCTGGTCAACACCCCGGCGGCCCTGGGCGGCGTCGGCGCAACGACGGGCCTGCCGCCGGCGCTGACGCTGGGCTGCGGAGCGGTCGGCGGCAGTGCAACGTCCGACAATGTCGGCCCGCGGCACCTGACCAATATCCGCCGGGTCGCCTATGGGCGGCGGGAACTGCGCGAGCTTCGGGCCGCCGGGGAAACGGACGGAGCGGAAACTGCGCCGCAGCGGCAGACCCTGCCTTTTACGGCAGAGGAAATCGCCGCCGCAACCCGCCGGGTGCTGGAACGGCTGGGAGTTTGTTGAGTTTGGTCATTCGCCTTCGGGCAATGGATAGAGCGCGCGCGTATACGCGCATATTATGAATACGGAGGTAACAGAAACGTATGGCGGCAACATTACAAGCACTGGGTATGGTGGAGACCAAAGGTCTGGTAGGTTCTATCGAGGCGGCGGACGCCATGGTCAAGGCGGCCAACGTCAATCTGATCGGCAAAGTCCACGTTGGCGGCGGGTTGGTGACGGTCATGGTGCGCGGCGATGTCGGCGCGGTCAAGGCGGCCACAGACGCGGGCGCGGCGGCGGCTTCCCGGGTGGGCGAGCTGGTGTCGGTGCACGTCATTCCCCGCCCCCACGACGAGGTGGAACGCATCCTGCCTACGCTGGAAACGAGTGATCGGAAATAATGACAGGCAAACATGTTCCAGCGGTCCTTGCGGAAGCGGAGCTGCGGGCCAGGCGGCTGTCCGCTGGGACGGAACTGCGGCTCCCGCCGGGGACCATCCTAACGCCCGGAGCCCGGGACTACTGCGCCGAACACGGACTGCGCATCATAGAATCGTTGGCTGCCCCGGGAGGGGATCCGGCGGAAATGCCCATGGATCTTTCCGCGGAAGGACGCCCCGGCGCGCGCTATGTTGACGCTGTCACGGGGTGTCCCATGACCGAGAAGCCGGAACACATGACGCATCTTTCCGGCAACCGTCTGGTGCCGAAGACCCATCCGCGCATCCGTCTGCGGGGGAAACTGGATTCCCTGGAGGCGGCGCTGCTCTGCGCCCAGCGGCAGGCACAGGACGGCGGACGGACAGAGACGGCAGCAGGGCTGGCGGACTGCTTCGCCCTGACCCAGCGGCTGCTGGGCGCGGAGGTGAAGGGAAGTTCGCCGGGGGCTTTCTCGCTGCTAGGGATGGATCCGGACCGTCTGCGCTATGTCACCCACCATGTACCGGAGGAATTCGGCATACCCCACCCCGCGCCCCATGCGGGAATGGGGGCGCTGTGTCTAACCCTCAACGCCCTGCGCACCCAAGTCCGGGAGACGGAGCTGGCGGCGGCAGAAGCCTATGCCGGCCACAGGGAGCCGACAGGGGACGGGATTTTACTGGCCCTCAACCGCATGAGCAGCGCAGTGTATATTCTCTTTTTACGGGAATGGAAAGCTGGCAACGGCTGATTTTCCGGGAGGTAACTTCTATGGACGAAAAACTGATCCGGGCGGCGGCAGCGGCGGTGGTTGCGGAACTATGGCAATCCGACGGGTCGTCCGGCTTGTCGGAGGCCAAGCCTTCCGCGGCGGGGGTTCTGCTTCCTTTGGAGGCCTCGGCCAGGCATGTGCACCTGACGCCGGAGGCGGTGGCGCGGCTGTTTGGACCGGAGACGCAGCTGCAAAGCGTTCGGGCGCTCTCCCAGCCGGGGGAGTTCCTGGCGGAGCAGCGCATCACCCTGGCGACAGCGCACGGGACAATAGAGCGCGTCGCCGTGCTGGGGCCGGTTCGCGCGGCGGTGCAGGCCGAGCTTTCCCTGACGGATTGCCGGACGCTTGGGCTTGACGCGCCGGTGCGGCTTTCCGGGGACCTGCGGGGGGCGGGAGACGTCTGCCTGCTCGGCCCGGCGGGTGTACTGGAGGCGCGCGGATCGGTGATCGCCGCACAGAATCACATTCATTTGCCTCCGGCGGAAGCGATCCGTCTCGGTGTGCGGGAAGGGCAGCGGGTGCGGGTCCGGGCGGAAACAGCGAGGCCCATCACGTTCGAGCAAGTAACGGTACGGACGAGCGAAAGGTTCGCCCCAGCGGTGCATCTGGATTTGGACGAGGCAAATGCCTGCGGGTGGCGGCCGGGGGACATGGGCCGGGTCCTCTGCGGCGCGGCGGCGGAGAACCGAAGCGGTACCGGGAGAGATCCCGGCTGTCCTGCGCCGGAAGCTTGCCCGCCGGACAAGCTGATCACAGAGGCACGGGCCAAGGAACTGGCGGAACCCGGACGGCGGCTGACGCTGCGCCGGGGGACGATTGTTACCCCCGCGGCGTGGGATGTGTTCGCGGCGCGGCGGATAGCGTTGGAATGGATAGAAGGAGGAAGCGCGGGATGATGATCTGTTCCGTGGTCGGACATGTCTGGGCCACCAAAAAGGAAGCGTCTCTGGCAGGACTGAAACTGATGGTGGTACAGGAAGAAGTGACCAACCAGCGCGGCGGAGAGACCTTTGTCGCGGCGGATGCGGTCGGTGCGGGCATTGGGGAGCGGGTGCTGGTGGTCACAGGCAGCACGGCCCGCCGGGCCCTGGGCAGCGATACGCTGGGGGTGGACTGCGCCATTGTGGGGATCATCGACGCGCTGGAAGTGGACAAAGAAAACAGAGAGAACCGGGAAAGGTCTGCCCGGGGCGCCACAGTGACGAAAAAGGTTGTGTGATGACAGATGGGCTTTTTGGAGCAGGTGCGCGCGGCGGGGGTGGTGGGCTGCGGCGGCGCGGGATTTCCCGCCCATGCGAAATTTGCCGCGCCAACCGAGCGGCTGATCATCAACGCCGCCGAATGTGAACCATTGCTGCGGACAGACCGCTGGATCGCAGTCAACGAAGCGGATCAGGTGATTCGGGCCGTCGCCGCGGCGCGGGAGCAGCTGGGCGCGGCGGAAGCTGTGATTGCGCTGAAAGAGCAGTATACGGCAGAAATCGCGGCGCTGACCGCAGCCGTCGGCCGGGCCGGGGAGGCGATCCGGTTCCATCGGCTGGCTGGTTTTTATCCGGCGGGGGACGAGCAAGCGCTGGTGTATGAAGTCACGGGGCGGGTGGTCCCGCCGGGCGGCCTGCCGCTGGATGTTGGCTGCGTGGTCTCAAATGTGGGAACCATGGCCGAAGTCAGCCGTGCCCTGGACGGGCAGCCGTTCGTGGATCGGCTCCTGACGGTAGCGGGAGCCGTGGCGGAACCCTGCATGGTCCGCGCGCCTATTGGGACGCCGTTTTTGGAGTGCCTCCGGCTGGCTGGGGGGCTGACGGAGGCCGAAGATATCATCATTGTCAGCGGCGGCCCACTGATGGGAAAACCTATGACGCTGGAAGCGGCGGAGACAGCCTATGTGGGGAAAACCACATCGGGGATTTTGGCGCTTCCGGCGCGGGCGAAACTCTGGCAGTGCCATACCGCTTCGGACCGGCAAGTCCGTACCCGGGCGGCGGCGGCCTGCATTCAGTGCAGTTTCTGCACCCAGCTTTGCCCCCGCTGGCTGATGGGGCATCCGCTGGAACCCCATCAGATCATGCGGCGCTTTGGCGGCGGGCGGGCGTTGGAAGAAATGCTGGACGATCCGGTCATCCGGGCGGCGCAGTACTGCTGCGAATGCGGTGTCTGCGAATTAATCGCCTGTCCCATGCGGCTCCAGCCCCGGAAGGTCAACACGCAGATCAAACGGGCGCTGGCGGCCAAGGGTGTGCGGCCGACCAAAGGGGAATCGGGGCTATCGGTGCGCCCGTTCCGGGAAGAACGGAAAATTCCGACGGCGGGGGCGGCTGCCCGGGCGGGCGCCGGGGCATATTATTCAACAGAACTGGCGGCCGACCTGCGCGAGGCGACGCCGGAGCGGGTTTGTGCTTCGTTGCGGGGGCACATCGGCGCGCCCGCCTTGCCTGCGGTGCGGAAAGGGGAACGGGTAACCCGGGGACAACTGATCGGTGAAATTCCGGAAGGCAAGCTCGGAGCGCGGTATCAGGCCCCCATCGACGGGACCGTAGCCGCCGCGGACAGCGGCACAATAACGATTGATCGGGGGTGAACGCATGGAAACCGTCGGATTTTTGGAGTTCAACAGCATCGCAAAGGGCATTGAGGCGGCGGACGCCGTGCTCAAGGCGGCGCAGGTGCGGCTGATCTTCGCCCGCGCCAGCTGTCCCGGAAAATACTATGTTCTTTTCACTGGCGAGGTCGCCGCGGCCCAGGCATCTCTGGAGGCGGGGCAGGCGGTCGGGGAAGGGTTTGTGGTAGACTGTTGCTTGATTCCCCGGGTGCATCCCCAAGTGACGGCGGCCATGCAGTCCGTTGCTGGCCCTGCGGAGGTCGGCGCCCTCGGCGTGATGGAATTTTTCAGCGTGACGGCGGCCATCCGCGCGGCGGACGCAGCGGTCAAGGCGGCGCAGGTGCAGCTGGCGGAGCTGCGGCTGGCCACGGGGATCGGAGGAAAGTCCTTCGCCTTGCTGACCGGCGAGGTTGCGGCGGTGGCGGAGGCGGTGCGCTGCGGCGTCGCTGCGCCGGAAAGCGGCGGGATGACGCTGGCCCATGTCGTGATCGCGAATCCCCGTCCGGAGCTTTGGGAGCAGTTATATTAAAAATTTCCCGGAAAGGAAGAAATAAATGGGAAAATTGGGCATGCTGGCGGAGCGGGTGCGGAAGATGAGCTTTGACCGCCTGCGGCAAAACGTGAACGTTGTTCACTTGGAGTCCAGCAAAAGCAGAGCAGGCATTTTCCTGGATATGTGCTGGTGCGCCGCGCGGTACGGCGTTGGATACCTGGATTACAATGTCTTTGGGTTTGCTTACGTCCGGGGCAAGAAACTGCGCCGCACATATATGACAATGAATCACAATATGCGGCTGGTTCGGGCGGTGAACGACCCGGCAGGGATCGCGGAAGTGCGCAATAAGATCACCTTCAATGAGCGCTACAGCGATTTACTCGGCCGGGATTGGATCGACCTCAGCCGCTGTTCGGCGGAAGAGTTTTCCGCATTTTTGGAGGGGAAAGGGGCTGTCTTTGCCAAGCCGACCGATGAGCGGGGCGGCAACGGTGTCGAGCGAATTTCTTTGCCAGCTCCGGAGGGCAGCGGCGCGCTGCTGGAGCGGCTGCGGGAAAGCGGCCAAATTTTGGTGGAAGAAGCGATTGTCCAGCATCCGGAAATGAGCCGCCTCAGCCCCTCTTCGGTCAACACCTTGCGCGTCACCAGTCTGCTGGACGGAGAGCAGACGCATATTTTCTATTGCCTGGTGCGCATGGGTGACGGGACGCGGCACAACGATAATATTTCCTGCGGCGGAATGTATTGCCCCGTGGACGACGATGGGCGGATTTCGGCACCGGCTTTCTGCGACAAAACTGGCTTGTGCTATGAAGAGCACCCGGCGACGCACGTCCGCCTGCCGGGATTTTCCATTCCATATTATGCGGAGGCGATGGACCTCATCCGCCGCGCCGCGCCGCGGTCACCGCTGGTGCGGTACATTGGGTGGGACATAGCGGTCACGCCGGCCGGGCCGGTGCTCGTGGAAGGCAACACGGTACCCAGCTACGACATGTGTCAAAACTACCGCCACCTGGGTAAAGGTGGCGGCATTCTGCCCAAGTTCCAGGCCGCAGTGAATCTTTGAAAAAACAACGTCAATCCCCTTTCGGAAAAAGGCCGTCCGCCTTCCGGAGGGGGATTCGTTATGTTGTTTGCGCGGTGAAGCGCGCAGACCTCCCGCAAAAAACAACAGCAGAAACAGTGAGCAGTGCGCCCAGCGCAGCCCAGAGGGTGCCCAGCGTCAGAACAACAATCAAAAACAACACAAAAAACAACATGGGAACGGGCTTCCGCCGCCGAAAGAGCTGCCCAAAGTCCCGCCAGGGGATTGCCTCCCAGCAGGAGACGATCAGCACCGGCGCAAAAACGGAGGTTGGGACGCGGCGGAGCGCCAGCACTGGCAGCGCGGAAAGGAGCAGTGCGGCGAGGGCAAGGGCGGCGCTTGCGCGGTTCGGCACAGAGCCTGAGGGGATGGCGGGTTTTGGCGGCGCGAGCAAGGCGAAGAAAAAGCAAATGGCAGCCAGCGCCGCACCGCCCAGGAAGACGAACGGCAGGGCGGGCGTCCCGGGGTCCGCGGCGGCCTGGGCGGGGGAGAAAACCTCGGGGACATTGGTCCGGGCCGCGTCAGGATTGAGCCATAGGTTCAGCGCAGTGGTCAGAAGCAGGCCGAAAAAGGAGGCGGGCAGGACAGCGGACAAGCGCCGGAATTTCCGGGGATAGGTGATCATGACAACAAGCATGATGGTGGAAAACAACACAGTCCGCCAGTTGGCATGGAAACCGAGGGAACGGTAACTGCCCAGCAGAGCGCGAAAATCTGCGCCATGGGCGCCGACGTCAAAATAGCAGCTGCCCTGCTGGAGGGTCAGCACCGCCGCTGCGCCGCAGGCAAGGCCCAACAGCGCCGGAAACCACAGGCCGGTTCGGCCGCCCTCCCAAAACGACGTCTGCCGCCGGAACAGCAACATGAAAAAAAGTAGCATCGGCAAGGAAAACAGCAGCGCGAACACGGCGGTCCGCAGTCCATGGCGCAGGGCAAGTTCCCGCAAAAGCACGAAACCGAGGCTGAAGGAAAGCACCGGGAACGCGCCGCCGCGCCGCAGGAGCAGCCCCGGCAGCAGGGCCAGCAATACGCTGCCCAAGACCAGACAAATGCTCCAGACGGAGCCGCCCCAGAACGGCTCGGAGGCAGCGAACCCCAGCAGCAGCGGAATGACCATCCAGAATTCGGCGTTGAATCGCCAGAGACGGGACGAGAAAGCGCGCGGCAAAGATTTGGTTGGCAAGACAGATCCCCCTGTTCCCTCGTTAACAATATGTTATATTATAAGCGGATTCCGGCGCGATTGCAAGTGAAATGTTGTTTTCAGACAAAAACAACATTTATTTTTTTATAATTCTCCAAAGGCATTGACGGGGGGGGGGGGGGGGGGGGGGGT
>JAIRXU010000063.1 GCA_031268095.1 Oscillospiraceae bacterium | reverse complement strand
CGCGATGCGTTCCCACTGCGCGTCCGTCAGGTCGCTTGGATAGTTTGTCGGCTTGAATGTTATATCATTTTTCATGCCCCCATTATACCATATCTTGGGGTTGAATACAAGCTCTTAGTTGCTCTGGTTCACGTGGTAGCCCGCGTAGCTGGGGCGCATCCAGGTGCTGTATTCGAACGTGAGGCCTTCAAAGCGCAGGTGGTGCGCCGTTTCGTCCAGCGAGCCGCCCGCAACGGTGAGCAGTTCGTCCACCGAGGGAACCACCGCTTCGGCGCTTGCCATGTCCTGGTCTGCCCGGGGGATATAATACACCGCACTTTCGGCCTGGCTCCAATAGAACTCGCCCGGCTGGTCGAGGAATTCGTAGGCGTTTTCGAGGTACTTGAACATTTCGGGGCCGGTTACGCTGGGCAGCCCGGTGTCAACCATGTGCGTCCAGGCGGCGGGCTGCGCGGCAAGCACGTCCCTGCCGTTTTGCACCAGGGCCCGGTGATTGCACCAATGCGCCTGTAACACCATCTCAATCCGCTCTTGCTCCTTCAGCGCAGCCAGCCACTGCTCGCTGCTGCTGAACCCGGTTTCTTTGATGAACCCCAGGCCGGCGGGTTCCGCTTCCGTCCGTGCGCGCACTGCCCGCACACCGTTCACATAAAGCTGCCGGAATTCCATGCCGGGGGCCACCGCGGCACGGTATATCCGGCGCTGCGCGTCGTGCAGTTCCCATCCCGCAATTGTTTGGCCCGATGTGATCACCGGCGTTTCGCCGGGAAACGCCTTCCAGTTCACATAATACCCATTGCTGCCGGAATCCGCCTGCG
This sequence comes from Oscillospiraceae bacterium, assembly GCA_031268095.1. Lineage (GTDB taxonomy): Bacteria > Bacillota > Clostridia > Oscillospirales > Acutalibacteraceae > WRMQ01. The sequence continues at coordinate 3,119 of JAIRXU010000063.1, read as the reverse complement.
TAAACGAAAACCCCGTGCGCACCGGGTAATTGCCCGCCGGCTCGCCGCTTTTGGCCGCAAAGGGATATTCCCGCGTCGTAGCGACGCTGGCGGCGTTGTATTCGCCCCCATGCAAAAAGACCACAATATCTCGCCGGTCATGTCGGTGTTGTGGCGGCGCACCGCAGCCTGTGCCCCGGGAAGGGTGGCCAGCGAGGAGGCCGCGCTCCCGGTGTTGGTGTCGCTGCCGCGGTTGGGGTCAACGTGCAGTTCCAGCATCACGCTTTCCTCCTCTGGATTCGCGCCCAATGCAGGCAAAACGGAGCCAAACACAAGCGCGCCCGCAACCAAAAGCGCGGCGCACCTGCGCCAAAACTTCCTCTTCTGCATGGCCTTGTTCCTTTCTTGCAATTCGCAATTTTTAACATTATAACATGGGTTTGCGGAGCTGTAAAGCGCCGCGCAAAATTCCGGCGCGGCCAGAGGATGATTCGCTCTACGCAATTCCAAGCGTTTGTCGGCTGAATGGCCTTATTGTACCAAAAAAGCAAAAACCACAACGTTGGAAGATAGCTTCCTGTCAAGTGGAGATACTATCTCTGTTTCCTCACTGCTTCCACTTCCGGTATCCGAAACCCCGCCGCTCCCTTCCTCGCCTGCATTCTTTCCCAGGTTTCCCGGTCAACAATCACCTCGTGGTCGTTGATGGACCTTTCGTCAAAGATGAAGGCGGCAACGCTTGTGCGCTGCCGCCTGGTTTGTTTTTGTTGGTATATGGTATATAAGAAAAAAGCTGCATTTCATGAGCCGCGCAGGTTGGCGGAACCGAGGCGCTGCTGAACATGCTGGGGTATATCATCATGGAGGATCCGTCCCCCACCATCATGGTTTATCCAACGGAAGATCTGGCGGAGTTCACGGCAACGAACCGGATCCAGCCGATGATCAACGACGCGCCGGGCCTGCGAAAGCTCTATAACGAGCGCGACAGCCTGAAACTGGAGAAACAGTTCGAGGGCATGTTTCTGGCGCTGGTCGGCGCGAATAGTCCAAGTCAGGCGGCGTCCCGCATGGGGCGCTTTTTGATTTTGGACGAATACGACAAATTCCCGGGGGCGACGGGGAAAGAGGCGGGCGCGGTCGCGCTTTTTAAAGAGCGAACGAAAGCGCAGCGCAACAGCAAGATCATCGAAATCTCAACGCCGACGACGCGGAGCGGGCCGATCTGGAAAGATAAAGAGGCGGCGGACGTGGAGTATCGTTTTTTGCTGCCTTGCGCGCATTGCAAAAAAGAAATCGAGCTGAAATTCGCGCAAGTCAAGTGGCCAAGCAAAGAAGAAATCCAAAGCGCGACGGATCGGGCGGAGCGGGCCATGTATATCTGCCAGGCGTGCGGCGCCGTCATTACAGACCGAGACAAGCAAAAAATGATGCAGGCGGGGGAATGGCGCGAGATCCGGAGGCAATCGAGCCGGACACGATCCGCCGCTATCTGCATTAACAGCCTATATTCCCCTTTCCTGCGATTTTCGGATATCGCGAACGAATGGATGCAATCCGAGGGGGATCCGGAGCGGCGGCAGAATTTTATCAATAGCTGGCTGGGGGAACCATGGGAAGAAACGAAGCTCAAAACGGACGCGGAACTGGTGCTAAAGAGAAAAACGGACGTGCCGGAGTTCGCCGTGCCCGGATGGGCGAAGCTGCTGACGGCGGGAATCGACGTGCAGGAAAGCAGCGTCTACTGGGTGATCCGCGCCTGGGGAAACCACTTGACGAGCCAGTGCATCGCGTACGGCCAGGCGCTGAGCCTGAGCGACGCGGCGGGGGCGATGCAGGCGCAGTACAGCCGGGAAGACGGGACGCCCATGATCGTGGCGCTTTGCCTGATCGACTCCGGCGACCAGACGGACATGGTTTATGATTTTTGCCTCGCGAACGCCGACTGGGCGCTGCCCTGCAAAGGAGTCGACGACCGGAACAATCATTTCCGGATCGGGACGGTCAACAAGCCGACAAGCCGGGCCTACGGCATGCAGCTGGTATTTGTGAGCGGGCACAAGTACAAAGACCAAATCGCGGCACACATGCAAAAGCCGAACGGGACGGGAAGCTGGATGGTACACGCCGGAACGGGGGAAGACTACGCGGAGCAGGTCACGGCGGAACATAAAGTCGTCGTGCGAAAGGGAAACGGCGCGGCGGAAAAATGGGTGGAAAAAAGCAGCCACGCAGACAACCACTACCTGGACGCGGAGGTTTACGCGGCGGCGGCGGCTGACGTGCGGCAAGTCAGGCTGCTGGCGATGCAGGGAGGGGAAGAAGAGGCCGCGCCGACAGAGGATCCGGAGAAATCGCCGGAGGCGGCGCTGCTGGAAGAATCGGCGTCGCTTTTTCGGGCGGAGGAAGAGGAGCAGGATAGCAATCAAGCCGCGCGCACGCCGGAAGAACCGGAAGAACACGCGGCGGCGGAGAACGGAGGGTTTGGGGTTTGGATTGTGTAGGGTTTGACGGGATCAAAGATATCAGCACGGCGGAACTAATTAAGGCAATCCGAAAAGCGATCCGCGTGATTGCGATCAGCGGGCAAAGCTACCGGATCGGAAGCCGGATCCTAACCCGCGCGGATATGACGGAGCTGCGACGAACGCTCGAATATTTCGAGGGCGAACGGGCGAAAGAGGAAGCGGGAGCCGCCGGAATGACAGGCGCGCATTTCGTGAAGTTTGAACCGAGATAGCGAAAAAAAGAAGGCAACCAAAGGAAGAAACCTGCCGTTGGTCGCCTTCGGGGGGGGGGGAATTTAGATGTACCAGATCCAGCCGAAGAGGAAGATGATGAGCAGCCACTGCCAAAGAGAATAATCAACCTTAACGTTGAAAATATAGGAATCACCATTCGACAAAAAAACACTGACTTTCGATTCGCCCCGCTTCACGCCAGTGACCGTTCGCGTGTCGGAATTCACCGTAACAACCGAAGGGTCCGACGAAGAGCAACTAGTGATCCTTGTAATACATATAGCGGATATGCAGACGATCCAAAACCGCCGCAATTTCTTCTTCCAGCATCCCCAGATGGATTGTCCCCGTACCGTCTTCTTTCGTCAAAGAGGCCAACTTGGCGGCATCCTCGTTGGG
>JAIRXU010000059.1 GCA_031268095.1 Oscillospiraceae bacterium | reverse complement strand
GGGAGACCACCGGCGGGCTACAGATCCAGCTCCCCGCCGACGCAGCGTACGGTATTCTAGTGGATTGGTAACAGCAGCCCTCTCCCGCCCGTCGGTCCTCCATGGATCGCCGGGCGGGTATTTTTTCCTTTCAAAAAGAGCTTGATTTTATTTTGGTATTCGCATATAATACTATTCACACAGAAAAAACTGGAGATATGAAAAGTGAGAAAGAGAAAATTTCTAACCAGAAAGGACGACCGATGAGACGAAACAAACAGGAGGGATCAATGGTTCGTCTGCCGGTGTTGGATGGCGCCGCAGGCAAGCCCCCCAAAAAGCGAATCCGGGTCACAGGAATTATCGTTATCCTTACCGTTCTTGCGCTGGGCGGTCTGGCGGCGGGCTTGCTTCTGCATTCTCCCAGCAAACTGCCCAACCCGCCAACCCACCCCGTCCGCAACAGCGAAACCCTGGCTGGCATCGATATTGCGTCTGCCATCGAATGGAAGCCGTACCGGTCGGTTCATTATCCTCTAACGAAAAACGCGGCGGTCAACGACAAAGTCAAGGCGGCGGTCGATCGCATGACGGCGGATTTTCGCGCCTGGGCCGGCGGTGAACGGGACGAGTGTTATATTTCTTTTAAGGCATCCCGCTTTGACGAAAAACTGGTCAGTTTTTATTTTATGATCAGCCAGTACCACGCTGGCGAGAGTAACAGCACAGAAAAAATCAGCACCCTGACCTTCGACCTGGAAAACGCCAAAGAATACACACTGGCTGATCTGTTCAAGACCAGGCAATATTTGCAGCCGCTCTCGCAGCTGACATACGCCAGCCTCAAGCAGCTAGAGGTCTATCAATCCTCCGCGGTGGAAATGAAATTGCTGACAGAAGGCACCGAGCCGGACGAGGGGAATTACCAGTTTTTTGCCCTGGACGGGAACGAGTTGCTGCTGTTTTTCCCGCGCGGCAAAATCGGGTCCGCCGCCAACCCAACTGATTCCTGCCGAATTCCGCTGAAGGAACTCTGGAATTTCTTGGATCCGAGGTTCTTGCCGGAGGATCTAAAGGTCCCGCAGCCCTCTGCGCCGGAAGGAACCACCGGACAGGCGCGTCCCCCCGCGGGGCCGCCGGTAACACCCGCACTGATTCCGCCGGGCGTCACATCCGAGCAAAAGCTGATCGCCCTGACCTTCGACGACGGACCGGATCCCTCTCTTACGCCGGGCCTACTGGATTTTCTGAAAGAAGAGCAGGTGATCGTTACTTTTTTTGTCCTGGGAAAGCGGGTGGACGAATATCCGGATATCGTCCGCCGGGCGGCGGCGGAAGGCCATCAGGTGGGCAGCCATACGTATCACCACCTGGATCTGACCTCCCTTTCCGACGCGAAACGCAAAAACGAGATTGAAGATACCGCTTCACTGCTGGAGCACGTCCTGGGCTACCGCCCCACCACCATGCGTCCGCCTTACGGAGCACGCAACGACAAGGTGCGGGCCGCCGCCGGAACCCCGCTGATCCTCTGGTCGGTGGATCCGGAGGACTGGAAGTACCGCAATGCGGATACCGTATACAACAATGTCCTCAAGTATACAGCGGACGGCGACATCATTCTGCTGCACGATATTCACCCCACCTCCATTCAGGCCGCGAAAAAGATTATTCCGAAACTGAAGGCGGACGGCTATACGTTCGTTACGGTGGATCAGTTGCTTCAGCTGCGGGGCAGCGAAGTGGCCGGGGAAGATTATTTTTCCGCGTCGCGGTAAGCACAGCCCCCTTGACACACGGCCGATTTTCGGTTACAATAAGAAGGCATCGCGTTCCACCGGAAATCAACATCAAAAATGTTCCTCAAAATGCCTGCAATTCGGCGGTTCAGCTCCATTTTGGTTGATTTCCAAGCGTAATTGCTACAATTCGGATTTCAATGAAAGGGGATTGCGGTTTCCATGCAGAGAATTCAGACGCTGCCCACCCGAAACCTGGCGGAAAGCTGCCTCGGCGGTGGCTGCGGCGAATGCCAGACCTCCTGTCAGTCCGCCTGCAAAACCTCCTGCGGCGTAGCCAACCAGCCTTGTGAGCAGAACGCCGCCAACGAAAGCGCCACGTAATCGTGCGGAGCGATTTCCGCAAAAGTGCCCGCTGTTCCCGGATTTTTCCGAAGAACAGCGGCATTTTTTATTATTTCTCCATTTTTTTACACATCGTTCAAAAAGTTTGCAAAAAATTGCCGAATTCTCTTGCAATTCTCTGCCAAGAGTTGTATAATAAAAGATGATTCATTGGCTTGAGGTTGAAAGGAAGGTTATGCGACATGAAAGAAGAATATTTGCCGAACGAGAAATACCGGAACATGTTCGGCGTCGAGCGCAACGGCTACGGCATGGAGCGGGTAGATCTCTACCTGGCGCAGCTGGAAGTTGCGTTCAAGAAGTTTCGGGAAGAAAACCGCAACCTCAAACGGGAATTGGCAGAACAGCAGCAGCAAAGCGTCCTGCCGATGCCGCAGCGGGACGCGGAAAGCGCCATGCTCCTTTCGGAGCAACAGGAGCTCAACCGCGGTCTGCGGGGAAAACTCGTGGAGCAGGAAGACTACAGCACCCGGCTGCGCGCGCAGAACGAAGAATTGCTGAATGAAAACGCCATGCTCCGCCAAGAAACAGAGGACCTGAAACTGCGCGCCCGGCAGCCGGCCCCGATGACGGGTGGCATGGGTGTCCCCGGTGTACCCGCCGACGCGCGGCCGGATGAAATGCAGCAGCTCATCGCCAAAGTGCTGATCGACGCCAGAGCCTCCGCGGAAGAAACGGTTCGGTCCGCGCGGTCCGAAGCGGATCAGATGCTGCGCAAGGCCCGGCACCGGGTGGAAGAACTCCGCGCCGAGCAGGAACGCGTCCGCAATCACCTCCAGGGAATGTGCTACTCTCTGAACAACCTGCTGCGCGAGGCCGAAGAACCTGATCGCAAACGAGGTGAAGAGTTTGCCGTATAATTCTCCCGCGTATCCCGATTATCCGGCCCAGGATTTTCTTCCGGCAGAAGAGCCTTATTTCGGCGGACCGTATCCGGCGGCGGACAGCTTGCCGGAAGATCCCGGCGCGGTGAACGACGACGATTTTCTGACCGCGATGGAGGCGGATTTCCTGCGCACCGCGCCACCGCTCTCCGGTCAGGGGAACGGGGCATTGTCCGAAGCTCCAGCGGAGGAACTCCCGCTTTCTCTGGAAGGGGCCGCACTGCTGGCGGATATCACCCAGTTGGCAGAGGAAGCGGCGGCGGTCGAAGACGACGGCTTACCGGATATCCCCTACCCGCTTCCTCCTTTGCCCAATCCCCAAAAAGTCAAGCGGATCCGGATTGCCGTTGCCGCTGTGTTTTCTGCGGCCATTGTGTTTTCGCTGCTGTCCGCTGGCGTAACGCTGCTCAACCGGACGGCCGCAAAAGGCCTGGGGGGATTGCGCTTTTTTATTGAGCCGACGGCTGCCATGGCTCCCGCCGTTCCGCGCGGCGCTCTGCTGATCACCAAAACCAAACAACCGGAACAGATTAACACCGGCGATATCATTAAATTTTCTCTGATGGAAGGAAGTTCCTCCGCGTTGCTGACCCGCGAGGTGGCCGAACGGGTGGATCCGGCAGACGGGAACGGCGTACCCGTTTTTCGTACGCGCCGGGGGACGGACGCCCCTATCGACGCCATTACCGTGAACCAAACCCGGATTTTGGGCGTCAAGATCGCCGTGTTGCCAGGGCTGGGTTCTGTCATTTCCTTCCTCCAGGCCTACGCCGGCGCCTTTGCGACGCTGGCCGCCATTTTATGCTTGGCCGCGGTCCAGCTGCGCATGCTGATGCAAAGACCAAAACTGGCGGGATTCCGGCTCTGGCGAAAAAAAACGGCCTGAGCCGGGAATCGCGGACGCATCAGCAGAGGACGGAAGGGAGACCGGTTTTGAAAGCTTCAAAAGAGAACGAAAAAAATCACAGGCCGGTCGCCTGGCCTGTCTGGGGTTTGTTTTTTTGTGCCGCCGCGTTGCTGGTAACCTTGCTGTTTGCTTTTCTGCGCAACGGCATCCCCGCGCTGCGGGAGCTTGGCGGCCAAATTCCGCCGGCGGAAGACATTATCCTCCAGGACCCCGCAGGCGGCGGGACAGTGCTCACCGCAGGCCTGACAGAGGAACGGCCCGTCGCCCTTGTCCAGGCAGGAACACAGCCGCTGCTGTTGCGGGTGCGGATCGAGGAAACCTTGCTGCGCTTGCGCCGGGAAATACTCCCGACCGTCCCTGGCGTGGCGGGTCCGACGGAACCGCGCCTTATCCTGGCGGTAACGTCTCGGCTGGAGCGGTTTCCCGGCGGAATGTTCGTTCCCCGAACGGTGAAGGGGGATGGTGTGCTGGCGCTGCTGAAAGAGAAGGGGTTCCTGCCCGGCGGCGCGGAATGGGCTGACGCGCTGCGGCTGCTGGTGCCGCCGGAACGGCTCCCGGCAAACAGCGGCGGAAACCTCATGGTGTTCGAGCATTCGACAGTGGAAACCAACACGGCGGATACCTCCGCCGGCGGCACCAAAACAACGTTCGCTTATCTTGGATTTTACCATATTGTGGAGGCCAATGGGGACTCTTTTTACCAGCTGCTGGAACTGACCATCGACGAAACGCCGACCCAGCTGCCTGCCCCCCAGCCGCCGCTGATCCGCGCGGTCGCCTATCAATTTTATGAATGGGTAACCGACAGCACGGCGGTCTGGGACGTCGGCGCAAGCGGCGGGGAAATCCAGCTGCGCGCGCCGAACTTGCAGCCCTTGTCCTCCTGGAAACAGCCATCCGCCGGCTGGTATTATGACAGTGACGGCTGGATTTATTACGGCAAAGTCTTGGAGCCGGGCGAGATCACCCCGCTGCTGCTGGAAGGAATTTCGGTTGCCGCCAGCGGGCAGACGGACAGCGTCGCCGACGGGGAAACGCAGCTGCGGCTGAATTTCCGGTATCAGGGCGCACCGCTGGACCAGGAAAAAATCAAATCAATTTGGTTCAGCGGCCAATCCTTGGATGGGCTTGGGACCAGTACCATGTCTGACCTGTCCGGCGCTCTGGCACGTCAGATTTTGGCGGCCGCCAGCGAGCAGGCCAACAAGAAAAGCGAGAACTAAAGACCCCCGCTGCGGCGCGTTTTTTGTGCGCACAGCGGGGGATCTGCTTTTTGGGGGCCGGTTCAGGTGGTGACGATGGTGGCGGGATCGCTGTCACTCTGGCAAGAGCAGACCTGTACGACGCTCACGACATCCCCGACTTCCAGTATAATGTCGGCCGGGATGGGAATCGACCAGGTGCCGTCGGAAGCAACCTGTGTGCAGCCAATGGTGCCGTCCGGGAAGGTGACGCGGACGCAGCAGCCCGCACCCCCGGCACCATGAACGCTGGTGTCCCCCACGGCAACCGCAGCAACGCTGGGGGAAGCGCTTTGGGGTGGCGGCGTGTCATCCGTCGGGTTGACCGGATGGAAGCAGCAAAGCGGCAGGTCGTCAACCTTGACGCAGCCGTTGCGGGCGACCGTCACTTTGTGGGTGTCGGGATCGGCAAAGTATCCGCTGGGCGCAGAAATTTCCTGTAGGCTATAGGTCCCAGGCAAGATGCCCTGGCATTGGACACAGCCGTTGCTGTCGGAAATCAGGTTGCGGTACTTGCAGCCATAGCTGATCTGATAGACAGCGCCGGAGAGCGGGCGGCCGTCAATATCAATCACGCGGAAACGGAACGAGGCAGGTTTGCGGCGGGTGGCGGATGCCGTTCGAACGATCGGCGCAGAATGTACGGGAACGCAATAGAAACAGGCACAGGATTGATTACACATGAGAGCAAGACCTCCATTTTGGTAATAATGATTCATTGGGTTTCCCATTGTTATGGCTGGAAACGGCGGACAGCGGACGTTGACGCGGCGCCGCCAGGCCAGGGGCGATTGTTCGGCGACGCCGCTATGTTGGGTCTTTGGGGATTTCCGGCCGTCTTCGGTCCAGGCCGCTGAACCGGAAAAAGCGGACGGAGGCAGCCGCGCCGCGCAAAGCGCACGGGCGCTGGACCGCCGGGTGAAGGCTCTCCCAGGGAGGCCGGCGCATCGCCTGTCTCCACCTTATCAACCGCAGTCCGTCCGCGAATCTTCGCTCCCCAAAGGCAGAACAAACGACTCACCAGCGGAAATCCGCCGTTTGCGCCTGCCTGTTTTCATCATATGCAGCCCGCGGCACTTCAGCCACAAAAAATCGACCTGGGATTTCCCCTGCCTGGGTGTTCCATCCGCAAGAAATCCCCTATACTTGGAAAACCAAGCTGTCAAATACCGTCATTTTGCACAACCGATTTCGGCAAAATATACAAATCGACAGAATTCCATCCATAAAGAATTGACTTTCCGATTGATTTGCTGTAAACTAAATACAAGCTTATATTTTGAGAAAAAGGAGAGGAACATTCCATGAAATCAAACAAGAAACGACTGCTGGGCGCGATGCTGGCGTTGCTGACTCTTCTGAGCTGTGTATCTGTCCTGACGCTGCACAGCTGGGCAGACGAGGCGGAGGCACTTGCTGACGAGAAGGCCAATCTCCGCTTCAAAGACGGCACCTTCACCATCATTCAGGTCGCCGATTTGCAGGAGGCGTACATCACCAGCTCCTTCACCAAGGATTTCCTAAAGGCGGTCGCAAAGGAGTACAAGCCCAACCTGTTTGTCCTTACCGGAGACAATATCTCTGACGGCGCCGCGAACTGGCCGTTGCAGTCTTCCAGCCGGAACATCGTGAAATCCTCCATCGACAGCTACATGAACGTCTTCGACAAGCTGAATGTGCCGACCACGATGGTGTTCGGCAACCATGACGCGGAATCCAGCGGCGTTTCCCGCTTCGCGCAGCTGCAAATGTATCAGACCCACAAGTCTTTCATCGGCTACGAAGCGGACCAGGTCGCCGCGGATGCCGCCCACAAAACCGGCAACTTGGACAAAAAGTCCGCGACGCTGGGCGAACTCTGGATGGGCACCCATAATTTGGTGATCAAAGGGTCCAACAGCGACGATATCGTTTTCAACCTCTGGCTGTTCGATTCCGGCGACTATGTCCGCAAAGCGGATAATCCTTCTGATTCCTGGATTGCGGACGGTGAAAACGACGGCTACAACAGCGTCAGCGCCGGGCAAGTCAACTGGTTCAAGACGGTCAACGCCGATCTGACCGCACGGGCGGGGCATGCGGTGCCCTCGTTCTCCTTCCAGCACATCATCGTTCCCGAAGTCGCGGATTACCTGACGCCGGCTGAGGAAGCGGACGCCGATTTCAGCCTGACCTCCTATAAACTCAACGCTGCCGGGAACGCCGTCGAGATCGACGGCACGTCGAAGGCCCCCACGGCCGTCACCAAATATTTCTCCAACGTACTGCCGGCGGGCACCGTTGGCGTCCTGCACGAAACCCCCTGTCCGGGCAAGTATAATTTCGGCGAATACAAAGCCCTTAAGGACAGCGGCAATGTTGTAGCAATGTTCTTCGGCCATGACCATGTCAACACATTCGAACTGAAGAAGGCGGACGCGCCCGACCTGGTCAACTCTCCCACCACCGGCTTTGGCTCCTACGGCGACGAAAACCGCGGCGTCCGGATCATCACCATCAAAGAATCCGATCCCACCAACTACACCACTGAAGTCGTCACCTACCAGGATTTCTATGAAGCTCACGGCGGCGCGCTGACCAAGACGCTGTACAGCTGGCGCTTCGACATGTTCCAGGGCGGCGGCACGGCCATGTCTATTTTCGATTGGCTCTTCTTCAAGCCCCTCATCTGGTTCCTGAGCCTGCTCGGTCTGTAACCTCTGGTATGCAAGCAACTGACCCCTTCTGATGTCTATCGGAAGGGGTTTCCCTTCCGCGGAGGATTTTACCGGAAGGATCCGCAGAACTGATTTTGAGAATGAGTGGGGGTTGTTTACGATGGAACTAATCAAAGCACAGGGAAAACGGTTTTTGGATGCGAGCAACCGGGAGCGGATCTTCCGGGGCATCAATATCGGCGAAAAAAACGCGCCCAAGGAACTGAAAAAAGGCGATCGCTTTTACCTCGACCTGGACGACGCTTTCTTTCGCCGCTGCGTGTCCCTGGGCTTCAATGTCATTCGCCTGGGCCTGACCTGGGAGGACCTGGAGCCAGAGAAGGGGCAAATCAACGAATCCTTCCTGCGCTCGGTGGACGAGATCTTCGACAAGGCGGCCGCGTACGGCGTGTTCCTTTTTCTGGACATGCACCAGGATCTTTGGTCCAGCTTCGGCAACGGAATCGGCGACGGCGCGCCGCTCTGGGCCAGCATAACCGATGGCGCGAGGCCGAAACCGGCCAAGTTCGTTTGGGCGGAAGGCTACTTCTGGGGAAAGGCTGTGCATCGGGCGTTCGACCATTTCTGGGCCAATACCCCTGTTCTGGGCAAAGGCGTTCAGGACCACTTCGCGGACATTTGGCAATTGCTCGCCCGGCGCTATGGGGATCATCCCGCGCTGCTGGGATATGACCTGCTCAACGAACCCTTCCCCGGTTCCCCCGGCGGAAAGGTCTTCCGCAAACTGATCCTCCGCGCGGTGCGGGTGGTGGTGTTCAGCCCCTCCTTCCACCGGATCCAGGCGCTGGGGGACCTCACCCATAAAGACCGCCGCGATCACCTGCTGGATCATCTGACGGGCGACATTCTGCGGAAAGTCACCAAGGCGGGAGAAAAACTGATTCGCAGCTTCGACACCGAACAGTATTCCCCGTTCGTGGACCGCATGACCGGCGCCATCCGCGAGGTTACCGACAAGGGAATCCTGATGATGGAAAATTGTTATTATTCTAATTTGGGCATTCCTTATTCGGCCCATAAGGCCCGCCGGGGCATTGGCGGCCCCGAAGACAACAATGTTTGCTTCGCCCCGCACGCTTACGACTTCACCGTGGATACCCCGGCCTATGACTTCGCCAACGCCGGCCGCGTCGGCGAGATGTTCGCGGAGCACCGCCGTTCCCAGGAGCGGCTGGATCTGCCGGTGATTGTCGGCGAATGGGGCGGCGGCGGCGACGGAGAGCGTTGGCTTCCGCACATCACCTTTCTGCTGAACCTCTTCGACCGCAACGCCTGGGGACATACCTACTGGGCTTATCAGCCAGACTTCTTCGACCGACCCTTGATGCGCGTCCTCGTTCGGCCTTATCCTACGGCGGTCAACGGAACCATCGACGCGTTTTCTTACGACAGCGAAACCGGGGTTTTCGAAATGACCTACACGACCCCGCCCGTGGCGGATGCCGCCGTCCCGACGCTCGTCTATCTCCACCGCACCCCGAAGTCCGTCGCTGCGGACGGCACCTACAGCCTCGAGCCGATTTACGGCAGCGAGGCGCGGACGCTCAGCATTACGGCCGGGGCGGGAACCCATGCGGTCCGGGCGGAACTGTGAACCCATCCGGACGCCCGCGGCAGAAAAATTCCAAGAAAGGTTTCTCTGTGACGATGACAAAACACGGCCGGACACCTCTGGCGGAACGCGTGCTGCCGGATTACACGCGCGGAGAAGAGTTGGTCAATACAGTCTCCCATGCGGCGGGCGGGGTGTTCGCGCTGGCGGCGCTGGCTTTGTGCGTTGCCTCTGCCGCCGCGCGCCGGAACATCTGGGGCATCGTCTGCGGCGCGGTCTACGGCGCGACAATGCTGGCGGTGTATACGATCTCCAGCGTCTATCACGGCCTGCCCATCGGCCTGCCCAAACAGGTGATGCGGGTGGTGGATCACTGCGCGATCTATTTTCTCATCGCGGGCACCTATACCCCCATTGTACTCGGGCCGCTGCGCGCCGCGCATCCGGCGGCTGCCTGGGGATTGTTCGGGATGGTCTGGCTGCTCTGCGCGCTGGGAGTCGTGCCGACAGCGATTGACCTGAAAAGATACCGGGTATTTTCGATGGTGTGTTACGTTGCCATGGGGTGGTGTGTCGTTGCCTTTTTGCCGGTGCTCCGGGGAACCGTGCCCCTGCCCGCCGTGCTTTGGCTGCTGGCAGGCGGCATTGCGTTCACCGTCGGCGCGGTGCTTTACGGCGTCGGCAAGAAGAAGCGGTATATGCACTCGGTGTTCCATTTGTTCGTAGTGCTGGGAACGGTGCTGCAATTTGTCTGTATCCTGGGCTATGTCATGTAACCCAACGGAACCAAAGCCTTTTTGCGAGGCCCCGCGCTGGCAGCTCCGCCGGCGCGGGGCTTGGTTTTTGGGGAGAAAAAAGAAATTGCTCGAAATAGTCTTGCAATGCGTTTTGTTTTATGGTATAGTAGCTTCAATCACATTCCCCTGACGGCGATTTTTTTGGGAGGGATGCACAATCAGCCGGATCAGAGATTTCATTGGCAGGTTCATTCCAGACGAACCAATCGACCATATTCTGGAGGCTATCAGGCACCCCATCCGCTGGCTGCGCGGCGAAGGGATTCCGCGGGAACATGTCACCCCCTGGGAACTGTTATTGTTCGCTGTATCCTCGGCGTTTGGAGCGGCATCCAGCGGCTACACCGGCAAGCAGGACTTCCTATTTAAAGAGGCTTACGGGATACCGCTCAAAATGATGTCGCTGGCGGGTACGGTTTCGTCCGTCTGGGACGGCATAAATGATCCGCTGCTGGGGTCCTGGATGGACCGGAGGCGCTTCGGCCCTGATGCGCTGCGCACTATCATGCGCATTTCCGCGGTCACGGGAAACATTTTCAATGTGGTGAAAATGCTCGACGGCGGCATGACTGCCTGGCAGCACATCATCCTGCTGATGGCATGTAACATGTTGCAAGATATCGTCGGCACGATGGACAGCGTGGCGGGCCAGAAAATCCGCGCCGGCGTCAGTCCCCTGACGCAGCAGCGGGGCCGCGTGAGCGTTTGGAGCGCCATGGGCGGTCAGGTTGCCTGGCCCATCGCTAATCTCGCCAATGTGCTCATGGGATTCAGCAGCGTACTGCATATCACGGACTATCAGATCATCGTCGTTGGCGCAACCATCCTGCTGCCGTTTGCCATTGTCTCCTCCCTGCTGCCAACATTTGTGCGCCAGCGGGTGGATTTTTCGGAGGAACCGCGGGAACAAAAGAAGAAGCGGAACTTGGCGGAAACTTTTCAGGTGATCAAATACAACAAATATTTCATCTGGAACACTGTCGCCAATTTTATCACGGTATTTACGCCCGATGCGGGAGACGAAACTATGATCTACCGCTACCTCATGCCGACAATGCACGTGTTCGGCAAACCGATGAGCGGCGAAGCCCTGCTGGTGCTCAAGCAGATGCTGGCGGGGATCCCCTCCACTGTCTGCCAGCCCTTCAACCGGCAGATCATCAACAAGCTGGGTGGTCCCTTGCGAGCCCAGAAAATTAAAACCGTCGTTGACGTCGTTTGTAATGTGGCGAAGTATTTTGTCGGATTCCATACTTGGCCGCGCTTCGGCATCGTGATGCTGTGCGAATCTCTCATCTATACCGCGAGGAACTGGGATGGCGTGGCGGGCGACATGCTCAATTACGAATTCTACGATTATGTGGAACTGAAGACCGGCGAACGCAGCGAGGGCGTGACCTCGGCGGTCAATAATTTGTTCCGAAAAACCGTCAGCGACAACATTGGCAGGGTCACCCTCAATGCTTTCCTGGACTGGACGGGGTACAAGGGCCGTTACAAAGAGACGGGTACTCGGCCGCCGAAGCGTTTTCTGGACTGGATGTGGCCAATGTATACGCTGGTTCCTGTGATCGACAGTTCCATCTGGCTGACCGCGCGCTGCTTTGTGAAATGGAGCCCCGAAGACCGGGCACGCACGGAACTGGCTTTGGCGGAACGGCGGGCAGCCCTAGAGCAAACCATCGCGGACGCGGAATAACCGGCCGCGAAACATGGGAAGGAACGTTTTCATGGACATGTTCAGCTTTTTGAAGAAGTACCCGCGCCTGCTCCGTGCGGCCAGAGGCATAGAGAGCGCCGCCTGTGCCCTGAGCGCCGCTGCGCATTCCGATTCACCCCACCGGCCGCGAGGCCCGCTGACCCAGGCGGATTTTCTGCGAACCCGGGGCAAAGACGTCGTCAACCGGAGCGGCCAGCAGGTCTTTCTGCGGGGCGTGAACGCCGGCGGCTGGCTGGTCTATGAGGAATGGATGTGCCCGGCCACCTCGCCCGATTATCGGAGCATGTGCGGCATGCTGGAGGAACGCTTCGGCGCGGAAACGCGGGATGAACTGCTGAACGTCTATTTGGATCATTACTGGAAAGAGGAGGATTTCGACCGCTGCGCCGCCCTGGGCGTCACGGCCCTCCGCCTCCCGTTCCTTTACACGCACCTCGCGGATGACGCCGGCAAGCTCCGGCCAGACGCCTTTGCCCGGCTGGATTGGTTCGTTGGGCACTGCCAAAAACGCGGCATTTATGTCATACTGGACCTGCACGGCGCTTTTGGCTCCCAGAACGGCGAGCAGCATTCCGGGCAGATCAACGACGGGCGGCAGCTGTTCTATCATCCGGGGAACCGCGCCAAGACCCTTCGGCTTTGGCAGGCCATCGCCCGGCATTACAAAGGAAACCCTGCCGTCGCCGGATACGATCTGCTGAACGAGCCCATGGGGCCCGGCAAGGAAGCCGCGCGCACAGGCAAGGTCCATTGGGATTATTTCAACGAGCTCTACCGCGCCATCCGCGCCGTGGACCCCGATCACATTATCATCATGGAGGCCTGCTGGGTAGCCATTCATCTCCCCCATCCGCTGCGCTACGGCTGGAAAAACGTCGTCTATCAGTACCACTACTATCCTTGGGGCCTAGGGGACAGCCCAGGGGCCATCATTGCTTTCAACGGCGGCGCGCTGCTCTTTCCCAAACTGATCCCCCGCGGCGTACCGGTGCTGATGGGCGAATTCTGTTGCTTTGGCAGCGACGAAGCCTGGCGGCAAACGCTCCAGTTTTCCAACCAGCTGCGCTATCACTGGACGACTTGGACTTACAAAGTCCTCGGGAGCGCAAAAAACCGTGACCCTTACTGGGGCATTTACGAGCACGACACCCCCAAGGCTGACATTCAGAACGACTCCGCCGAAACCATCCGTGCCATTTGGAGCCAACTTGGCACAGAAAATTGCGTCCCCACCCGCTTGGGGGGAATTCTAAAGGCATACTTATCGCCGAACCGGAACAGGCCGTGAAGCTGATCCGCAAATGCGCCTGCGCGACGGATAAGCACATCATGGCTTGGCAGCCGGTGTAGGAATGGGAAAGTTCAACTCAACAAACGGTTAAAAATAAAACAATCAATTGATTATTGCGTTTGCGCGACCCCGGTGATATAATGAGGGCACAGGCCTGAATATACCACCGAGGAGCACTGTTTATGACGATCCAAATTGGAGCAAAATTGCACAGTCTGCGCAAAAAAGCCGATGTGACACAGGACCGCCTGGCTGAATACCTGGGCGTGACGGCGCAGGCGATTTCGCGCTGGGAGGGCGAAAAATGTTACCCCGACATCGAAATTCTGCCGGCGATTGCGGACTTTTTCAACATCTCGCTGGATGAATTGCTGGGGGTGGATCAGCAACAGAAAGCGCGCAAAATCGAGGCGGTCATCACAAGAGCGCAACAAGCGCAGGAAGCCGGAAGGTTCGCGGAAGCCATTTCTGTTTATCGCGAAGCTTTGGCGCAATTCCCCTCCAGCCATAGGCTGCAAGCGCTGCTGGCCGCGGCCATCGGGTGCATCGACAACGGCGAAAAAATCTCCCCGGAAGCCGCGAACGAGACAATTGGGCTTTGTCGGCGGATATTGGAGGACTGCGTTGACGATGAACTTCGCTACCACGCGCTGCTGATTCAGTGCTGGGTACATGCCCGGCAGCTGGACGACGAGGACAAAGCGATGGCATTGGTGGCGAAACTGCCGCCGGTGTATGGTTGCCAGGAGTTTGTGCAGGCCGAAACGCTGCGCATCCGTCTGCCCGACAAGCGCGCGGAGCCCTTCCTGTTCTCGCTCATGTCCGCCATGCTCATCACCTTCGACCGGCCGGACGTTACGTACTCCAATGACAAAACAGCGCGGCTGGAAGCGCTGATTGGTGAACTGAGCGCCATGCTGGCGCGGACCAAAGAAGGCGAATACGCCTGCCCTACGGACGCCGTATTTCGGAAGCCACTTGCGTGAGGCGTGTTGCTGTCGCGGATTCGACAGCCTAAACCGCTGTTCCCTTGCGCTGTTCGACCGAATATGCGGGGCTATGTATTTTTTGTCTTATTCGACAGCACAGTATAGATACGCCACCACACGATTTGGTCCGGGCAAAACAAAAAGGGCTTCTGGCAACGAGAAAGCGTTCCCGCCAGAAGCCCTTGTATAATGGAATGTTGTTTCTGTCAAATTTTGGAGCGGGTGATGGGAATCGAACCCACGTGACCAGCTTGGAAGGCTGGTGTTCTACCATTGAACTACGCCCGCAACCTCGGTTTACGTTAGTATATCACATCCCGCCCGGTCTTGTCAAGCAGAAATCTGTGCGTGAAGTGCCCGCATCGCGTTGTCAGATAAAATCCAGCAGAGAGAAAGGCGGCTCGCGGAATTTGTGGAGGCGCTTGGAGGCGCTATCGGGCCGATGGATGACAGGAACGCGGTGCTTCG
>JAIRXU010000049.1 GCA_031268095.1 Oscillospiraceae bacterium | reverse complement strand
GGGTTGTACATGTTACTAAGCTGACCATAAAAAATCGCGATTTGAACAAAATACTACTAGGAATGGCTTGAAATAAGGGGTTTTCCGCTCGAAGAGCAACACTCGGCAAATGAGGATTATTTTTCTAAGGTTCTTACTCTCCTGTCTGCACCTTCGCGCAGTTGGCGAACACCTTATCGAAACGGTCCAGGGCGTCCTGAATCAATTCGGGGGTATAGGCGGCGGAAGTATAGAGCCGGCTGCCGGCGAGGGTGACGACGCCTTCGGCCATGTAGGCCGCGCCCATGTGCTCCATTTCCTTTTTGCGCACGTTGGTGGCCTTGAGCACGGAAGGAATTTCCCAAGGCTTCGTCCAGTTGATGGCATAGTGCATGGTCCCGGCGTTGTCGAGGTGGCAGATGCTGCCCTGATTGAAAACGACGAAGGGCAGGTCGTGCTTCTTGACCAGCTCTTGGAGGCCCTTCGTCAGCAGGTCGCCCATCTCTCCGGCTTTCTGGCAGGCGTTGGTCCGGTCAATCTCCTCCAGGGTATAGTAACCCGCGACGCAACTGAGGGGCGTAGCCGCCATGGTTCCGCCGATGAGGGCCTTCTTGACCTTGTGAGAGCCGTCGAGCCCCGCGCCGAGGTACTTCATGTATTCCTTCTTGCCGCCGACACCGCCCGCGCCGGGATAGCCGCCCGCGACGACCTTGCCAAAAATCGTCAGGTCGGGCGAGACGCCGAAGAAGCCCTGGGCTCCCGCCATGCCGATGCGGAATCCGGTGACCACCTCGTCGAAGATCAGCAGCGCGCCGTATTTCCGGCACAGCCGCTCGACGCCCTGGTTGAAGTCATAGTCCAGCGGCCGGGTGCCACTTTCCGGGCCGACGGGCTCAATGAAGACCGCCGCCGTGCCGCCGTCAAAGCGGTTGCGGAACAGGATGCGCTCCAAAGACGCAAGGTCGTTGGGGAAAAATTCCTGCGTGTGACGGAACATGTACAGCGGCACACCGTTGGCCTGGGTGAATTTGCTGCCAGGCACACGGATGCCGTAGGCCAGCGCGTCGCTCCAGCCATGGTAGGCCCCGCCCATCTTGACGATGTTCTTGTGTTTCGTCGCCAGCCGCGCCACCCGGCAGGCCGCCATGCAGCTTTCGGAGCCCGAATTGAGCATGCGGAACATGTCCACTGTCGGCACGGAATCGGCGATTTTCTTGGCCAGTTTGTATTCGAACTCATGGAACAGTCCCGTGGACGGCCCGCAGGAATCCAGCAGCTCTTTCACCTGCGCGCGCACGGCGGGGGGATTGGAGCCCAGCACCGTCGGTCCGCCTGCCTGGAGGAAATCCAGGTACTGGTTGCCGTCGGCATCCCAAAGGAAAGCATCCTGCGCCTTGGTGAAGACCAGCGGGAAGGGATAGTTGAACGCCAAATTATGCTGGACGCCGCCGGGAATGATCTCCCGGGCTTCCTTGATCATGGACTTGGATTTTTGGCATTTTTTTTCGTAATACTCCTCTTCGTACGCCTGGAGCTTCTCGGGACGGATGGAATAGATTGGCTTGCGGATCAGTTCGTCCAGCTGGCGGGTAACTTCCTGCGCGTCGTGGTAATTTTGGATGGCAAAACGAGTGTCCATGGGGATTCCTCCTTTTTTTCTTCAGAAAACAGGTTTTCGGTGAACCGCGATTCACCTTTGTGCTGTTAAAATTATACACCTGTTCCTAAAAGAAATCAAGGGGCCCGGAGATTTGTTACAAACTGTTCATACCTGCCGCCGCAAACCGCCTCATCCCAGCGCCACATCCAGCCCCATCATCAGCACGAAGCCGAGAATCAGGCCAATGGTTGGCGCATAGGAAAGGACCTCCCCATCGCCCTCATGGGACGCGGGAATCAGTTCATGGGTACATACGAGGATCATCGCCCCGGCGGAGAAGGCCAGCAGCCAAGGCAGCAACTGCCGCACCCCCATGGCCAGCGCCGCGCCAACCATCGCCGCTATGGGTTCCACAAGCCCCGACGCCTGGCCCCAGAAAAACGCCCGGCCCCGGTTCATCCCTCCCTGCCGCAGGGGAAGCGACACCGCCGCGCCCTCCGGAAAATCCTGGATTCCTATGCCCACTGACACCGACACCGCACCCATCAGCGCTTCCGGGGACGCGCCGCCCGCCAGGGCCGCCAGCCCCCCGAAGGCGACGCCGACCGCCAGCCCTTCCGGAATGTTGTGCAGCGTGATGGAAAAAATCAGCAGCCAGGCGCGGCCGCGCGCGCCTTTCTTTTCGGCCGGTTTCCCTCTCTTTGCTTGGCGGGAAGCGTTGGCCCCGGCGCAGGCGGCGATCAGTTTGTCGGTTCCCCAGAGGAAGCCCGCCCCAGCCAGCAGTCCCAGCCCCGCCACCAGCCAGGCCGGAACCCGCAGCAGTGCCCGCGCCTGCTCCATGGACGGCAGCAGCAGCGACCAAACGCTGGCCGCCAGCATCACCCCGGCGGAAAACCCCAGCATCATGTTCAGCGCGCCCCGGGGCGGGTTGCGAAAAAAAATCACCACCGCCGCGCCCAGCGCGGTGACCAGCCAAGTGCCCAGCGACGCCGCCAGCGCCATATACCAATACGTCAAAATCCTTCCCCCTCCTCTACGGTTCCATCATCCAATATATGGCGGGAAAGGAAAACGCGCCACCGAACGGGTCGGCGGCGCGGATTTGTGCGGGAGACCAAGGATTAACCAAACTTATACATTTTTTCGCTGCCCAGCGGCAGGGAAGCCGGCAAGGTGAAGCCGAACTTGGCTTCCAAATCGACCTGGCAATTGACATAGGTATTCATCTGCTTGATGGCGCCGGTGGTTTTATCCACCGTGCAGTCAATGTAGCTACCGCTATAAAGGGCGTCGAATTTTTGGATGTTTACGCCCAACTTGGCCGCGCCGTCCGCGATTTCACCCTTGGTGTGGCACATCAGCACTTTACCGTGCATGGTGGAGTTTTCATCTTCGGGCAACTTCGGCACACGCTCGTCAACCAACGTGATGTGAATCTTATACGTATTGCCGCTGACGGTGCAGGTGGCGCTCTTAACCCACGCCGACTGGAGGTCTTGCTTGGGCCGTACGCCGTTGTGGTCGCTGCCTTTGGCGTGGGTATCCGGGTCGCTCCAATTGGACCAAGCGCCCTTGGCCATATTGATGATCGGCGGGCCAACCGTATTCAGGAAACCGTTGGTCGAACTGACTTTTTTGTCGTCAATCACGGTGCGCGCCTGTTCGGTGTAGCCCGGCTTCGCCTTCTTCACCTGCTGCATCGCCTTGTTGAAGTAGTTAATAATTTCTTCTTTTGTCTTGGGGGTAACCGGCTGGGTGGTCGGTGCAACGGTCACTCCAGCGGTGGTCCCCGTACCGGTGGCGGCGGGGCTGCTGCCGGTGACCGGGACGGATGCACTGGGTTCCGTCGCCGAAGGATCGACATCGCTTGACGGGACGGATGCGGTCGGCTCCGCCTCACCGCTCGGTTCCGTCGGGTCCGTTGGAATGGTATCTTCCGGGATTGACGCTGCGTCGGTTTGGGATGCTTCAGAATTGCCGGTTGGCTGGTCCTTCGGCGTACAGGCCGACAGCAGCGCCGTCAGCATCAATCCCGCCAGAATGGCCGCCAAGCATTTCCTTCCCCAGTGTTTCATACTGTACACATCTCCTTTGATCGTTTGACACGGAACGTATTCCATACCTTTTGAGTATAATACAAATATGATGAGAAGTCAAGAAGAAATTCCATGAAAAATGAAAAAGTAACAAAATTTCTAACTGCGCCATATAATATTTATGAAAAAGATGGAGCCAGATGGGAGGATACCGCATGGAAACCCGTGCCGCTTACCCTTGGGAGACGCCGACTGCGCCGTCCCCCGTTACGCCGGAACAGCTTTTTCAGCCGGAACCGGCTGAGCCCGCTGAACCGCCCCCCCCCGCATCCGCTGCGCCGGAGCCACCCGCCGGTCTGGCGCCCCCCGGCGCCTTCCTGGGGCGCAGCTTCCGTCCCGGGGAAATCACGCTGCAATGGTCCGCCTCTCCCGGCGCGGAAGGCTACCTCTTGGAACGCAACGACGTGCCGATTGCGGATATCCCCGCCGCGTGGTACATAGACGAAGGCCTGCCCGCCGGACAGTACCGCTACCGCCTGCGGGCTTATACCCGGCAATCCGTAGGCTCTCCGACGGAGGCGCTGGCAGTGGAAACGGCGGCGCCCGACCTTCTCCCGGCGTTGGAAGAGCCTGCGGAACCGGAAAAACCGCTGCCGGACGAGATTCTGTTTCATCCCGCGCCGGAGCCTCCGGAACCGGAAGAACCGGTTGGCGCTCCAGCGCCTGCGCCGTGCGCGGCAGAAGCCCAGCCCCAGCCGGAACAGCCGCAACCGAAAAGCATCTCTCCGCCGCCTGCGGCATCCCTTCCGGCGGTCAGCAATTTGCGGGCCGCTTCCCGCGGAGCGACGCGGGTGGAACTGAATTGGAGTTCTCTGGAAGAAGCCGAGGGCTACCGCATTTACCGCAGCGTGACGCCCTGGTGCAGTTACGGTCTGCTGGCGGAAACGAGGGAGGCAACGTACTTGGATACCGTCCCCGAGGCGGGCGGCAGCTATTATTATTTCGTTCAGGCATTCTGCGGCGGCGTGACCGGCGCGGCCAGCGCGTACGCCCAGGTCAGCGCCTTTGATCCGCCCCCGCCCCCGGACCCCCCCGAACGGCTGCGGGCCTCTCTGCGAGGACCTTGGACGGTAGAACTGCACTGGGCGCGGGCCAACGGCGCCGCCGCCTACGCCGTCAGCGTCCGGCCCTACGGCGAGGAGGAATTCCGCCTGCTGACCTGCACAAAGGAGCCCTGGTGCCTGCACACCGACGCCGCCCCCGGCACCCGTTACGACTACCGGGTCCAGTCCTACCATGACAGCGGGGTCAGCGAACCTTCCCGGATGGTTTGGGCCCAAACTGCTCCGGCCCGCCAGCAGCGCCCCGCGCCGGAGCAGAGCGCGCCGCCCGCCCCGCCGGTTTACGCGGAACAGCAGAACTACGCGAACCCCAGCGGGCCCGCTGACCGGCAGAGCTATCCGGAGCGGCAACTGTTTTCTCTGCCCCATTTTTCCCTGCCGGGATTGCGGCAGGGCTGGGGGAACGGCGGAAGACGGTAGCAGCACAGGATATTTTGGTTCAAATCGAAAAAGGCCCTGCCAGCCGCCCGGCAGGACCTTTCCCATTGTTCTATTTCGTTAAAAAATATCCAAAATGCAACGGTTCGGCCACCAGCGCAACCTTGGACATCGACACCTCGGCCAACCGGATCACCAGCGGGTTGTGGAAGAGATTGGATGCGTTGCCGCTGATATACTGCGCAACGGCGGCAAGGCTGGGGCTGCTGCGGGGAAGCATCCGCACCGTGTCGCTCCCGAAGGTAAAGACCAGCCGGCGCTGCGCTACGTGCCCCATAGGACGGATCCAGACATGCAGTTTAGAACCGCCCTCCCACGCCGCTGTGCAGGCCACGACAAAATCCACACCGCCCAGCCGGATCTTGCACTGGCGGGCTTTGCCGTCCATGCCGCACAGGACCGTGTTGCGCTCGGCGCCCTCGCTCCAGCTGAATTTGCAGGTATCCGCCTGGAAACGGAAGCGGACGAAATTGATATGCCCCGCTTTGTTGGCAGACATGTAAAATACTGCCAGGGGCATCACGCTGACGGGGTAACCGAAGACGTCGTTGACGAACTGGGAGCGCTGGGAAAACGCGATCAGCCGGCCTTCAATCCGGTGCTCGATCATCTTGCTGCGGGGCGTCTCGTAAAGTTCCGGCAGCGCGGGCAGGGTTAGACGGCTTTGCCGGAAGACCTCGGCCACCGGCGGCTCGCTGCCCGGCTCTATGAAAATCCCGGGGAAATGCCGGGCGAAGCACTCCTTCACCTTGTGACTCATCGGCTCGGCGGCGTTGATAACCACCACGGCGTCATCATCGCCGTAGACATATCCCAGCTGGGAAAAGAATCCATCGGCCCGGTAGGAATTCGGCAATTCGTTGAGCCAGAAGCAATAGCCGTAGCCGCTGTTGCCGTCTTCCTCGCTTTTGTGGTTATCCGCCTGCCAGGTGGTGGAGGCCTCCACCCACTCCGCCGGCAGGATCCGCTGCCCCTGCCACATGCCTTTCTGCTGATAGAGCAGCATATATTTGGCGAAGTCCTCCGTCGTCATGGACAATCCCCAGCCGCCGGCCTCAACCCCGCCGCCGTCGGTCTCCCATGTTGGGCGCGCGATCCCCAGCGGCTCAAACAGCCGGGGCATGAGGTAGTCCACCATGCTCTGGCCCGTCAGCCGCCGAAGAATCAGGCTGAGCATATAGATATTCTCGTTGGTGTAGCTCCAGCCCTCTCCGGGGGCATATTCCCATTTTCCCTCGAAGAAATCCTCCGCCCAGCGATTTTTACTCTTGTCCGCCGTCATGCTCATTTGTTTCCCGGCGGTCATGGTCAGCAGATGCCGCACCGTCAGTTTCTCCAGGGTTTCGTCCGGCGTTTCGGGCGCATAGGCCGGGAGCAAATCGATCACCCGGTCTTCCAGCGTCAGCAGCCCTTCCGCGGCGGCAAGACCAACGGCGGTGGACGTCACAGCCTTGCTGACAGAAAAAAGCATGTGGGGCGTCTTCGGCGTAAAGGGGGCGCGGAAGGCCTCGAACGCCACTTTCCCGCCCCGGAGCACCATCAGGCTATGGACTTCAATATTCGATTGCAGCAAATCCCGGATCCAGTCCGCCAGCCGCAGCGACGAAATCCCCGCTTCCTCGGGGGTTTTCGCCCGGGGCAGCGCCTGCCCTTTCGGTTTCCGGGCCGCATCCTTCTCTTTTTGTTTGACAGCGGCCATAACGACCACTCCTTTCAAAAAAATCGCAAAAAATTTTGATTTCAACAAAACAAACATTTGCATTTGTTGAACATTTGTGTTATAATACCGGCGGAGGAGATTTTTTTCGAGGAGGAGAGACGGTATGTTTCGTCAAAATGGAATCAACGACACCCAGCGCCGCATCTATGAATTCCTGTTGGAGCGCTCGCAGGGAGGCGTTCCGCCTTCTGTGCGCGAAATCGGGGAACAGGTCGGGCTGAAGTCCACTTCGTCCGTCCAGGCCAATCTGGACGCGCTGGAGCAGGCGGGCTACATCAGCCGCGATCCAATGCACAAACGCTCCATCCGCTTGATGGGGCAAGCCCAGCAGGTCGTCAACGTGCCGTTGCTGGGCACCGTCACCGCCGGGCTGCCCATCCTCGCCGTAGAGCAGATCGAATGCTACCTGCCCTATAGCGGGCCAATTTCCCGCGACAAATCGCTGTTTGCCCTGCGAGTCCGGGGAGAAAGCATGATCAACGCGGGCATCCTGGACGGGGATATTGTCTTCGTCGAAAAAACGCCCTACGCTGACAACGGGGAAATCGTCGTCGCCCTGCTCGAGGATGAAGCCACCGTCAAACGGTTCTATAAAGAGAATGGGCATTTCCGCCTTCAGCCGGAGAACGACTCCATGGATCCCATCCTCACCGACATGGTGGTGGTGCTGGGAAAAGTTGTCTCCCTGCTCCGGTATTACTGATCCACGCATCCCCGCGCCAGCGCGGCAAAGTGATCGCCTTTTTCTTCGAAGTTTCTGTACCGGTTATAACTGGCGGCGGCGGGAGCCAGCAGGCAGATCCCGCCGGGTTTGGTGTGCACCGAGGCGGCGGCAACGGCTTCTTCCATCGTCTCCGCCGGCAGGAGGTTTTGCGCGCTGCCGCGCTCCCGCAGCAGTTCCAGGATGGCGTACCCTGTCTCCGGCATACCGATGAGATTGCGCACCGGGCGGCGCACCAGCTCCGCCGCGAACTCCCTATAGTCCAGCCCCCGGTCCTTCCCGCCGAAAATCAGCGTATCCACCTCTTTCAGCGCGTCAATGTCGCAGAGCACTGCCCGGGGGATGGTGGAGATGCTGTTATCTACCCAGCGGATCCCCCCATATTCTCCCAGCATTTCCATGCGGTGCGGGATGCCGCGGAACCGCGCGACGGCGTCACGGACGCCTTCTTTTGTCGCGCCCAGCATTCGGGCGGCCGTTGCCGCAAAATAAACATTCTGCCGGTTGTGTTCCCCCCGCAAGTGGTCGTTGACGCCATCCAGGCTGGCCAGAAACGGGTCCTCCTCCCCGGCGTCCAGTCCAACCGGGACCCTTCGGGCGCGGCAGCCGTCTAAATTGGTGAATCGTTCCGGCGGCTGGTCCTTGTTGTAAATAAAAATGTCTCCGGGCGCCTGGCTGCGGCAAATGTGCGCTTTGGCGGCAGCGTATCCGGTAAACCCGCCGTCGTAGTGGTCCAGGTGCTCTTCGTACAGATTGGTCCAGACCGCCACATGGGGTGAGGCGTGCGTAAATTGCAGCTGGTGGGACGACAGCTCAATCACCGCGATTGCCTCCCGGGCTTCGTCGAAGCTGTCCAGCACCGGCACCCCCACATTCCCGATCAACCGAGCCGGGATCCCGGAGGCCCGCAGCATTTCATAGATCAAAGTCGAGGTGGTGGTTTTCCCCTTGCTGCCCGTCACGCCGACGGCAACACAGCCCGCGAAGCGCAGAAACAGATCCGTCTGGCAGGTCACTTCCAGGCCTGCCGGGATGGCTACCCCGCGCAGGGACACCCCGGGCGATTTGATCAGCAGGTCGCAGCAGCTCATCACGGTCAGGTAATCGTCGCCATCCAGCCGCGTAACGTTGCCGTCTTCCAGGAAAAGCGGCGACCGGTCGGCAATCAGCAAATGCTTTTCCGGAAAATACCGCCGCAGGAAGGCATAACTGGAGCGCCCTTCCATCCCGAATCCCAGCAAACCGATGGTTTTATTTTCCAAGTAGGAATGAATCGTCGCCGACACGCCGTCCCATCCTTTCTACGCATTCCCGAAATTCCGCTGGCACCATGTGCTCCGGGTTCCGTTCCCGCAGCAGCGCCAGCGCCGCCGTTTCCGTCATCGCGGGGGCCTCCAATTCTCGCAGCAGCAGCGGCAGCGGCAGGCCGTCGGCCCGATAGCTCGCTTTTGCCAGGCAAAGCGCCGCCTGCGCTTCCTGGATAGTCCCGACGCACTCGAAGGGCTTGGTCTCCCCCTGCCCCAATAGCCCGCGCAGGTCTTCCCGCAGCTGCGGCGCGTCCAGCAGGTCGGCCCCGAAGATCCGCCAAAGCGCGTCCGGCGGCAGGAATGGCGCGAGCATCAGCGCAACAAACAGGCATTTCGCGCAGCTGCCGCACCAAACGTTTTGTTTGCTTCCGGCGTTGCAGCTGCGGAAAACGTCATGGTACTGCGGCAGCGCCGCGAACTGCCGGGCGATCTGCAACTCATGGAAGGGCCGCAGCAGGCTAAAATAGCGGATCGGCAGCCGGAACCGCCGTCCGATATAGTCGTTCATGTCGCGCTCAAAGGCGAAGGATTTTGAATACTGATGGTTGACGTCCGTCCCGGGAACGCTGGCCTCATTGGCGCTGGCTTCGTTGGAAAGGATCAACTCTCCCGCCCCGATCAGGTACGCCCCGATCAAGCCCAGGAAGGCGACGACGGCGGAAAATGGCGTGTGACCGTTCCAGAAACCCTCGGCGTTGCGCCGCAGCAGCGCCGGGTCGATCATCCGCTGGACACGCAGCATCTGTTCCGGCGGAAAACCCGCCGCCGCGAACGTCTGGCGGCGGGCGGGCTGGTCGTTGACCGTAAACCCCATCAGTTGCCGCCCCGCCTCCCGAAGCAGCTCCAGCGTGACGCAGGAATCCTTTCCGCCGCCGACGGGAATCAGGCTCAGGCCGCCTTCCTGATAGGAAAACGCTGGCGGAGAGGCCCCGGCGGAGCACTCCAGCGCCAGGAAATGCTCCTCGTCCGTCTTGATCCCGTTGCGGTAAAAAAATTCGCCCAGACCATGGTACCACAGCCGCTTCCACCAGGCCCGGTCCTCTCCGGCCAGCCCGCCGCAGGCCACGATGAACCGCGGCGGACAGGCGCACTTCCAGTAGCTGACCGCTTCCACCAGCCCCAGCGAAAACACCAGCTCCCGCAGGACGGGGCTGTCAAGGGGGTTGCGCAGCGGCAGATTGCCGAGGAAAATCCGGGTTTCCGGATGGAAGCCGCCTAGCCCGTCGATCGCGAAATCGAAGCGCAGCAGTAGGCTGTCTTCCTCCCGCGTCACACGATAATTCTCATACCGAAAAACAGGATAAGCCGCGCGCAGCTGCTCGAACCGGTTTGGCATGGACGAAACTCCCTTCGGGTCAATCGTTGGATTCCGCCGGCGGCGTTTCCGGCCGCGGCACGGGGGGCGGCGCCGACTGGTAGGGCGGCTGCGCAGGCGGCTGGTAGGGCGGCGGATAGGGCGCGCCCTGCGGCGGATAAGGGGGCTGCCCCGGCTGCTGATAGGGCGGCTGCTGGTAAGGCGGCTGCCCGGGCTGGTACCCCTCGTAGCCTTCCGGCTCTTCCGGAACGACGGCCCAAAGAATGACATACAGCAACAGGCCGGGGAACCCGGAGGTAAACAGCGAAAGCACGGCATAAAGGATGCGCACCACCGACACGTCCATGTTCAGATACGCGGCCAAACCGCCGCAGACGCCGGCGATTGATTTATTGGTCCGGGAGCGATACAGTTTCTTTTGCATGATCGTGGATCCTTTCTTTCATAAAAAATATAGACATGTATTATTTCATTCCAAGGATTCCGCAGCTTGCCTTCGCGGCCGTCAGTGTGTTCCGCATCAGCATGGCGATGGTCATGGGCCCGACGCCGCCGGGCACCGGTGTGATCCAGGAGGCCTTCGCCTGCGCCGCGGCGAAATCAACGTCTCCGCAGAGTTTGCCGCTGTCGAGCCGGTTCATGCCGACGTCCACCACCACCGCGCCGTCCCGGATCATGTCCGCCGTAATGAAGTTCGCCCGGCCAACCGCAACGATCAGGACGTCCGCCTGACGGGTGACGGCGGCAAGGTCGGCAGTCCGGGAATGGCAGACGGTTACCGTCGCGTGCCGGTGCAGGGCCAGCAGGGCCATGGGTTTGCCGACGATGTTGCTGCGCCCAACAACAGCGACATGCTTCCCGGCGAGGGAAATCCCCGCGTCGTCCAGCAGCTCCAGCACCCCCGCGGGTGTGCAGGGCTGAAACAGCGGCTCTCCCAACATAATGTGCCCAACATTCACCGGATGAAACGCGTCAACGTCTTTTTCCGGCGAAATCGCCTGGGCAACCTCCTGCTCGTCGTAACCGAAGCTTTTGGGCAGCGGCATCTGACACAGGATGCCGTGGACAGACGGGTCCGCGTTCAGCGCGGCGATCCGCCCGAGAAGCGCCGCCTGCCCGGCCTCGGCAGGCAGGGCGTACTCCAGCGAGCGGAACCCCGCCTTGGCGCAGGCTTTCTTTTTGTTGTTGACGTATACGCGGGAGGCCGGATCATCTCCGACGATGATCACCGCCAGCGTTGGTTGGACCGGCAGGGTCCGGGTCTCTTCGGCGATGCGTTCGAGCACCTTGGCGGAAACAGCGGTTCCGCTGAGCAGCTGAGCCATGGGTCTCAATCCTCCTTTTCTTCCGTCGTTCCGTCCGGAGCCGGATCATCGTCTTCGATGGGGGCCGTGTCCAGCAGCACCGGATCCGCGCCGTTCCGCGCCGGAGCCGCTTTTTTTATTTTTTCCGATTTTTCCGCCTTAGCGGCCGCTTCCGGGAAAAAATCCACCCCTTCGACGGGTCTGTGGTTTTTCTTGTCCCGCAACAGCAGCAGCACCAGCGCAGCCGCGCAGCCGATCACCAGCAGCGCCGAAAGCAGCTGCGACACCCGCACATGGCTCCCGCCGAGGTACAAGCTGTCCAGCCGCAGGCCCTCCACAAAGAAGCGCTCCGCACCGTAGAGGACGCCGTAGCAGAGCATCAGCTGGCCGTTGAAACGCCGCCACTTGCGGCAAATAAGATAGAGGATCCCGAAGCTGATCAGACACCAGAGGGATTCATACAGGAACGTCGGGTGAACAAACGCCTTGTCCGCCAAAGTTCCTGCGACGGCTTTGATGCCCCGGGCAGCGAACTCGGCCTGGTGGCCGTCGATATAGTTGGCGGTTTCCTGACTCCACATACCCCAGGGCAGGGTCGTATTGCGCCCAAAAGCCTCCTGGTTGGCGAAGTTCCCCCAGCGGCCGATCCCCTGCCCGATCAGGAAGCTCATCGCTGCCAGGTCCAGCAGGTTCCAGTAGTTCACTTTGCGGATACGGCAAACAAGGTACGCCGCCAGAAGCCCGCCGATCAGCCCGCCATAAATCGCCAGCCCGCCTTCCCAGATCTTGAAAACATCCGCCAGACGGTCTTTGTAGAGATCAAAATGGAAGATGACATAATACGCCCGCGCACCCAGAATCCCGCCGACGGTACCGCCGATGAGCACGTCGATCATGTGGTCCAGGTTCATTTTCCACTTGTATGCCATCCGTCCGCCGAACAGAACCGCCAGCAGAAAACCGAAGGCAATCAGTACGCCATACCATTGAATATCCCGCCCGAACAGGCGCAGCGCCGTGGCGGATACGGTAAAGCCATCCTTGAACGCCTTGAAAAAGACGATATTGGTCATATGCAGCATCCTTTCGTGATATGAAATTGATCAGGCGGGGGATTGCCCTGCGAACCGCCTCATTCCTTCTTGGGCCAAATCACGGACAGCGCGCTGAATCCCGGACGGAACATTTCCCGCAGCCGCCGGTCCGCGTCTTCCGCCGTCAGCTCCCGGCAGGCAGCCGCCCGGGCAAAGAGATCTTCCCCGGCAAAATACGCGTCCGCCATCCGGCCCGCAAGACTGTCAATGTCATTGAACTCCATCACCATGCGCCCGTACCGCTTGCGCCGGGCCCGTTCAAACGCTTCCGGATCCATTCCCTCGGCCAGCGCGCGCGCCACTTCCGCCTCAATGCGCCGGGCGGTTTCGCGGGGATCTTTCGATTCCCCCTCGAACAGCGCGCAGGCGTAATCGAAGCCGCAGAGGAAGCCGGGATCAAAGCCCGCGTTGATCAGTCCTTCGTCCATCAGCTGTTCATACAGTGGCGAGGACTCCCCCGCCAGCGCATCCAGCACCAAGTCCGCCAGCAGCCGCTGCCGGACGGGAAGTTCCGGGCTCTCCAGCGGTTCCTTCCAGCCCAGCATGAAGGTGGGCTGCGCGACGGACATCTCCCGTTCGGCGAAGGTCCGGACCGGCGGACCCTGGTCGCCGGACGGCTTGCGCCGGGCCGGCTGCCCTTCGGCGGGCCTGAGCACCCGGTCCGCTACCGCCCTGACCGCTTCCGGGGTGATGTTCCCCGCCGCAGTGAGCACCATGTTCTTCGGGTTATAGAAATTCCGGTAGCAGTCGTGGAGCATTTCGGCCGTAATCAGCGCGATAGACGCTTCCGTCCCGGCAACTTCGATGCCCACCGGGTGGCTCCGGTAAAGAACCCGCAGCAGCTGGAACATCACCGCCCAGCCGGGGACGTCCTGATACATCCGGATTTCCTGCCCGATGATACCCTGTTCTTTCTCCACCGTCGCCTGGGTGAAGTAAGGCGACTGGACGAAATCCAGCAGAATCGCCAGATTCTCCTCGAAATGGTCGGCACAGGAAAAGAGGTAGGCGGTTTTATCAAAAGAAGTGTAGGCGTTGGCGCTGGCTCCGGTTTTCGCGAAGCGCTCAAACGCGTCCAGGTCCTCCGACTCAAAAAGCTTGTGCTCCAGGAAGTGCGCCGTTCCTTCGGGAATCTCCTCTGGCGTCCCGTCCGCCGCGCCGCCCCCGGCGCGGAAAATCGTTGTATCAATGGATCCGTATTTGGCGGAAAACATGGCGTAGGCGGTGGTGTAGCCTTCGCGGGGAAGAACCTGGATTTCCAGTCCCGTCGGGTGGGTCCAGCGGAAATACCGCTCGCCCAGGCGGCCGTCCCGGCGCTCTTCATAAAATCGTTCGCTCACGCGCTTTCCCCTCCTTCTTCGGGTTCCCGGTTTTTCCCGTTCTCCCGCTCTGTCTTCGCCGCGAGCATATAGACCGTGTCAAGCTTCACGCCCCGGGCCGCCGCGACAACGTCTTCTTTCGTCACCCCGCGCAGCTCCGCGCAGACCTCTTCCGGCGGAAGATAATCTCCCGTCAGCAAGGACATCGCGTACCAGTCAGCGAGCTCCCCAGGCGTGTCCGCGAGGCTGCACAGCGAATCGCAGAGGGAGCAGACGGCGGTGTCCAGTTCTTCCTGGGTGAATCCGCCCTGGCGGATCTCCTCCAACTGGGCCAGGATCGCGTTGCGCGCGGCGGCCTCCTTGTCGGTCTCGATCCCGCATTGCACCGTGAGAATCCCTTTGTACCGCGTCAGGCGCGCGGCGCAGTAATAGCAAAGGCTCATTTTTTCCCGGACGTTGGCGAACAGCTTGGCGTAGGGTCCGCCGCCGAAGAGGTCCGCCATCACCCACATCGCGCGGGCGCGGTCCCGGAAGTCCTTCATGTCCGTCCGGAACCCCAGCACCAGCTTCCCCTGCTCAACCGGCAGTTCTTCCCGGACATATTTTTCTTCCCCAGCGTCAGAGATGAACTCGCTTCCCAGCGCCGCCGGGGCCCGTTCTTTGCCCGCCAGCAGGTTCCGCAGCGCGGCCTCCACCGCCGCGGCTTCTTCCGTCCCGGCGGCAACCAGCAAAAACTGCATCTTCGCTTCCCGCAACAGGTCCCGCCAGACCTGCGTCACCTCCGCCGGCGTCAGGGACGCAATCGCCTCCGCCTCGCCAAAACGGTTCTGGCCGAACGCCTCCCGGGCAAACATGATCTCTTCCATGCGGTGCAGGGCATACGCCCGTTTGTCGCTGAAATCGCTCTCCCGCAGCTCCAGCAGCAGCCGCTTCTCCTGCTCTACGGCCTGGGCCGGAAAACACCCGTCTCTTTCCAGCACCGGATGAAACAGCATCTCCAGCAGCAGGGAAGCGCAGCCCACGGCCACGCTCTCGTTCGCGGCCGATTGGTCCGCCAAAGTGAAGCGGTCGTCAATGGACGTCACGGCCAGAGAAAGCCAGTGGGTCTCTCCCACCTTCGTGACCTGCGCGCTCAGGTGCGCGCCATAGAGCTCCTCCAGCCGGCTGTTGAGCGCCCGGGCGGTGGGATACGCCGCGCAGGAGCGGTGCAGCAGGTAGGGCAGCAACGCGTTTGCGCTGGTCCGCTTCGGGTCCCGCCTCAAAGGCAGGGCCAGCTGAAGCGACAGGCTGCTGGTTTTGAACCGGTCGGTCCGGATTGGGCAGAATACCACGCCGGGCGCGATGGCCGTCACGGAAATACTGGGCATCAGCTCACCATCCTTTCAGAAAACACATCGTTAAAAACATCTCATTATCATGCCTGGCTTCTAGTATACCACATTTCCAATAAAAAGGCAAGGGTGAAATCAAGAGGAATTGTCGCCGCGCGGATGTTCCGCCCGTTTCCGCCCAATTTGAGATATCAACAAAAATTCAAATTCACTCTTGCCTTTTTTTATAGGAAGTGCTATACTACAAGAAATGACTGTTTGTCGCTCTTCGGGGCGGATGGGAGGAGAACAATGGAAGATTTGGATCGGTACGCCGCGGCGCGCGGGAGCTTCGCCGCGGTGCGGCTGGAAGACCTCCGGCCGACGGCGGCGGATTGGCTTGGCCGCTGCGCCATTCACCGCTTCCTGACTCTGGGAGCCTTCGTGCTGGAAACCGGCGGCACACTCGAAACCGAGTACTTCTACCAGCGGCACAAGGTGCTGGAAGAGGATTACCTTGCTTCGTCCGGCGGGGAGGCCGCCGCCGTCCCGTTGGAGCACGAAGCCGTCCGCAACGACTACTGGGGGCCGGAGCAGCTGCGCTGGCAGCCCCGGGAGGCCGGAGACGAACTGCGCTTCCGCCATGAGGACCGCGCCCTGTTCGTCACGGAGCAGCGCAACTGCGTCCAGTATGTGGCGTTCTACGTCGATTGCCCAGCCGAAACCCGCGCCGTGATCAGCTGGGAGGACTCCGGCGCCATGCTGCTGCTCAATGGGGAGCGGATCGCCAGCTATCCCTATGGCCGGGTCAAGGGGATGCCGGACCTGGGCCGCCAGGCGGCGGTCACCTTCCGGCCGGGCATGAACCTCGTCCTGTTCAAGATCCGGGTCGGATACGTTGCGGACCGGATTGATATCGTCCTGACCCATTGCGCGGTATATCCCATCCTTGCGTCCTCCGGAAACCTGGGAATCGCCGGTCCTTTGGGCACCCAGGCCTATTACGCCGGGGATCCGCCAAGACAAATCTTTCCGCTCTTCGCGGGAGCTTTCGGCGATTCGCCCGGCGGGACCGTCTCCGTCTCCGCCGCCGGCTGGGAAGAAACCCTGGACATTCCGCCGCTGGCGAACGGCTCCTGCGCTGCGCTGCGCCCCGGCGTCCCCGCGGGGGAATTGCCGGCGATGCGGGACGTGCAGGTACGGCTGACGGAACCCGGCGCCGCCCCTGCCGCGGGATCGTTTCTCGCAGAAACCCGGCCATTTCAGGGAATCGCCGGCACGGAACATATCTTCTCCGATTTTCACTTCGACACCACCTACCACCAGGAACAGCGGCTGTATGCCCTGGGGGCGTTTCACATCACCAAAGCCAACGTCGAAGAACTCCGGCGCAACCCCCGCTTTGCCGCCATTCTCTCCGAGGTGGATTACCTTCATCCGTTCTATACCGTCTTCCCCGACACCCGCGCCGCCCTGCGGGAGGCCTTCCTGGCCGGGCAGGCGGAGGCGGACTGCTTTTACAATCAGCCCAATGAACTGACCTCCTCAGGGGAAGGGCTGGTGCGCAACCTGGCCTACGGCCAGATTTATCACCGGGATGTTCTGGGTCGGATCGCCGCCGTCTACGCCCCGGGGGACGTCTTCGGCCACCCCAATCAGATGTCCCAGATCTGCCGCAAGGGCGGCTGCCGCGCGGCCATGTGGGGCAAGTACGTGGTCGGCCTCGACTGCCTGTTCCATCACGTCTCACCCGACGGCGCGGAACTGCTGCATCTGAAATCCTTAAGCGCCCCGGACGCGAAACGGCTGGGGCTGCGGCGCTGCGGCGGTTCGTCCTCGGCCCCCGGCCAGCCGGAAGTCTATCCCCGAACCGGGGACAGCGCCTGGATGGACCGGACCGCCAGCGGCGCGAAGTTCTCCGTCTTCTCCGCGTTCATGGACGGCGCGCGGGACGACGAAGCCGCGCGAACCGCGGAAACGGGCCGCAGCCAAATCGAATACACCGCCCGGGACCTGACGGCTCACCACGCCGGCGTCCTGCTGACGAGGACGGATTTCAAACAGGCCAACCGTCTGGCGGAAAACTTGCTGATCACGGCGGAGAAGTTCGCGGCCGTCGCCGCCTGGTACGGCGCAGCCTACCCCGAAAAGGCCCTGGACAAAGCCTGGCGGCAGCTGCTCTGCGCCCAGCACCATGACTCCGTCACCGGCACCAACAATGAAATTTCTTTTGTGGACTTAATGATTGAGTACCGCGAGGCGGTGGACCTGGCGGCTGAAATGGTCCGCCGGGCGGCGGGGTACCTGGCCTCCGGGGTCGCCGCCGCCGGAGAAAGCACCGCTGTCGTCTTCAACCCCCATCCTTGGGAACGCCGCGAACCCTGCGAGCTGACTGTTCCCGCCGATGTTTCGGCGCTGGAAGACGGCGCGGGGGCGCGCTATCCCCTTGCCCCGCTCGGGAACGGCAAGGCAGCCTTCGTCCCGCGGGTTCCCGGCCTCGGCTACGCGACCTATCGGTTTGCCCGCGAGCCGGCGGATCCGCCGAACGGGCGGGAGACGCCGGACCGCGCCGGTTCCGCCGCTGATTACACCATTGAAAACGAATTTTTCCGCGTGACCGCAGATCCCGCCCAAGGCGGCGGCATCGTCTCCATTTTCGACAAATCAGCAGGACGGGAGGTCCTGAAAACCGGGCCGGACGGCCCCGCCAACCGCATCGCCGTGCTGAAGGAGATCCCGAACCGGGAGGAGACCCAGCACGAATTCTACACCACCGGGCACAAACTTTTTTCCTCCGATTTTCCCGCCCGGGTCGCGCGGGAAAGCGGTCCGGTTTTCGCCCGGCTGGTTTCAACGGTCCGGCTGGGAACCGTCGCCCGGGCGCGGCAGGAAGTCACTCTCTGGCAGGGTGTGCGCCGGATCGACTGCAAGACAGTCATTGAGGATTATCAGGACCGGGACGATCTGTTCACCGTCACCTTTCCGGTGGACGTCGCGGGCGGGCGGCCGGTCTATGAGGACCGCTTTGCGCCCCATGTCTGCGGCGAAGGGCGGGAGAAGCTCTCTTTCCGGACCCACCAGTGTTTTATGTATTCCCACTGCCAGGTGGCCCCGTCGGTTAACTGGTTCGATTACGGCCCGACAGTCACGCTGCGGCTGGGCGCGGGGCAGGCGGTCCATATCGGCAGCACCGCACTGATCCGCCCCGAGGACCCGCAGCTGATCGACGCGGGAACCCGTCTGCTGCAAACTCTTGCCAAGAAGGCCATCCCCGTTACGCCTTACGCCGACGTCACGCAGCGCCGCTACGCCAAAATCATCCATTATAACGAAGACCTTCGGGGAACCGACACGCGTTTCGTCCTCTCGCTGGAGGGCATCCCGAACGAATACGAGCAGAAGCTCCTTGCCCTCGCGGGGGAAGAGGCCGCCGGGGCTTTCCAGCGGCGGCTGGGCCTCCAGGGCAGCGCCTGCCTCTTCCTGCGGGACAGCGACAACGCCTGGGGCAAACCCATCGACGTGCTGCTGCTGAAAGCCGCCGGACCGGAAGGACTGGACGCGCTGCTGCGCTCCGCCGAGCGGCAGCTGGCTGCCGGGAAGACCTGGGCCCCGGAAGGCGCCGTCCTTGCCGCCCGGCCCGGCGAACCGGCCGACTACGGCGTGGCGATCCTCAACCGCGGGACCATTGCCTGCAGCGCGGAACCGGGCCAGCTGCTGAACATGATGCTTTTCCATACCGCCGAAACCTACGGCAACGCCGGAAAGGTGACCGGCGGGGCGGAACTGATCCCTGAGCGCAAGACCCACGCCTTTACTTACGCCCTCCTCCCTCACGCCGGGGACTACCGCGACGCCCGGCTTTTCCGTGCGGGGCAGGCTTTCAACGACAGCCTGTTTGCCGTCACGGAGATCGCCCCCGCCACCAGCCGCCCCCTTCCGGCGGAAAAGAGCTTCCTGACCTGCGACCCGAATTTTACCGTTACTTCCCTCAAGGCGGGAGGCTACCCCTTGGCTGCCATGCGGGCGGAGCACGGTACCCTGCCTCAGCGGGGGTTCGCGCTGCGGGGATTCGAATCGGACGGTGTTCCGGCGGAAACGGAGATTCGCTGCGGCTTTCCGCTCACCCGCGCCGAGGGCGTCAATCTGCTGGAGGAGGATCCCCGGCCTGTCTCCGCCGGAGCGGACGGCTTCCGCTTCCGCGCGGAACCGCACGCCATCGAGACCTTCCGCCTCTTCCCGGGCGCGCCGGAAGGAACCGTCGGCCCGGCGGAGCTGGGACCCGTGCGGGAACCCGTTGAACCGACCTACCTGCGCAGCTGGGAGCACGACTTGGGTTCGATGCCGATGGGTTACCTCGCCGCCGCCGCGAGCCTCGGGCGGGACATGACCTGCGACGACGGGATCCACTGCCGGTTCCGGGTGTGCTTGGCGAATAACCATCCC
This sequence comes from Oscillospiraceae bacterium, assembly GCA_031268095.1. Taxonomy (GTDB): domain Bacteria; phylum Bacillota; class Clostridia; order Oscillospirales; family Acutalibacteraceae; genus WRMQ01. The sequence continues at coordinate 32,569 of JAIRXU010000049.1, read as the reverse complement.
GACCGTGCGATTGCCGGGGAGGTGCGCCTCCTGCTGCCGGAAGGCTTCCGGGCGGACCGGACTGCCCTGCCCTACCAAGCCGGGCCCCGGGGAACGCAGGTCATCCCCGTCGCCGTCACCAAACCTTCCGCGGACGCGCGGGGCGTTTTCCGGCTGGCGTTTGAGCACGACGGCCAGTGCTTCGAGGATATCTACGAGTTCGGCGCGTTTCTGCCTGAGATCCGGCTGGAGGCCGACGGCGACGGCGTGACCGCCTTCCTCCACAACCCAACGGACCAGCCGCTGCACGGGGAGCTTTCCCTGGCGACGCCTTTCGAGACCTGGGACGCGGGCGGCTTCAACCCTTCGGCCCGCGGGAACGCCGGACCGCGCACAGCGGCGGTGGAGCTCCCGGCGGGGGGACGGACGGAACTCCGGTTCCCGATTATTTCCGACGGGGCGGACGACCTCTTCGACAGCTGGTGGGCAGCGGCGAAGCTGATGGTCAACGGGCGGATCTTCTTCGGTTACGCGGCGCGGCAAGGCCCGGCTCATTTCTACGTCACCAATGATTTCCACCATGTCATCGCGGCGGATGGCGGTTCGCTCCGGCAGCTGCTGGAAATGGAAGGGTAACCCAAACCCCAATCATGCTTTGGAAAGGCGGGCAATTGATGGCAAAAAAAGAGAAAAAAGAGAAGGCGCAGTCCAAGGGGCGGCGGTACATCGGCACCCGGGAAACGGTTGCATATGTCATGTTCAACATGGCGGCGTCCATCAACATTGGCAGCTTCAACGGCGTGTTCCTTGAGCGTGTCCTGAACCTGGACCTGAAAAAGCAGGCGTTCATCCAGAGCTTCTTTATCGGTCCGTGGGATGTCATTAACGACGTCCTGTTTGCCGCTATTGTCGAAAAAACCAGAACGCGGTACGGAAAATTCCGCCCCTACCTGACGCTGAGTCTGCTGGCTGGCATGCCGTTCCAGATTTTCTATTATATCATGCCGCTGCTGTTCTGGGGCACCTCGCCGAACTATAAGCCGAAGCTCCTCGCTTTTCTGTTCTTCGGCGTACTCAACGACGTGGCGGCCACCTTCAAGGACATTTCCAATACCGGCATGATCTCCACCCTCACGCCGAACATGCATGAACGCATGCGGCTGATTACTGTGTCGCAGTTCCTCGCCGGCATGCTGGGGGACAAACTCCCCGTCCTGTCCATGAGCGTCATCCTCAGCGTCCTGAATTTCTCCCCCCTGCCCCGGGCGGATATCGAACTCAAGGTCCGCAGCGTCTTTCTGATCTTCGGCATCGGCACCGCCATCCTCAGCGGCGTTTTCGCGCTCTTTTTCGCCCTAGTCTCCAAGGAGCGGGTTCCCCAGTCGGTCGATCGGCCCCGGATCAAGGACAGCATCAAAGCGATCCTGCAAAACCGGCTGCTGATGATCCTTTCCCTGGTGGACCTGCTGGGAACCTTCAGCATTGGCGGCGGCGAAGATACGTACTACAACAGCGTCCTGAAATTCCCGGCGGGGCAGCTGGTGGTGGGGATCCCCGGTTTCTTCACCAACACAATCTCCTACCTCTTCATCCCCTGGGCCCGGGAGCGCTTCTCGACCAAGACCCTTTGGATCGCCAGCAATCACGTTGAACCGGTGCTCAGCGTGATCACCTACTTCTTCGGGCTGATCAATAAAAATTACACCAAGCTTTGGGCCATGATCCCGCTGCTGGCGGTGCGGGAGATGATCTGGACCCCGCTGATCAACGTCCGCAATCTCCTCAACAAAGACATGCAGAACGAGTGCATGGACTACGGGGAATGGAAGTGCGGATTCCGCAGCGAGGCCATGACCGGCATGCTGCGGGGGCTGGTCACGAAGCTGTCCCGCCTGCTCTTTGGCGGGCTGAACACCTACCTGCGCGGGGTGATGGGGTTCCGCACCGGCGCGGACTACACCAGCCAGACCCCCAGAGTCCAGCGCTTCGTCTTCGGCCTCTTCCTCTTCTGGCCGGCGGTGACGGGCGGCGTCCTCAGCCTGATCCCGAAGCTGTTTTATAATATCACCAAAGAAGAGCGCGACCGGATGTATGTTGAACTGGCCGAACGCCGGGCCCTGGTCAGCGCGCAACTGACACTGGAAACAGATCAGGCCAACGCGGGGTAAACGGTCCCGCGGCGGCACCGTTCCGTTTCCGTCCGAAGAAAGGAGTCTCCCATGGCCTCTCTCCGATCCACCCCAAAACGTTTCCTGGCCGCCCTGCTGGCCGTCTGGCTGCTGGCGGCTGCCCTGCCGCTGACGGTTTCGGCCAAAGGCGTCTCCCTGCCAGAGCCCAGTTACGGCACGGTGTACGACGCGGGAACGATTCTTGCCCGGGAGCTGAAGACCGCCCTGGGCGGCGGCCTGACCCAAAAACAGACGCTGGACGGCCTGGCCGGAATGATGGGCCACGCGCTCAACGTGCTGGTGGAATACCTTTTCCGGGGAGTCGCCGCCGGGCTGAACCTGCTGCCCCGCTCGACCCCCCTGCAGGACGTGAGCGATTATCAAAGCGCAAATATTCCCGCCGGAACAGCGGAATGGCGGAGCGAACCCGCGCCGGGGGCCGCCTGGCGCCTGGGCTACGACAAGCAGCTGCTCACCCCAGCCGATTTGGCGGAAAAGGCTTATTACAAGGGCGGTTCCGGCGGGGCTCCCTGGGGGCTGGGCCTGCGGCTGGAAGGGAAGTACGACGACCTCTATGTCCGCACGGTTGCCATGGACGACGGGCGGGGCACCGTGGTATTCGCGGTGATCGACTGCGTCGGGATTTCCAACGCCGACGTGCGGAACATCCGCGCGGCCCTGACAGAATACGCCGCCGCCCATCACATCATCAGCGTCAATGTCAGCGCCACCCACACGCATTCCGCCATTGACACCCAGGGCGTCTGGGGGCTGGGCGGGGTGCTGCGCAACGATTTCCTGCCTTCGGTGAAAACCATCTTCACCAAAGGCCTCGACGCCCTCTCCGGCTTGGATCCGGCCTATATGGCCCGCGTCACCAGCCAAACCGTCCTGAGCGTCCGGAATGCCTGCGAAGCCATGACGGAAGGCACACTCTGGTTCGCGAAGAAGAGTACGCTGCAATCCGACGGCTCGTCAAAGTACTTCATGAACCGCAACGACAAATCACTGGGGCTGATCGACGAGATCTACCGTCTGCGCTTCGAACCCGACGCCGCCGCCAAGGCCGCCGGAGCCCGGCCGATCCTCATGGCCAACTTCGGCGTCCACCCGGAAACCGTCGGCGTCATTGACGAGGAGAAGACCATGTCCGCCGACTTTATCCCTTACATGGACGCCGTCGTCTCGGCGGCCGGGTACGACTTTCTCTTCCTTCAGGGAGCCATCGGCGAGATGATCAGCCCCCAGCGCGGCGGGTCCAACGACGGACTGCCGCTCGACCGGATCGGGGAATGCCGGCGCTTCGGCGAGGAACTGGGCTACTTCGTGCTGGGCATGACGCTGACGGAAGCGGAGTGCGTCACCCAAGTGGTAGACCATGCCCGTGAGAGCGCCGACGTCGCCGCCGCGGGCGACGCCTACACCCCCTGGTACGAGAACTGGACAAAAGCCGAGGAAACCCCTGTCGAACCGCTGCTGAACATCCGGCACAAAGAACTGCTCTACTACTCCGGCAACTCCGTCGTCCAGCTTTTCAGCAACCTCCAAGCCACCAGCAACACCATCCTCAAGGACCGCGCGCAGCCCAACAAAGTGGTATTCGTTACGGAGGTCGGCTGCCTGCAGCTCGGCAAACATATCACGGTCTTCCTCTCCCCCGGCGAGACCGCCCCGGAGCTGGTCCTCGGCGGGAAATCGCTCGAGGCCGCAACTTCCTTCCGGCGGGAAGACTTCCCCTATGCCCCGTTGCAACAGACGGTTTGTCCGTCCGACGAGGACACCCTTCTGGTCTTTGACCTGATCAACGACGCGGCTGGCTACATCACGCCGGACAGCGACTACGGCATCGTCGCGGTGAAGTACCGCAACAGCACCCTGGTTTTCGGTACGGTGGACATCATGTATTCCCTCGGCTATGACGGCGCCTCGAAGATCGTCGGGACGTTCCTGGACGTGTACAGCCAGAAATAATCACAGCAAAATCCCCCGGACAGCGTTCTCCGCCCGAGGAAGCAGGAACCCCCGGAAAGCGGATATTCCGCCTTCCGGGGGTTGGTTGTTTTCATTCCGCGGGTTCGGGGGGTCAATACATTCCGCCGCCCTGGGCAGCCATGGCCGCCGCGTTGGCCGCCGCGTCCGCCTGGGGGTCCGGCTTATCAGCCACGAGGCTCTCGGTGGTGAGAACCATCGCCGCCACGGACGCCGCGTTCTGCAACGCGTAGCGGGTCACTTTGGTGGGATCCAGGATCCCCGCCGCGATGATATCGCCGTACTGATCCTTGGCGAAGTCGTAGCCATAATCCAGCGCGCCGTTGTTCAGGATGGCGTTGACCACCACGGAGCCTTCGATCCCGGCGTTGGAGGCGATCTGGCGGATCGGCTCCTCCAGCGCGCGCAGAACAATGTTGACGCCCGTCTTCAGGTCGTTGTCCGCCATGTCGGCCAGCAACGCCTTGACGCTGGGGATCGCGTTGAGCAACGCCACGCCGCCGCCCGCGACGTACCCTTCCTCGACAGCCGCCTTCGTCGCCGCCAGCGCGTCCTCGATGCGCAGCTTCTTTTCCTTCATCTCCGTCTCGGTCGCCGCGCCCGCATGAATCACCGCGACGCCGCCGTGCAGCTTCGCCAGCCGCTCCTGGAGCTTCTCTTTGTCGAAGTCAGAGGTGGACGTCTCAATCTGGGAACGAATCTGAGCAATGCGGCCCTTGATGGCCTCTTTGTCGCCCGCGCCCTCGACGATGGTGGTGGTCTCTTTGTTGATGCGGACGGTCTTCGCGCGGCCAAGCTGGCTCAGCTGAACGTCCTTGAGCTCCAGCCCCAGATCGGAGGTAATGACCTCGCCGCCGGTGAGGACCGCGATATCCTGGAGCATTTCCTTGCGCCGGTCGCCGAAGCCGGGCGCCTTCACGCCCACGCACACCAGCACGCCCCGCAGGATGTTCACCAAGATGCTCGAGAGCGCCTCGCCCTCAATGTCCTCGGCAATAATAACCAGCTTCTTGCGGGTCTGCACCGTCTGCTCCAGCAGCGGCAGCAGGTCCTGGCTGGAGGAAATCTTCTTGTCGGTGATCAGGACCAGGGCGCTGTCGTCGTCGAAGACGGCTTCCATCTTTTCCCGGTCGGTCGCCATATAGGGGGAGATATAGCCCCGGTCAAACTGCATGCCCTTGACGACGTCGGAGTACGTCGCCGCGGTTTTGGATTCCTCGACGGTGATAACGCCCTCTGCCGTCACCTTCTCCATGGCTTCCGCCACGATGGACCCGATGGTCTGGTCGGCGGAGGAGACGGTAGCGATCCGGGCGATATCTTCCGGGGAGGACACGGGCTTGGAATGGGAGCGGATGGCTTCCACCGCTGCGTCCACGGCCTTTTGGATCCCGTACTTCACTGCCATCGGATTCGCCCCGGCGGCAACGTTCTTCATCCCCTCGCGCACCAGCGCCTGGGCCAGGAGGGTGGCGGTGGTGGTGCCGTCGCCCGCGACGTCGTTGGTCTTGGTCGCGACTTCCTTCACCAGCTGCGCGCCCATGTTCTCAAACGCGTCCTCCAGGTCGATGTCCTTGGCGATGGTCACGCCGTCGTTGGTGATCAGCGGCGCGCCGTATTTCTTGTCCAGCACCACGTTGCGGCCCTTGGGGCCCAGGGTGATCTTCACGGTGTTGGCGAGCTTGTCGATGCCGGTCTGCAGCGCGCGGCGGGCTTCCTCACCAAAAATAATCTGCTTTGCCATGTGTCGTTCTCCTCCTTACAACTTATTCTTCTACGGTGGCCAGGATATCGCCGACGCGCACGACGGTGTATTCGTCCTTGTCCAGTTTCACTTTGGTGCCGGCGTACTGGCTGGTGATGACTTTGTCACCGACGCTGACATTCATCGTGACTTCCTTGCCGTCCACGACCCCGCCGGGCCCTACGGCGATGACTTCGGCCACCTGAGGCTTCTCCTGGGCGGAACTGACCAGGATGATGCCGCTCTTGGTGGTTTCCTCGACTTCGACGAGCTTGACGACCACGCGGTCGGACAGTGGTTTGATCGTCATTGTGTACTGCCTCCCAATTCACAAAATTTCGGTTTAGCACTCGGTCGCTTCGAGTGCTAAGCGCTAAGTGATATTCTACCCGATGCGAACCAAAAAATCAAGGCCTTTTTCAAAAATTCACAATCGATTCACAAATGGGTCCCCGTCGTGTCCGCAAAAGGCCAAAACGCTCCCCTTCTCCCCGCTGAATTCAGTAATCTTGCAAAAATTGCGCAAAACCCCTTGCAATTTCTTGACGAAGCGCCTATAATGTTAGCTTGTTCGAGTATGCGGAATCAGAATTTCAAGCGGGAGGGTTCCTATCGTGAAGGTATTGGTCATCAACGCAGGCAGTTCGTCGCTGAAGTATCAGCTGCTGGACATGACGACAGAAACGGTGATCGCCAAGGGCATCTGCGAGCGCATTGGCGGCGAGGGCAGCAAACTGGAATTCGAATTTGGGGACGAGAAGCGCGTCCGGGAAGTCCCGATGCGCAACCACACCGACGCGTTCCGGGTCGTCACGAAGGCCCTCACCCAAGGAGAGGGCAAGGTCCTGGAAAGCCTCAACGAAATCGACGCGGCGGGGCACCGGGTGGTCCAGGGCGGGCCGAACCTCCGGCACACCTGCTTCGTCACGCCGGAGGTTCTGGCGGAAATTGAGGATCTGTGCGAACTCGCGCCGCTGCACAACCCGGCGCACGTGCAAGCCATCAATGCCTGCACCGCCGTCCTCGGCCCAGACTTTCCCCAGGCGCTGGTGTTCGACACAGCGTTCCACAGTACCATGCCGCCGGAAGCCTATATCTTCCCCTTACCATATGAATACTATGAAAAATACAAGCTTCGCCGCTACGGCTTTCACGGCACTTCCCATCAGTTCGTCAGCGCCCGCTGCGCCGAGGTGATGGGCCGGGACATTTCGGAACTGAAGATCATTACTTGTCACCTGGGCAACGGCTCCTCCATCACCGCCGTCAAGTACGGCAAAGTCATCGACACCAGCATGGGCCTGACCCCACTGGACGGCTTCCTGATGGGCACCCGCTGCGGCGGCGTTGACCCTTCGGCGGTTTTGTTCCTCCAGAAAAAAGAGGGCTGGGACCCCGATCAGACTTCGGATATCCTCAACAAAAAATCCGGCGCGCTGGGCGTTTCCGGGATCGGGAGCGACGACCGGGATCTCATCGCCGCCGCCGCCGCGGGCAGCGAGCGCGCCGCCCTTTCCCGCCGGATCCAGCAATACCAAGTCCGCAAGTTCATCGGCTCCTACGCCGCCGCAATGGACGGCGTGGACGCCATCGTCTTCACCGGCGGCATCGGCGAAAACACGAAAGATCTGCGGGCGAACGTCTGCCAGAACCTGACGTACCTGGGCGTTGCCTTCGACGCCGCCGCCAATGAAGAATTCATCCGAGGCCGGGAAGGCGAGATTTCAACCCCGGCGTCCAAGGTCCGCGTGTTTGTCCTTCCGACCAACGAGGAGTTGCTGATTGCCCGGCAAACGCGGGATTTGCTGCGGAAATAAGGCGCAGGGCCCAAAAAAAATCCCCCCTCCCTGTCCGGGAAGGGGGCCTGGATTTTCTGGGGACCGTCCGTTTACGCCACTTCCCAAACCAAAATACATAGCCGTTTTTTCCGCTCCGGCGTCGGCGTCGTCAGCTGCCCGGCGCGGCGCAGGAGCCAGAAGACCATCAGCTGAGGATCGTAGCTGGTGCGCAGGTGGCGGCGCTCATTTTCGCTGATGTGCGGCGGGACCAGGCGTTCTGTCTCGTCGGCGTAGCGCAGGAAGACCGGCAGCAGGTCTTCCGTGCGCAGGCGCTCCGCCGCTTGCCGGGCCAGGATTTCTTTGCATGCCGCCAGTTCCGCCGCCGTCAGGTAGGGGATCAGGAAGCGCGGGCGTCCGCCTTCGACCTCAATCCACCCTTCTTTGGCAGCTTCAGCGATGGCCAGCTTCTCGAAATCATTGGGCGACTCTCCCGCGCGGATCAGTTCGCTGGCCCGGCGGAAGGTTTGCAGTTGCCGCCCGGTGATCGCCCGCCCGCCGCCGAAGAGATTCAGGTTCGCCGTCAGGCTGTGCACCCGGATGCCGGCGTCGGCGTCAGTTTCATTGGTACTGATCCCGGCCGCGCCGCCGGTTTCGCAGAAATCCCGCAGCGCGGTTTCTTCCGGCGGGATTGCGGCAATCACATCCTCCGCCCGGGATCCCAAGCCCAGCCAGTGGCGGCTGCCGTCGGGCCGCAGGGGGCTGCCGTGCTCCCAGTGCCGGTGCCGGATCATCTCCTCGTCCACTTCTCCGAAGACGTCCATCATCAGCAGCAGGAAGTGCCAGGCCAATTCCGCCGGATCCAGGTCCGATCCCAGGAAGCCAATCGCCCGCAGCTGCGGCAGCGCGGCGCGGACCGTCTCATGGAGCTTGTCCGCGATCGGCGGCGTGTGCTCCAGCCGGAACCGCTGGCAGGCCAGCTGATACGGTACGTCCTGAACAAAAGAATTGCACCGCAGTTTTCCGCCGCCCGTTCGGCTCAGGTATTCCATTTTCAGCAGCGCGGCGACCTTGTCTTCGAGGTACACCGCCGCGACGCTCAGCTCCCGTGCCAGGTCTTCGATCGTCTTCGCCTCGGTCCGGGTGAGCCAGAGGATATTCTGCATCAGCAGGTCGGACTGTAAGGTCTGGTACGTCCCGTTGTTGTAGTACCCCGAATGGCCGATACGCAGCCGCACGGGAATATAAGGTTTCCTGTTTTCTTCCATCATCAGTCGCTCCTTCAGTTCCTGTTTAGCCTGCCGGAGGTGCCAGCGAACAGTGGCATGGGGAACGCCCAGCCGCCGCGCGATTTCCCCGCCGGGCAGGCGGTCGTAATAAAATGCCGTCAGCGCTTCGCGCCTGGTTTTGCCGAGGTAGGCGATTTCCCGGCGCAGCCGCCGGTACGTTTCGTCCCGCGCTAGCTCCTCTTCCGGGCAGTCCGGCGCTTCCAGGCTGCCCAAAATTTCCTCGCTGTGCAGCGTATGGTCCGCGTCCCTCTGCCTGCGCCGCAGGGCATTCATCCAGCAGAAGCGGCAGACCCGCCCGACGTAGGCTTCCATTCGCTCCGCCGTCTGTTCCCGCCGCAAGCATTGGCAGAGGGTGAGCAGAATCTCCTGCGAGAGGTCCTCCGCCTCCCGAACATTGCGGGTTTTGCTGTAGGCGTAGCCGTAAATTTGCCGGGAGTAGGCTCGCGCCAGTTCCGAAGTCAGTTCCACAGCGGTTCCTCCTTTCAGAAATGATTGTGTCGGACGGGGAAGAAATGTTGGGGAGAAACCGGGAACCGGAGCAACTGTTTTCAAATTCGACCGCAGCCAGGAGGGCTTCCATGACCATCACCGATATCACCCGCCGCTTCCGCGGCGCCATCTTTGACCTCGACGGCACGCTGCTGGACTCCATGTGGGTCTGGCATCAGGTGGACGCGGACTTTCTGTCCGCGCGGGGCCTGTCCCTCCCGGCCGACTACGCCGCGGCCATCGCCGCGCTCTCCTTCCGGGAAGTGGCGGAATACACCATCGCCCGCTTCGGCCTGGCGGAGGAGCCGGAGGCCATCATGGCGGAGTGGAACGAGCTGAGCTCCCGCCACTACCGGGAGAACGTGCGCCTGAAACCCGGCGCGGCGGCTTTCCTGCGCCGCCTGAAGGCTGCCGGACTGCGCCTGGGAGTGGCAACGAGCCTGTCCCGTCCGGTGATGGAGCCTGTTCTCGCCCACTGCGGGATCCTGCCTCTGTTTGACGCCCTGACCTCCGCGGACGAAGTTGCCCGCGGCAAGAACTGCCCGGATATTTATCTGCTCACCGCCGCGCGGCTGAATCTCCCGCCGGAAGACTGCGTCGCTTTCGACGACGTCGCAAAATCCCTGGAGGGCATCCTCGCCGCCGGGATGACGGCCTGCGCAGTGCGGGAACCCCTCTCCTGCCAGGATTGGTCCGCCATGCAGACGCTGGCCCACTGGAGCATCGAGGGGTTCGAAGCATTTTTTTGATGTTCGGAATACAGGTTCTTATTCCCCGTATGTCATCTCTATCGTCAAATCCAGCGCGGGAACCGCCAGACAGCGCAGCCGTCCGTCCGGTTCTTGCCGCGCCGTATAGGCGTAGCCCCCCGCGCGGCCGCCGCTCTCCCAGCTGCCGTCCCGCTTCGGGCTGGCCAGCGCCGGGCTCTCCCTGAGCTGCCGCAAAGCCTCCAGCAGCAGCGGCGCGGCCCCCGCCGCCGGAAGTCCGGCGGTCGAAAGCCCATGGGTCAGGTCGCCGTAGCGCAGCGTTGTTTTCGTGCCGTCGATGCTCCAGACCAGCCCCGCCAGCTCTGCCGGAGCCGAAAAGGCCAGCGTCAGTTGGCCGGGCCCGGCTTGCTCAATCGCGGCCTCCCGGCGCTCCTCGCCCTGGAGGACCACGGCGCTGGCCGAGAAGGTCTCCGGCGGAGACGGAACGGGAACCGGTTTCTTCCCGCAGGCCGCCAGGCCCAGAACCGTCGCCGCCGCCATCATGATACCCGTCAACCGCCGGACTGTCTTCATCGCCATCGCCGCCTTTATTCAAATTCGGATAATAGCCGCTTGAGTTCATCCATGCAGTCCAGCGCCGTCATCCCCCGCCGGGAGAACCTCGCCGCCGCCCGGTCCGCCGCCAAGCCGTGGAGATGGACGGCGCACACCGCCGCCGCGAAAGGATGCATGCCCTGGGCCAGCAGCGCCGCCAGCATCCCCGCCAGCAGGTCGCCGCTGCCGCCCTTCGCCAAGCCGTCGTTGCCGGTTTCGTTGCGGAAAACCGCGTCCCGGTCCGGCGCGGCGATGATCGTCCCCGCGCCCTTGAGCACCAGGACGACGCCATTTTCCCGGGCAAAGCGCCGGGCCAAGCCCGCCCGGTCCGCCGCGATCTCCGCCGGGGCCAGGCCCGTCATCCGCGCGAATTCCCCCGGGTGGGGCGTCAGAACCAGCGGGATCCGCGCCGCCGCCCGCCGCAGGCTATCTATATGCGCCGGCCCGTCGTTTATGTCTGGCAGGGCGTCGGCGTCGAGCACCATGGGGCAGGGGCACTCCTCCAGCAGCGCCGCCGTGACCTCCCGGGTATCGCCGCTGCGCCCGAGACCGCAGCCCAACAGCAGCGCCGTCTTGCCGGGCAGGGCTTCCCGCAGGGCCGGCAGCGCCGCCGGGCAGAGGGTTCCCTCCCCGTTCCCCGCCAGGGGCAGCAGCGGCGTGACGGTCAGCTTCGCCGCGACCGCCGGGTAAACCGCCGCGGGAAACGCCGCCGTCACCAGCCCGGCGCCCATATGCACCGCCCCCAGCGCGGCCAGCACCGCCGCGCCCTGGTAGCGGACGCTGCCGCAGACGCTCAGCACATGGCCGAAGGTTCCTTTGTGGCCCGCCGGATCTCGCGCAGGCAAAAGCCGCCGAACTTCGGTGCTCGTCAGCGGTCGGATACTCCATGACATTACGTTCATCCTTTCCGGATTTTGTTTTCTCTAATGGTACCACATTCCCCGCGCCGGCGCAAGCCGAATTTTTTTCTTGGAATTTTGACGCGGCGTCTTGTTTTTTGTCCAAAGTTCTGCTATAATTTCTTGTCTTATCTTTGCGGATTTCATACGATTGGGGTAAACTAGCACACAACGGCAAAAAAACGGAGGAGGGATTGCCTTTGGGTGAACTGCGCTACGAACAGAAATATTTCCTCAGCCAGGCAGGGTATCTCCTGCTGCGCTCCCGGCTGGAGCTGGCCGCCGCAAAGGACCGGCATGTCCAAACCGGCGGGGCGTACGCTATCCGCAGTCTCTATTTCGACGATTACTGTCAGAGCGCGCTGCTGGATAAAATAGAGGGCGTTGAACGGCGGGAAAAATTCCGCGTACGCTATTATAACCATGATCCGCTCGCTCTGCGGCTGGAATCCAAACAAAAACTGGGCGCCATGACCCGCAAACTGACCGCGCCGCTGAGCTATGAGCAGGGCTGGTTCCTCGCCCGGGGACAAATCGACTGCCTGCGGGACGCGGAACATCCTCTGCTGCGCCGGTTCTATGCGCAAGCCCGGCTGCGGCTGCTGCGGCCCGCCGTTGTGGTGGATTACGAGCGGGTGCCTTTCGTCTTTGAGGATGTACGCATTACCTTCGATCGGTACCTGCGCAGCGGCCGCTACGGCACCGGCTTCCTGGACCTGGATCTGCCGACGGTCCCCGTCCTCCCCCCGGACCGGGACATCCTGGAGGTCAAGTTCGACCGGGCGCTGCCCGACACTTTCCGCCGCATCCTCCGTTCCGCTCCGGCGCAGGCCTGCGCCATCTCCAAATACCAGCTGTGCCGCGCGGTGCAGTAACCGCCGTCGGCACACTGAAACCGATGATGAAATTGATAAAGAAAAGGAGCTTCCGTTTATGCCGAATCTCCCGCTGCTGTCTCACCCCTTTGCCTTGGCCGCCTCCGACTTTTTCAAAAACAAAGTTCTTGAGCAGTTCCCGTCGGACCTTTCTGTCTTAGACGTGCTGCTCTCCCTGGCTTCTTCCTTCGTCATCAGTCTGCTGATTCTCTTCATCTACCGTGTCACCTTCCGGGGTGTGCTGTTCTCGAAGAGCTTCGCGTTCTCGCTCTCGCTGCTGAGTATGATCACGTCCCTGGTGATTCTCACCATTTCATCCAACTTGGCGCTGTCTCTGGGCATGGTGGGCGCACTGTCCATCGTCCGCTTCCGCACCGCGGTCAAGGATCCGGCGGACACCATCTTCATGTTCTGGGCCATTGCCAACGGAATCATCACCGGCGCGGGGCTCTATGTCGTCGCCGCCGTCGCCAGCGCCTGCATCGGCGCGCTCTATATTCTCGTCAGCTACATCGTCAAGCGCCGCGCGGACCCCTACCTGCTGATCATCCGCTACGACACGGACTACGAAAAGAATATCACCTGGCTGCTCCAGCGGCTGCCGAAATACCGCATGCGCTCCAAAACTGTCACCGGCACGGACGCGGAATTGGCGCTGGAACTGGCGCTGACGGACAAGGTCGAGCAAGCCGTCGCCAAAGCCCAGTCCCTTGAGGGCGTCAGCAACATCAGCCTGGTCAGTTACGAGAGCGAATTCGGGTTATAATGCGCGTTATTGGTTATTCGGGAACCCGTCTCCCCCCCCCCCCCCTTCGGGGGGATTTTTTCATATTCTCTCCGGACCGGTCATACACTGACAGCAGGATTGTCCCGCGCACCCGCTCAAAACCGCTCCGCGAAAGGAAAGAACGCCATGATCCGTCGCCGCGCGCTCCCCCGGCCGCTCTCCCTGCTTGTGCTTCTCCTGGCCCTGACGCTGCTCCCCGGCTGCCCGACCGCCGTGCCCCACCGGCCCTCTCTGCCGGAAGAACCGAGCAGCTCTTCCGCGGCCAAGTCCTCGCCGGCCGTCCCCGGCGGGGAACTGCGCGGGATCTGGGTGAGCTACTTCGAACTGACGCTGCCGAAAGACAAGAGCGAAGCGGCCTTCCGGGCGGAATACGACCGGCAGTTCGCGCTGCTGGAATCCTTCGGGCTCAACGCCGTGTTTGTGCACGTACGCCCTTTCGCCGACTCAATTTACCCTTCCGACCTTTTCCCCTGGTCGTCCATCCTCACCGGCACCCAGGGAAAGGAGCCGGGCTTCGATCCCCTGGCGGTCCTGCTGGAACTGGCCCGCGCGCACCATCTGCAATTTCACGCCTGGATCAATCCCTTCCGGGCGTCCCAAAGCGACGACAAGGCGAAACTCTCCGCCAGCCACCCCGCCCGGGCCCACATTGACGCGAACGACGGCTGGGTCAAGCTGGTGGACGGGAGATACTACTGGAACCCGGCGCTGCCGGAGGTCCAAAAACTGCTGCTGCAAGGCGTGCGCGAGATCCTGGAACGCTATGACGTGGACGGCGTCCACATCGACGACTATTTCTATCCCACCACCGATCCGGACTTTGACCGGCCGCAGTACGAAGCCTACCGGACCCAGGGGGGAGCGCTTGGCCTGGGCGACTGGCGGCGGGAAAACGTCAGCGCCTTCGTCGCGGGCCTCTACGCAGAGGTCAAGCAGCTGCGCCCGGCGGTGGTGGTGTCCATCAGCCCGTCGTCCCGGATCAGCCTCAATCGGGAAGAACTGTACGCCGACGTCGAGCGCTGGGCCGCGCAGCCTGGGTTCGCCGACTGGCTCATTCCCCAGATCTATTTTGGCTTCACGCACGAGAAGCATCCCTTCGAGGACATGGCGAAGAGCTGGGCAGACCTGACGGCGGACGGCCCGACACGGATGGCGGTAGGTCTTGCGGCCTATAAGATCGGGACAAAGGACGCGAACGCCGGAACGGGCTCGGCGGAGTGGCAGCAAAGCGGGGATATCCTGGCCCGCCAGGTCCGGTTCCTGCGGGACCAGCCCGGCTGCGACGGGTTCGTGATTTTTTCTTACCAGGGCCTGTTCGCGGAGAACCGCCCTGACGTCGCCGCGCGGGAGGCGCAGTACTTGCAGGAACTGTTAGAACCGCGGCAATAAATTTGGATTTTTTGGGATTCTAAAAAAATCACGGAGAATCTCCGCTTGCCGCGGCGGTTCTCCGCTTGCGCTTCGCGGTTCGCCGTGCTATACTGCTATATGGTAAAGTAGAATTCTTTATTGCTTTGGCGGAGCGAACCGCCAGGACGTCATGCTTTCTTTGCAGCGCAGACCCTGCCATGCGGGGCAAGCAGAAAACAAAGGAGTGATCCCTATGAAGCGCCGGTCCCGTTCTCTTGTTCTCGCCGTCTGCACCGTGGTTCTGGCCGCGTTGTGCTTCTCGGCCTCCCGCGTCATGGTTTTCCGCGCGATTCCCCCAGCCGCCTCCGTTCCAGAAAACGGCGCGGCCGACGTCACTGTCACCGTCCCGAAAGCGCAGGCTCCCGCCTGGATTCCGCAGCAAAAACCCGCCGCCGCGCGGCTCCTCCTGGTCCGCGCCGGGGACGAAGCGGCGCTGCGGAGCCTGCGTACCCTAGGCTGCAACGCCGTGCTGCTGGACGCCGATCTGCGCACCGGCTCGGCGGCGGAACTCGACGCCTTGCGCAGCGCACTGCAAAGCCTCCAAGCCGACGGAATGTACCGTACACTGCTGCTGCGGACAGACGGCCCCGTCCCGCCGGGCGAACTGCTGGCCGATTTCATTCGCACCGCGTCTTTTGACGCCGTCGCGCTCCAAGGGGATCCGGCGGCGGAACACGGCGCGGCCGCGCTGCGCTCCGCGGCGGGCAGCGTCACGCGGTTGCTGGCGGAGCGCAGCCTCCAGGTGCCGCTGCTGCTGACCGCGCCCGCGGACCTCTCGCCGGAAGATCCCTATGCCGCCGCGCTCAGCGACCTAACGGACGGCGCGCCCGGCGCGGAATTGCTGCTGCTGATGGATGGCCAGCGCCTTCAGCCAGACGCGGCCGCTTGGAGCCGCATCGTCGGCGACACGCCCAAGACCTTGCTCTATGACTTGAGCACCTGCCTGGGGACAGGTTCTCTCTCGGATGTGCTCCGTTTTTTGGAAGCCATGGCCTCCGCTGGGAACGCGCCGCGCGCCTTCGCCTCGCCGCAGGCCCTCCCCGCCGACCAAACCGCCGCGGGGCTGGTCCGGCAGTTCCTGCTGGGGGATCTGGACCCTGCCGACGTCACCCGGCCCCTGACCTTCCGTGTGCCTGCCGCCCTTTCCGGCGCGCCAAAATCCGCTCAGACCATCGAAACGCGGGATCCCCGCGTCGTCTTCACCGGGACGGCCAGCCCGCTTTCTCCCCTGCTCTGCAATGGCAAGGCCCTCGAGCGCACGGAATCGGGAGATTTCTCTGTGGAATACACCCTCCAGCCCGGAGAAAACATCTTCCGCTTCAGCCACGAGAACCGGGACGTCACTGTCCGCGTCATTTATCAGGCGCAGCTGATCAAATCCGTCAGCCCCGCTTCCTCCGTCCGCGCGGCGGGGAGGTCTGAACTGACGGTGGAAGTTGTCGCGCTGCGGGGCGCCTCCGTCCAGGCGGAGCTGAACGGCGCGGTCGTCCGCCTTCAGCCGGGCCGGAGCGGCGAAACAGAAGAAGGGCTCCACAGCGAGGAAAGCGATTTTCAGACGTATACCGGCGTTTTCCGCCTCCCGGAAAGCCGTCCGCAGGAACGAAATCTGGGCTACCTCCATGTCTCCACCAGCGCCCAGGGCACTTCTGATCAGCGCACCGGCGGAAAAATCTACCTCCTGCCAGAAGAAGCGCTGTCTGCCCCGGAACCGTCCGCCGCGGCGAACCTTGCCCAAACCACCGGCGCGGCCAAACCGACTGTCACCAAATCAACCGCCAAACCGACCACCGCGAAATCCTCGTCTGGTTCGTCTTCTTCCGGGGCCGACAGCTCTGCTCCCGTGCTGGACGCGCTGTCCTCGCTGATTCATGCGCTGCCGCCGGCGCCTTCCTTCGTGCCGCCGAGCCTCATTTTTGACTTCTCCCAAACCTCCGCCAGCATCGCCAAAACCGAAAGTTCCGGCACAGCGGCCTCTTCCGTGGCGAAGACCACCGCCTCCGGTCCGACCGGCACATCCGCGACCAAAGCCGCAGCCTCCTCCGGAACCGGCGCCGCATCTACCACCAAAGCTTCGGCCGCCGGAACCACCGCCCAGACGACAGCGTCAACAACCGCCAAGTCCGTTCAGACCGGCGCTCTCCTGACGCCCTACGCAAACAACGGCGTCAGCGGGAAATCCAAGATGTGCGAGGTGACGACAGACTATGCCACCTGCCGCCCTGTCGGCAACCGCGACTTCGTGCCCCAGGCCAGCCCGCTGCTCAAGGGTACGTTTGATTACATCGACGGGCAGTCCATTGTCGGCAGTACGACCTACTACCACCTGCGCGGCGGCAAGCAGATCGCGGCCGACGATGTGAAAGTCATCTCCAGCGGTTATAATCTTCCGCTGAATTCCCTGCAAGCCAGCGGGAGCGTCAAGAGCGGCGCGCTGGAACTGCGGTTCGGCCTAAGCTGGAAAGTCCCCTTCAACGCCGCGCTGCTGGGGCAGAGTCTCATCAGCAGCAACGGCTACCCTTATGGCGTCAAGTCTTTTTCCGCCACGGGATTGGAGATCGTCTTTTCCCATACCACCGCCTACGGCGGGAAGATTGACACCGCCGGGAGCGTTATTTCCGCCGCCGAGTGGAGCCGGGACACGGCCGCGAAGACCGTCACCCTGCGCCTGACCTTCCGGGAAGCGGGTCATTTCTACGGCTATCAGGCTTACTATGACGGCAATGCCCTGGTGATCCGCATCAAGGCCAAGCCCGCCGGACAGCTCCAGGGCGCAAAGATCGTGCTGGATCCCGGGCACGGCGGGACGGAAGTCGGCTCCCTGCTGGCGGCTTCTCACCCGACCCTAACCGGGGAGCACCAGCTGAACCTGCTGCTGGCCAAGAAGATGAAAGCCAAACTGGAGGCCAAAGGGGCGACCGTCTACATCACCCGCTCCAGCGACGTCAACACCCTGATCGTCAACCGGGTCAAGCTCACGCGGGAGAAGAACCCGGATGTCTTTGTCAGCATTCATTGCGACTCCTTCACCGATCCCGCCGCCATGGGCACCTCGGCATTCTACTACCGCCCCTCCTCCTACCCTCTGGCCAGCGCGATCCACCAGCGGCTGGCCGCGGCTTATAAGGAGCAGATTTATACCAACCTCAATTACACCGGCACCGCCGAGACACTGCGCTCAAAGGTGGACCGGGGCACAAAATACTATCCCTTCGCCGTCACACGGATCGAAGAATGCCCCTCGACGCTGGTGGAGTTCGGTTTCGGTTCGAATCCAACGGAATGCAAAGTCCTCCAGGCCGACCGCTACCAGGAAATCCTGGCCCAGGCCGCTGTGGACGGCATCGCGGATTACCTGAAGGCGCAGCGCTGAGCGGCAGCGGAAACGAGAAATACACAGAAGCCCTGAGCACCATATGCTCAGGGCTTTTTCGATTCTATGGGCGGGTCTTCCTGTCCCCGGCTATTCTATCAGCATCACATCCCCGAACGAATAAAACCGGTATCCCTCCCGCGCGGCGGTTTCGTACGCGGCGAGGGTTTTTTCCCGGCCATAGAAGGCGCTCACCAGCATGATCAGCGTACTCTCCGGCAAATGGAAATTCGTTAGCAGCGCGTCGGCGCAGCGGAACGTGAAGCCGGGATAAATGAAAATATTGGTCCACCCCTCGCAGGGGACGACCTGCCCGTGTTCCCGCGCCGCGGTCTCCAGCGTCCGGCAGCAAGTGGTCCCGACGCTGACCACCCGCCCGCCCTGTTCCTTGGTCCGGCGAATCAGTTCCGCCGTCGCCGCCGGGATAGTATAATGTTCGCTGTGCATTGTATGCTCCTCCACCCGTGCCGCCTTCACCGGACGGAAGGTTCCCAGCCCTACATGCAGCGTGACATATCCGACGGCAATTCCCCGGGCTTCCAGGGAGGCGAGGAGTCCCTTGGTGAAGTGCAGCCCGGCGGTGGGGGCGGCGGCGGAACCGGACGTTTTGGCATAAACGGTCTGATACCGGGAGGCATCTTTTGGGGCCTCGGTAATATAATGAGGGAGAGGCATTTCCCCGACGTCCTCCAGCGCGGCAAAAAAACTGCCCTCATGGACGAACCGGACGAGGCGGTTCCCTCCCGGCAAAACCTCCTGCACGTCGCCGAACATCCGCCCCTCCCCAAAGGAGAAAGACGCGCCTTCCTTCGCCTTCCGGCCGGGGCCGGCCAGGCACTCCCAGAGTCCCGCTTCCCGCTCCCGCAGCAGCAGGAACTCCACCCGCTCGTCCTTCCCCGGGCGGGCGCCGTAAAGCCGCGCCGGGAGGACCTTCGTGTCGTTGAGGATCAGGCAGTCCCCCGGGCGGAAATAGTCGCCCAGGTTCCGGAAAATATCATGGCGGATGCTCTCATTCCGGCGGTCGAGAACCATCAGCCGGGAACTGTCCCGGGGCTCGGCGGGCTGCTGGGCGATCCGTTCCGGCGGAAGACTGTAGGCAAAATCGGATGTTTTCATGGAACCCTCCCTCTTGCCGCCGGCGGCGGCCTCCCCGTCCAAATACAAAATCCTCCGATAAAAGGATTGACGAACCGGACCGGGTATGGTATGATATAAAGAATACAGCTATTATAAACGATTTGAGGCGGGAATGCAAGGCAACGGCGCAAAAAACTTGCCCGCCGGATTTTTTGGAAGGATGGATCGGACATGAAACAGCTCAATGTGGGGATCATCGGCGCGACGGGCATGGTGGGGCAGCGCTTCGCCCTGCTGCTGCACAATCACCCCTGGTTCCGGGTCACGGTGCTGGCGGCCAGCGCCCGCTCCGCCGGAAAACGCTACGGGGACCTGATGGAAACCCGCTGGCTGCTGGACGAACCTTGCCCTGAAAGCCTGAAGCCCCTGGTGGTGCTGGACGCGGCGGCAGACCTGGAGAAGGTCGCGGGGCTGGCGGACTTCGTCTTCTGCGCGGTGGATATGCCCAAGGCGGACATCCGCGCGCTGGAGGAAGCCTACGCCAAGGCGGAATGCCCGGTCATTTCCAATAACAGCGCCCACCGGGGCACCCCGGACGTCCCCATGATCATTCCGGAGCTGAACCCCGGCCATGCGGAGGTGATCCCCGCCCAGCGAAAACGGCTGGGAACCAAGCGGGGCTTCGTCACCGTGAAGTCAAACTGTTCGCTGCAAAGCTATGTCCCGGCCCTTTTCCCGCTGGCGGGCGTCCAGGATGTCTTAGTTTGCACCTACCAAGCCATCTCCGGCGCGGGCAAAACCTTCGCCACTTGGCCGGAAATCGCGGACAACGTGATCCCCTTCATCGGCGGCGAGGAGGAAAAATCCGAGCAGGAGCCGCTGAAGATCGGCGGGACGGTCGCGGACGGCCAGATCATCCCTGCCGCCGCGCCGCGTTACACGGCCCAGTGCCTGCGCGTTCCTGTCTCCGACGGGCACATGGCCGCCGTCTTCGTCCGCTTCGCCCCGGGTCAAAAGCCCTCCAAAGAGGAGATCCTGAAGACATGGCGGACCTTTTCCGGCGAGCCCCAGACCCTTGCCCTGCCCAGCGCGCCGAAACAGTTCCTGCGTTACTTCGCGGAAGATCATCTGCCCCAAACGAAGCTCCAGCGGGACCTGGAAGGCGGGATGGCCGTATCGGTCGGCCGCCTGCGGGAGGATACGCAGTACGACTACAAATTCGTCTGCCTGTCCCACAATACCTTGCGCGGGGCCGCCGGCGGCGCGGTGCTGATGGCGGAACTGCTCTGCGCAAAGGGATATATCGACGCGGAACACTAAGTACACTGTGCTGAATTTCCTGAATCTGGAGGAGATATGACAATGAAGAAGACCATATTCACCGGCGCCGGCGTTGCGATCGTGACGCCGTTTCACTCCGATATGTCCGTCAATTACGCGAAGCTCGCGGAATTGATCGAAGACCAAATCGCCCGGAACACCGACGCGATCGTGATCTGCGGCACGACGGGCGAGAGCCCCACCCTCACCCCGGAAGAGCACGCGGAATGCATCCGCTTCGCCATCCGGCAAACCGCCGGGCGGATCCCTGTGATCGCGGGCACCGGCAGCAACGACACCATGTTCGCCGCCGAACTTTCCCGGGAGGCGGAGCGGGCCGGGGCCGACGCGCTGCTGATGGTGACGCCGTATTACAACAAAACCTCCCAAGCCGGTCTGATCAAGCACTTCACCTACGTGGCCGACCGGGTTCATACGCCCATCATTCTCTATAATGTCCCCTCCCGGACGGGGGTCAACATCCTGCCGGAAACGTACCAGACCTTGTCCCGGCACGAAAACATCGCCGCCGCCAAGGAAGCCAACGGGGACATTTCCGCCGTCGCCAAAACCGTGCGCCTGTGCGGCGATGGCCTGGCCGTCTATTCCGGAAATGACGACCAGATCACCGCCATCATGGCCTTGGGCGGCAAGGGCGTCATCTCCGTGCTCTCGAATGTCGCGCCCGAAGCCGCGCATGACATTGCCGCCGCCGCGCTGGCCGGGAATGTTGCCGAAAGCGCCCGGCTCCAAATCGAATGGCTGGATTTGTGCAACGACCTGTTCGTTGACGTCAACCCCATCCCTGTCAAGGCTGCGATGAACCTCATGGGCCTCGGCGTCGGCCCCTGCCGTCTCCCGCTCTGCGACCCCAGTGAAGCCAAGCTGTCGGTTCTGGCAGAAACGCTGCGGCGGCACGGACTGCTCTGATCTTCTCTGCGTTTATCCCCGGACAGCCAACCGCCTTCCGGGGATACTGGGGCTTGTTTCCTGCCATCCTCCTCAGCTTTTTTCAGAAAGGATCCTCACCATGCTGAACCTTTTGCTCAGCGGCTGCTATGGCCGCCTCTGCGCCGCCGTGACGGACTATATCGCCGGACTGGATGACGTCCGGGTTGCCGCCGGATTGGACCCCGGTCAGCCGCAGGGCATGGCGGCTCTGCCCTTCCCGGTCTTTGCCTCGCCGGATCAAATTCCGGACGAGCTGGCCCTGGACGCGGTCCTGGACTGCTCCCACCCCTCTGCCCTGTCCGGCCTGCTGTCCTTCGCGCTGCGGCGGGGTCTCCCCTGCGTGATCGCCACCACCGGCTACGGCGAGCGTGAGGATGCCCTACTGGACGGCGCGAAAGCGCGTCTGCCGCTCTTTTGCAGCCGCAACATGTCGCTGGGCGTCAACCTGCTCAAGGAACTGACGCGGCGGGCCGCCCGGGCCTTGGGCGGCTGTTTCGACATTGAGATTCTCGAAGCGCACCACAACCGGAAAATCGACGCCCCCAGCGGCACGGCCCTGATCCTCGCCGAGGCGGCCAATCAGGGACTGGACGAGCCTCGGTCTTTCGTTTATCAGCGCCAGGAGCGGCGGGAAGCTCGGCCCAAGCAGGAAATCGGCATCCATTCGATCCGGGGCGGGACCATCGTCGGGGAACACAGCGTCATTTTTGCTGGCTTTGACGAGGTCATCACCCTCAGCCACAGCGCAAGCAGTCGGCGCGCCTTCGCCGCCGGGTGCGTCAGCGCGGTCCGCTTCCTGCGGGACAAGCCTCCCGGGCTCTACGGGATGGACGACCTGATCGGCGGGATCTGCTGTGCAGACGAATGACGGTGGCGCACTCCGGCTTGTTGACGGCAGCAACCTCCTGTTCCGGATGTTTTTGTGTAATTTTGTGTAATAAAGAACAATCCCCTGTCGGCTCGGCAAGGGATTGATTTTTTGTGCCCGACTCATTATGATGCCCGGAGCGCCGCGCCGACCGCGCCGAGGGCTTTGATCGCCCTGCGGACTACCCCGTCGGCTTCCTCGTCGGTCAGGGTGCCTTTGGCGGAGCGCAGGCGCAAGCGGAACGCCACGCTCTTCTGCCCCGCCGCGATCTGGCTCCCGGTATAGACGTCGAACAGCAGCAGTTCTTCCAGCATCTCACCCGCCGCCTTGCGGATTGTATTTTGCAGCGTCAGCACCGGCGTTTCCGCGCCGCAGACCAGCGCCAGGTCACGCGTCACCGCGGGGTAGCGCGGCAGCGCTCTGTGAATTCTCGCGCCGTTCCGGCGCGCCAGCAGGGTATTAAAGTCCAGCAGGGCGACGTAGACCCGGGTTCCGAGATCATAATTTTCCGCCACGGCGGGGGAAATCTCCCCCAGCGCCGCCAAAAACGCACCATCCTCAAAGACAAACTGCGCCGCCCGGCCAGGATGGAACGTTGGGTTGTCCGTTACGGCCCGCACATCATAGCCCGACACGCCGACTCGCTCCAGCAGCGCTTCCACGATCCCCTTCAGGGCGAAGTAGTCCTCATGGGGGCCGTAGAGCCCGACGGCGACGATCTGCTTTTCTTCCGGGAGCTCCTCCGCGCCGCGCGGACGGTAAACCGTCGCCAGCTCGAACAGGGCGGCGGATTCGTTGTTGTTGTGGTCATTGCGGGCCAGCGTCTCCAGCATCGAAGGAGTGGGCGTCGTGCGCATGACGCTGGTGTCCTCCCCAAGAGGGTTCGAGATTGTCACGCTTTGGCGCAGCCAGTGGCCTTCCGGCAAACCAATTTTGTCATAGGCTTTGGGGCTGAAGAATGAGTACGTGCAAATCTCACTGCATCCGCAGGCCAGCAGGGTTTCGCCGATCTGCCGCTGGAGCTGCTGCGCCGGGGTCAGACGGCCGTCGGCCAGGCCCCGCAGGGGACGGCTGGGAATTTTGTCGTATCCAAAAAACCGGGCGATTTCCTCGGAAATATCCGCCTTTTGCTCCAGATCTCCCCGGAAGCTTGGCACTGTGATTTCGCCGTCCGCTACGCGGCAGCCCAGCCGCTCCAGAATCGCCGCCTGCTCCTCTGCCGGGCAGTCAATGCCGATGAACTGGTTCACCCAGTCCGGCACAAAGGGGAGCCGACGCGCCGGCTTGGGCGTCGGGAAATTGTCCACCGTCCCGCCGACGATGTCTCCCGCGTTCAGCAGCCGGACCAGCTCCAGCGCGCGGCGCAGACACGGCAGACAGGAACTGGGATCCAGTTCTTTCTCGTACCGGGCGGAGGCCTCCGTCCGCAGACCCAGGCGCTTCGCCGCCGCGCGCACCTGCGTCCCCCGGAAGCAGGCGGACTCGAAGACGATCGCACCCGTGTCGTCCATGATCCCGCTATATTCGCCGCCCATCACCCCGGCGACGGCCACCGGCTTCGCCGCATCGGCAATGACCAGCATATCCTCCGCAAGCGCCCGTTCCGTGCCATCCAGGGTGGTGATGCGCTCGCCGGGCCGCGCGGTCCGGACGACGACCTGCCCGCCCTCCAGATACCGCAAGTCAAAGGCATGCATCGGCTGGCCGTACTCCAGCATCACGTAATTGGTGATATCGACAATGTTATTGATCGGCCGGACGCCGCTGGCCCGCAGCCGCTCCCGCAGCCAGCGGGGCGAAGGCTCCACCCGCACATTCCGCACGACGGCCCCCGCGTAGCGGTAACAAAGGTCCGGAGCCTCGATGGTAACCTTCAGCAGGTCATTGACGTCGCCCTCCCCCTGGGGAACCGGCGGCGCCGGGACGGCAAAGGGCAGCCGGAAGGTTGCGGCGGCTTCCCTGGCCAGACCCAAGACACTCAGGCAGTCCGGGCGGTTGGAGGTGATTTCAAATTCCGTTACGACGTCGTCCAGCCCAACGGCGGTTTGGATATCCAGCCCCAGCGACCGGTCGCAGTCCTCGCCCAGCAGGAAAATCCCGTCCTCTGCGGCGTAGGGGAAATCATGGGCCGTCAAGCCCAGTTCCTCCAGGGAACACATCATCCCGTCGCTGAGGATTCCGCGCAGCTTGCCGCTCTTGATTTTCTTTCCGCCCGCGACGACGGAATTGTTTTTCGCCACCGGAACATACGCGTCGGCAACAACATTCTGCGCCCCCGTGACGATCTGTACGCTCTCGCCGCCGCCCACATCGACTTGGGCAACCCAGAGATGGTCGGAATCCGGATGGCGTTCTATGGCGGTCACCCGCCCGACGACGATGTTTTCCAGTTCCCCGCCCTCGCGCTCCACCGCCTCCACTTTGGACCCGCTCAGCGTCATGGCGTCGGCGAAGGCCTTGTCCGTCAGGCCTTCCGGCAGGGCGACGCAATCCAGCATCCATTTTTGGGATAGTTTCATCTTCATCCTTCCCTTCTATCAGAACTGCCCCAAGAAGCGCATGTCGTTTTCGAACAGCAGCCGCATGTCGTCGATCTGAAAGCGGAACATAGTCAAGCGCTCCAGTCCTACGCCGAAGGCAAAGCCACTGTATCGTTCCGGATCGATTCCGCAGCCCGCGAGTACCTTTGGGTGCACCATCCCTGCGCCAAGGATCTCAATCCAGCCTTCGCCCTTGCACATCGGGCATCCGGCCCCGCCGCAGCGGAAGCAGGAAATATCCACTTCGCAGCTGGGCTCAGTGAACGGGAAATGGTGCGGGCGGAACCGCGTGCGGGTTTCTTCGCCGAAGAGTCTCTTGGCCAGCTGGTCCAGCGATCCCTTCAGGTCCGCCATCGTGATCCCCTCGTCCACCACCAGACCCTCAATCTGGTGGAACAGCGGCGAGTGCGTGGCGTCCACCGCGTCGGAGCGGTATACCCGGCCGGGCGCGATGATGCGGATGGGCGGCTTCTGCTGCTCCATCACGCGCACCTGTACGGGAGACGTCTGCGTCCGCAGAAGCATTGTTTCCGTGATATAGAAGGTGTCCTGGGTGTCCCGCGCGGGATGTCCCTGGGGGAGGTTCAGCGCCTCGAAATTATAGTAATCCCACTCCACCTCGGGCCCCGTAGCCACCGAAAATCCCATGCCGAGAAAGATTTCCTTGACCTCATCCAGGACAACCGTGAGCGGGTGCTTGTGCCCCAGGCGCTTGCGGCTGCCGGGCATTGTGACGTCCAGCGTCTCGGCCGCCAGGCGCCGGGCCGTCTCTTCCGCCCCCAGCGCGGCAGCGCGCGCCGCCAGCAGGCCCTCCAGCTCACCGCGCGCCTCGTTGGCCAACTGACCGATCACGGGACGCTCCTCAGCGGAAAGCTTGCCCATTTGCTTGAGGATCGCTGTCAGTTCCCCTTTTTTGCCCAGCAGGGCGACGCGGACCGCCTCCAGCTGCGTGGTGTCGCCCGCCTGGGCGATGCGCACGGCGGCGTCTGTCCGCAGGGCGTAAAGTTGCTCTTTCATCCGTCAATGCATCCTTTCTTAACCAAGTACTCACCAAAAAGAAAATCCCGCAGCGGCTGACTGCGGGCGCTGGTCCTCTGGTTCGCCTTCCGCGCACCGATCCCCCTAGCCGCGCCGCACCAAGCCCTGCCCCAAGCGGACAAAGCCAAAAAAGCAAAACGGCGAATGGGGATCAAAACAGCGCACGGCGCAACCTCCTATGGCAGTAGTCATTTCTTGGTGGAGACGGCGGTAATCGAAACCGCGTCCGAACACCCCTTAGCACCGATGTCTACGAGCGTAGTCTGTCGTTTTAAATTCCCTTCACGCGGCGCCGACAGACAGGCTCCGCGCTACGGTATCCCCCTAAATCATGACGGGGCGCAGGGCGGCTTCCCGTTCACGTTCACTGCTCATCGACGCCTTCATCCGGGCCGCAGTGCTCCCGGGGAAGACGGCTGCCTTAGTTAGGCAGCGGCTAGTTGATAATCGTTGTCGTTTATTACTAAACTGCGGCTTTTATAGCGGGTCCGCGCCGCTGCTCGCTGCCAGAACCTCAGAATACCCGTCGAAATCCTTTCGTCCCCGCATGGTATGGTGCATGGTCCTACATAGTATACCATGATGCGGCGGTTTTGTCAATAAAAATCATAAATTTTCCAAGACGAACCAGGCGGCCGCGCCGCGCTCCCAAGGGAGATTTCCTGTGCATCCCGGCAGGTGCGGCCCGGCGCTCCGGCGCAAAAATGCCCCATCATCCAATCTTGACCGCTTCCACCAGCCACTCGCATTGGCCCGGCGTCCAGGGCATGCGCGCCCGGTCAGAGAATTCGCCCTGCACCGAGAACCCGCATTGTTTCAGCAGCGCCAGTATTTCACCGCGCTCATAATATTGCAGACACACGCGCTGCGTGAACGCTTCCGCGTCGGCCGCGCTTTCTACGTGAACGGTTTGCTCTATGTAATTGCGCTTTTCAGCGGCGTCGTAGCGCCCCTCGTTCACTTTCCATACTTTTTTGTCCGTATAGCGCGGCACCCGAGGCTGGTATTCCCGCTTTGGATAACAAAAGGATTCTGGCGCGGGCAGCGAGAGTTCCAAGGCCAAGCAACCGCCTGCGCGCAGACGCCGATGCAGCGAATGAAACGCTTGCCGCACGTCTCCGAGCGTTTGGAGCAGGTGCAAATCCCCGTGTCCCGCAAGGAACGTGAAATCGTAGTTTTTGGTCTCCAAATCCAGGCTGAGAATATCGCCGACAATCAATTCCAGTCCGCCGACCGCCCCGAACCGCGCTTTCCCCTCGGAAATCATTTCAGGCGTGATATCGAACGCCGTCACACTGAACCCATGCTCCGCCAAATATGCCGCCGACTGTCCGAGCGCGCACATCGGCACAAGCACGTTTTGGCCGAAGCGTTCGGCGTAACTGCGCCAGTATTCGTACTCGGGCGTATCGTCAAACGCGTCCCAATCCCAAACGAACGCTTGCTTTTCGTAATTGTTATACACCGTCAGTTTTTCTCCCTCCTTCCGGAAAAAATCGCCGCTCCCGGAGCCCAAAACAGGATCGGAAAACCGGAAGCGCCGGCCGCTTCTTTCACAGAAACGTGTGGAATGTCCGCCGGATCACGTCCTGCTGCTGCTTGCGGGTGAGCTTGACGAAGTGCACCGCGTAGCCGGACACGCGGATGGTCAGCTGGGGATACTTCTCCGGGTGCTCCATCGCGTCGAGCAGCTGTTCCCGCTCCAGAACGTTGACGTTGACATGGTGCCCGCCCTCGGCGAAGTACCCGTCCAGCAACTGCGTCAGGTTGCCGCAGCGCTCGCCGGGCGTCTTGCCCAGCGCCTGGGGAACAATGGAGAAGGTATAGGAAATGCCATCCTCGCTCTCGCGAAAAGGGAGAGAGGCTACCGAAGCCATAGAGGCAACGGGGCCGTGCGCGTCCCGCCCGTGCATGGGATTGGCCCCGGGGGCGAAGGGCTCGCCCCGGCGGCGTCCGTCGGGGGTCGCGCCGGTCTTCTCGCCATAGACGACGTTGGATGTGATCGTCAGAACGGAGAGCGTCGGCTGGGCGTCGCGGTACGGTTTCTGGCGGCGCAGACGGCTCATGAAACGGCGGATCACATCCCGGGCAATCTCGTCGGCCCGGGGGTCGTTGTTGCCGAAGGCGGGGTAGTCTCCCTCCGTCTCGAACGCCACCGCCAGTCCCCGTTCATCCCGGACAGGGCGGACCTTCGCGTATTTGATGGCCGAGAGACTGTCCGCTACGACGGACAACCCCGCCAGGCCGCAGGCCATTGTCCGGCGGACATCCTCGTCATGCAGCGCCATTTGCAGGCGCTCGTAGCAGTACTTGTCGTGCATATAGTGGATAATATTGAGCGTGTTGACGTATAAGGCGCCGAGCCATTCGCAGATTTCCGCGTAGCGCTCCCGGACCTCGGCATACTCCAGAATGTCACCCGTCAGCGGCGCGACGGGAGGACCGACCTGCTGGCCGGTGATCTCATCCCGCCCCCCGTTGATCGCGTAGAGCAGGGCTTTGGCCAGGTTGGCCCGCGCGCCGAAAAACTGCATCTGCTTCCCGATCCGCATCGGCGAAACGCAGCAGGCAATGCCGTAATCGTCGCCAAACAGCTCGCTCATCGCGTCGTCATTTTCGTACTGGAGCGAGGAGGTTTCGCAGCTCAGGCGCGCGCAGTAGCCCTTGAAAGCCTCCGGCAGCCGGGTGCTCCAAAGGATGGTCATATTGGGTTCCGGCGCGGGGCCGAGGTTCGTCAGCGTGTGGAGGAAGCGAAAGCTGGACTTTGTCACCATGTGCCGCCCATCGGCTCCCACCCCGCCGATGGATTCGGTGGTCCAGGTGGGATCGCCAGAAAATAACGCGTCGTAGGACTTGGTCCGCAAAAACCGCACCAGCCGCAGCTTGATAACGAATTGGTCCGTGATCTCCTGGACTTCCGCTTCCGTCAGCAGACCCTGCTCCAAGTCCCGCTGGGCGTAAATGTCCAGGAACGTAGAGGTCCGGCCCAGGCTCATGGCCGCGCCGTTCTGATCCTTGACGGCGGCGAGATACCCGAAATAAAGCCATTGGACGGCCTCGCGGAAGTTCTTGGCCGGCCCGGAAAGATCGAAGCCGTAGCGTTCCGCCATGACCTTCAGTTCCCGCAGGGCGCGCAACTGCTCGCTGAGCTCCTCCCGCACACGGATGGTCTCTTCATCCATCACCGCGCCGACATACTCCCGCCGGGCGGCCTCTTTTTGGCGGATCAAAAAATCCACACCGTAGAGCGCTACCCGGCGATAATCGCCGATGATACGACCCCGACCATAGGCGTCCGGCAAACCGGTGATGATTCCGCTGTGCCGCGCCGCGCGCATTTCTTCGGTATAAGCATCAAAAACGCCGTCGTTGTGGGTCTTGCGGACTTGGAAGATCCGCTCGACCTCCGCATCCAGCTGATAGCCGTAGGTCTCCAGCGCGCTCTTGACCGTCCGCAGCCCGCCAAAGGGCAGGATGGCCCGTTTCAGGGGCTCGTCCGTCTGGAGGCCAACGATCAGTTCCAGGTCCCGGTCCAGGTATCCCGGCGGGAAAGCCGCCACCCCGGAGATGGTTTTGGCGTCCACCGCCAGCACCCCGCCCGCCGCCCGCTCCCGCTCCAGCAGCGTCTGCGCTTTCCCCCAAAGCGCCAGGGTACGGTCGCTGGGCGGCGCAAGGAACGACGCGTCCCCGTCATAAGGCATATAATTACGGACGATAAAGTCCCGGACATTGACTTGCCGGCACCAGTCGCCCTCCACAAAATGATTCCACATGAAACAGCTCCCTCTCCTCCGGTCCGTGATCGTTCAGCCCCTCGCCTCAATTGCCTGCTCCACCTGGCCGCGGAAAAAGGCGCGGTCCTCCTCCCGGCAAGTTTGCAGCTGCGCCGCCGCGACAACGGGCAGCCATTTCCCGATGTACTGCCGGGCGGTGTCACTCTTTTTGCAATAAAGCTTCAGATATTGCTCCGCCAGCTCTGTTTCCGCCCGCAACAGAAGCAGCAGATACGTCTTTGCCGCGTCCGCTGAGGCGTTGCCCTGGGTGACGTGCGCCCAGTCGATGAGGGTTGGCGTTTTCTCCCCGCGCAGCAGAACATTGGAGGGAATGAAGTCCCCGTGGCAGATCTTATTGTGCCGCGGCATGGCGTCGAGGCGGTTGTGGAGTTCGTAGCGGGCCGTGGCGTCCAGCCCGCTGAAGGAAATTTTGCGGTGGAACTTGTCGTGCATCTGCGTCAGCCGGGGGGAACGCCGCTCGTGAACCTCCTGCTGAAGTGTTACGAACAAATCCAGCCAGTGCTCCAGCCGGTCCGGCTGCTCCTGCATCGCTTGCGCCAGGGTCGGACCCTCGATGAATTCCGAGACAATGGCCCATTGACCGTCCCGCTTGCAGACTTCCTCCAGGCGGGGCACAGGCAAGCCGGTTTCCTGGACCCGGGCCTGTCCCAAGGCTTCATTGAGCACGTCCGCGGCGGAATAATCCGCGCCGAAGAGTTTGACAGCCTGATCTCCTTCCCGGAAAACGGTTTTGTTCGGCCGGCTCGCGATGATTTCTCCTGTCATTTCACATCGTCCTTTACTAGACATTTTGGTAAGATTCCCTGGATAAGATGTTTGGGGGCTTCGGATGCACGGGAACGCGCAGCGTCCGGCGGCGCGGATTCCGCATTTCATCTTTCTCCCGTTTATCATACTCCTTTTTGGCTGCTCCGTCAAGAGGACAACCAATATTTTTGGCACAATATTTTGTGGAATTGCGGCAAAAAGCGCGGCAAATCCACACTTTGTAGAAAAGCTAAAAATTCCTTACAGAATCGCTTGCCTTGGGGGACAATTTGTGGTACACTATATTAAAACCTTCAAATTTTTAAATTTTAAAACGTGGAACGGCGCGTCGGTAAGGAGGGGCAGGGATGAAGCTGCGATTGCCGCGCTGGGTGGACAAAGCAGCAAAACCCCAATGGCTGGCCTTGCTGCTGCTGGCGGCGCTGCTGCTTTCGCTGGTCCCGCTCCTGGTCGCCGGCCGGTACGACGTACCCAGCGCGGACGACTATTACTTCAGTGTGTGGACGCGCCGCGCCTGGACGGAAAGCGGCAGCCTCGTCCCGGTACTGAAAGCGGCGGTCAGCGAAACCATAACCCAGTTCCGAGTCTGGCAGGGAACGCTGGCGGCCATGTTCCTCTTCACGCTGCAGCCGGCCGTTTTTGGCGAACGTCTCTATGCGCTGACGCCTTGGGTCATGCTGGCGGCGCTGCTTTTGCCGACGTTTTATTTCATCCAGGGCTGGGTTCGCCGCCTGGGCGGACAATGGCATCATACGGTGACCTGCGCCGCGCCGCTGCTCTTTTTGTCGGTGCAATACCCGGTCTCGGCGGTGCAGGGATTTTTTTGGTGGAACGGCGCGGTGTATTACACGTTCTTTTACGGGCTGATGCTTTGGCTGCTCGGGCTGTGTCTGCGGCTTTGGGCAGACAGCGGTGGACGAGCCAAGTTCACGCTGCGGCTGGTTCCGGCGGCAGCGCTGGCAGTCGCCGCCGGCTGGGGGAACTACACGACGGCGCTGCTGACGCTGGTGCTGCTGGCTCTCTGCGCCGGGGGAGCCTGGCTGGCGAAGAAGCCTCTGCGGGTCAAGCTTGCCCTGACCGCGCTGTGTACCGTGAGCCTGGCGGCGCTGCTGGTCAGCGCCCTGGCCCCGGGAAACGCCGTGCGACAGACGCAGTTTTTGAAAATGACGCCTTGGGGGGCGGTTGCGGCATCGATCCGCGCGGCGAAGGCGGACGTTGCCGACTGGCTGGACATGAAAGTGCTGCTGGCGGTGCTACTGCCATTGCCGGTACTGGCACCGCTGCTGAAAAATTTCTCATGGGATTTCCGCCGGCCCTGGCTGGTCACGCTAGCCTCCTTCCTGCTTTTTGCGGCGCAAAACACCCCGCCGCTCTACGCCATGGGCAACAGCGGACCGCCTCGGCTGCGCAACATCGTTTTCTTTGCCTTTCTTCTGCTGCTTCAGGGCAACGCGGCATATTGGCTGAGCTGGTGGCAGCGGCGCGGACGCCAAACTTCCGCACAAAGAGACCGGAAGCGCCGGGCGACGCCGGCTTTGCCGCTGGGGATTGCCCTGGCGTTCGCGGCGGTTTGCTGCTTGCAATACACCCAGGCCAACGCAGCGATTTGCCTTTCCGACCTCCGCCATGGCCGGCTGCAGCGCTTCCTGGCCGAGGAGGTGGCGCGGGAAGAGCGTCTGCGTGCGCCGGACCGGGCGGGACTGACATTCGACCCGTTTTCTGATCCGCCGACGTCGATCTTCCGGGGAGACATTCAGCCGGGACGGGACCATTGGCGCAACGCCGCGCTGGCGAATTACTACGACAAAGAATTTATTGAGATGAAAGGGGATTCTTCGGGTGAAGATCACAACTGAAAAGCAGGCGGTTTTGTTGCGGGGGAAAGAAGGCGCGCTGCGCCGATTGCGGCAGGTGTGCCAGCCCCAATTCCTGGCGGTTTTGCTGCTGGCGGCGCTGCTGGTCTCGCTGGTCCCGATCTTGGTCATTGGCCGGTACGACGTGCCGAGCCTGGATGACTATTCTTAGAACCTGTATTCAACCCTATGACCGACGCAGCAGGGTGCGAAGATGGGAGATGCGAACGATGGTTTCGGCGGATTCAACGGAGATTTCGAAGTCTTTCGCAAGGCGGCGGGAGT
>JAIRXU010000065.1 GCA_031268095.1 Oscillospiraceae bacterium | reverse complement strand
CGCTTATAACAAGTTCGGCGACGCAAAAATGAAGTTTCGCCAAGGCCGTGACCCCAATTCGCGCGAGCTGCCCTTTTCTGTCCTTGATTTTCTTTGATCAACGCGTTTGGCCACTCCCTGAAAAGATATCCGCTTGCATTTTTCTTCAAAATATGATATGATTGCTTGTCGCTGTATTTTGGCGGCAAGCAATTTTTGGGGGAGGGCCTGTATGACTGGCTTGCTTCTTTTAGACAAACCTCCTGGCCTGACCTCCTTTTTCGCCGTCGCGCGGGTCCGGCGGCAGTTGGGGGAAAAAAAAGCGGGACACACTGGCACACTGGATCCCATGGCCACGGGTGTCCTTCCGATTCTGCTCGGCGGCGCGACGCGCTTTGCGGACTACCTGCCCAGTCACGACAAGGCCTATCTGGCGCAGTTTCAGTTGGGCATCGTCACCGACACGCTGGATACAACGGGAACCGTCATCGGCGGAGAACCGCGCAACGTTTCCCTTGCTCAGTTGCAGCAGGCACTTGCGGGATTTCGCGGAAAGATCCGGCAGACGCCGCCCATGGTCTCGGCCTTGAAAAAAGACGGCGTACGACTTTATGCGCTGGCGCGGCAGGGCGTCGAAATTGAGCGCGAGGCGCGGGAGGTCGAAGTCTTCCGTCTGGAGTTGCATGACGAACGAACCCTCTTGGTCGAATGCAGCGCAGGCACGTATGTCCGTAGCCTGATCGACGATTTAGGGCGTGTGCTCGGCTGCGGCGCGGCCATGAGTGCTCTGCGGCGGACCAAAGCCAACGGCTATGATATTGCCCAATGCGTCACGCTGGAGCGGCTGGAAACGTGCTCGGTACAAAATACCCCCGCACCGGTGCTTCCCATAGAGACCGCCTTGGCGTCGTATCCGCCGGTCACCGTCAGCGAAGCCCAGGCCAGGCGCTTTGGCAACGGCGGCGCGCTGGATTTGACGCGGCTGCGGGACTTACCCGCTGAAATGGCCCGCTTCTGGCGTGTCCTGGACCCGGACGGCGTCTTTCTGGGATTGGGTCGGCCGGACCCGAACGCCTCTGCGCTGACAGTAGAGCGGCTGCTCATTCGGTAAGGATTTCTGCAAACCGGCAATCTTTCCTTTTTTGACGAAAATAACCTTCTTCTCCTGCGACTTCCGCACAAGTTCGCGCCGTTTCGGCGCATACTATCTCCAGATCTCATTCCATATTTGAGTGCGAGGAGGAAGCGGAGGGAATGGTAGTTTCTCTCAAAAATACGCTGGAAGAAAAAACAGAGATTTTGGCGGAAGAAAAATTCAAAAAAGGCTTTCCTTTTCCGGCAGAAAGTGCTATAATAGTGAAGAATGATCGGACGTGTGAAGGAGTGGGCTATTTGGAAAAGATCCTCATAACAGGGGGACGGCCGCTGCGCGGCGAAGTGAACGTCGCCGGCGCAAAAAATGCGGTTCTGGCCATTTTATCCGCGACGATCCTGTCCAAAGGATTGTGCCGGATTGATAATATACCAAATATCAGTGATGTTTCCATTATGCTGCATATTCTCCACCAGCTCGGCGCGGACGTGCGCCGGGTGGGGAAGCACACGGTGGAAATCAATACCCGTTATTTTAATTCCGGCTTGGTGCCCCATGACCTGACCAAGCATATCCGCGCGTCCTATTATCTGCTGGGCGCGCTGTTCGGTCGGTTCGGCCACGCGCGGGTTGCCATGCCGGGCGGTTGTGATCTGGGTGTTCGGCCCATTGACCTGCATATTCGCGGCTTTGAGCGGCTGGGCGCGTCGGTTTCCTTCGAGGAGAACGCTGTCATTTCTATGCAGAGCGACGTCATCAGCGGCAGCCCGATTTATTTAGACATGGCATCTGTCGGCGCGACGATCAATATCATGCTGGCAGCGGTGCGCGCCCGGGGCGTGACGGTCATCGAAAACGCGGCGAAGGAACCCCATGTGGTAGATTTGGCCAATTTTCTCAACTCCATGGGGGCGGACGTTCGCGGCGCGGGTACGGATGTGGTGAAAATCCACGGCGTTCTGGAGCTCCACGGCTGCGACTATTCGATTATTCCTGATCAGATCGAGGCAGGCACCTATATGATCGCTGCCGCCGCCACGCAGGGGGACGTCCTGGTGCGCGGCGTAATTCCAAAACACATGGAATCTATCAGCGCCAAGCTTATTGAATGCGGCGTAACGGTAGAGGAACACGATGACAGTATCCGCGTTGCCTCCAGCAGCCGTGCCACCCGCTGTAAAATCAAAACCATGCCGCATCCCGGCTTCCCAACGGATATGCAACCCCAAATTGCCGCGATGCTGACAGCCGCCTCCGGGACGAGCATCATTTCCGAGGGGATCTTCGATAACCGCTTCCGCTACGCAGAGCAGCTGGTCCGCATGGGCGCGGTGATCAAAGTCGATGGCAAGGTCGCTGTGATCGAGGGCGTCGAAACGCTGAAAGGCTGCGCCGTCCGAGCCAACGATCTGCGGGCAGGCGCGGCGATGATCATTGCCGGGCTGATGGCGCGGGGCACGACGGAAATTGAGGACGTCGAGTATATTGACCGGGGGTATGAAGATATCGTCGGGAAACTGCGGGCCTTGGGCGCGGAAATTTCCCGCAAGGAAGTATATGACGTGGTCGATCCTGTCAGCCAAATCAGCTGAATCCCTTGACCTCATCT
>JAIRXU010000042.1 GCA_031268095.1 Oscillospiraceae bacterium | reverse complement strand
TGGCATCGCAACTCGCTACGCGAAAACCACCGATTCTTTCCTTGCCGCCGTCCAAATTCGCTGTTTTGCCATCTGGGCGCAGAAAAAATTGAAACTCGTGTAGACACTGTATAGGCAGACCCGCTGATCTTCCGGATTCTCTTCAATTATCTATCAGGAACTGCATATTTGATATGTCTGTTTACCAATCCAGGTAAACGTCAGAAAGGATGGACCGTTTTGACAGCTGCACAACTCAACGCCCTGCGGGACGGGGCCAAACCCCGGCTGGAAGTCCGGGAAGGAACCGCCAACGCCGTGCGCATCGTCGTCGGCCTGGCGACCTGCGGCATCGCGGCGGGCGCGCGCCCGGTGATGGCCGCGCTGCAAAAAGCCCTGGAGAACCTGGACCGCAAGGACGTCGTCCTCGAGCAGACCGGCTGCATTGGCATGTGCCAATTTGAGCCGCTGGTGGAGGTCTATGCCCCCGGGAAAGAAAAGGTGACTTACGTCCGCATGACGCCGGAGAAAGCCGCCCGCGTCGTGTGGGAGCACATCGGCGGCGGGAACGTCGTCGGGGAATACACGATCGGCGCGGCGGCAGGACAGGGCGCGGAGACCCCCCTGCGCAACACCGCTTTTTACCGCAAGCAGCAGCGCATCGCGCTGCGCAACTGCGGCGTGATTGACCCGGTCAGCATCGACGAATACCTGGCTGTGGACGGATACCAGGCCCTGGCCAAGGCGCTGACAGAACTCCAGCCCCAGGATGTGATCCAGATCCTGAAGGATTCCGGCCTGCGCGGCCGGGGCGGCGCGGGCTTCTCCACCGGCATGAAGTGGAGTTTCACCGCAGCCAATCAGGCGGACCAGAAATACGTCGTCTGCAACGCCGACGAGGGCGACCCCGGCGCGTTCATGGACCGCTCCGTGCTGGAAGGCGACCCCCATGCCGTGGTGGAAGCCATGGCCCTTTGCGGCTACGCCACCGGTGCGAGCGAGGGCTATGTTTACGTCCGCGCGGAATACCCCATCGCCGTCAAGCACCTGGAAATTGCCATTGAGGCCGCGAAGGAAAAGGGATTTTTGGGGAAGAACATCTTTGGTTCCGGCTTCGATTTTGACCTGCACATCCGCTTGGGGGCCGGCGCTTTCGTCTGCGGGGAGGAGACCGCCCTGATGACCTCCATCGAGGGCAAGCGCGGCGAACCCCGCCCCCGCCCGCCCTATCCGGCCGTCAAGGGCCTTTTCGGCAAACCCACAACGGAAAACAACGTCGAAACCTTCGCCAACGTCCCGCAGATCATCCTGCACGGAGCGGACAGCTTCAACCGCGTCGGGACCGAGAGGTCCAAGGGAACGAAGGTCTTTGCCTTGGGCGGAAAGATTCAGAACACCGGGCTGGTGGAGATTCCCATGGGCACAACGCTGCGGGAGATCATTGAGGAAATCGGCGGCGGGATCCCGGGCGGGAAAAAATTCAAGGCCGCGCAGACCGGCGGCCCCTCCGGCGGCTGCATCCCGGAAGCCCTGATCGACACCCCTATCGACTACGACAACCTCACCGCCATCGGCTCCATGATGGGATCCGGCGGGCTGATCGTCATGGACGAGGACAATTGCATGGTGGACATCGCGCGGTTCTTCCTGGATTTCACCGTTGACGAATCCTGCGGCAAATGCTCCCCTTGCCGGATCGGCACCAAGCGGATGATGGAGCTGCTGGACAAGATCACCGAGGGCAAAGCCGCCATGGAGGATCTGGATAAGCTGGAAGAACTGGCGTATCATATCAAGGAGAACTCCCTGTGCGGATTGGGCCAGACCGCGCCCAACCCCGTCCTGGCCACCATGAAGCATTTCCGGGACGAATACGAGGCCCATGTCAAGGAGAAGCGCTGCCCCGCCGGGGTCTGCAAGGCTCTGTTGTGTTACGTCATCCTGGCCGAAAAGTGCAAGGGCTGCACCGCCTGCAAGCGCGTGTGCCCCACCGGCGCGATTTCCGGCGAAACCCGGAAGCCCCATGTCATCGACCAGTCCAAGTGCATCAAGTGCGGCGCCTGCCAAGCCACCTGCAAGTTCGGCGCCATCGTGAAGCAATAAGAAAGGAGCGTTCCCCATGGCAAACGTCAACCTCAAAATCAACGGCATGGATGTGAGCGTTCCCGCCGGGAGCACCATCCTGGAAGCCGCGCGGACCATCGGGGTGGAGATCCCGACGCTCTGCTACCTCAAGGAAATCAACGAAATCGGCGCGTGCCGTATCTGCATGGTGGAGGTCAAAGGGGCGCGGAGCCTGGTGACCGCCTGCGTCTTTCCCGTCACGGAAGGCATGGAAGTCTTCACCAACACCGAAAAAGTCCGCCGCAGCCGGAAACTGACGCTGGAGCTGATTCTTTCAACGCACGACAAAAATTGTCTCAGCTGCGTCCGTTCCGGAACCTGCGAGCTCCAGGCTCTGTGCAAAGAATTCGGCGTGGACGATCCCGACTACTACGCGGGCGAAAACATCCGGTACGAATTCGACGACTCCGCCGCCCATATGGTCCGGGACAACAACAAGTGCATCCTCTGCCGCCGCTGCGTCGCCGCCTGCGACAACCAGTGCATCTCCGTCATTGGAGCGAACGCCCGCGGATTTGACACCCACATCAGCTCCCCCTTCGACCGGGATCTCGCGCGCGTGAGCTGCATTTCCTGCGGCCAATGCATCGTCAACTGCCCCACCGGAGCCATCGTCGAAAAAGACGAGAGCGCCGCCGTGCTGGCCGCCATCAACGACCCGGAGAAGTTCGTCGTGGTCCACACCGCTCCTTCCATCCGCGTCACACTGGGCGAGGCCTTCGGGATGAAAATCGGCTCCAACGTCCAGGGCAAGATGGTGGCGGCCCTGCGCCGCCTGGGATTCGACAAGGTTTTCGACACTGATTTCGGCGCGGACCTGACGATTATGGAAGAGGCCAATGAGTTCATTCAGCGGGTGACCACCGGCGGTGTGCTGCCCATGATCACCTCCTGCTCCCCCGGCTGGGTAAAGTACTGCGAGCACTACTACCCCGACCTGCTGGATCACCTGAGCACCTGCAAATCCCCCCAGCAAATGCAGGGGGCAATCCTCAAAAGCTGGTATGCCCAGAAGATGGGCATTGACCCGAAGAAGCTCTTTGTGGTGGGCATCATGCCCTGCACGGCGAAGAAGTTCGAGAACAAGCGGGATCACCAGCACGCCGTGGAAGGTTTGCCGGACGTGGACGTCTCCCTCACCACCCGGGAACTGGCCCGGATGATTGAAAGCGCGGGGATTTACTTCCGCGACCTGCCGGACGAAGACTATGACAATCCCCTGGGCGACGCGACGGGCGCGGCGGTCATCTTCGGCGCTACGGGCGGCGTGATGGAAGCGGCGCTGCGCACGGCGGCGGAAACCATCACCGGAGAACCGCTCTCCTCCGTCGATTTCACGGAAGTCCGCGGCACCGAGGGCATCAAGGAAGCGAGCTACCAGGTCGGCGGGCTGACGGTAAAGGTCGCCGTCGCCAGCGGAACACAGAACGCCAAGGTCATCATGGACAAAATCCGCGCGGGCGAAGCGGACTACCATTTCGTAGAGATCATGGGCTGCCCGGGCGGCTGCGTCAACGGCGGCGGACAGCCGATTCAGCATGCGGTGGTACGCAACTTCCATGACCTCAAAACCCTGCGGGCACAGTCGCTCTATGAAGCCGACAAAACCCTGCCGCTGCGCAAGAGCCACGAAAGCCCGGCGATTAAGATGATTTACAGCGAATTCCTGGGCGAACCCGGCAGCCACAAGGCCCATGATTTGCTGCACACCAGCTATGTCTCCCGGCCTAAGTATCAATAACCAAATGAAACAGGAAGCAGGCGGCGCCCTGCTTCCTCTTTCCCGTTTTTTCCCGTCTAGAAAGGCCGCGCCGATGATCAAAAAACACCACCGCTGCCGCTGGGCAATCCTTTGCCTGGCGCTGCTGGCCGCGGCGGGATACGGGTCCCTTCTGGCCCAGCCAACGCCCCGGGAGGCGGTATCCTTCGCCATGGGCAGCGAACTGACGGTGACGCTCTGGATCAGCGATCTGCCTATGCCGCCCTTTGCGCGGCGAGGCGCGGACGCACGGCAGGCAGACATCCTTGCCGCCGTCCAATCCCTGGAGGCTGCGCTGGGCGAGGCAGCCGAAGCGCCGTCCGAAATTGCGGAAATCATGCGGGACAGCGGCGGGGCCTATGATCCCTACCTGGGCGCGCTGGTCAAACGCTGGAACATCGACAGCAAAGACGGTTCGCCGCCGCGGGTCCCGGCAGACGAGGAGATCCGGCAAGCCCTCCGGCAGCGTGTGCTCGACCCCGGCAGCTATGGCAAGGGCGCGGCCTGCGACGCGGCGCTGTACGCCATTGCGCGGATGCGAACGGAAAATCACGGCCAGCCTTCGGCGGCGGTGCTCAACTTGGGCGGGAACATCCTGACCTGGGGAG
Organism: Oscillospiraceae bacterium; assembly: GCA_031268095.1. GTDB lineage: Bacteria > Bacillota > Clostridia > Oscillospirales > Acutalibacteraceae > WRMQ01. The sequence continues at coordinate 12,235 of JAIRXU010000042.1, read as the reverse complement.
CAAAGCCCTGGGGGAAGCCGTTCCAGATCGCGCTGCGGGATCCGAAATGCGGCGAAAACGACACGCTGGGCATTTTCACACTGAAAGGACTTTGTTTTATCTCGACTTCCGGCAGCTACGAAAAATTTTTCGAGCAGGACGGCAAGCGCTATCACCATATTTTTGACCCGGCGACAGGGGTCCCCGCCTGCCGGGATCCCGGGCTGATCAGCGTGACGGTAATCAGCGGCAACAGCGGGATTTCTGTCCCCGCGGAGGATCAGCCGCTGGGCGCGCGTACCGTCAGTCCGCACGGCGCGACCGGCGACGCGCTTTCGACCGCCTGCTTCGTCCTGGGCTATCAGCAAAGCCTGCCCCTGCTGGAAAAATTCGAAGCCGACGCGGTTTTCATTTATGAGGACGGCACGGTCAAAGCAGCGGGCACGGCACGGGACTATTTTCAGCTGACCCATCCAGACTATCATTGGGAGGCTCCATGAAGCGCGGGGATGTATGCCTGTTCCTGGGCCTGCTGGCGCTGGCCGGGTTGCTGGCGCTGGCGCGCTTCGCGTTCGCCGGTGACGCCGGGGCGCGGCAGGCGGTGATCGTTACCCCGGAAAGCCGCCAGACCGTCTCTCTGGCGGAAGAGCGGACGCTGGAACCCGCGCCCGGGGTGCGGGTAGAAATCCGGGAGGGGCGGATCCGCGTCGCAGCCTCCCCCTGCCCGGACCAGATCTGCGTCCGGACCGGCTGGCTCGAACGGCCAGGCGACACCGCTGTCTGCCTGCCGGAGCGGGTATCGGTTCGGATCGCCGCCGGACAAAGCGAGGTGGATGGCGCTGCGTATTAATTCGAACGCCCGGAAAGCCGCGGCCTGGGGTGTATTCTCGGCGCTGGCGCTGGCGCTTTCGTGGGCGGAAAGCACATTGGCTCCGCTGCTGCATCTTCCCTTCGGCGTGAAGCCGGGATTTTCGAACATTGCCGTCATGCTGGCGGCAGGGACGCTGGGGCTGCCCGCAGGACTGGCGGTCTCCGCAGCGAAGGCTTTGTTCGCGGGCGTCACCCGGGGGCCGACGGCCCTGCTCCTCAGCGGGGCGGGCGGCGTCCTCAGCGCCCTGGTAACCGGCGGCCTGCTCCGGCCCTCCAAGAAGTCGCGCCGGATCTGCGCCGCCTGCCGCGTGACGGAAACGGGCGTCGGCATCCTCGGCGGGGTGACCCACAACCTGGCCCAGCTGGGGTTGGCCGCTTTGCTGACGGGGACGCCCGGCATCCTCTGGACAGCGCCGGCGCTGCTGATTTGCGGGGGACTGGCCGGCGCGGCCACCGGGACATTGGTAAAACTTCTGCGCAGGGGACGGTGGCTTGGGCAAACCAAGTGAGGAATACATCCGGCGCTACCGCGGAAAGAACCTCGGCGGGGGGGCGCTCGGAATTTCTTCCCCGCCGCAGGCTGTTTGGGCGCTTGCCCAAGCCGCCGGCTATGCTGTACGCCGCGGTGATTCTGCTCCTATTGCTCTTGACGCAGTCTTATGAGTGGGGTTTCCCCGGTTTGCCGGTCCATCTCACCGCGGCAATTTGCGGTCCCGTTTGCTTCAGCTGGATGGCGCTGACGGACCGGCAGAGAGCACCGTGGGCCATGAAAAAGAATCAGGGGGAAACCGGCGGCCGCACAAAAGTCACGATGATCGTCACGTATTCCCCTTTCCCGCATAAAGGGACGCGACCCTGGGGGAAGTTGCGGTTGTCCCGCTGTCCCTCCTTTGCGGCCGTTGCGCCCGCGCTTTCGGTCCCATTTCTTCTAAATTCGACAGTGCATTCCATCCTATAGTTCAGTATAGTAATCCGAGGTGAATCATTTGGGCATTTTCTTTCAGAAGGGTATTCATGTCCGCCACAACAAGCGCACCAGTGCGCTGCAGCCCGTACGGATCGAACACTGCTCCGAAGTGACGCTGCTGATGAAGCAGCACATCGGCGCGCCCTGCCGCCCTTTGGTGGTGCCGGGGGATTTGGTGAAGGTCGGCCAAGTGATCGGCGACACGGACGAGGGATTGGCTGTGCCGCTGCATGCCAGCATTTCCGGGCGGGTCGCGCGGCTGGAAATCCTGCGGGTGGTAACCGGCGAGGACGTCAAGGCCGTCGTGATTACGTCCGACGGGAAGATGACGCTGGCGGAGGATCTCGCCCCGCCGGTCCTGGAAACCCAGGAGGACTTCTTCCGGGCGGTTCGGGCGTCGGGGCTGGTAGGCCTGGGGGGCGCCGGGTTCCCCACCCACGCGAAGCTGCGCAGCGCGGCGGGGGACGCGGACACGCTGCTGGTCAATGCGGCGGAATGCGAACCCTATATCACCGCCGACCATCGGGAAGCCCTGGACGCGGCCGACGACGTGATGGAAGGAATCGCGCTAATCGCCCGCTTTCTGGGAATTCATACCGCTGTCATCGGCATCGAAAACAACAAGGGAGACGCCATCGCCAAACTGCGCAGCCTATGCGCCCAGGCGAGTTCCCATGCTCTGAAGATTTCCACCGGCATTCTCCCCAGCCGCTATCCCCAAGGCGCGGAAAAGGTGTTCATCCATTCCCTCACCGGGCGGGTGGTGCCGGTTGGCGCGCTCCCTTCGGCCGTCGGGGTGCTGGTCATGAACCTGGCCAGCGTAGCCTTTCTGGGACGGTACGCCAAAACCGGACGGCCTTTGATCAGCCGGACTGTCACCGTAGACGGCAGCGCCGTGGCGAAACCAATGAACGTCCGCGTTCCCATCGGGATCAAACTGAATGAACTGACCGAATTCAGCGGGCAGCTCAAGTCCGCGCCCGCCAAAATCATTCTGAGCGGGCCGATGATGGGCACCGCCAGTCCCGACCTCAACGCGCCTATCAGCAAATGCAACAACGCGGTCCTGCTCTTCGACCGGGCGGAGGCCGCCGTGCAGCCGGAAAGCGCCTGCATCCGCTGCGGCGCCTGTGTGCGCGGTTGTCCGATGAAGCTCCAGCCGCTGAAACTGGAGGCCGCCTACCGCGCGGGAAACGCGGCGGCGCTGCGGGCGCTGTGCGCCATGAACTGCATGGAGTGCGGCTGCTGCTCCTATGTCTGCCCCGCCAAGCGGGAGCTGGTCCAGCGCATCCGCCTGGGCAAGGGCATCCTCCGCACCGCCGACACCAAAGCAAAAGCCGACGCAGCCGCTCCAGCCGCACAAAAGGAGGCAAGCACATGACGCCCGAAAACGAAGCCGTTCCCGTGAAACATCCCCTCCCCGCTTCCGGGGGTACACAAAGCGACGGCTCGCCGCCAGGCGCGCTGGCGATGGTAAGCACCTCGCCGCACACACACGCGCACCGGACCACCCGGGGGATCATGCTGGACGTGTGCGCCGCGCTGCTCCCGGCGCTGGCGGCGTCGGTGTACTACTTCGGCACCCGCGTCCTTGCGGTGACCGCCGTGTCCGTCGGGTGCTGCGTCCTGTTCGAATTTCTCAGCCGGATTGTCATGAAGCGCCCGCAGACCGTCGGAGATTGCAGCGCGGCCGTGACGGGCCTGCTGCTGGCCTACAATCTCCCGGCGACGCTGCCGCTCTGGATGGTTGGCTTCGGCGCACTGGTCGCCATTGTGGTCGTCAAACAGATGTTCGGCGGAATCGGGCGGAATTTCGTCAACCCCGCCATCGCCGCGCGGATCGTCTTGCTGTTCTCTTTTGCCGGACCGATGACCGCCTGGACCCTGCCGACGGGGCATTCCTGGCAAGTTGCGCCGGACGCTGTCGCCTCCGCCACCCCGATGGCCATCCTCGGCGGCGGGGCGGAGACCGCCGGACAGTCCTTGCCCAGTCTGCTGCAGATGTTCCTCGGCGCGCGGGCCGGAAGCCTCGGAGAAACCTGCGCGGCGGCGCTGCTGCTGGGCGGGCTTTATCTGATCGTCTTTAAGGTCATCTCGCCGATCATTCCCCTCACGTATCTCGGAACAGTGGCGGCGTTTTTCTTCCTGGCCGGGGGCCTCGATTGGCGCTTCACCGTATACCAACTCCTCGGCGGCGGGCTGTTGCTGGGCGCGCTGTTTATGGCAACGGACTACACGACTTCTCCTCTGACCCGGAAAGGCAAGGCAATTTATGGTGTGGGCCTGGGACTGTTGACGGCGGTGATCCGTCTCTACGGTTCGCTGCCGGAGGGCGTTTCTTTCGCGATTCTGATAATGAATATTCTCGTTCCGCACATTGACGCTCTAACCGCGCCAATCCCCTTCGGGAAGCCGAAACCGCCGCGAAAGGAGGGCCGCCGCCATGCCAAAGCCTAAAAAAACAACAGCAAAAAACAACGCCATTGCCCCCGCCGACAACGCCTCCCCGCAAAAAGACAACAGTTCCGCTGTTGCTGACAGCAAAGAAAGTGTTGTTTCGGCGATTCTCCGGCCGGCGCTGTCCCTCTTTCTGATCAGCTTGGTGGTCGCCGGGATCCTGGCGCTGGTCTACAACATCACCAAAGAGCCGATTGCGCAGGCCCTGGCCCGGGAAGCGAACCGCGCCCGGCAGAGCGTCCTGCCCGCCGCCGTCTCCTTTGAAACGAAGATGGCGCCCGGCGGGGAGACCTATGATGTGGCCTACGACGCGGCGGGATCCGTGATTGGCTACGCCGCGCAGACAAAGGCAAAGGGCTACGGCGGAGATATTCTCGTCATGGTCGGCCTGGATCCGGACGGGGCGGTGCTGGCTGTGCAGGTGATTGCTTGCAGCGACGAGACCCCCGGCCTGGGACAAAATGTCAAAAAGGAAAGTTTCCTGGATCAGTTTGCCGGCCAGCGCGGCCCCTTTGCCCTGAAGAAAGCCGGCGGCCGGATCGACGGGGTAACCAGCGCGACCTATTCCAGCGCGGGAACCGCCGCTGCCGTCAACGAAGCGCTCCGGATCCTGGATTCCGTCCGGACGAAAGGGGGCCTGCCGTCATGACAGAGCGCGTTTCCTACCTCCGGGAACTGACCAAAGGATTCCTGCGGGAAAACCCTACCCTCCGGCTGGTTCTGGGCACCTGTCCGACCCTGGCGATCAGTATTTCCGTCACCGGGGCGCTGGGCATGGGCGCGGCGGCTACGGCCGTGCTGCTCTGCTCCAATGTTGTGATCTCCGCCCTGCGCAGCGTCATTCCCGACAAAGTTCGGATCCCGGCCTACATCACCATCATCGCCGGGCTGGTGACGGTGGTTCAACTGCTGGTGAAGGCCTTTCTGCCCGCCATCGACGCGGCGCTGGGGATCTACCTGCCCTTAATTACCGTCAACTGCATCATCCTCGGTCGGGCGGACGGCTATGCCAATTCGCACAATATTCCCGCCGCCGCCTGCGACGCCTTGGGTATGGGCGTGGGCTTCACCGGGGCGCTGTGCCTGATGGGCGCGGTGCGGGAGGTTTTGGGCGCGGGGAGTTTCGCGGGACATTCGCTGCCTTTTTGGGGGACTACCGTTTCCCCCATTCTGATTTTCCTTCTGCCCCCCGGCGGTTTCTTTGTTTACGGCCTGCTGATCGCCGTCGCCAACCGCATTTCCCAGAAAAAAGGCAAGCCGACGGCGGAGGAAGCCGGTTGTGCCGGCTGCGTGTGCGCCGCGTCTTGCCCGGACGGCAAGAAAAACAAGGGGGGAGATACCGCATGATCCATATCACCAAAGAACTGGCGGCGATTTTCTTCACCGCCGTCCTCACCCAAAATTTCGTCCTGGCGAAATTTCTGGGCATCTGCCCCTTCCTGGGCGTCTCGAAGAAGCTGCATACTGCCGTGGGGATGAGCCTGGCCGTCATCTTCGTCATGGCCCTGGCGACCTGCGCGACGTATCCCATCAACAAGTACTTGCTGGAAACCAACGGGCTGACGTTCCTGCAAACGCTGGTGTTCATTCTGGTGATCGCCGCGCTGGTCCAGCTCGTGGAGATTGCGCTGAAGCGCTTCCTCAAGCCGCTGTACCGGTCCCTGGGCATCTACCTGCCTCTGATCACCACCAACTGCGCCGTGCTGGGCGTGGTGCTGCTGAACGTTACACGGCAGTATACCTTCGCCCAGGCAATGGTCAATTCCGTCGGCGGAGGCGCGGGTTTTTTGCTGGCGATGGTTCTGTTCGCCGGGGTCCGCAGCCGGATGGAGCACGACGACATCCCGAAAGCCCTCCGGGGTCTGCCCTCAACGCTGATTGCCGCTTCCTTGGTGGCCCTCTCCTTCCTGGGCCTGGGCGGCGTCGTTGAAAAGATATTCGCGTAACCGGGCGCGAATTCCAAAGAATCCCTGTTTTGGAGGTATCCGTATCTTATGACTGTCATTTTTACCGCCGCCGCCATCGTTGCGGGCATCGGCCTGATCGCCGGGATCGGCCTGGCGGTCGCCGCGCGGATGATGCACGTCCCCACCGACGAGCGGGCAGAGCGCCTGGCGGAAGTTCTTCCCGGCGCGAACTGCGGCGCCTGCGGCTATTCCGGCTGCGAGGGCTATGCAAACGCCATCTCGTCCGAAGACGCGCCCTGCAACCTCTGCATTCCCGGCGGGGCGGACGTCGCCAATGCCCTCTCTTCGCTGATGGGAGTGGAACCTCAGCGCGTGGCGGAGAAGCGGGCCATGGTTCTCTGCGCCGGAACACGGGAGCACTGCAAACTGCGCTATGAATATCACGGCGAGCCGACCTGCGCCGCCGCTTCGCTGCTCTATAGCGGCCAGAAGCAATGCAATTACGGCTGCCTCGGCTTCGGCGACTGCACACGGGCCTGTCCTTTCGGGGCGATTGCCCTGCGGGACGGCATCGCGGTGGTCGATACGGGAAAATGCGTCGGCTGCGGGGTTTGCGTCGCCGCCTGCCCCAAGCAGGTCATCATTCTGGCCGAAACGAAAGGCCGGGCGGTCAACCGCTGCTCCAGCCGGGCGCCGGGGTCTATCAGCCGAAAGCACTGCTCTGTCAGCTGCCTGGGCTGCCGCCTTTGCGCCAAAAACTGCCCGGAACAAGCCATCACGGTAGAAAACAACCTTGCCAGCGTGGACATGGACCAATGCACGGGCTGCGGACTGTGCATCAGCCGCTGCCCCACTGGAAGCATGATATTACGGTGAGCGGGGCCGGCTGCTATATCCACATCCCTTTCTGCGCGGGGAAATGCCCCTACTGCGACTTTTATTCCCTGCCCCGCCCCGCAGAAGCGCTCCTGGACCGCTATACGGCGGAGACCGTCCGCCGACTGGCGGCGCAGGCAGGTCCCTGGCGCTCGCTCTACCTCGGCGGAGGAACGCCTTCCCTCTTGGGCGCAAAACGGCTGGGAGAGATCCTCCGCGCGGCGGAAGGGAAGCTCCTGCCCGGCGCGGAAGTGACGGTGGAATGCAATCCCTCCAGCACAGACGAAGCGCTGTGCTATGCTCTGGCGGAGGCGGGCTGCAACCGGATTTCCCTTGGCCTCCAGTCCGCCGTGCCGGAGGAACGCCGCCGCCTCGGTCGGGGCAGCGGATTGGACCGGACGGCTGCCGCCACCGAGGGCATCCGCCGCGCGGGAATCGGCAATTTCTCCCTGGATGTCATGCTGGGCATCCCCGGGCAGACGGAAGCCAGCCTGCGGGCAACCCTTTCGTTTTGTCTGACCCAAGGCGCCCGGCACCTCAGCTGCTACCTGCTGACCGCCGAGGAGGGAACTCCCTTTGCCCGGCTGGCTTCGGCGGGCGCGCTTTCTCTGCCGGATGAAGACGCCCAGCGGGCGCTGTATCTTTGCGCCTGCGCATTCCTGGAGGAGCGGGGCTGTCCGCAATACGAAATCTCCAATTTCGCCCAGCCGGGCTATGAGAGCCGCCACAACCTGGGCTACTGGGACGCCGCGCCTTATGCCGCCGTCGGCCCCGCCGCCCACGGGTTCTTGCACGGGCGGCGCTTTCACTATCCGAGAGACTTGGCGGCCTTCCTGGCGGGGGAACCGCCCGAAGACGACGGCCCCGGCGGTGACTTTCCGGAATACGCTATGCTGCGGCTCCGGCTGACGGAGGGCCTGCGGGAAGATCTTGCGCGCACCCGGTTCGGCCATGGCATTCCTTCTCCCCTGCGCCGCGCGGCGGAACCGCTGGCAGCCCTCGGCCTGCTCCGCCTGAACTCCGAAGGCGTCCGCCTCACCCGGGAGGGATTTTTGCTGAGCAATGCCGTCCTTGGGCGACTGCTGGACGCCGATAGCCGATAACGGATATATTAACGTAACAATTGATCGTTTAGATGGAGGTAACACCTATGACCGTCCGGCCCCTCATCCCCGAAGAACTGGCTTTGCACTGCCAGCTGTCCAGCATGGCCTTCCACTGGAACTGCAAGCTGGAGGAGGAAACCTTTCCGGAGAATGAAATCCCCTTGGCCTGCTTCGACGACAACGGCGGGGCTCTTGCCGAGTTGGAATACGCCGTGCGTCCCGCGACGCTGGGGGCGGAGGCGCTGCCGATGCTCTGCGTCGGCGGGGTTGCTTCCTTGCCCCATGCCCGGCGGAAAGGCGCGGTCCGCCGCCTCTTTCAGGAGCTGGAGATCATGGCGGCTGACCAAGGCTGGGCCCTTGGCGCGCTCTATCCCTTCTCTACGGCCTACTACCGCCAGTTCGGCTACGAGATGGCGGTCCATGCCCTGCGGTTCACCATCCCCTTACGGGAGCTCTCCCGCCTGCCGAAGGCGCCCGAGGGGAATTTTGAGCTGTATGAGGGGCAGTCCGCGCTGACGGAAGACCTCCTCGCGCTCTTCCGGCCCTTCGCCGCCCGGCACAATTTGATGATGCACCGCACGGACGGCAAGCGTTTCTTCGGCAAGCCGCTGGAGACCTGCCAATATACGTACCTCTACCGCGATGCGGCGGGCCGTCCGGCGGGCTATGTCTCCTACGACTTGAACCGGGAGCAGCACACGGTTTTTGTCCATGAACTGGTCTGGACGGACGCCGCGTCCCTGGCGGCGCTGCTGCGCTTCCTGCAATGCTACGATTCCAAGGCGGAGCAGCTCTGCCTGCAAAACCTCACGCCGGAGTCCCCGGTAACCTTACTGCTCAACGAATTCAGCGCCTCCCGCGGGGATCTGGCCTTCACCGCCTCCCTGCGGATTTATGACTTCGCGGCGGTCCTGCGCGCCCGCTGTGCCCAATCTGAGGCCTCCGGGCAGCTGGCCCTGCGGATCGAGGGGGACAGCATGACCCAAAACAACGGCCTGTATGTGGCAGAGTTCGCCCCGGGCGCGGCGGACATCAGCCGCCCGGCGGAAACGGCCCTGCCAGAAATTTCCCTGACCCGGGAAGCGGCGGCCCGGCTGCTGCTCTCCGGCCGCCCCATGACGGCGGAAACCCTGACGTTCTGTCCCGGCTGCCGCCTGCCGCAAACCGGCGCGGACGCCGCCGTTCAGGCCTTCCTCCGGGCATTCCCGCCGGTTCCAACGATGCTCTGGGACGGGTTTTGACGGGAACCGCGGCATCGCGGCGGACAGAAGAAAAACAAAGAAATAGAAGTTTTGAGCGCGGGCATGATAAGCCATAGGAATTTCGGGACGGGAGGACAAGGGAGTCGCCCATGCTATTTTCCAGCAACACGTTTTTGTTCCTGTTCCTGCCGGCGGCGCTGGCGGGCTATTATTTGCTTGGCCTAACCCGGCGGGTATGGATCAAAAACGCAGCGCTTCTTGCCGCTTCCCTTCTGTTCTATGCCTGGGGGGAACCCCGGTTCGTGTTCGCTCTGCCGGCCTGCGCCTTGCTCGACTGGCTGCTGGCCCTGGGGATTCGCCGCAGCCAACGCCGGGGCCGCCGGGGCGCGCTGCCGCTGGCCGCCGGACTATCGCTGCATCTGCTGCTGTTGTTTGGATATAAATACCTCGGCTTCGCGCTGGAGACGCTGGGCCGGATCCTGCCAGGGGGCTGGCCGGCCGGAATCCCCCAGCCGGCTCTGCCGCTCGGTCTTTCGTTCTTCACGTTCCAGACGCTGTCCTACCTGACCGACGTCTACCGGGGAAAAGCCGAAGCCTTGCGCCGGTTCGGAGACGCGGCGCTCTACCTGATCTTTTTCCCCCAGCTGGTCGCCGGGCCCATCGTGCGCTGCGGCGGCTTCGCGCCCCAGATCCGGCGGCGGCAAGAAAGCTGGGCACTGGCGGAGGAGGGCGTTGTCCGGCTGACGACCGGCCTGGCCAAGAAAACACTGCTGGCCGATTCCCTGGCCGTGGCGGCGAACTGCGCCTTCGGGACCGACCTGCTGGCCGGGGAACCTCTTTCGACGTCCCTGGCCTGGCTGGGGCTGCTGGCTTTCTCCCTGCAAATTTACTTCGACTTTTCCGGATACTCCGACATGGCGGTTGGCCTCGGGCTTCTGTTCGGCTTCCGCCTGCCGGAGAATTTTCGATATCCTTACGCCGCCCGCAGCGTCGCCGACTTCTGGCGCCGCTGGCACAGGACGCTGGGCGCCTGGTTCCGGGATTACATTTACATCCCGCTCGGCGGCAGCCGGAAGGGCCTGCCGCGCACCCTGGCGAATCTGCTGCTGGTCTGGCTGCTGACCGGCCTCTGGCACGGCGCGAACTGGACGTTCCTCGCTTGGGGGCTCTGGTATTTCCTCTTCCTGGCCGCGGAGCGATTGCTTGGCCGGCTGCGGAAAACGCCTTCCGGCGAGACGCCCTCCCCGTTTCTGCGGTCCCTTCCCGGGCGGCTGTGGACGCTGGGCGCCGTCGGGCTGGGCTGGGTTTTCTTCCGCGCGGATTCCCTCCACCATGCGGCGGCCTATCTTGGCCGGCTGTTTGGCCTGGGGGCCGGTTCCCTGACCGACGGGCTGAGCCGCTTCCTGCTGCAGGACCTGCGTTTCCTGCTTCCGATCGCCTTAACCGCCGCCTTACCGATTCTCCCCCGCCTGGGCCGGACAGCCTGGCGGGGAACCCCCCTGAGCCAGACCGCTGCCTGGCGCACCCTCCGGCCCGCCGCAGTGGTCCTGCTGCTGTTGCTGGCTGTATCCGCCGCGCTGCGGGGAGAATACCATCCGTTCGTTTACTTTCGGTTTTGATTTCGGGAAGGAAGGAGACCCGGCGATGAAACAACGCATCCGGCTGCTGCCGCTGGCGCTGGCCGCGCTGCTGGCGGCGGGAGTTGGTCATGAGATCTATCTGGCGGGCACACGGCAGGAGTCCTCGCCATTCAGCGCTGCCCTGCTCAGCCTCAACGGCCTGGCGCGCCTTGCGCTGGGGCAAAGCTATGTGGACGGGGATTTGACGCCCCCGCCCAATGCGGTCCAGATCGCGACCGTCCGGCTGCGGGACGGCAGCCTGGGCTCCCCGGTGCTCTCCGCGCCGGACATGACCCCGGCCGCCGCCCGGACAATCGCTTTCCAGAAAGCTCTCGCCGCGCAGGGAATCCCTTTCCTCTATGTCCAGGCCCCCGGCGACGTTGCGCCGGAGGATCCCCGCCTGCCGCCAGGACTCACGGAAAACGGGAACGCCGCCGCGGACGCTTTCTTGGCCGCGCTGGACGGCGCGGGAGTGACGACCCTTGATCTGCGCGGCGGCATGGCAGCACAGTTTTTTGCCACGGATCACCATTGGCGGCCCGGCGCCGCGCTGGAGGCCGCGCAACAGACGGCCCGGCAGCTGCAAAGGAGCGGCATTCCCGCCGCGGCGGACGCGCTGGATCCCGTGCGGTTTCCGGTTCGGCGATATCCCCGGCTGCTTCTGGGATCCGAAGGGAAGCGGGCAGGTCTGCTCTTCGCCGGCGCGGATGACTTCGACTTGCCCCTTCCTGATTTTTCGACAGACCTAACCGTTACCATTGACAGCGGCGGTCTCCAAGACACCGAGGCGGACGGTCCCCGGCGGGGCAGTTTCAGTGCCTCCGTACTGCACCTCGGTGAACTGGTCCGAGAAAACCGGTACCAGTCGCGGCCGTACCAAGTATTTTTCGGCGGCTCCTGGCCTCGGGTCAGCGTGATCAACGCGGCCGCCGCGGAAGGGTATATTCTGCTGATCGGAGACAGTTTCACCACCAGTTTCGGGGCGTACCTTTCGCTGGGCGTACACCGTCTGGAAATCCTCGACCCCCGGCTGTATCCGGACGGAATCCAGGCGTTCGCGCTCGAAACGCAGCCCGACGCGGTGGTGCTGCTCCACAATACCGGCAGCATGTTCACCCAGGGGCTGTATGTTTTTTCCTAGACAGTGCAGTCACGAGACACCCAACCAAATCGCCCAGCAACGGATGTGGACGGCGGCAAGGAAAGAAGCTGTGTTTTTCGCATATCGTGTTGCGATGCCGCGCCACTTTTT
>JAIRXU010000062.1 GCA_031268095.1 Oscillospiraceae bacterium | reverse complement strand
GCGACGCAAAAATGAAGTTTCGCCAAGGCCGTGACCCCAATTCGCGCGAGCTGCCCTTTTCTGTCCTTGATTTTCTTTGATCAACGCGTTTGGCCACTCCCTTCCGAGATTTCCTATTGCATTCTCTGGACAAGTGTGCTATAATAATTACAATTTTGTAACCAGCACACAGTACGGCCGCTTCACTTCAAAACGAAAGACAGGAGCATGTCTCATGAATCGCAAAGTATCTCTTGGCGTGGCGCTGGCCATGGCCATCCTCTGCGTCGCCGTTTCCATTCCGCTGACCATGGTCTACGCCCGCCGGGAACAGAACCGGATCATTTCCAACCTCCCCCAGCGTGCGGAGCATTACGACGCGGTGGAGGAAATCGACCGGGGCGTCCAGGAAAATTACCTGCGCAGGACCAGCGGAGCCGCCATCAATGAAGCGCTTGTCCGCGGCTATGTCGCCGGACTGCACGACCCCTACTGCTACTACATGGACGCCAAAGAATATCTGGCCTACACACGTCGGCTGGAAGGCTCCGCTCCGGACCTGGGGCTGGTCATTTCCGACGACCCAGCGCTTTCGCTGACCAAAGACGGGGTAATCGTCAGCCAGGTGCAGCCCGGATCCCCGGCGGCGGCCAGCGGCTTGCTGAAAGGCGACATCATCACTAAAGTCATGGCCGAAAGCCGCGTCATCCTTTCCGCCGAGGATTTGACGCCCGAGAAGGCCGCTCCCGCCCTGGCCCGGCTGGCCGAACTCAATGACGTTGACGCCGGCGTTTCGGTGACCCATATCGCCGTCACCTATAAGCGCCGGGACGTCACCAAAACCGTGAACGTCATGGTCGGCCACAACCTGCCCACCGTCACCGGGGAACTCAAGGGCACGGTCGGCGTACTGAAGATCACGGCTTTTTACCGGACCACTCGGGACCAGCTGGAGCAGCAGGCCAAGGATTTGATCAGCAAGGGCGCGACCTCGCTGGTATTCGACTTGCGCGGCTGCCGGGAAGGGACGCTGGAATATGCCTGCACGACGCTGGACTACCTGGTTCCCGCCGGGAAATCCGGCGCGATGGCGACCATCACATACCGGGACGGCAAGCAGAAATCCTATCCCTCCGACGCGGCCAGCCTCACGATGCCCGCTATGGCCGTCCTGATTGACAGCGAGACGTCCGGCCCGGCGGAACTCTTCGCCTACGATATGCGCGCGTACGGCAAAGCCACCCTTATCGGCGCGAAGACGGAAGGCAACGGCTCTTTGCAGCTGCCGGTAACATTGGAGACGGTCGGCGGCGCGGTGATGCTGACGGTCGGCGAGATTGTCCCCTACGGCGCATCCCAGAGTTTCGACAGCATCGGCGTCACGCCGGACATCATCACGGAAGGCATTCAGTCCAGCACCCAGGACGTCGCTCTGGGCGCTGCGCTGGCGAAGTTCTCGTAACTTTTCCCATGCGAAACCATCCCCTTCGCCGAGACATCAGCGAAGGGGATGGTTTCGCGATTTGATTCTCTTGTCAGGCCATGCGGCGCACCCGCATGATGCCGCTGAGACAGGAAAGCGTCACCACCGGCAGACCGGACTGCGTCAGCGGCACACCGGCAAAATCGTTCCGAAAGCCGAAGCTGTTGGCGGTCTGGAAGACAGCCTGGGTGTCTGCCCCCAGATCTCCCTGGATCGCTCCGCTGGTCACCCTAGCCGTGAGGTTGGCTGCCAGCCGGCGAATTTCGAATCGAATGACGCCGGAGGTGCATGACAGATCTATCGGCGCGGCCAGGACGTCTGCTTCCAGGTTTACCGTCCCGCTCATGGTCTCCACGCGGCTTTCCCAGTCCATGTGCCCCGCCTCAACATGGCAATTGCCGGAGGTATTGGCAACTTCTACTTTGCCGCCTTGCCGCCGCACATGAATATTGCCGCTCTTATTTTCCACCCGAAGATCCCCCGCGCAATCGATCACGTTCATGTTGCCGGACAAATTTTTCATACCAATTCCGCCGCCGGCCCGCACCCGCTCAAGCTTCGCATTCCCCGCGCGGCTTTCCAGCCGCAGCGCGCCGTCCAGTTCCAGATTGCGGACCCGGGTGTTGCCTGCCTGCAACTCCAGGGAAACGTCCCCCCGGAACCAGCGCGGCAGCGTGACGAAAACGTCGCGGCTGCGCCGGTCAGGCAGGAACCAGAACCGCCAACCGCGTTCCGAGGTTTGGCTGACGCGCAGGCTGTTCCCCGCGCGCTCTACGCAGACGTCGCTATCCTCAACCCATGCGCCGTTTTGACGGACGGATACTTCGAACGTATCACCGCCGGAGGCGAGGTAGAGATGATAGGCCCGCAGGGAAATCAGAACTTCTCCTCCGGCCGGGAAATCATCTCCGACAGAGTCGCTTCCTGCCCCGGGCTGTTCCGCGCCGGGTTCTTCCGACGCAAACGCCTGAAATTGCGCCGCAATTTCGGCTGGCTCCCCCAGGGCGGCGCAGACGTCCTCTTCCTTTTGGCCGGAGCGCCGTGCCTCCGCAAAGTGCGTTTCCAGGTCTTCCAGCAGTTCCCGCGCCGCCGATTCCTGTTGCCGGCTCCCCAGCGCCCCGCGCAGTTCTTCCAAATATTTCCGCATCGTCATACCTCTTCCGCTCCTATCATTCGATTGATTTTTGCCGAGAAACTGCGCCATTCAGCGACCTGCCGGGCTAGAACCGACCGGCCGGTATCCGTGAGATGGTAGTACTTGCGGGCCGGACCATCGGACGATTCGACGGTATTGGTCTCCACGCAGCCGTCTTCTTTGATGCGTTTGAGCAGCGGATAGATCGTGCCCACAGTGACTTCGATTTCCGCCGAAATCAGCGTGACTAACTCGTAGCCATAGCGGTCGCCCTTTTCCAGCAGCGCCAGGACACAAAGCTCCAGCGCGCCCTTTTTCAGTTGGGTCATGCCAACGGATCACCTCTCTTTCCTTATATTGTATCACAAGCTAGCTTGTTTTGCAATATAGTTGCGAAGGTTTTTTCTTCCAAATTTATCCTCGTTTCTCCTCGCTTTTGCCGGCCGCAGCGCAGCAAAATTATGCCGCGTTCTCCTGTGAAAATTTTGCGGCAGATACTTGACAGCGCACGTCTTTTGGGATATAATAGAGATGTCCTGATGGGCAATCGCTTGCGGTGTGTGTTCCGGAAAACTGAATCAAGACGTAACGTCAAACTTGGAGAAGTACTCAAGTTGGTGACGAGGCGCCCCTGCTAAGGGCGTAGGTCGGGTGACCGGCGCGGGAGTTCGAGTCTCCCCTTCTCCGCCATAATGGTTTTCCAATCCAGATGCCATGCGCTGAACCCCTTGATAATCAAGGGGTTCAGCGCGTGAAAGGGTCTAATTTTCACCCAAAACGACGAAAGATGCCAGCAAGCGGTTTT